>JBBRYC010000011.1:0-98658 GCA_038238025.1 Chthoniobacterales bacterium
AATGTCGGCGCGACCCATAGCCACACGCCAGAGAACATGCTGGCAAACATCCCCGGCATGAAAGTGGTCTGCCCCGCGACACCTTACGATGCCAAAGGACTCCTCAAGACTGCCATCCGTGACAACGACCCCGTGATGTTCATGGAGAACACGCTCCTCTACGGCGAAAAATGGGAAGTGCCCGAGGAGGAATACCTCATCCCGCTCGGCAAGGCCGACATCAAGCGCGTGGGCACCGACATCACACTCATCGCCCACGGCCGCGCCGCGCTCACCGCCTGCACCGCCGCCGACATCCTCGCCGCCGAACACAACATCAGCGCCGAAGTCGTGGACCTGCGCAGCATCCGCCCGCTCGACGAGGAGACGATTTTGGAAAGCGTCCGCAAGACGCACCGCGCGATCTACATCGAGGAAAACAAACCCTTCTGCGGCGTCGGCGCGCAGATCGCCTCGATGATCATGGAAAAGATTTTCGACGAACTCGACGCCCCCGTCCTGCGCATCACGAGCATTGATGCGCCTGCGATCTATTCGCCCGAGCTGGAAAAACGCCAGCTCCCGCGCCCGCTCGACGTCGTCGAGAAAGTACTGAGCATCTGCTGAGTCAAACCCTGGCCATGAAGGCCAATCTACTCATCGTATCGGTCGCACTCACGCTCTCAACGTGCGAGCGACAGTCCTCCGATGTGACGCTTCCCATGTCTGCAAGCTCTGCATTGATTCAGAGCGGAAAACTCCCGTGTAGCAGCGGTTTGGTAATCAACATCGACCAGCACGAAGGACGGATTATCGCTGAACGTCACTTCGATTCCGACTCCGCTCTCAAGGCCGAATTGCTTCGCCGTGCCACACTGAAAATCCCCATTACAGTCGTAGTCCGCGCGGATCGTCGAGCCCGTTACGACACCATCGCGAAAACAATGCTGCTCATTCGTGAGACCGGCTTCACGGAAGTCTATCTCGCATTCCGTCGCTCCGAATCGCTGCCTGACGAAGACTATCTCCGGTTCCGCGAATAGAGCGTGCTTTGAATTTCACTCCTCCGCCTTGAACGTCCCCGTGCCGACGAGCCGCTCGAAGATCGGCGAGGCCATGAGTGTTGTGACCACCGCCATGATCACCAGCGTGGCAAAAAGGCCCTCGGAAATGATCCCGCGCTGGAGGCCGATGTTGATGATGATCAGCTCCATCAGCCCGCGCGCATTCATCAGCACCCCGATGCCGAGCGCCTCGCGGTTCGAGATTCCCGTGGCGCGCGCGGCAAGCCAGCAGGCGACACCTTTTCCCACGACAGCCGCGACGAGCACCGCGCCGCACATCAGCCACAGGAAGCCCGTGTTGAGCAGGCCGATTTTCGTATTCAGTCCCGAGTAGGTGAAGAACAGCGGCAGCAGCAGCGCCACCGCGAGCGGCTGGATGCGTGCGATGAGATCGCGCGTGAACACGCCGCGCGGAATCGCTGCGCCCATGAGAAACGCCCCGAACACCGCGTGCAGCCCGATGAGATCCGTGAACCACGCGCCGAGCGACATCAGCGCCAGCGCGATGACGAGCCCGGCGTCGGTCAGTTCGCCATCCTTCTGCATCCACGACTGAACGCGCGCCAGCAGCGGCCTCACGATGAAAAGACAAACGACGAGATAGCCGATGCCTCCGCCGATGTTCATGATCGCACGACTCGCGTCGTGATCGAAACTCGCGAGCACCACGGCCAGCAGGCACCACGCCGTCGCATCGTCAATCGCACCCGCGCCGATCGCCACAGTGCCCATCGTCGTGCCGGCGAGTTTTTTGAAATGGATGATCCGCGCGAGCATCGGAAACGCCGTGATGCACATCGACGCGCCGAGAAAAAGCATCGCCTCGGTGAGCGAGGTCTTCTTCGGGAAGAGATCCGTGTGATGGAAAAACACCCAGCCCAGCCCAGCTCCGAGCACGAATGGCGCGGCCATTCCCGCGACGGAAACAGCGATGGAACTTTTCAGCCTTTTCCCGACAATGTCCGTCCGGAATTCCATCCCCACGATGAACATGTAGAGCGCGAGCCCGAGCTGCGATGCGGGGAAAAGATAGCTTTGAGTGTCGCGCAGATGCTGCGTCTTGTCCCACGGGAAAAGCCACTGCTGCCACTCCGGCGCGAGCAACCCGAAGAGCGACGGCCCGAGCAGCACGCCCGCGATCATTTCCGCGACGACCTGCGGCTGCCCGAAGCGCGCCGCAATCGCGCCGACGATGCGGCAGAAAAGCAGGATCACCGCGAGCTGCAGGAAAAATTGGACGGCGAGTTGGACGTTGTTCATCGGATAACCCCCGGGACTCATGGCGCGCAGTCCCGGGACTGGAAAGTGGCAGCCCGTCGCTGATACCTGAAATCAAATCTTGCGATAGCCGTCATGCCTGTGAGGTATCAGCGCATGGAACTCCGCCACCTCCGATATTTCCAAGCCGTCGCCGAGGAACTGAGCTTTTCCAAGGCCGCGCTCCGGCTGCACATCGCGCAGCCCGCGCTCAGCCGCGCGGTGAAGGAACTCGAGGAAGACATCGGCGCGGTGCTCATGCTGCGGAACCGCCGCGCCGTCTCGCTCACCGAGGCCGGGGCGATGCTGCTGCACGAGATCGGGATTCTTTTTCAGCGCGTGGATGACGCGGTGAAACGCGTGCAGCGGATCGCGAACGGCGAGGAAGGGGAGCTGCGCGTCGGCTACATCGGTCCGCCGACGCAGGCGTTCCTCGGCAGGCTGCTCGCGGAATTCCGCCGTCGCTACCCGCGCGTCTCGGTGATTCTCGAGGAGCGCACGCCCGAGCGCGTGTGGGAGATGGTCGCGCGCGGCCGTCTCGAAATCGGCCTCACGCGCCCCGTGCTCGCGCAACACGCGCACGGCCTGCACATCACCGTGCTGCGCCGCGAGCCGTTCCACGCCGTGCTGTCCGCCGGTCATCCGCTCGCAAAAAAACGCGAAGTCCCGTGGCGCGCACTCGCGGGCGAGCCGCTCGTAATCCTCGCCCGTCGCGAAGGTGTCGGCCTGCACGATGCGATCCTCACCGCATGCCAGCGTGCGAAATTCACACCCCGGCTCGTCCATACACCAAGCGTCATCCACACCGTGCTCAGCTACGTCGAGGCTGGCGCGGGCATCGGCATCATCCCGGACAGCGTGGGAGTCGTCGGCGCAGGAGGCCCGCTGGTCTTCCGCCCGCTCATTCCGGTGCAGGCTGTGGATCTCGTGATGGTCTGGGCCGATGCCTGCACGTCGCCAGCGGCGCTCGCATTTCGCACGCTCGTCGCGGAGTGGCTGCAGAAGAAAAAACTCTGGCCAAAGTAGTCCGGGGCTTTAGCCCGGAACATCCGTCGGTCCGGGCTAAAGCCCCGGACTACTTTTGCGCGCCGCCCTGCGAAGCGTGCGATTCTTCCTCGCAGAAGCAGCCGTGCCGCGTTTGCTTGATGTCCCAAAATGACTCCGACCATGGAATCCAACAGCAGCCAAAACATGCAGCCCGTGGACTGCCACGTTCACATCGTCGGCAATGGGAAATCCGGCAGCGGATGCTGGCTGCGGCTCGGCGCGACGTGGTGGCAGAAGCCGCTGGCGAATCACATGCTCCGGCACATCGGCCTCGGCGCATCGTCGCTGCACGCGGACGATTTTGACGAGCGCTACGTCGCGCATCTGCTGCGGCTCGTGCGGGAATCTTCGCTCGGCGCGATCGTCATCCTCGCGCAGGACGAGGTCTGGCATCCCGATGGATCGAAGATGGAGGGCACCGGCTCCTTCCACGTGCCGAACGACTACGTGCTGCGGCTCGCGCGCGAGCATCCGGAATTCATCCCGGCGGTGAGCATCCATCCCGCGAGGCCCGATGCGCTCGATGAACTCGATCGCTGCATCGCCGCGGGCGCAGCGGTGCTGAAGCTCCTGCCGAACTGCCACAACGTGGACTGCAACGACACGCGCTACCGGAAATTTTGGGAACGCATGGCGGAGGTGCGCCTGCCGCTGCTCGCGCACACGGGAGGCGAGCACACCGTGCAGGTGATCAACGTCGCGTATTCCGATCCGCGCGTGCTCACGCTTCCCCTCGAATGCGGCGTGACCGTCATCGCCGCGCACGCCGCGACGAAGAGCGGCCTCGGCGAACCGCAATATTTCCACATCTTCGCCGACATGCTCTCGAAGTGGCCGAACCTCCACGGCGACACGAGCGCGTGGAATGTCCCGCAGCGCGGCCGTTTCGCGAAGCGGTGCGTGGGAAAAAATGCGGGCCTGCTCGGCGAGCGCCTGCTGCATGGCAGCGATTTTCCCGTCCCGTGCAACGGGCTGTGGGCGCTGCTGCGCGGCAGCATTTCATTCGCCGACTGGCGCCGCTGCCGCAATATCACGAACGTCCTTGAGCGCGACTACCAGTTGAAGCTCGCGATGGGCTTCGGGCCGGAGCACTTCACCCGCGTGCGTTCCCTGCTCCCGAAACGCGCACCATGCCCTTGCGCTTCCCCGGAGGATCGCTAAGAAGCCCGCCCCCGCTCGGGTTGACCCGCCGCCCGTGGCCGATGACACTCCTTCGCTTGAAGACCACTCCTCTCCTCTGCGCCTTCGCCTTCGCCGCCGCCCTCGCGGGCTGCGAGCGCAAAGTTCCGCGCGTGTATGACGCGCCGAAGGATCGCCCATTTGTGCCGCCGAAAGAGACCGCGCACAGTGAGGACGACGGCCACGACCACGGCCGCAAGCCGCCCGCGCGCGACGAGGAAAAAGTGTGGCGTCCCGCGCTCACGTGGACGCTGCCCGCGGGCTGGAAGGACGCGGGCCCGGACGCCGCGAATGTCGGGCGCTTCGCGGCGGGCGATGCCTCGATGGCGATCACGGCGCTCACCTCGATGGAGGGAAAAGAGACGATCCTCGTGAACATGTGGCGGCAGGTGCGCGGGCAGGAAGCGCTCGAGGAAACCGAGGCCGCGAAGATGCTCACAAACGTCCCGATCGCCGGCGCGACGGGGCACATGTTTGAGGTTGCCGATGCGAAGGACGACAAGCCGACGCGCTTCGTGGTCGCGTTCGTCCATCGGCCCGAGGGCAGTTTGTTTTTCAAAATCCAGGGCCCCGACGCTGTGGTCACGGCGCAGAAGCCCGCGTTCTTTGAGTTCCTGAAGACGGTGAAATTTGCCGAGGGCAGCGCATCCGCACCGGCACCGGCTGCCGAGGAAAAAGGCTGGCCCGGCCCCGTGCCCGCGGGCTGGACCGAGGTCGCGCCGGGGCCGATGCAGCAGGCGAAATTCACCGTGCCGGAAAAGGACGGCGCGAAGGCCGAGGTGATGGTGAGCATTTTTCCCAGCGCGACCGGCGGCACCGTGGAGAATGTGAAACGCTGGCGAAACCAGCTCAAGCTCGCCGCAATCCCCGATGACGAAATCGCGAAGCTCGCGCAGCCGCTCGCCGGTGCGGAGGGCGCGGTGATCGTGGATTTGAAAAATGAAGCCCGCGCGCTCACCGGCGCGATCGTGCCGCACGACGGGCAGTGGTTTTTCATCAAGCTCCTCGGCGACGCACCCG
Organism: Chthoniobacterales bacterium; assembly: GCA_038238025.1. Classification (GTDB taxonomy): domain Bacteria; phylum Verrucomicrobiota; class Verrucomicrobiia; order Chthoniobacterales; family Chthoniobacteraceae; genus SXWH01. The sequence goes on from JBBRYC010000011.1 coordinate 5,547, forward strand.
CGGTCGCGGCCGCGCGCGAGGCATTCGTCGCATTCGCAAGCAAACTTCCCTGATGTCCTCGCTCTGGAAATTCCTCACTTCAGTCCGCCTCACCGTCTGGCTGCTCGGCATCTCGGTGGCGCTCGTCTTTCTCGGCAGCATCGCGCAGGTGAACGAGGGGCTTTGGAACGCACAAGCTCGGTGGTTCAAGTCGCTGCTCGTCTGGTGGACAGTTCCACATGATTTCGGTCTGCATCTGTTCGGTGGTCGGATTTCGCTGACTCTGCCTGAAGGCATCAGAATTCCATTTTTCCCCGGCGGCCATCTGCTCGGCGGGATGCTGCTCGTCAATCTGCTCGCCGCGCACTTCAAGCGGTTCCATCTCAAGTTTCAGAAGTTCGGCATTCAGCTCACGCACTTCGGCATCATCGTGCTGCTCGTCGGCCAGTTCATCACGGACGAAAAGCAGGTCGAGAGCTTCCTGGGCTTCGAGGAGGGCGAGGCGCGCAACTTCACCGAGCATCACCGCGACGCGGAACTTGTCTTCCTGCGCGAAAAGGATGCGGACAACGACGAGGCCGTGTCGTTCCACGAAAATTTTTTCAAGCCGATGGGCCTGTTTTCGAGATCAAAGCTGCCCGCCGAGCTGAAGCACGAGAAGCTGCCGTTCACCGTGCGCGTGCTGGACTTCGGCATGAATGGCGACGTGCTCAGCCCCGACTCGGTGAAAAAAATGGCGGAGCGACTGAAGGTCGCGCTCGCGACGCTGGACGGAAAATTTTCCACCGCCGCGGCGCTCCTTCCCGTCGCCGAGGCGGACATGGCAAACGTGGAGCGCGCGATGGTGTGGCGTCGCGCGATGAAAAAACTGGGCGGCACGAATGAGCAGATCCTCGCTGAGGTGAAGGTCATCGCCGCCGACCCGAAGCGCGCACCGGATCTGATGGCGGCGGTGAAGAAGCAGTTCCGCGAGGACATGCTCGGCGCATTCAAGCAGGCCGGCGAGCGCGCGCGGAAATTCGGCGAGCCGCGCATGGGGCCGGAGATGCAATTCGTCGCGGAACTCGAGGAGTCCGGGCATCTCGCGGAAGCGGAGAAAGAGCAGCCGATGGCGACGAACGGCTCGGGCCGGGGCGCGCGCATCGTGACGCGGCCCGAGGTGAAGGACGACAAGATGGGGCGCAATTTTCAATGGGCCGTCCTCGAGATCATCGAGAGTGGAAAGTCGCTCGGCACATGGCTCGTGTCGGGGCGGCTGAATCCGCAGGAGTTCGAGGTGGGCGGGAAAAAGTGGCGCGTCCAGATGCGCAACGAACGCTACTATTTGCCCTACAATCTCAAGCTCGTGCGTGCGCGGCAGGAGGTGTATCAGGGCACCGCGCAAGCGAAGGAATTTGCGAGCCGCGTGCAGATCATCAACCCGATCACGAAGGAAGATCGCGCGACCGACATCACGATGAACAACCCGCTGCGCTACGCGGGCCTCACATTTTACCAGAGCACGATGGGCCAGGGCGAACGCGGCCCCGGCACTGCTGCGCTGCTCTCCGCACTAAGCGGCAGACCGCCTGCGGATTTTGCCGGCATGGAGGAGAAGGAAGGCGGGCGGAACAGCGGCCTGCAAGTCGTCGGAAACCCGAGCATGCTCGCGCCCTACACGGGCTGCCTGCTCGTCGGCTTCGGGCTGCTGTGGCAGTTTCTTTTCCACCTCACCGGCTTCCTCGCGAAGCGCGCGGGCCTGCCGCCGCCGAGCTTCGGCGTGCCGCATCCGCTGCTGCCGCTGTGCGCGGTGCTCATCATGCTGCCGGATGTTTTCCTCGCGTTCATCGCGATCAAAAATGGGACGCTGTTCGCGCTCGCGGTCGTCGCCGTCACGCCGTTCATCCGCGGCGTGCTCGCGTGGCAGGTGTGGCGCGGGAAGCATCTCGTCTTCTCGATGGTGCTGCTGCTCGTGCCCACGATCCTCGCGGTGCCCTTCGCCCTGAAATACCAGGAGACGCACGGCGCGATGCTGTGGCCCGTGAGCATCGCGCAATTCGCCGCGTTCCTCGGCATCGCCTACGTTGTCTTCAGCAACCGCCCACGCACAGCGGCAGTTTGATTTTGAAGTTAGGAGTTAGGAGTTAAAAGTTAGATGTTAGATGTTGAAGCTCTCACATCCGATCCAACGCCGCCGACTCAACACCTAACATCTAACTTTTAACTCCTAACTCCCAAAGCACGTCCGCGCTCGCATGAAAAAGTGGCTCCCTCTCATCATCACGCTCCTCTTCGCCGGCTGGTATGCCGGGAAAGTCCGCGTGCCCGCGGACAAGGAATTGGCATTCAACGAATTTGGCCGCATCCCCGTCGTCGTGGACGGGCGCCACATGCCGATGGACACGCTCGCGCGCACGGTGCTCACGCTGCTGCGCGGAAAGCAGGAGGCGAATTACGAGCCGTGGAAAAGCTTCATGGACAAGCCGCTCATGGCCAGTGCCTCCGAGTGGGCGCTGGAGGCGATGGTCTCGCCCGAGATCGCCGACACGCGCCCGGTGATCCGCATTGATAACCCCGACGTAAAGGGACTCTTCGATTTGCCGCAGGACGCGGATCCGAAGAAGCACACGGACGGCAAGCATTTCTCGTGGGAGCAGCTCCAACCGAAGTGGAGTGAATTCATCTCCGAGGTGCGCCGCGCATCCGCGAAGGAAGGCGACAAGCAGACGACCTACGAGCAGGCGCTCATCCGCCTCGCGAGCGGCGCGCAGGCATACCGGAAAATGAAACTCACCTTTGGCCCGGCGGATCGCGGCAATCTCACAAAGGGTCTTGTGGATTACCAGAGGCACATCGCCGCGTGGCGCGACGCGTTCAAGGCGAGCCTGCAGGGGCAGGAATTTGATCAGGAGGCATACGGATGGGGCGAGGAGCAGCGGACTTCCGCCGCGCTCATCGCGCCGCGCAAGGGTGCGGACGTGGCGAAGGATTCAAAGTGGGCGAGCGCCTTTGAGGAAGTGCTCGCGCTCGAACGCGGTGAGACCGCGGCGACGCTCGCAGGCTATGCGGACATGGCGAAGGCATTCCGCGCGGGCGACAAGCCGGGCTTTGCCGCTGCGGTGAAGAGCCATCTCGAAAGCATCAAGGCGAAGGAAGGCTTCGCAGCCGACCTGAACAAGGCCGCGCGCGAACAGCTCCTCAGCTTCGCCGCACCGTTCTACTACGGCATGGGCATCGCCGTCTTCGCAGCGCTCATGGCGATCGTATCGTGGTTCAGCCCCGCGAAGCTCGAATGGATGCGCCGCAGCGCCGTGCAACTGATGCTGCTCGTGCTGTTCATTCACACCGCAGGCCTCGTCGCACGCTTCATGATCGAGGGCCGCCCGCCGGTGACCACGCTCTACACGTCCGCGATTTTCATCGGCTGGGCCGCGGCGATCTTTGGGCTGCTGTTTGAGAAAATTTACCCGTACGCCATCGGCGTGGTCGTCGCGGCTGCGCTCGAATTTTGCGCGCTCTTCATCGCGCACTACCTGCAGATCCAGGACGGCGCGGCTTTCAAGGTGCTGCAGCCCGTGCTCGACACAAACTTCTGGCTCGCGACGCACGTCGTCATGGTCACGCTCGGCTACGCCTCCACGTTCGTCGCAGGTATTCTGGCAATCATTTACATTATTTTGGGATCGTTCTCGAATCGCCTCGGTAAAACCGCATCGGAACTTCAAACGGCGAACGTCGCCGGAGTAACCGCCATCCTTGCGGGGCCTGCAGCAGGCGCAGCCGTGGTCGCTGCCGGGATGATTTCCAAGCGCGCCGGCGTGCCGCTCGGCCGCGTTATCACCACCATGGTTTACGCCATCGTTTGCTTTGCCACGCTGTTCAGCTTCGTCGGCACGGTGCTCGGCGGACTGTGGGCGGATCAAAGCTGGGGCCGCTTCTGGGGTTGGGACGTGAAGGAAAACGGTGCGCTCATGATCGTGGTCTGGAACGCCATCCTGCTCCACGCCCGCTGGGGCCGCCTCGTCCATGATCGCGGCCTCATGTGTCTCGCAGTCGGCGGCAATATCGTCACCTCATGGTCGTGGTTCGGCGTGAACAACCTCGGCATCGGCCTGCACAGTTACGGCTTCACCTCCGGCGTGATGATCGCACTCGGGATTTTCGTCGCGTTGAATCTCGCGCTCATCATCTGCGCGTGGTGCCTCTGCGAGCCGAGCATCTCCGGCGAAAAGGAGAAAGCCGAACTCGAGCCGCAGCCGGCCTGAGCGCAAGGCTGCCGCGCGATTCAGGCCACTGAGTCTCGCGAAACTGGCGGATCCGACTTTCGCACGATCGGGCAGCAGATCGTGATTTTGCAGATTTTTCCGCGGACATCCCGATCCTGTCCGTCCTGCCCGCCGAAAACAAAAAGGGCGCCGGTCTGAGACCGGCGCCCTTTTTTCAATCTGCGGAATCCCCGCGGCTACACCGTGTAGGTGCTGCTGGAGACGTCGCCGCCGCGGCCCGTCCAGTTCGTGTGGAAGAATTCGCCGCGCGGCTTGTCCACGCGCTCGTAGGTGTGCGCGCCGAAGTAGTCGCGCTGCGCCTGGAGCAGGTTCGCGGGCAGCACTGCGCTGCGATACTGATCGAAGAACGCGAGCGCGGTGCTGAATGCCGGCACCGGGATGCCCTTCTTCGCCGCGGTCGCGACGATGTTGCGCCAGCCCTTCTGCGACTTCTTGATCTCGCCGCGGAAAAAGTCGTCGAGCAGCAGATTCGAGAGCTTCGCGTTCTTGTCGTAGGCTTCCTTGATCTTGCCGAGGAAACGCGAGCGGATGATGCAGCCGCCGCGCCACATCAGCGCGATGCCGCCGTAGTTGAGGTTCCAGCCGTACTCCTTCGCCGCTGAGCGCATGAGCATGTAGCCCTGCGCGTAGCTCACGATTTTCGAGGCGTAGAGCGCGAGGCGGATGTCCTCGATGAATGCCTTCTTCTTTTCCGGATTCGATGCGATGGCCTTCAGTGCCGGGTTCGGACCCTTGAGCTTTTTTGCCGCCTTCACGCGCTCATCCTTCAGCGCCGACACGCAGCGCGAATAGACCGCCTCCGCCATGAGCGTGATCGGGATGCCGAGATCCTGCGAATTGATCACCGTCCACTTGCCCGTGCCCTTCTGCCCGGCGGTGTCGAGGATCTTGTCCACGAGCGGCGAGCCGTCCTCGTCCTTCTTCGCGAGGATGTCGCGCGAGATCTCGATGAGGTAGCTGTCGAGCTCGCCCTTGTTCCATTCCGCGAGCACCTCGTGCATCTCGTCCGCGGACATGCCGAGGCCGTTTTTCATGATGTTGTACGCCTCGCAGATGAGCTGCATGTCGCCGTACTCGATCCCGTTGTGGACCATCTTCACGTAGTGGCCCGCGCCGCCCTCGCCGACCCAGTCGCAGCACGGTGCGCCATCGTCCACCTTTGCGGACACGGCTTGGAAAATTTCCTTCACGAACGGCCATGCGGCGGGCGATCCGCCGGGCATGATGCTCGGGCCTTTGCGCGCGCCTTCCTCACCGCCGGAGACTCCGGTGCCGACGTAGAGCAGGCCCTTGCTCTCGCAAAGTTTCACGCGGCGGTTTGTGTCGTCGAAAAGCGAGTTGCCGCCATCAATGATGATGTCGCCCGCCTCGAGGTGCGGGATGAGCTGCTCGATGAATTCGTCCACCGGATTGCCCGCCTTCACGAGCATCATCACGCGGCGCGGGCGCTTCAGCTTCGAGACCATCTCGGCGATGGAATGCGCGCCCTGCACATTCGTGCCCTTGGCCTCCTTCGCGAGGAATGCGTCCACCTTGTCCGTGGTGCGGTTGTAGGCCACGACGGTGTAGCCGTGGTCGTTCATGTTCAGGATGAGATTCTGGCCCATGACGGCCAGTCCAATGAGTGCGATGTCAGCGGTAGGTTCCATTTTTCGGATCGCGAGTCAAAGCCAGCCGCCGCGCGCGGGCAAGTGAAAGGTGGGGCCAAGAAATGCCGCGTCGCACCTTGCCTTGTTGAAAGAATGCCGTCGGCGCGCAAATGCAACCTTTCGCCCGCCGCTCCTCGTGGCCGGGTGCATTTTTTCAAATGTCTCCTTGCGCGGAAGGTTTCACTTCGCCCCATTGCGGGCCGCCGCGCGGCTGATACGAACGGCACCACTTTCAAAATCCAATGATCCACACACGCAACGCATCGCTCCCGACTCTCGCACTGGCCGCCGCACTCGCGGCGACGTCCGCATTTTCCGCACCGCCCGCGCCTGCTCCCGCGGCCACGAAGTCCGCGCTCGTGCCACCGCCCGCGCCGGAGCCCGCGCCGACGCCGGCTGCGGGACAGGCGACGCCGTTGCTGAAACAGATTCCTGCGCTTTCGCCGGAGGAGGAACTGAAGACGATCCACCTCCCCGACGGCTACCGGCTCGAGCTCGTGCTGAGCGAGCCGGACATCAAGGAGCCGATGGCGATCGCGTTCGACGGCAACGGGCGGATTTATGTCGTCGAGATGCGCACTTACATGCAGGATATTGACGGCACGGGAGAACTCGATCCGAAGAGCCGCGTGTCGCGCCACGAGAGCACGAAGGGCGATGGGAAATACGACAAGCACACCGTTTTTGCCGACGGGCTCGTCGTGCCGCGCATGGTGCTGCCGCTGCAGGATTCGGTGCTCATCGGGGAGACGAACACGAATGACGTGAACGAATTCCGCGACAAGAACGGTGACGGTGTTTCGGATGAAAAGAAACCGTTCTTCGAGGGCGGGCCGCGCGGCGGGAACATGGAGCACCAGCCGAGCGGGCTCGTGTGGGCGATGGATAATTGGATCTACACGACCTACAACGCGTATCGGCTGCGGTGGAATCCGAAGGGTGCGGCGCTGAAGGAACCGACGGCGCCGAACGGCGGGCAGTGGGGACTTTGCCAGGATGATTTCGGGAAGCCGTGGTTCTCGAACGCGGGCGGCGAGAAGGGCGTGTGGAATTTCCAGACGCACGTCGCGTACGGGGCGATCAATGTGCCGAGTCAGTGGGACGACACTTGGATGACGGTGTGGCCGGCTGTGGGCGCATTCGACGTGCAGGGCGGGAAGGGGCGGCATCGCGACGACGGCACGGTCAATCATTTCACGGCGTCGTGCGGGCAGGAGATTTTCCGCGGCGACCGGCTGCCTGCGGAAATGCGCGGCAATGTGTTTTTGCCCGAGCCCGTCGGTCGGCTGATCCGGCGCGGCATCGTCGAGGTGAAGGACGGCATCACGACGCTGAAGAATCCGTATCCGCAGTCGGAATTCATCCGCAGCACGGACCTGAATTTCCGCCCGGTGAACATGACGACGGGGCCGGATGGATGCCTCTACATCGTGGATGCGTATCGCGGGATCATTCAGGAGGGAAATTGGGTGCGGCCCGGATCGTATCTGCGTCCGCAAGTCGAGAGGAACGGACTTCAGAACAATACGAACCGCGGACGCATTTGGCGGCTCGTGCACAAGGATTTCACGCCCGGCCCGCAGCCACACATGCTCGATGAAAAATCCGCGCAGCTCGTCTGGCACCTCGAACACCCGAACGGCTGGTGGCGCGACACTGCGCAGAAATTGCTCGTCGTCCGGCAGGATCAATCGGTCGTCCCCGCTCTGCGCGCGATGACGTTCACGAGCAAGAACCCGCTCGCTCGGATGCACGCGATGTGGACGCTCGAAGGTCTCGGCGCACTCAACGCGACGCTCGCCCGCGATAAGCTGAAGGACGAAAATCCGCGCGTGCGCGAGAATGCGATTCGCGCGACGGAAACGCTGATCAAGGCGGGCGACAGGTCGCTGCTCAGGGACATCTCGGCACTGGCGAGCGACAAGGATCCGAACGTCGTCATCCAGGTGATCGCCACGGCGAAGGCGCAGAATTTTTTCGAATGGGAAATACTCGCGCAGGCGACGATCGCCGCGAGCAAATCGCAGGGTGTGCTGGAAATCGGCAAGGCGCTGATCACGTCCTCGAAGCCGATGGACACGAATGTTTTCAGCAAGGAGCAGATCGTCGTGCTGAAAAAGGGCGAGGCGATTTACAAGGAGCTGTGCTTCGCGTGCCACGGGTTCGACGGCAAAGGCATGCCGATGCAGGGCCAGCCCGCAGGCGTGACGATGGCGCCGCCATTCGCGGGATCGAAGACCGTGGGCGGCCATCGCGACGGGCCGGTGCTCGCACTGTTGCACGGCCTCGCGGGGCCGGTGAATGGCAAGACCTACGAGGCGCAGATGGTCTCAATGGCGACGAACACGGACGACTGGATCGCGTCGGTCGCGAGCTACGTGCGGAACAGCTTCGGGAATTCGGGCGCATTCGTGACGCCCGAGGAAGTGAAGCGCCTGCGCATCGCAACGAAGGATCGCACGCAGCCATGGACGCAGAAGGAACTCACCGATGCGCTGCCGAAGCCGCTCGGTGATGCGAAAAAATGGAAGCTCACCGCGAGCGCGAATGCCGCAGCGTGCAGCGCGGTGATCGACGGCAATGCGACGACGCGCTGGGACACGCACGCCTCGCAGGCACCGGGGCAGTGGTTCCAGATTGAGCTGCCCGCCGAGACGGAGATCGCGGGCGTGCGGCTCGACGCGGCGAAGTCGGGAAATGATTTCCCGCGCGGCTACAAGGTCGAGCTGAGCAGCGACGGCGCGACGTGGAGCAAGCCCGTCGCCGAGGGGAAAGGCAGCGGGGCGATCACGGACATCCCGTTTGCGCCGGTGAAGGCGAAGTTCATCCGCATCACGCAGACGGGATCGGTGCAGGGGAAATTCTGGAGCATCCACGAGCTTGCGGTGCTGAAGTCGGGCGGGAAGTTCTGAGCCACCGCCGTCACGAAACCACGATCAGACAGCCAGCGGGCAAACGAAGCTCGCGACAGGTGGCTTTGCAGCGGGATGATGCGGGTCACGGCAACGCGAACCGCCATTGGCATCGGCAGTTTTCCCACGTAGAACCCACCCCGTAACTTTTCTCCCCCATGCCCGCCGCAAAAAAATCCGCCAAACGCACTCCTGCGAAAACTGCGAAGGCCGCAAAGCCCGCGAAAAAAATCGCAGCGAAGGAACCCGCCGATTCTGTCGAGCCCCCGCCAGTCCTTCGCTTCAAGCCGCATGTCGGCTGCAAGGTGCTCGCCATGGCGCGGCGTGATGCAGGCTTTGCCGAAGTCACGAAGATGGACGGCGCGAAAGTCATGCTGCGCTTTTACACCGATGTCGTGAACTTCGTCGAAGCCGGCGCTCCGATCGATCAGATCGGACACCCGCCGCTGCCGAGCCAGACGCGCGTCTTTCACTCGGAAAACGGCGTCGTGCGCTATGGCCGCGTTGTCGCGCCGAAGCAGACGTTTGGGCCGATGCGCAGCTACCTCGTGCATTTTCCCGGTGCGACCACGCTCACCGAGATGCGCGAGGATGCGTTCTCCGTGCGCTCCTATTTGTCCGGCGATGATCCGGCGGTCGTCCTCGCGGAACTCGCGCAGGAGACGCCGTTCTTTTTTCAGCAGCGCGCCGATTTGCTGCGCGAATTGCAGCGGCAAAACCAGCTCTCGCACGGGCTGCCCGCGCTCATTTCATCGAAGGTGGAAATCCTCCAGCACCAGGCCGAGGTCGCGGATCGCGTGCTGCACGATCCCGTCATCCGCTACCTGCTCGCGGACGAAGTCGGCCTCGGCAAGACGATCGAAGCGGGCATCATCCTCCGGCAAATCCGCCTTGATGCGCCGGACGCGCGCATCGCCGTCGTCGCACCCGACGCGCTCGTGCGCCAGTGGCGCGAGGAACTCGACACGCGCTTCGAGCTCGATGACGCCGAGGTGTTCGCGCACTCGGATTTTGCAAAGAACAGGGCGCTGCTCGAAGGCGAATGGGACGTGCTGGTCATGGACGAGGCGCACCGCATCGTCGCGCGCCACGGAGTGCCCGAGTCACCGATCACGCGCAACGCGCTGAAGCTCGCGCACGCCTCGAAGCACCTGCTGCTGCTCTCTGCAACGCCCGTACTGCATCACGACGACGATCTGCTCGCGCTGCTCGAACTGCTCGACCCGGAGAATTATTCCGTCGCGAAGCTCGCCGAGTTTAAGGAACGCACCAAGCGCCGCGTCGAGCTGGGCCGGGCATTCCTCGCGCTGCGCAGCGCGACAGTGCCCGCGCTCGTGAAACTCCACGCGGGCAAACTCGCATCGCTGCTGCCAAACGATCCGACAGTGAAGGAACTCGTCGCCGCGCTCGCAAAGCCCGGTGCGGATGCGAAAGCGATCCAGCACGAGCTGCACCTGCACATCAGCGAGACGTATCGCATCCACCGTCGCATGCTGCGCACGCGCCGCCGCTGGCTCGCCGGCGCGCACAAGCGCTTCGTGCGCGATGTCGTCGAGAGCGTGGAGATGGAACTCGACGAGGAGCCGCACCTCGCGCTCTGGGAAGCACTCGAAAAATGGCGTGCCGCCACGAGCAAGCGCGTTGCGAGTGACGAAAAACTCCGCGCGATCGCCGCCGCTGAATACGTTCGCCTCGCCGAGGCGATCTCCGCCGAACCGGAAAAACTTTCGACGCTCGTGAAGGACGTCGCGAAGGCCATGAAAGCCACCGACGCGGAGGTGAAACTCCTCGCCGCGCTCACCGACGACAGACTTGCCTGGCAGATTTCCGAAGCACGCCTCGACCTCATCGCCGAGTCGCTCCGCCGCCGTGCTGCGAAGGACGGTCCGAATGGCAAGTATGTCGTCTTCTGCCCGAACGCGCGCTTCTGCGCCGATCTCGCGAAGCGGCTGCACACTCTTTTCTCGAAGGACGGAGTGAAGGTCGCGAGCACAAGCACGGTCGGCAGCACCGCGGGCGAAGTCTTCTCCGACTTCGCCGCCGAACGCGCATCGCGCGTGCTGATCACCGACGCGACCGGCGAGGAGGGTTTCAATCTCCAGTTTGCGAAAGCCGTGATTTTCCACGACCTGCCGTGGTCGCCGATGCGACTCGAACAGCGCCTCGGACGCCTCGACCGGATCGATCGCACGGGCGCGATTCCGTGCATCGTATTCGTCACCGGCGAGGACGACGCCGTCGCGCTCGACGAGGCGTGGCGCCGCGTGCTCGCCGAGGGCTTCGGCCTTTACACCGCGAGCATCTCCGACCTCCAGCATCTCGTGGACACCGAGCTGCCGAAGCTGCGCGAGCGCGCATTCCTCGGTGGCGCGCAGGCGCTGCTCGATGCGATCCCCGCGCTTGCGGAGGCCGTCGTGAAGGAGCGCGCGAGCATCGAGGAGCAGGACGTGATTGACGGCATGCACAGCCTCGCGCCCGAGAGCCAGCTCACGCGCGACCTCATCGCGGCGGACGCGGCGGCGGATGATTTTGGCAAGGCATTCAGCGCCTACCTCCAGCGCAATCTCGGCCTCGAGGAACGCTGGGACGAGGACACGAATTCGTTTCGCTTCCGCATGAAGCGCGACAGCAATCCGCTCATCCCCGCCGACAAGCTCGACTCGCTCGCAGCAATGTTTGCGGTGCAGTTCAGCGTGCATCGCGGTGTCGTCATCGAGGATCTCACGCTGCACTTCCTCCGCCCCGGCCACGCTGCCGTGGATGGCTGCCGCGAACTCCTCGCGTGGGACGACCGCGGCCGGGCGTGGGCAATGTGGCGTCACGTCCCCGGCGTGAAGCAGCCGAAGCTCGTCTTCCGCGCGCTCGTGCAGGTGAGCGTGGATCTCGTCGCGGTGGAAAATGCGCTCGCCGCAATCGCGTGGGACACCATCCGCCGCGGTTCGCTGCTGCGCCTCGTGCGCGGCTGGTTCCCGGAGTTCATCGCCGAGCTGTGGCTCGACGAGCACGGCGACCCGGCGAACGAAAAACTGATCGAGCCGTGCAAGCAGCCGTATCACTATAAAATTGATCGCAACCTCGGCAAAGAGCGCGCGCAGCAGGTGCGCGAAAAATTCGGCGAAAAGGAATGGCGCAAATCGTGCGAAGGCTCGGCAAAAAAAGCCGTCGCGAGCGTGATGAAAGGCGACGTGCTCACCACCGCACGCACGAAGGCACAGCACGCAGCGTCCGCACATTTCGCGCTGCTCCGCGCGAGGCTGAAGGCACGGCAGCAGGCGGGAATTGATTCCGCCGCGCAGGCAATGTCCGAAGGCAAGACCCTCGCTGATCTCGAAGAACTCGTGGGAGGCATCCTCTCAAATCCCGTCATCCGCCTCGACACGCTCGGCGCGTATGTGCTCGGCGAGAAGCCGTGGTGGCCCGAACCCGACTGGGAGCCCGGCCTCGCGACCCGCCCGCGGAGGTGATGACGCGCCGGCTGATCGTAGCGCCGACGAGTCGTCGCCACACCGGCGTGTGAACACGGAGCGGGTGCAGTCCTTCGCTGGATCACCGTAAGCTTGGCTGCGCTTCCTGCTCACACACCAGGGCCGACGACTCGTCGGCGTTACATTGGCCGCCGCCCGCTTTGACAAGCGCGGCTGCAATCGCTGCCATCCTCACCGCGATGAGTTCGCCGCATCCTCAATCCGAAGAATTGTTCCGCCGCCTGCTCGACGAATCCGCCGCGCGACTCGCTGCGACGGAGGGCGCGGGCATTGCGATCCCGGACGACGATCTGCACCGCGAGATCTTCGTGCCGCTGCTGCCCGCGATGCTCGGCGACAAATCCATCCGCCAGCATTGGCGCGAGCAGGCCGCGACCGGCTTTCCCGCGCGGCTCGCGCGGCACCTTGATGGCGGGGTTCCCGCGCCGCGCTGGCTGCCGGACGATTTTGAAATCCACATCACCGCGAGCTACAGCGCCGGTGCGGATGCGCGCGCGCTCGCCGACACGCTGCTCTCGGAGGATGCGCTGCGCGAAATGGCCGCCGCGCTGATGAACCAACTTCTCGACGTGCTGTGGCCGTCGCTCGCGCCGGCGCCGGGTGCGACACCTGCGGAGCCGGAGATGGCCGCCCAAATTTCTGCCGACAAGATCCCGGCGTCCGCCGAGGTGGAAATTCCCGCGCCCGAATTTGCAGCGTCTGCAAAACGGGAAATCCCGGAGCCGATCATTCATCCGGAAACAAAAGCCGGGCCGGCATCGGCAGACGTGTCCGCACCCGAGCCATCGCCCGAAGTCGCGCAGCCGATCGTGCCGGTTGAGATTCCGCCATCTGCCACAGCGCCGGAACGCCCCGCAGAAACTCCGCCGCTGCATCGGCCTCCGTCGCGCGCGCTCATCCGCGCCATGTGCCGGGGGCGCGCGGCGTCCGCCTTGCAACGGGGCATCGTTGCAAACAGTGCGCAGCCGGATGTGAGCGCTGCCGTCATCGCCCGACGGATCGTCGCACGTTTCCCATCCACGCCGGCGCGCGACCGCACGGGCCGCAGCAGAAGGATTCGGGCTTTGTGAGGGTGCGCCGCGCTTCGAGTCCGCACGACGGATTCAGCGACGGGGGCGCAGTGCGGTGAAGGCTTCGAGCCTGTCTCGGACGGAAGCGATGCGAACGACTTTCGCGCGGATGATCGCCGCCGGGGCATGACCGCTTTTTCACCCGGCACGCGGACGTCGCGATTTTTCTGTTTGAATTTTCCCCGGTCTCTGGCAGACAGCGCGTTCGCCGGGCGGGTTTCACTCTCCCCACCGTGGACCGGCATGGAACAAACAAACAGCCATGGTCAACAAACGAGAAAAAAACGAGGGAGCCAAAAAAACGGCCACCACCACCGCGCCCAAGCGGCGCACCGCAGCTCAGCCGAAGGCCGCCGCCCGCATCGCGGGGGACGTGCCAGCGGCCAAGCCCGCAAGGAAGAAAACCGCAGCAGCGCCATCCGCCGTCCTCACGGAGGACATCGCGCTGCGCGCCTACTTCATCGGCGAAAAGCGCCAGGAGCTCGGGCTGCCGGGCGATTCGCTCGGCGATTGGATCGAGGCCGAGCGCCAACTGCTCGGCGAGCGGGCCACGCACGGCGTCAACTAGCCGCCGCCGAGGGCGCATCATTCCGGATGCGGGTGATTTCCCGCGTCGGTTCTCACGCGTCGCTACGACGCGGGGGTGGTTTGTCATACCCGTGCTCCCGCAGGCAGCGGCGCGTCATTTCATCCGCAGATAAAAGCTTTTGAGAAAAGACTTGCGGGTTCCGGTGAGGGGCATAATCTCGGCGCAGCGTTCGAAAACGGATGCGACAATTTACAAACTGTTCTGGGGGGAACATCGGCCCTCCGTAGCCAATCGGTTGCGGGGGGCCGAACTTTTTTTGGACGAACGCTTCGGGTGAAGCAGGGATTGCGCGCGGGACGCCGGGCGGTGAGGATGCACACGCCGTGAGACATTTTCACCACCCGCGCAAGCCATGAAGATCGGTCTCGTTCGCCGTGGATACTCCGCGACCGGAGGGGCGGAGGCGTATCTTTTTCGCTTTGCGGACGCGGCGCGCGCGGCGGGCCACGAACCCGTGCTCGTCTGCGGCGGCGAATGGCCGCGCGACGTGTGGCCGCACGAGATGGTCGTCGTGGCCGGGAAGACGCCGCAGGGCTTTGCCGACCGGCTCGCAGAACGGTGCGCGATGGGTGGCTGGGATGTCCTTTTCAGCCTCGAACGCGTGTGGGCATGCGACGTGTATCGCGCGGGCGACGGCGTGCATGCGGCGTGGCTGGAGCGGCGGCGGCAGTTCGAGCCGGCGTGGCGCGGCTGGTTCCGGAATCTGCAGCGCAAGCACCGCGAGATTTTGGAACTCGAATGCGCGCTTTTCACCGGCGGTGCACAGCGCGTCATCGCGAATTCGCAGATGGTGAAGGACGAGATCATCCGGCTCTACGGCACGCCTGCGGAGCGTGTGCATGTGATTCACAATGGCGTGCCCGTCCACGCGGCGGAGCCTGGCGCGCGGGAAAAAGTGCGCGCGGAACTCGGCCTCGCGCCGGGGGACTACGTCGCGCTTTTCGCCGGGACCGGCTGGGAGCGCAAGGGCCTGCGGCACGCCATCGCCGCGGTGAAATCGCTGAAAATCCCGGTGAAACTGCTCGTTGCCGGACGTGGCGAAACGCGCGGGCTGCCGGCATCGGATCGCGTGCGCTTCCTCGGCCCGCTGCCGGGCGAAAGACTGCGCGCGATGCTCGCCGCCGCGGATGTCTTCGTGCTGCCGACGCTTTACGATCCGTTTTCGAATGCGTGCATCGAGGCGCTGGCCGCCGGGCTGCCGGTGATCACGACGACCGCGAACGGCTTTGCCGAAATCATCACGCACGGTGAGGAGGGCCACGCCGTCGCGCCCGGTGACACGTCTGCACTCGCGGCTGCGCTCGCATCGTGGGCCGATCCGCAGCGGCGCGAAGCCGTGCGCCCGCGCCTGGTGGAAAAGGCCGCGCACTGCTCGGTGGAGGAAAACCTCGCGCGCACGCTCGAAGTGATGACCGCCGCGCGCGGTGTGCTTTAGCACAGGCTGCAAACCAGCGCCACAGGGAGCTGCGCCCGCCCGCGCGAGATCGAAAACCCCGCCTGCTTTGGCGGCTACTTCGGCGCGCGTTTCCCGAGAAGAAATGCGAGCAGGTCGTCCAGTTCCGCGGGCGGGATGATTTCGCCGAATGTCGGCGGCATGAGCGAGGTCTCGGTCTCCTTGCGCTCGGTGATGTCGGCGATCGTCACGCGCGTCTCCTGGCCTGCGGCGTCGGCGAGCACGAGCTGCGCGCCTTCCTCGCGGCGCGGGAGACCCGCGATGACCGAGCCATTTTTCAAAGTGATCACGTTCATGCGGAATGCGCGATCCACGTTGCGATTTGGATCGAGGACATCCTCGAGCAGGCGATCCGCGCCGCGCCCACCGATGCCGTCGAGTTGCGGGCCGAGCGCGCCGCCCTTGCCCTCGACCGCATGGCACACGGCGCAGTTGCGCGCGAAGACATCGGCCCCGCGAGCGGCACTCGCCTTCGTTGCATCGAATGCCTTGCTGCGCGCGGCGATCAGTTTGTCGAGTTCGGCGTTCGCGGGCGGGAGATTCGCGGTGAGTGCGGCGATGCGCGCATCGAGACCGGGGACTTTCGCGGCCTTGAAGCGGTCGAGGAGCGACTTGTTGCGGAGCAGCATCGCGGGTGCCTTGCCCTCGGTGCAGGCCGCGAGCAGCGCCTCCGCACCTTCGCGCGAGCCGGCAAGTGCGGTGGCGAATGACTGCTGGAGGCGGTGCGGCGCATCGCGCATCGCGGTGGTGATCGCGGCAATGGCCGCGGGTGATTTTGTCTCGGCGAGCGCGAGCGCAAATTTCTCGCGCAGCAGTGCCGGTGCGGCGGAGTCGGCGACGATGGCGGCGATCCGCGGCTGTGTCTTCTCCGCGCTGCTGCCGAGAAGTGCGCGCGCGGCGGCTGTGCGTGTATCCGCATCCGTCGAGGATGCGAATGCGAGCTTCGTGAGTGCCGACTCGAAGCCCGTGAGTTTCAGCGTGCGGATCAGATCCGCTGCGGTCTGCATCCGGCGCGAGGCGTTGGGTGGCGCGGCGAGTTTCAGCCCGGGAAGCTCGGGCTCGAAGCGTGAGACGGCGAGCCATGCATAGGCGGTGCCGGTGTTGCCGTCGGTGATTTCGATCACGCCGCGCTTGCCCGCGCAGTCGGAAAGATCCCACGCGATTTTCTGCGCGGCGTCGCTGCGCGGCGGTGCGGCTTCGCGCACCACGGCGTTGCTTTGCGCGTCGCGCAGGCGGACGAAGCTGGTCTTCGCTGCGGGTTTGCCGGGAGCGCCGTCGTGGCCGCAGAGGAAAAAGCTGAATGTCTTCGGCAGCGTGAATGCGGGCGAGCGCAGGGTGCCGGTGAGTTTTTCGCCGTGCGGAAAACTGGACATGAACGCAACTGTTTTTCCGTCGGCGCACTTGCGCTCCTCGAAGCCCCACGGGTTTGCGGAAGGCGGCGCGCCATCCACGGGCGAATTTGTCCAGGTGGCTGCGGGTTCGTTGGCGGACAGGAGCGCGGTGACGACTTGCGGGCCCCATGTGCGCAAGGTCGCGCCGGGCGGGATGCCGCGCTGATCGAGCGCGGAGAGGAGCGCATCGAGGCCGGCGGCGAGTTGCTCGGGATTTTTGCCGAGCTTGCGCTGCGCGAGGGCGAAGAGGGATTCGAGTTTTGCGGTGGAGATGTTGCGCGCGAGCGTCGGGAGGTGATTGGCGAAGAGCGCGCCGGAGAGGTCTTCATGGTTCTCGAAAAATTTCATGCGGAATTCCGCGGATGCTTCGCCGGATGCGGCGAGGAGCATTTCGAGCACGAGCGCGCGTTCCTCGGCGGACTGTTTGTCGAGCGCGAGGCTGGTGAGCACGGCGGGATCGCGGAGCTGGTTGCGCAGTGCGATGCGCGTGGCGTGGATGAGGTGATCATCGTCAGGTGCCGTCGAGCGCAGCAGCGCGACGAGTGGCGCGACATTTTCGGCGGTCGGTTGCGTGGCGAGAGCTTCGGCGGCGCATCGGCGCACGAGGGCGTCCGGGTCGTTCAAAGCACGCCTGAGCGATTGCGTGACTGCATCGCTGCGCATCGTCAGCGCCTTTTTTATATCGCTCACGGGTGCTGACAGCAAATAGCCAGTCGTGCCTGCGGCAATCTTCGCAGCATGGACACGCACGAGCGGGGCGGCGTCGCTGATGGCTGCAAGGAGCATAGGCTCGTCGAGCGCGCTCAGACGTGAGAGGGAATAGAGTGTGCCGACCTTTTGAAAATCATTCGCGGGGTTTGCCAATGCCGCTGAGAGCGCAGGCAGCGTGTCTTCAGGCTGCGCTCCTTTGCTGAAGTTGTCGCAGAGTTCGTTCAGCGCGAGGGTGCGGCGGGTGAGGTTTGTTGAGGCGAGTTCCTTCACCCAGCCGGCGATGTCGGTCGGGAGCGGTCCGTAGTTCACGAGTGGTGCGCCATTTTCCCCGCGATACACGATGCGCCAGATCCGCCCTCGCTCGCGGTCGCGGCCGGGGTGGGTGAGCGGGACTTCGTAGTGGCCGATGATCCTGTTGTAAAAATCCGCGACGTAGAGCGCGCCGTCGGGGCCCCAACTCAGGTCCACGGGGCGGAACCACGGATCGTCCGTCGAGAGGAAATCGGGCATCTCCTTTCCCTTCGACGACGAACCGTGCCAGGTGATGGCGTCGTGGTTGATGCGGCTCGTCTGCACATTTCCGACGAACATGTGATCCTGCCACTCGGCGGGCCACGCGAGATCGCACACGTAGATCGGCGCACAGATGGCGGTGCTGCCGTGCGAGTGCGTGATGGTCTGCGGCGCGAAGCCGAGACCGTCGTGCGGCTTGCCGAAGCTCGGGTAATACGCGCCGCGCAGGAGCTGGTAGATCGGCGAGCTGTGGCAGTCGGCGCTGAAGAGGTTGCCGCGATTGTCCCAGCAGAGGCCGAACGGATTCACCTGGCCCCATGTGTGGCCCTCGACGCGCGAGCCGTCGAGGCGGAGGCGGTAGGTGTTGCCGCTCTGGATGTGCAATTCGCTGCCGTCCTTGCCGCGGATGGTGCTCTCGTTGTTGAAGCCGTGCGTGCCGTAAAGCCAGCCGTCCGCGCCGCGGCGGAACGACGAGAGATTGCCATGCGTGTCGCGCTCCCAGCCGAGCGGGCCGTAGAGCACTGTGCGTTTGTCGGCCTTGCCGTCGCCGTCGGTGTCTTCGAGCAGCCAGATGTTCGGGATGCTCCACACGATGCATTTCCACGTCAGCTTGCCGTCCGCATTTTTCGAGCGGAACGGATACAGGCCGGTCGGGATGTTCAGCCCTTCGGCGAAAATCTCCATCTTCCGCGCGCGGCCATCCGGCGCGAAGTCGGAGAAAATGCGGATCGAGTCGCGGCCCGGTGAGCCGTCCTTCACGGGAAAGGGATACTCGCGCGACTCGGTGATCCACAGTCGGCCGAGCGCATCCCACTGCATGTTCATCGGCTTGCGGAGATCGGGCTCGCTCGCGACGAGTTGGATTTCAAATCCCGGCGGCAGATGAAATGCCGCGCACTCCTGCTGGGGCGTGAGCGGTTCGGTGGGGCGGACAAGTTCCTCGAAGGGATCCTTTTTCTCCGCGGCAAGACTGCGGAGGGTGAAAATGGCGAGGAGGGAAAAAATGCGCAGCGTCATGTGGTCGGAGTCCGCGGATTCAATCACGCCGCGCCCGTGATCTCAGCACAAAGCTGCGAGCAGGCACGCGTCTGTTCCATGCCGTGCGCTCAGCCGTGAAACCGGGGGCGTGCGAAAGTCGGCGCGCGGGATGTTATAGAAATTATAACTTTGGCACAGGCCTCGCTATATCGTCCGCCATGATAAGTCTCTCAAGCATCACTTCGGACATGGACACCGACCGCGACTCGGACGCGGCGAGCGCCGTGGTCGCACAGCCGAAGTGCTACGGCATCACGATCTTCACCCAGCAATACAACGACGTCCGCAACTTCTACGTCGAGCTGCTGAACGCACGCGTCGTGCATGAAAAATTCGGCCACTTCTGCAACATGGATCTCGCGGGCATCCCGGTCTGCCTCCGCCCGGCGGAGCACAGCGAGATGGTCAGCTACTTTCACCTGAACCTCGTGCTGAAGCGCCAGGATTCGCTGCTCGCCGAGCTTCGGCGGCAGGGGATCATCGTCACGACGGTGGGGCCGTTCACGAATTTCCGCGACCCGGAAGGCCGGGTCGTGAAGCTCTCCGAGGAGCAGCTCTCGATGAAGTGATTTCCACGCGGGGCGGGTGGGCTTGGTTGGGCTACTATGGCCTGCCCGCTCCGCGAAGTCTCCCGATCCCGGCATAGACATTCATCGTCCCGCCGCGGATGAATGCCGCGAGTGCCTGGCCACTGTTTTCTGCGAGCCCGATCGCGAGCGAGGACGGTGCGCCGATCGCGGCGACCACTGGCACGCCGGCGGCGAGCGCCTTCTGCATCATCTCAAAGGACACGCGTCCGCTGAGAAAGATCACGTGCTGCGAGAGCGGGAGCAGGCCGTCGAGCAGCGCGCGTCCGAGCAGCTTGTCGAGCGCGTTGTGACGGCCCACGTCCTCGCGAACCGCGAGCAATTTTCCCGCCGCATCGAAAAGCCCGCACGCATGCACGCCGCCCGTGCGGCGGAAGGCGCCCTGCTGCGCGGTGAGCAGCGCGGGCATTTCGAGGAGGAGATTCGCGCCGATGCAAAACTGCGATGTGACATTTGCAAAATCACGCAGGACCTGATCCACCGTCGCCGCGCCGCAGAGCCCGCAACTTGCATTCGTCACGAGGCTGCGCCGGTGCCGCGTCGCGTCGAAGCGCGAAGGATCGCGCAGCATCACATCCACCATCGCGGCGCGCTGGTCGTCGCCGCCGGGTTTCGTGACGATGGCCGCGATGTCAGTTGCGGAATTTGCGATGCCTTCACTCAGCAGCCAGCCAGCGGCGAGTTCCTCATCCTGCCCCGGCGTGCGCATCGCGATCGCGACGGGCGCGCCCTCGATGCGGATCTCCAGCGGCTCCTCGATCACGACCTCGTCGCGGCCCGGCCCCGGCGTGATGCCGTCGGCAAACCGGTGGATGGTCACTTCGCGAATCATGCGGCACACGTTCTGCCAGATTGAGCCGCAGGCACAAGTGCCTGCACGTTAAATCGGCACGCTCCATCAACGAAACCGCGCGATGGACGGCTTGCGTGCCGAAAGTTCCGTGCGCCTTGGACTGCTGTGGCAGGCGCCTTTGCGACACCGCCCTCGGAAATGATTTCCAGCGGACATCGGCAGTCGCATGCAAAAGAGATTGACGTCCAAGTTGAGTGACCCTCCAAGGCGGCGTGACGGTCAGGGCAATCGCATCAAAAGTCCTTCGTCTCAAAAAGCGAAACTTCAGGACAGCGGGAGGCGCCTGCGGCGGGCTTAACGTCTAACATTTAACACCTAACTTCTAACTCTAAACGGCGGAATCCGATTCCATGGAGCTGATCGCTGTGAACTTTCAGCCTTAGGCGTTAGGCGTTAAATGTTAGACGTTAAGTCCCGCGCAGCGGCCTTTCGTCAATGCAGCTTCCCCGTGGTTTTTGATGCGATTGCCCTGGCGTGACGGTGACGCTTCGCGCCGCAGCCCAAGATTGCGCCCCGAATAGCTCACGGCGTCGCGTTGCGAATGAGTTTTCCGAAGTTCATCCCCTGCGCAAGAGGTCGTGCCTCATGTGCTGGGTATCGCCGTTGATGATTCGTGATCAGGAAGCCAAATCAATCCGGCTTCCCAGCACGCAGAATCTCACCGCTCCATTCCGTGGGGCCGGAGTGTCAGTCCGCTTTCTCGACTGCCCGGAATTCCGCCGGTGCCTCAGAGCGGACCGAAGGCGAGGCTTTGCCAGGAGAATAATCCCGGGTGTAGTGGTGATGGTGCCGCTCGACGACGACGGGTGGTTGCTGTGCGCAACCGGCAAGCAGGACGGCGGCGGCAAATGGGAGCAGGATGAGTGTTTTCATGGGTTGTGTGGCTGGAATCTGGTGGATTGTTAGTTGTCTTCAGGAACTACGGAGTTGGGTTGGCTTGCCCACCTCCGCCTTCCACAGCCGGAGTGACCGGGCCCTTTTCCGCGCCGCGGCGGCCGACCATCACGGAAAATGAGGCGAGGCCTGAGGCGCGCGCGAGGTGGACATAGACGACGACCGTGCCGTTGTAGTCTGCACGGAATTTGACGCCCGCACGGGAATCGGGGCGCGTGTCTTTGATGATCAGATTGCCGACTTCGCTATAAACGTAGAGGTCAATGTCGCGCACATACGAGTCACGCCCGACAAGAAAAACGTAGTCGAGGCCGCGGCTGACGGGGATGTTATACTTGACCGTGAGACCGGAGCCGCCGGTGCTGGTGTAATTGGTCGGCGTCATCGCGAAGCCGGTCTGGGTGTAATGGACGGCCATCTTATAGCAGTCGTCGTCCGCGGAGGCCGGGTCGGCGCGCAGGCAATGCGGAGCCAGCGCGAGAGCGGTGGCGAGCAGGAGGCAGGTGGATTTCATGGTTGGTTGGTCTGGTTTATTGCGGGAAAAAGCGGAATTACTTCGCCTTCTGGACAGCCTTTTTTACAAACTGCGTGGCGATTTTTTCGAGTTCGGCCACGCGGTCCCGGGCAATCGGTTCGGCGAGCTTCACATTCACGATGGCATAGACGGCCGGGAGCACCTCGTCGCGGAGGCGCGCGACCTGCGGATCCTTTTGCAATTGCGCTGGAAGAGCCTTGACTTCGTCGAGCAGCGCTTTGGCGAGGAGCGGTTCGCGGAGGATGTTGGAAAGGTCCGGCGAATAGTTCGCGCCGATCAGCTTCGAAGTGTAGCGCGCGCCCTGAATCCAGCCCGAAACGATGAGCAGCGTGCCGCGCGACTGGTTTTCCCCCTTCCTGATGAGGCGCATGATATCCTGCTGGAAGAAGGCGAGGTCCATGAAAACCCGAAGCCACTCGCCGCGATTTGCGGCGTCGCGCACATCGCGGGCGCGGCGAAGTTCGCCATCCGCGATGCCCATGCGTTTGGCGAGTTTTTCGATGTCATCGGCGCACTGGTTGAGCAACTCCGCGTCACGCGCCTTCACGGCCATCACGCCGTCGGCGATGCGAATGCCGAGGGCCAGCGGGATGCCGACTTCCTTGTCGGTGAACTTATCCGGGTCGAGGTGCTCGGAGTTTTCGGCGTAGGCTTTCTTCCAGCTCACCTTGCCTTTCAGCGCGATGTCAATGGCGAGGAACTTGTCGAACGGAGACGGCATCCCGAGGCCGGCGGACTGCGCCTTTTTGAAATCGGGAAGCGGTTTGTCTTCCTCGGCAAACGCGACTGGGTTGGGTGCCGTCACGAGAAGTGTCCCGAATAGTGCTGTCAGGGATACATTGCGGAACCGGAAACAGAGCGCCATGGGCGACGGTATAAGATTCCGCCGCGGTCGCTGGCAAGGAATATCTCAGGTGCCGAAACGCGCTCGTGTGTGCGCTGGACACTCCCGCGCCGAATGATATTAGTCAGATGCTATGAGTGCGTATCCTTATTCCAATCGGCGGCGGTCACTGCCAGTTCGATTATCCATCCCGGTCTGCATCGCTGCGGCCATCTGCCTTGGGGGATGCGAGGATCCGAGCGCGGACTTGCAATTGCAGGTCACCCACGCGCAGACCGAACTGGAGGCGGCGAAGGCTGAGATCCAAGAAATCCGTGCGGATGCGAGCCGTCCGAAAGAGCAGCCCGCACAGCCCGCACAGCCCGCCGCCGCGGCGGCACCCCCGGCGGCGTCCGAGGAAGGCTTCCGGGAGGCGGCGAAGAATTTTTCCGGGCAACTCGAGGAGGAGTTGAAAGGCGCGACCGTCGGCGCTCCGGCGTATTCCGAAGTGAAAACCGTCGCGACGTTTCATTTCATGCTGCGGATGCCGGACGGGAGTGTCAGCGGGCAGGACATTGTCGCGACGGCTACGCCGGACGGACGGTGGGTTTTCCCCTCTGCGGGCGACGCGGTGCGCGGGATGCTCGCGGCAGCCAGTCCGGTTGCGGCAAACCCTGTGCAGCCGAAGCAGCCCACACAGCCCACACAGCCCACACAGCCCACACAGCCCACACAGCCCGGGCAAAACGTGCAGCCCGCGCAACCCCAGCCGCAGCAGGTGCGGCAGCCGGAGGTGAATCCCATGCCGGCGAACGACACGAAAAACGTGACGTGGGGCGACAAGCCGCGCCAGCCGGCCACGGTGCGGAATCCCGCGCCTGCGCCTGCGCCCGCCATTCCGCCAGCGCCGTCGCCTGGCAACCCGGTGCCGCCACGTTCGCCAGGTCCGTCGCTTCCGAGGGCGGACGAGGAAAAGACCGTCAGCTTCGACAAGAAGAAGTGACGCGCGAGGGCTGATGAAGGGAATTCTCCGGGTCATGGATCGCGATGGCGATCGGGCGTTGCCGCTGCCACGCGAACAGTGCCTGCTCGGCAATGGGCCGGCCGATCCGCTGCGCATCGAAACGGACAGCGCCTGCGCTTCCATCGCATCGCTCGAATGGGATGCACGCCGCGCGACGTGGCTTTTCCGCTGCGGGAGCGAGAAGACGGTTTCCATCGCGGTGAATGCGCGGATGGTGAACTCGACGGAGCCGATCCCGCTGAACCACCTCGACACCATCGAGGTGGCGGATGTCACCTTGCAGTTCCTGCGCGTGCCAGCAGAGCCATCTTGCGCAGGCGCGGCGTGCTCACAGATCATTCTCACGCCCGCTGGAATTACATTCGGGCGCGACCATCCTGATTTCCCGGCGAGCCACGGGCGGGTGGCGCTGGACGCGGAGGATTCGAGCATCTCCCGGAAGGCGGCTTCGATTTCAAAGGAGGGGCGCGACTGGTTTCTGAGCCACGATAGCGGGCATGGCGTGGAGTTGAACGGGTTGAACTTCCAGCGCGAGCGGCTCGTGTTCGGGGACCGCTTCCGCATCTCGGGCTACATCTTCGAGTTCACCGGGCGTTCGGTCACACGCATCCAGCCGGAGCTGGCGGGCACGATCGAGGCGCGCGATCTCACGGTCATCGTGGGTCGGCGTAAAATCCTCGACAGCGTTTCGGTGACGATCGGTGCGGGCGAATTCATCGGCGTGCTCGGGCGGTCGGGGCAGGGAAAATCAACATTCCTCAACGCGCTCTGCGGTGTGAACCCGGCCACGAGCGGCACGGTCCGCATCGGCGGCGTGCCGCTGTCTGATCGCGCGAAGCTGCGTGATCTCGGCATCGGCTACGTGCCGCAGGACGACATCGTTCACAAGGAGCTGACGGTGACGCAGGCGGTGACTTACAGCGCGCGGCTGCGGCTGCGGCTGCCGCGCGCGCAGATCACGGCGCTCGTCGAACGCATCCTCACGCAGCTCGGGCTGACGGCGCACGCGCAGAAGCGCGTCGCGCAACTCTCCGGCGGCCAGCGCAAACGCGTGAGCATCGCCATCGAACTGCTGGCCAAGCCGAGCGTCCTTTTCCTCGACGAACCGTCCTCGGGCCTCGACCCGGCAGCCGAGGTCGAACTGATGACGCTGCTGCAGTCGCTCACGCTCACGAAGCTGACGGTCATCTGCACGACGCACGTGCTGCACAAGGCGTATCTCTTCGACCAGATGCTCTTCATCGAGGGCGGCAGGCTCGTCTTTGCCGGCGACAGCGACAATGCGCGCGAGCACTTCCTGCTCGGCGAGACGGCTGGCGAGGAAACGTCGTACGAGCACGCGCCGCTCGAGGCGATTTACACGCTGCTGCAAAAGCACGAGAAGGCCGGCACGCGCACGGCGGTGCAGTGGGAGGAGGAATACCGCGCGTCGCGTTTTGCCCGCAATGCCGTGCGGCTCATCCCGCCGGTCGAGTTGCTCGCCGCGGCCGCCGCCCCGCGCAAGCCGAAGCCGAAGGTGGGCTTTGTGAAAACACTCGCGACGCTCGCGCGGCGGCAGTGGTCCATCGTCCACGCGGACTGGCTGAACCTCGTCTTCCTGCTCGCGCAACCGCTGCTCATCGGGGTGCTCGTGGGCTGGGTCGCGGAGGAGGCGCCGCTGCGGCTGTTCCTCACGATCGTGGCGACGATGTGGTTCGGGTGCAGCAACGGCGCGCAGCAGATCGTCGCCGAGTTGCCGATCTTCCGGCGCGAGCGCGTGTGCGGGCAGAGCATGAATGCCTACGTGCTGAGCAAGCTCGGCTTTCTTTCCGCG
Source organism: Chthoniobacterales bacterium (assembly GCA_038238025.1). Lineage (GTDB taxonomy): Bacteria > Verrucomicrobiota > Verrucomicrobiia > Chthoniobacterales > Chthoniobacteraceae > SXWH01. Next base: position 31,131 of record JBBRYC010000011.1, read on the forward strand.
ATCTCGCTGGCGCAGGCGGTCGTGCTGCTCGCGACCGTGCTCACCGGCGCGCAGTTTTTCCACGGCACGACGGGCGGGCGGGAAAAAATCGAGCAGCGCATCACCGAGCGCCTCACGCCGCCCGTGCCGGCAGCCGCGGCCGCGGAAAAGGCGGCGGATGAGTTCTCGCTCGTGGACGCCTCGGAAACGAAACCTGCCGCCACGGCGAGTGCGCCCGCGGAGGAACCGCAAGCGCCGCCCGCGCCCGCGGGTCCGAGCCGGACGAAAGTCCGCGCGATGGCCGCGCTGTGCGAGTTCCTGCAGATCACGCAAAACGTCCTCGATACCGGTCCGCGGCTGCTTTTGAAATCCGACGGCGAGACCGTCGTGACCGACCCAAAAGGCCGCCAGGTGATGCTCCCCGGCCTGCCCGCGGGACAGGTGATCGGAACGGCGCTCGGGCTGCGGCTGCTGGCGATCATGGCGGCGACGCTCGTGAGCGTGGCCATCGGGCTCACGATTTCCTCGCTCGTGGACAGCACCACGCAGGCGGTGCTCTGGGTGCCGCTCGTGCTCATCCCGCAGATTCTTTTCGGCGGCATCGTCGTCGCCGTGCCGGAAATGTCGAAGTCGGTGCGGAACTTCAGCAAGGTGATGCCGAGCTATTCCGCGCAGCGCATCATGGATGTCGGGGCTGTCTTCGGCCTGAACGCGCCCAAGATGAGCAACCGCACGAAGACGCCCGTTTTTCTCTCGCCGCTCGGGGAGAAGGAAAATGTCGAGTGGATCGAAAAGGACGCGACGCGCTCGCAGAGCTACGACAAATCTTCGCCGGTGAACGCGGCGTGGAAAAATCTCGCGGTCATCGCGGACCGCCGCGGCGAGCACAAGGCGGTGCTCCGCGAGCCGGACGACGAGCGCTACGGTGAACGCGACAGCGTGGAAGGGCGGCGCGACGTGCTCGTGCGCAAGGGCGTGCCGTACCGCAGTCTCGCCGAGGCGCGCAGCGCGCTCGCAACGCTCGCCGCATGGATGGCCGCGTGCTACGCGGTGACGCTGTTCGGCCTTTTCAAAAAGCAGACCGGAAAGTAGCGTGCGCGATTGCGGTGCCACGCCGCGCGTCCAATCCATGCGACCACCAAACGCTCCTGACGACAGCCATTCGTCCCCAACCCGGTTCGGCAATTTCGAAATCGAGATGGACGCCAACGGCAAGCCGCGGCTGCTCGGCAGGGGCACCTACGGCGAGACCTATCTCGCGCGGCACAGTTTCCTCGAAAGCCTCGCGGCGATCAAAGTCATCAGCGAGCGGTTCCTCGCGCAGGCGAAGGCGCGCGAGCAATTCCTCGCCGAGGCCAAGGCGGTCGCGCGCCTCCGGCATCCCCACATCGCTCAGGTTTATGACTTCGGGGTGATTGAAAACGGGCTTTTCTACGCGATGGAGTTTTGCGCGGGCGGCAACCTCGCGGAGTGGATGCGCACGCATGGGACCATGTCGCCGCAGCAGGTGCTCGCCGTGGGGCAGCAGGCCGCCAGCGCGCTGAAGTGCTGCCATGCGACTGGATTCATCCACCGCGATCTGAAGCCCGCAAACCTCATGCTCGCGAGCGCGGAAGGACCGCTCGTGGTGAAGCTGATTGATTTCGGCCTCGTGCAGACCGGACCGCAGGACGGCGGGGACGCTGCGCAACGCATCGGCACGCCGCTCTACGCCAGCCCCGAGCAGCTCAAGGAGCAGGACGTGGATGCGCGCAGCGATCTATTTTCGCTCGGCATGACGCTCTGGCATCTCGCCACTGCACAGCCGCCGGACTCCGGGGCGCCCGCTGCGATCATCGCCAGCCGCCTCTCGGCTGAGAGCTACGCGGGCAGGCTGCCGGCGACCCTGCCCGCGGCATTGCGCGCGGTCATCGAGTGTCTCATCGAGAAGGATCCTGCGCGTCGCCCGGCCAGCGCGGCTCAGGCGCTCGACGCGCTCAATGCCGCTGCGACCGCAATGGGCGCGACGATTTTCACCGACCTCGTCCATGCGCCCGACGGCGGCCCAGCGCGACCCGCGGAGGCGGCGGACGCACCACCTGCGGACATTGAAACATTCCCAGGGAACCTCGATGCCGATTTTGCAATGACGCAGATCCTCGGCGACAGCGCGAGCGGCCGGACGTACCGCGCGACGCCGGTCGCAGCCGGCGCGGCCCCTGCGCTCATCCACGTCCTCGATCCAAAAGTCCGCGCCAATGCCGGGCTGCTCGATCGCGTGCGGCAGAACGTCGGACGGCTCGCCGCGCTCAAGCTGCCGTCCTTGCTCGCAGTCCGCGGGATCCGTTCGTATGCGGATTTCACGGCGGTGCTGCTCGATGCACCCCAGGGCAGCGATTTGCTGGCGGCGCTCAAAGTCCGCGGCAAAGTGCCCATCGCCGATGCGCGCCCATTGCTCGAAACGATCGCGTCCACTTGCGACCGGCTCACGGAGGCGGGGCTCCCCGGCGTCGAACTCGGCGCGGGGCAGTTGTTCGTCGCATCGGATTCCGGCGCAGCAGGCGGGCTGTCGCAACCCGTGCTCATGCCACGCTTCCTCACGTTGCGCGACCGCGCAGAGGCGGGCGAATCGCTCGTGCATGATGACGGTGGTGCTGCCGTCACGATGACACCCGACGCGCTCACCGAGACGAGTGCCGACGATGTGGCGAGCCTCTTCGCGCGGCTGCTCTACCGCATGACGGCCGGGCGCGATTCGCCCGCGGCGGCATCACTCGCTGTCCAGGGTTACGTCGCCATCCCGGAGTTGTCCGAGGAGAGCAACCGCACGCTCGCGCAGGTCATCGGCCGAGTGACCGGGTACACCGCGTGCGGGCCGCTCCTCGGCCGTGTGCTCGCGCTCGAGGGAATGGGCGGCACCACCGCGACCCGCACTCACGCAAAGACTGGCACCCGCAGTACGGCGACGGCAGGCACGCCTACGGCATTCCCGAAGACCGCCACCGCCGCGACGCAGACCGCCGCGCGCGTCGCCCCCATCGTGCCATCGCGCAAACACGAGGCCACTCCGCGGGCGCCGCGAAAAATGGGCGCGCTCATCGCCGCGCTCGTGGTCACCGTCGCCGCCGCCGGCGGCACTGCGGTGTGGTGGGTCAATCGGACGCCAGAGCCGGCAAAGACCGTCCTGAATCCGACGCCCGCCCCCACGCCCGCACCGACTGTTGCGCCGACTGTTGCGCCGACTGTTGCCCCGCCCGCAGGCGAGCGACTCGCGGCGGGTGACATCGTGAAGCTGAAATCGGGCGAGCTTCCCGGCGTGCCGAAATTCACAGCCAACGGCACCGTGCTCGCCGCCACCCGCACGGCGAACGGGTGGGATCTGCCGATCCCGGAAGGCGGGCTTCCGCTGCCCGTCGAGATCATCGGCGAAGTCGCCGGCTTCAGCCCGGAAAAGCTGATCATCGAAGGCCGCAGCGACCTGCGCAAGCCGCTCGATTTTTTTCCGAAGATGCAGAAAGGCCGCCTCGTTTTCACCGCGGAGCAAGGCTGCGACTACGCGGAGGTCGGCGTGAAAATGACCCGGCAACTCGACGGCGGCGCGTCGTCCTCGCAAGCGGGACGCGCAATCTCCTTCCCGATCGAGACCACCGGCCCGACGCCCGCGGAACTCGAGCCCGGCTATTATCTGCTGACACTGCGCAAAGACCAAAGCGTCGAGCGCCGCTTGAAAAACGACGTCGAAGTGCGCGCCGGGACTGAGCAGAAATTCAGCCTGCCGCCAAGCTGGGTCGGCGCATACTCCGGCGCGCTGAAGGTCGCCCCGGCCGGCTCTGAACTGAACTGCAAACTGTCCGTCGAGCCGGAACTGGGCGGGCGATTTACGGAGGGCAAAAGGTGGTGCGCATTTGAAAAGGGAACGCTGGACGCCGAGGGTAACTTGAAGGTGCGGCTGCGCTGGTCGCGAGTCGAGGAGGGTGACCCATCGTTCGACTGGGTGCTGATCGCAAAACGCCAAACCGACGGCACCGTGAAGATTGAAGCGTCCGAATCGCGCGCAGGGGACGCCCCTCTCGAAGCGCAACTCGGCCGCCCGCCATTCACCACGGAACAGTGGACCGCCCGCGGCACGATGAGCGCCGCGCGAAAATGAGAATGAGAGCTTGACAATCGAGTAGCGGCCTCCCTAGACGCAGCGCCAACCAGTTCAAATTCACCCAACATGAAAACCCATTACATCAAAGCGGCGGGATTGATCGCCCTCGTCTCATTCGGAACCTCCGGCTGCGCCCCCACGGCGGATGGCCGGAAAGCGCAGGCCCAAGGCACGGGCATCGGCGCAATTCTCGGAGCCGGCCTCGGTGCAGGCGTCGCCGCCCTTACGGGTGGTAACATCGGCCAAGGCGCTGCCATCGGTGCCGGTGCCGGTGCTGCTGCCGGTTTCGTGTACGGCAGTGCCGTCGCCAAACGAAAGGCGCATTATGTTTCAGCCGAAGCGTGGCTCAATGAGGAGATCAGGATTGCACACAATGCCAATGCGCGTGCTGTCGCTTACAACCAGTCGCTCAAGCGCCGGCTGGCCAGCCTGGAAAGCCGCGCCAGCGCCGCCCGCAGCGCGGGCAATCAGGGCGAACTGCGGAAATTGAAGTCCGAGGTCGGTGCCATCCGGACGGAAGCTGCGAACCAGGCGAAGTCCGAGGCGCAATTTGACAAGGATCGGTCCGAAGTGCTCGGTGACTCGAAAGCGAGATCTTCATCCAATTACGGGCAATACCGCCAGGCCTCGCAGGCATGGAGCAATGCAAAGTCCGAACGCTCCACCCTCATCAACCGCACTGCGAGCCTGAACTCTTCCATCGGCGGCTAATTTTCCGGACCCGCGAAAACGATACCAATGAAATCCATCAGCCTCATTATCGCCACCGTCGCACTTCAGCTCCTCACGGGGTGCGAAACCACGGGAAATCCGAACGAAGGCGGCATTTTCTGGAGCGAGAGAAAGGCCCAGACTCGGCTGAACGACCGCAGGGCCGAACTCGGTCGCACCGAACGGAGCACCTCGCGCGTCGAAAGCGCGGCAGCGCGCCGTCGGCGGATGCTCGGCGAATAATTTCGCCCGGCGACTGTGCCCGCGGATATCCATCATGCAGACGGCGGCGGGTGTGGTACCCGCCGCCGTTTTCTGTTTTGCAGCGCGGTGGCTCTGCTGGCGATTCCGGCGGCAACCCTGCGTGCGCAGAGCGACGACATCACGCAGGCAGACGCAGACTTTCTGCGCACCGCGATCGAAACGATCGAGAAGCACTCGCTCAAGAGCTTCACGCAGCCGGAGATCCTCGCCGGCGCCCATGCCGAACTGAAGAAGGCGCTCGGCCAAAAATATAACGCGAGTTTTCCCGTGGGCATCCCTCCCGACGCGGACCTCGATCTCGCCGGGAACATCTTCGTGGACACCATCCGCAAAGTCGCCCAGGCCGCCCCGCCCAAAGCCCAGGATTTCGCCGTTCGCGTGCTGATCGAGCGGTCGCTGAATCTGTTTCTCGCCACCATTGATGATTACTGCGAGTTAGTCCCCGGATCGATTGCCCCCGATCTGATCAAACTCGATCGTGCCGTCAATTTCGTCGGGATCGGAGTCGGTCTCACCCGAGGGGAGGCCGGGCTCGTCTGCACGCCATACTTGGGCGAAAACGCATCGCTCGCGGGCGTTCGCAAAGGAGACCTTCTCCTGCGGATTGACGGCCAGGAGACACGCAAGATGACCATCTACGAGGCGGCCACACGACTGCGCGGCAATCCCGCCACGCCGGTTCGCATCCGCGTCCGCCACGCCGGGGCGGACGGCGAAGAGGAAGATTTCGCAATCGAGCGCGCGAAGGTGCAGCACGCGTCGGTGGAAGTCCGCCCAGACAGGGGATTCGGCCATCACATCCGTGTTTCCGCGATCACGCCGACGACCGCGAAAGCACTGAGGGACGAATTTCTCGCGCTCGGCCCGGACAAGGCGGTGCTGCTCGATCTCCGCGGCAATGAGGGCGGTGGATTCGCTGACGCCGTCCGCGTCGCAGAAATTTTTCTGCCGAAAGGCACGCCCATCGCCACCCTCGAGCGCCGGGGAGGCAAGGAGAAGTCGGTTTCCGAAAACGCGGTGCCGTACGTGCCCGCAAAGCTGACCATCCTGCAGGATGGGCTCACCGCGAGCGGCGCGGAATTGATCATAGCCGCGCTCACTGCGCACGCTCCGCTCCGCGCGCAAACCCTTGGCACGCGGACCTACGGCAAGGGTGTCGCGCAGGATTCGATCATGTTGAAGCAAGGAGAGTGGGGGATCGTCAAAATCACCTCGTTCAAGATGTACGGGCCGAACAACGAGGACTGGAACGAAAAAGGCATGCCCGCCGTCGCCGAACTCCCCAAGGAACTCACCCGCTGACGACTTTGTAAGCCGGGCCATCGGATTATACCATCTCGCACAAATAGCCGGACAGACGAAGCGGTGCGGCAGGCAAAGTCGGCGAGGTTTTCAATCTGGAAACGGCGACGGGATGTCCACGGAAGACACGAAAGGACATGGAATGAAAGAGTTTGGAAAACAGTGCGCCTCATCCGTTGGGTGAGTCAGCGTGACGGCGAAAGCATCTGGCTTCCGTGTTTTTCCGTGCCTTCCGTGGATCTCCATTCACGGTTTTAGGTTCCCTGCTTATCCGGTTGCGTGATAAAACGCGCGTCGCCGGGCAACGCCGGTGGAACGCGACCTCCGGGCGCGTTTCCGGTCTCGCGCTTGCCAGCCGTCCTCCGAAGCGTGCCCGGAGGTCACGCTCCACCTCGCCTCCTTCCCTCTCCGTCCTCTCTTTGTCACGCAACCGGATATGCACATTAGGTTCAACCTCGCGTAGGCGGTCTCGCGAGTGGTGTGCGCCTTTCGCTCCGCGCCATCCCGCCACCTGCGCCCATCCTGCCGCGCGAGGTTGGAAACCTCGCCTACTTTGCGCCATCGAACACCGTGGAAACCCAAATCGTTTTCCAAGTTTCCCCCATCACGTTCGCCGCAATGCGCGCCTGCGCGGCTTGCCGGAATCCGTCCCTACTCGGCGTCGGGATCGACGCGCTTCTTCTTGAGGCCGCCCTTTTTCTCCTCCTTCGGCTCCGCCTTCAGGATTTCCTTGAGCACGCGGCCCGCGATCGGGGCGGCGTAGGTGCCGCCGTGGACGTCGTTGTCGCCGGGCTTGCCCTCGTAGAGCACGGCGAACGCGTACTGCGGCTTGTCGAGCGGCGCGAAGCCGACAAACCACGCGGCGACCTTCTCCCTTTTCTTCGGGCCCCACTGCGCGGTGCCGGTCTTGCCCACGACCTTGAAGCCGGGGACTCCCGCGCGGCCAGCGGTGCCGCCGCCGCTGTTCACGACTCCATCGAGCCCGGCACGCAGCGCCTTCATCGTGTCGCGATGGATGTCAATCTGGCTGCGCACGCGCGTGTCGTAGCCGAAGGTGATGTGCCCATCGAGATCCTGCACCTGGAGCACGAGCCGCGGCTGGAAGACGGTGCCGCCATTTGCAATCGCGCACATCGCCGAAGCCATCTGCACGGGAGTCACGAGCGTGTCGCCCTGGCCGATGCTCATGTTCGCGATGTCGCCGGGCATGATTCCCCGCCCGTGGTGCTTTTGCATGTATTCGGGCGTCATCAGATTGCCCGGCTCCTCGAAACTGACCGGGATGCCCGTCTTCGCGCCGAGCCCGAGGCGGCTCCCGTAGTCGAGGATCGGGCGGTAGCCGGACTTGAGGCCCATCTTGTAAAAGTACGTGTTGCACGACTGGATGAGCGCCGCCGTGAAATTGAGCGGGCCGACATCGCTGTGCTTCCAGTTCCGGAATGTGGTCTTGCCAATCTTAATTGCGGCCTCGCCACCGAATTCGTCGTCCGGATGCACGTAGCCGTCGTTCAGCGCGGCGAGGCCGGTGATGATTTTGAAAATCGAGCCCGGCGGATATGCAGCGCGGTAGGCGCGCGGGAAGAGCGGGTTGAAGGGGTCCTTCGTGAGCTTGTCCATCACCTCGGGCGAGACGCTCGGGACGTAGATGTTCGGATCAAAGGCGGGCTCGGATGCCATCGCGAGGATCTCGCCGGTCTTCGGATCCATCACCACCATCGCGCACGGACGTTTCGCGCGAATCAGTTCCTTCTCGACGATCTGCTGGATTTTCAGGTCGAGCGAGAGCACGACATTCTGCCCCGGCCGCGGGGGGAGCGTGACTTTTTCCGTGGACTTCAGGCCCTTCGCGTCGAACGCCACCTGCATCACGCCGAGCTTGCCGGTGAGCTGCGTGTTGAAGGATTTCTCGATGCCGTCGCGCCCCTCGAATTCCGGCCAGAGCAGCTCGTTGTTTTCGATTTCCCCGCTCGGGAAGCCGCCCTGCCGGCCCACGAATCCGAGCACATGCGCCGCGAGCGCGCCTTGCGGATACGTGCGCAGATAGACGGGGATCGTCGTGAGCCCCGGCGGCTGGCTGCGCTTGAGCCGATCGAGTTCCGCGGTCTTCAGATCCTGCGCGATCACCATCGGCAGCACCGCGCGCTCCCGGTACTGCCGCAGCGCCTTTGCCGGGTCCACCGTGATGGCCCGCCCGGTGATCTGCTGCGCCTCCTTCACATGCTCGGCGATGAAGCGCGAGGCCTCCTCGTCGCTGAACCGCGGCGGCACGGGAAAATTGATCGCGAGATTGTAGCCGATGCGCGACTGCGCGAGCGGCAGGCCATTCCGGTCCGTGATCTGGCCGCGCGGCGGGGGAATCGCGAAGATGTAATTGCGCGCGAGCTTCTGCGTCTCCCAGCTCGGCTGCAGGCCGGGATCCGGCTCGACCGGCTTTGCGACGTGAGCCGGTGCGGGTGCGGCCGTCGGGGCAAGCGCGAGTGCGGGCGCAGCCACCTTGGGATACGCCACGACTGCCGGGCGCGGCGGCACATCCTGCGCACCCGCGCACAGGGCGGAAATGCACACACACAGGGCGACAGGCAGAGGTCGGTGAATCACTGCGGAAAAGGTATCGCGGAGCATCGCGCTGCCAAGTGCCAAGTGCCCGCGCATCAGATGCGGAAGCGCGGGTTTTGCGACATGAAGCGCAGCGGATTGCCAAACGCCACCGCATCCGCGCGCTCCTCGGTCCAGCCGCGCTTGCGCATCTCGAGGATCGTGCGCGGCACCGCGAGCGGCACGCTGATGCCCCAGTCGCACGCGCTGTTCATCCAGATGCGGTGAGAGCCGAAGTTTTCCAAAATATCAATCGCACGCGCGGGCGTGCATTTGCTCTCGGGGTAGAGCGTCATGCCCGCCCACATCCCGGTATCGAGCACCATCTCCACCGTGTGCTCCTCGACGTGGTCAATGATGACGTGCTCCGGCTTGATGCGCCTGTCGGCTCGGATCACATCGAGGATGAGCCGCGTCCCCTTCAGCTTGTCCTCGAGGTGCGGCGTGTGGACGAGGATCATCTGCCCGTGCTTCGCCGCGAGGTCCACATGGCGCTCGAGGATTTTCAGCTCGTTTCGCGTGTTCTTGTTCAGGCCGATTTCGCCGATGCCGAGCACGTTTGGCCGCGCGAGAAAATCCGGGATGATCGAGAGCACCTCCTCCGCGAGCTTCATATCCTCCGATTCCTTCGGATTGATGCACAGCCAGCAGTAGTGCGGCAGCCCGAACTTCGCCGCGCGCTTCGGCTCGTAGTCCGTGAGCTGGCAAAAATAATCGTAAAATCCCTGCACGCCGCTGCGGTCAAAGCCCGCCCAAAACGCCGGCTCGCACACCGCCTTGCAGCCCGACGTGACCATCGCCAGATAGTCGTCCGTCGTCCGCGAGACCATGTGCCCGTGTGGTTCGATGTAGCGCATTTTTTCGGGAAAGTTGAGAGGTGAGGGTTGAGAGTTGAGAGTTCTGAAAAGTCAGCTCACGCGCGGAGCGCGGAGCTTCGTGGAAAAGTTGCGGCCGCTCATCTCTCAACTTTCAACTCTCTTCCACGCCCCGACCGCACCCTTGCCTGGCGATTTTTCGATCGGCTCGCTCGTCAGGTCACTGAGGCAAATCAGCACTTCGCGCGCGCGCGTCGGCTCCCCGCCCGAAAGTTCCATCATCGCTTCGCGAAACGCCGCGAGCCGGAAATCCGCATCGCCGCTGCCGCGGTCCACGCGGTCGAGGAACGCCGCGAGATCGATCAGCTTCGCCCGTGCGTCCATGAAATAGAGATCGAGCAGTTCGTTGCGCGTCATGCGTGCAATGTGCGTGGTTTGTGCCGGCAGGCAAGAGGGGCGGTGCGATCGAGCGCACCGCCCCTCTGCGTGAACCGTATTGGCGTTCAGCCTTTGGCGGAAACTAGTCGGCCTTGTACTTTTTGTGGGCTTCCTTTTTCCCGGCGTTGAGCTTTTCGATGAGCGCCTTTGCCTCATCGGTCTTGCCGGCTTCGAGCGCAGCCTTCAGTGCGTCGAGTTCCTTGCCCATCTCCACCATGGAGGACTTGTAGCCTTCGAGGAATTTCGCCTTCTCCGCGGCGGGCACTTCCTTCGTCTTTGCGGGCTCGAACTTCGATGCCGCGGCGCACGCTTCCTTTGCGCCGGCGATTTTATTGACGTTGTCGGCCTTCTTCGAGGCGTCGGCGACGTCGCGGTTGACGGCCTTCAGCGCCTTGCTGATTTTTTCCATCTCCTTGCCGAGCGGCGTGTCTTCGTCGCCGGCGATTGCGGGGACCGTGATGGCGAATGCCGCGAGGAGTGTGAACAGGTGTTTGAGTTTCATCTGGGTTGTCTGTGTTGTTTGTTGATTTTGAATCTTCCCGGCAGCCGTGCCGCCAGTCTTCCCCGCCATTGACGAAAGATCGCGCCGAATAGTCAAAGTTTCTTTCGCGGCGCTTTGGCGTCGCAAAGGAGCGCCAGCGGTGACGAGGCGGAATCGCACGCCGCCCAAGCGCACGCGCAGAGCATCACGCCCGCCCGCCGCATCTCTCGCCATCGTCCGTTTTTCGTCCCCGGAAATCCGCACCGCCTCCCGCCCGATCTTTCGCTTCCAAAAAGAAACCCCTTGCGTTCCCACGGATTGCGTATCTACTCCGCATCGCAAGTTCAGAGCCCCTATGGGCGTTGGTAGATTGCTAGTTGTGTTAGTCGAGCGGTGCAAATCGCGAGCTTCCAGTGGCAGTTTGAAATCCGATCCTCGGAAACAGCCGCAGAAAGACTCCGCAAGTTGCAGAAACAAACACATGTCAAACAGCAAACTCTACGTTGGGAACCTCTCCTTTGAGACCCTCGAAATCGAACTTGAAGACCTCTTCAAGCAAGCCGGAACCGTCACGGAAGCCGCCCTCATGCAAGATCGCATGACCGGCAAATCCCGCGGTTTCGCATTTGTCACCATGGGCACCGCCGATGAAGCCAAGAAGGCCATCGAGATGTTCAATGGCAAGCAGATCGGCGGACGCGCCCTCACAGTCAACGAAGCCCGCCCGCGTGAAGATCGCCCGGGTGGCGGCGGCGGCGGCGGCGGCGGCGGTGGTGGCGGCGGCGGACAGCGCCGCTCCTTCGGCGGCGGCGGTGGCGGTGGTGGTGGCGGCGGACGCCGCGACTACCAGCGCTACTAAGCTCGGCTCAATTTGAGCCAAGCTCGGCCCCACAAAGGCTAAGCCAGCGCGGTAATCCGCAGGCCAAAAATTCAAAACGCCCCGGTGGAAACGCCGGGGCGTTTTTCTTTTGTGAATATGCGGAGCGTGCGATGAATCCCGCAACATGTCATTCCAACTTGTCATCGAGCCGCATCGCGCGTCGTGGAAGGGCGACTTCGAGCAGGAAGCCGCGCGCATCCGAAGCGCACTCAGCCCGGCGCTGATCGCATTGCATCACATCGGGAGCACCGCCATTCCCGGCATCCACGCGAAGCCGATCATAGACATCATGGCCGAGGCCGTGAGCCTCGGTGTCCTCGACGCGCGCCAAGGTGAAATGGAACGCCTCGGCTACGAGGCGATGGGCGAGTTTGGGATACAAGGCCGCCGGTATTTTCGGAAAGACAGCGGCGCAGGGGTGCGCACACATCAGCTCCACGCGTTTGCCGCTGGCTCCCCGCATCTCGTCCGCCATCTCGCGTTTCGCGACTATCTCCTCGGACATCCGGAGACCGCCCGCGAGTACAGCGCGCTGAAACTCCAACTCGCCAAGTCGTGCCGCGGCGATGTCGAAGCCTACATCGCAGGAAAGGACCCGTTCGTAAAAGACGTGGAGCGGAAGGCGCTCGATTGGATTGCTCGCGAGCGATGAAGGGTGCATGGCATTTGAGAATCTCCACCATCAGCCCCCGATGTTACATGCCTCCCGTCGCTTGAAATTGGTGCTTCTAATCACGTTCTGTTTCGTAGTGATAGTCGGTATCGCCTTCGTGTTGCTGGGAAGAGGGCCCGAAGGCACGGTTCTCGCCATTGAAATGGAGGAACGGATTTCCGCAGTTGCTTCCGAATGTGATCTTCGTTTGGCAAAGGTTGCCAGTGTGGTTCCCGCCACGGTTCCGCTTTCTGCGCGCACCAGCATGAAACACCGCGTGAAGACAATCGGGAGATGGACGGGCACCTGTTCTCCAGAAAAGGATTCGGCGTTCAACTATGTCCTGGTGCAGGCAAACACGGGTGCTGAGATTCACTGTTTGTCGCGGTTTTCTGGCGACCATCTGATCGGCATGGATATTCGATTCATGTCCACAGATCACGCCTTGGGACTTCGGGTATGGGATGCCATCCAGAGACAGTTTCAACGCGACATCCTGTCATTGACCGTCACGGAAAAAAACTAACGGTTGATTCCGATCCGCCCGCCCGCTGTCCTCGCCGCGCATGAAATTGATCTCCTGGAATGTAAACGGCATTCGCGCGGCGCTGAAGAAAGGCTTCCTCGATTTCGTCGCGGCGGAAAAGGCGGACATCGTGTGCGTGCAGGAGACGAAGGCTTCGCCGGATGTCGTCGAGGCCGAGTGGCCGGCGGGCTACGGGGCGCATTGGGATTGGGCGGAAAAGAAGGGCTACTCGGGCACGCTCACGCTCACGCGGCACAAGCCGCTCTCCGTGCAGCGCGGCATCGGCGTGGCGGAGCACGACCGCGAAGGACGCGTGACGACGACGGAGTTCACGGATTTTTTCCTCGTAAATGTCTATGTGCCGAACTCGCAGCGCGAGCTGACGCGGCTCGACTACCGGCAGCAGTGGGACCGCGATTTTCTCACGTATCTGCGCGCGTTGGAAAGAAGGAAGCCCGTGATTTTCTGCGGCGACCTGAACGTGGCGCACACGGAGATCGATCTCGCGCGGCCCAAGGACAACGTTCGCAACCACGGCTTCACGATCGAGGAGCGCACGGGCTTCGGCGCGCTGATCGAGGCGGGTTTCGTGGACACGTTCCGCGAGTTCGAGAAAGGCGGCGGGCACTACACCTGGTGGAGCCAGATGAACAACGCGCGCTCGCGGAACATCGGCTGGCGCATTGACTACTTCCTCGCGTCGGCTGCGCTGCGTCCGCGGCTGAAATCGGCGCGCATCTACCCGCACATCACCGGCTCGGATCACTGCCCCGTGGGACTGGAGCTGAAGAAAAAGTAGGCGAGCTTTTCCAGCCTCGCGCGGGCGGGCGCCGCGCGAGTTTCGCATCGCCAAGAAAGCAGGCGCATGTTGATTGACTGCACGCCGATGTCCTCCTCGTTCCAACGCCGAACTTTTCCATCCGCCATCGTCGCCGCGGTGCTTGCTCTGAACTCTCGCGGCGCGGCGCAGGATGCCGCGAAGGCACCGCCGGATTTTTCCCACGACATCGTGCCGATCCTCCGCGAGCACTGCGCGGCTTGCCACACGGGCGACAAGAGGAAGGGCGGGCTCTCGATGAATTCGCGAGCGGAGCTGATGGCGGGCGGGGAAAATGGGAAGGTGATCGAACTGGGGAAAAGCGCGGAGAGTGCGCTGATCAAAGCGATCCTCTCGACGGATTCCGAAGAGCAGATGCCGCCGCCGGATGCGAAGCAGAAGCGCGTGCCGGCGGAGAAGGTCGCGCTGCTGAAGGCGTGGATTGATGGCGGCGTGAACTGGGAGGATGGGTTCACTTTTCGCAAGCCCGCCTACGATCCGCCGCTGAAGCCGCGCAACGTCACGCTTCCCGCTGCGCACGGCGCACGCACGAATCCGCTCGACCGCATCCTCGACGCGTATCTCTCGCAGCACGGCAAACCGCAGCCGCAGCCGCTCGATGATGCGGCATTCGCGCGCCGTGTGCATCTCGATCTCGTTGGCCTGCTGCCAGAGCCGGAGGCGCTCGCGCATTTTCTCGCGGACACCACGACGAACAATGCGGACAAACGCGCGCGGCTCGTGCGCTCGCTGCTCTCGCGGGAGACGGACTACGCGGAGCACTGGCTCACCTTTTGGAATGACCTTTTGCGGAACGACTATTCGCGCGTCGGCTTCGGCCCCGGCACGGGCGCGCCGATCACGAAATGGCTCTACGACGCGCTGCTGAACAACAAGCACTACGATGTGATGGCGCGCGAACTCATCGCGCCGCCGACGCCGGACAGCGCGGGATTTTCCACCGGCCTCGCGTGGCGCGGCACGGTGAACGCGAGCCAGGTGCGCGAGGTGCAGTTCGCGCAATCCGTCTCGCAGGCGTTCCTCGGCATCAACATGAAGTGCGCGTCGTGCCACGACAGTTTCGTGGACCGCTGGAAGCTCACGGACGCGTACGGCCTCGCGGCGATCTACGCAAATGCGCCGCTGAAAATCGCGCGCTGCGACAAGGAAACCGGCGCAGTCGCCAAGGCCGCGTGGCTTTTCCCCGAACTCGGTGAAGTGAAGGCCGACGCCCCGCAACCCGAACGCCTGAAGCAGCTCGCCGCGCTGATGACGCACCCGGAAAACGGACGCTTCACGCGCACGATGGTGAACCGCCTGTGGCACCGGCTCATGGGCCGCGGCATCGTGCATCCCGTGGACGCGATGCAGACCGAGCCGTGGAGTTCCGACCTGCTCGATTTTCTCGCAGCGGATTTTTCCGCGCACGGCTGCGATGTGAAAAAGACGCTGGAACTGATCTGCACGTCGCAGGCGTACCAGTCGCGCGCCGTCGTGCGACAGAAGGACGACAGCACCGGTGCATTCACCTTCGCCGGCCCGCGCGCGAAGCGGATGACGGCGGAGCAATTCCTCGACGCCGTGTGGCAGCTCACCGGCGCATTTCCAAATGCGACCGATGCGCCCGTGCTGCGCGGCAGGCCCGACGCGGCGTTCGTGAAAAGCACGCAGCTCGCCGCACAGTGGATCTGGGAAAGCACCGGGCACGATTTCGAAGGCGCGCCGACGCTGACGCAGAATGTCGCCGAGCCTCCCGCCCCCGCGCCGACGGCGACGGCGAATGCGGCAACCGCGAAGCCGCCGCAGAAAAAGGAGCGCACGAAGCTCGTGCTGCGGAAAACTTTCACGATCGACGATGCGCCCGTGAAGGCGTTCGGCGTGCTCGGGCAGGATGCCGCAGGCGCGCAGTTCCTCGTGAACGGCACGGCGTTTCTGAGCGACAAGCAGATCATCCGCACGCGCGGAGTGAGCGTCGTGGATTTCAAGGGCGCGCTGCGCAAGGGTGCGAATGAGATTGTGATCGTGGCGGAGCGTCCGCCGTCGAAGCAGCCGGTCCCCGGCGTGTTCTTCGAGGCGCATTTGCAGATGAAGTCGGGCGCGGAAAAAGTCTGCACCGACGAATCGTGGGAGTGGTCGCCGGAGTTGCCGGACGTGAAAAACAAGGTCACCGGCCCCGAGGTGAAGAAGGCAAAGTGGCTCCCTGTCACGACCGCGCCCGCACAGGAGCGGCACGAGAAAATCCGGCCCGCGATGATCGAGGCGCTCGCTCACATCTCGACTCCGCAGCAGCCCGCGCGCGCATCGCTGATGAAGTGCGACCTCCTCCAGCGCGCGCTCGGCCGTCCGAACCGCGAGCAGATCGTGAGCATGCGTCCCGAGGATCTCACCACGCTCGAAGCGCTCGATCTCGCGAATGGCCCCGCACTCTCCGGTGCGCTCGCCAGCGGCGCGGCAAAGCTCGTCGCGCGCCAATGGGATTCGCCCGATGCGCTCGTCACATGGCTCTACACCTTCGCCGTCTCGCGTCCACCGTCGCCACCGGAACTTGCGGGCGCGCGCGAACTCCTCGGCCCGACGCTCGACGCGCAGGGCGTGCAGGATTTGCTGTGGGCCGTCTGCATGCTGCCCGAGTTTCAAATCATCCGATGAACGGGAACGCGACGAGAACGAGTGTAGCGCCGACGAGTCGTCGGCCCACGGCGCGCTACGTCTGCCTGCCCATCGAATGGACGCAAGTCGTCAGCTTCGACGCAAACACTGCTCTCACGCCCTTTGCCGACGACTCGTCGGCGCTACGTCTGCCGGCGCTACATTCACCATGAACCCGCTCCCGCTCGATCCGCAAAACACGCGGCGTGATTTTTTGAAAAAGCTCTCCGCCGCGAGCATCGCCGCGATGATGGCGCGCGAGCCGCGCCTGCTCGCCGCCGACGATGTGAAGCATCCGAAGCCGACGGCGGATTCGTGCATCCTGCTGTGGATGGCGGGCGGCATGGCGGCGCCGGAGACATTCGATCCGAAACGCTACGAGCCCTACGCCGTGGGCACGCCTGTGGAAAAAGTGCTGAGCACTTTTCCCGCGATCGATACGGCGGTGGACGGCATCAAAATCTCCGCCGGCCTGCCGAACCTCGCGAAGGTGATGGATCGCGCGACGCTCCTGCGCTCACACGTGCTCGCGGACCTCGGCGCGATTTTGCATTCGCGGCACCAGTATCACTGGCACACCGGCTACGTGCCGCCGCAGACCGTCGCCGCGCCGCACATCGGCGCGTGGATGTCGCGCGTGCTCGGGCCGCGGAATCCGGTCATCCCCGCGTTCATCAATATCGGCCAGCGGCTCGAGGGCGTCGGCGAAAGCGAGGAGCTGAAGTCGTTCACCACCGCGGGATTTTTCGGCGCGGAATTCGGGCCGATGAATCTGCCATTCCCCGACGACGCATCGCGTGCGGTGCGTCCGCCGAAGGGCATGGAGGGCGCGCGTTTCGAGAACCGCTACCGCGCCTACCGCAAGCTGATCGATCAAAACCCAAACCGCGATTTTCTCAGCGACTACCAGCAGGAATCCATGCTGCGCTCGATGGACAACGCGCAGCGGCTGCTCGCCTCGAAGGAGCGCGACGCATTCGACATCACGCTCGAGCCAAAGGAGCGCGCGGAAAATTACGGCACGAGCCGTTTCGGCCGCGGCTGCCTGCTCGCGCGACGGCTTGTCGAATCCGGCGCGCGCTTCGTCGAGGTGACGACGGAGTACGTGCCGTTTCTGAATTGGGACACGCACAACAACGGACACGCGACCGCCGAGCGGATGCACCGGGAAATTGATGCGCCCATCGCGCAGCTCATCCTCGACCTCGAATCACGAGGCATGCTCGACCGCACGCTCGTGATCATCGCGAGCGAATTTTCGCGCGACATGCTCGTCGAGGGCACGAAGGGCAACGTGCTCAAGCCTGGCGCGGACATGCCGAAGGACGACACTTTGAAGGAGCCGAAGCACTACGGCTTGCACCGGCATTTCACCGGCGGCTCCTCGGTCGTGCTGTTCGGCGGCGGCATGAAGCGAGGCTTCCTCCACGGCGAAACCGCGCCCGAGCGTCCGCTCGTGGCGATCAAGGACCCGGTGAGCATCACCGAGATGCACGCGACGATTTTCACCGCGATGGGCATCAGCCCGAAGACCGCCTTCGAAATCGAGGACCGCCCCTTCTACGCGACGCAGGACGGGCTCGGGAAACCGGTGAAGGCGCTGTTTGCGTAGCGGCGTTTCTCAAATGCCAGAGGCCGCGGGCGACCACGCGGTGCCGCGTGGCAGACGGCAAAGTCGTCCAGGGCTTCAACCCGCAGGCGGCGGTTCACGGGCTGAAGCCCCAAACTACTTTGCGACCATTTTTCCCACGCTGTTCCGGTAAAAGTTTCAGACTGGAAGACGCGGCGCATTCGCATCGGGGACGGTGTATCCGGCGGCATGGTAGCTTCGGCGGCGCTTGTCGAACATGCGCGCGAGCATCGGCACTGCGCCGTCTACGTAGTCGTGGACGCGCATTTCCATTTTCGCGTCGTGCAGGCGGTGCAGGCGTCCGACGTATTGCGCGGGGGTGCTGCGCCACGAGATCGGCAGGGCGAGGAACAGCGTGTCGAGCTGGCTATCGTCGAAGCCCTCGCCGACGTAGCCGCCAGTGGCGATGATGACTCGCGCGGCATCCTCGGGAATGATGGCAATCTCACGCGCGGCGAGTGCGCGGAGCTTTTGCGACTGGCCGCCTTTCAGCAGCACGACGTGCGCGATTTTTCCGCGCAGCGCAGCGGCGAGGGTATCGGCATGCGAGGTGCGCTCTGTGAGCACGAGTGGCGAGCGGCCCCCGGCGACTGCGGCGAGGATGTCGCGGATGATTTACGCGTTGCGGCGTTCGTTAGCGGCGAGCTGCGCGTAGAGTTCCTGGATGCGCGGCGACTCGGGAGACGGCGGAATCTGAAACGTGGTCGGGCTCGGTACGACAACGTGATCGAACGGTCGCGCCGCCGCCTGCCGCCGCGCGTCCACGCGGAAGCGGATCGGGCCGCGCTGCATGAAGATGATCGGATGATGCCCGTCTTTCCGCACCGGCTGGGAAACCGTGCTCCAGCGGCAAAACCGCCGGTCGAGAACGCTATGCACGTAATGCAAACAACTCGTCGAGCTTCACCTCCACGCCCGCGATGCTGCCGCAGCGCAGCGCATCCGCTCCGCGCAGTGTCACCTTCTCGGCGTAGCGCCCATTTGCCGGGCTGCGATAGACATCCACCTCCGCCTGCTCGGGGCGCACCAGCCAATACTCCGGCACTCCAGCCTCCGCGTAGATGTCCGCCTTCTCCACATCCGCATCAATCGTGGTCACGGAAATCTCCACGACGAGTTCCGCCGTTGAAGGGTGCCGCTCGATCCAGTCATTTGGCTCGCCACGCACGACAGAAATGTCCGGCTCCGGCTCCGAATCGCCAATCCGCAGGGGACGCTCGGGTCTGACTGAGTAACCGGCAGGCACCGCGCGGATCAGGATCATCATCAGCTTTTGGCTGATGCATTCGTGGAGGGGCGACTTCGGCATTTTTTTAACGACGTAACCGCGCAGCAATTCGTGGCTCTCATCGAGCATCCCCAACTCACCCATCCGGTGATACTCCTCGGCGGAAACACGATGGACTCGTGCGCGGATGGCGGGTTGGTCGAGGATCAGACTCACGGGGTGAGGCTATCCGCATTCGGAACGACGCTCAAGCATCACTTTGCACCGTGCCGTTCCGGCGAGATTCACTCGGAAGGGCGTGGCGCATGATTCACGCCCGCACCTTACGGCAGTGGGCGGATGAAGAGATCCTTGTAGAAAGTGATGCTCTTCGGGTCGTGGCCCTGGAGCGCGATGGTGCCTTCGCCGATCGAGCGGCCGGGCATTCCCTTCGGCGGCTCCCAGCCTTCGGGCTGTGTCCAGTCGGTCGTCACCTTGCCGTCAATCTTGATGACGACATGCTTGCCCTCGACCTTGATCTCGTAGTCGCACCACACGTTGTCCTTGTTCGGCGCGTTATCGAGCACGTCGGCCACGGCGTAGAGTCCGCCGGTTTTTTTGCGGTCGCCATGGGTCGCATTCACCTGGCACTCGAAGCCCTTCGAGGGCCAGCCCTTCTCCTCGAAGAGCGTGTGGAAATAGATGCCGGAATTCGCTCCCGGCGTCGTCATCACCTTCGCCTTGAACTCGAAGTTCTTGAACTTCGTGTCGCCCTTTTCGCCGACGTAGAAAATGTGCGCACGGCCGTTGCTGATCTTCAGTTTGCCGTCCTCGACGCTGAAGGCGTCCT
This sequence comes from Chthoniobacterales bacterium, assembly GCA_038238025.1. GTDB lineage: Bacteria > Verrucomicrobiota > Verrucomicrobiia > Chthoniobacterales > Chthoniobacteraceae > SXWH01. The sequence continues at coordinate 51,059 of JBBRYC010000011.1, forward strand.
TCTTTTCCTCGGTCGCGGCGTTCGATTTCCAGCCGGTGAGATCCTTGCCGTTAAACATGGAGACCCACGGCTCCTCCGCACGGAGCGCGGGGACTGCGGCGATGGCGATGGCGATGAGGAAGGGGATTGCGGAGATTTTCATGGGCGGGAAATCTGAATGCGGCGGCGGCATTGTCGAAGCAGAAACGGCGCGATTTTTTCCGCGAGGCTACGCGATCACCTCGCGGATCACGCGGCCATGCACGTCCGTGAGCCGGCGCTCGGCTCCGTTGTGGCGGAAGGTGAGGCGCGTGTGATCGTAGCCGAGCAGGTGCAGCAGCGTGGCGTGCTGGTCGTAGCACATCGTTTTGTCCACGGCGGCGGCGTAGCTGAATTCGTCGCTCTCGCCGAAGGTGCTGCCGCCCTTGATTCCGCCGCCGGCCATCCAGCTCACGAAGGTGTTCCCGTTGTGGTCGCGGCCCTTGCTGCCCTGGCTGTACGGCGTGCGGCCAAATTCAGTGGTCCACAGCACGACGGTGTCCTCGAACATGCCGCGTGATTTCAGATCGTGCAGGAGACCCGCGATCGGCTTGTCGGAGCGCACGCACATTTTCTGAAAATCGGAACCCGGCGTGATGTCGTTGTGGCTGTCCCAATTTCCTGCGGCCCCGTTCAGCCCGGAGCCGACCCAAAGCTGCACAAAGCGCACGCCGCGCTCGATGAGCCGGCGCGCGATGATGCAGTTGCGTCCGATCGGCTCCGTGAGTTTGTCGTCCATGCCGTAAAGTCTGCGCGTCGCGTCGGTCTCACCCCTCAGATCGAGCACGCCCGGCACGGCGAGCTGCATGCGTGCGGCGAGTTCGTATGACGCGATACGGGCTTCGAGTCGCGAGTCGTCCGGCGCGTTTGCGAGATGGCGGCGGTTGATTTTGTCGAGCAGCGCGAGGCCGTCGCGTGCGGATTCCGGTGTCACAAATTGCGCGGACTTCGGCGCAAAAAGATCGGGCACCGGATTTTCGGCGGAAGGATTCAGCATCGTGCCCTGATGCAGCGCGGGCAGAAAGCCATTCGTCCACGCGGCCTTGCCCGTCCACGGCAAGCCGACGGGATCGGGCAGCGCGACGTACGCCGGCAGGTCGCGGCTCGCGCTGCCCATCGCATGGCTCACCCAGCCGCCGACGGTCGGAAATCCCGGCGTGACGAAACCGCTCACTTGCATCGTCTGCCCCGCGCTGTGCTCGCTCGTCGGCGCGTGCATGGCCATGAGGAATGCGAGGTCATCCACACAGTGCGCGATGTGCGGCATCGCGCTGCTCACCCAGCGTCCGCACTGCCCGTGCTGCTTCCATTCCCACGGGCTGCCGAGCACGGGGCCGGGCGACGCCACGGTGCCGCCGCTCACTGGAAATTTCACCTTCTCGCCGCTGCGCCGCTGGAGCGCGGGCTTGTAGTCGAACGTGTCGCACTGGCTCGCGCCGCCGAGCATGAAGAGCTGGATCACGGCCCGCGCGCGCGGCGCGTGATGCGGAGCAACCGCGTGCGCGGACTGCTCGCCGAGGAGCGTGGAGAGCGCCATCGCGCCGAAGCCGCCGCCCGTGCGCGCGAGGAATGCGCGGCGCGAAAGTGGCGACGGTTCGCTGCGATGGCAGAGGGCGTTGTTCATGGGAGGAAGAGGAATTCGTTGCTGTTCACGAGCACGCGGCAGGCATTCGCGAGGCCGTGCTTTTTTGCGTACGCGGAAATGTCGCGCCGCTCGTTGTCGTCCGGCGTTCGTGAAAAAAGCAGCCGGTGCGCGAGGACGATCTGCGCCTCGACATCGGCAGCCTCGCGACTGAGCCGCGACGCGAGGTGCTCGCACTGGCGCAGGACGAAGCGGTTGTTGAACAGCGAAAGCGCCTGCAGCGCCGTGGTCGTGGAACTGCGGCGCGCGACCGAGAGCGAAGGATCCGCGGCATCGAATGCGTCCAGCAGCGGATCGTTCGCGTTGCGAAAAATGAAACGGTATACACTGCGCCGGTTGCTAGCGGGCGCGTCGGGATCGAAGCCCTCGTAGTCAATGCGCGGCGTCACCTCCTTGTTCGGATCGCTGAAGCTAAACTGCATCGCCGATGGGCCGCCCTCGGTGAGATCGATCCTGCCGCTCACCGCGAGCAGTGCATCGCGGATCTGCTCCGCATCGAGCCGCCGTCGCGTGCCGCGCCAAAGCAGGCGGTTGTCGCCGTCGAGTTTTTCCGCGTCGGGATTCTGCGCCACGGCCTGCCGGTAAGTTGCGCTCGTGAGGAGCAGCCGGTGCAGGATTTTCAACGACCCGCCGCCGTCGCGGAACTCGCACGCGAGCCAGTCGAGCAGCTCAGGATGCGTCGGCGCGCTGCCCATTTTTCCGAAGTCATTTGGCGTCTCCGCGATCCCGCGGCCAAAATGCCAGAGCCACACGCGGTTCACGATGCTGCGCCACGTCAGCGGATTTTTCGGATCGGTGATCCACGCAGCGAGCGCAGCACGGCGTGCGGCTTCGTCCTTGGGATTTTGCAACGCGAATTCCGGCGTGAGCGAGCGCACCGCATCGAGTGCGCCGCTGCTCACTTCCGCGCCAGGACGGTTGATGTCGCCGCGCGCGAGGATGTGGATGGGATACGGTTCCTTCGGCGGCTTGTAGCGGCGCGCGGGAGGAAGGTTCGCACCGATGGCCCACACTTTCTGCGATGGCGGAAGTGACGCCAAGATTTCCTCCGCGAGCAGCGGTGCGAGCGCGATGTGCGCTGTCGTGTCCGCCGTGTCCGCTTTCAACTGCGCGAGCACGTCCGGCGAGATGAGCTGGTGTGTCGCAGCGTCGGCAGCGGCCGTGGAGGACATGCGCAATCTGCCGATCACGTGCTGGCGTCCGTGCGACTGTTCGAGGCGCACCGTGAGCAGCGTGCCTGCGGCGTGATTGAGCGGCTTGTCGAAAACAAACACGGCCTGATGCGAGCGGCCCTCCTGCGGATGGATGCCCCATGCCGTGTCGGACTTTCCATCAATCGCCTTCGTGATCTCCCAGCCTGCCTGATTGAAGTCCGCAAAGGCCGCCTTGATTTTCACCGCCGTAATTTTCTCCGGCGCATCAGCGGGCGATGCGGATACTTTGATTTCCGAGAGGTGCAGGTTGCCGTTCTCCGCGTTGCGTCCGGGCCCGCGATGGGGAAGTGCGTCGTCCGCAAAAACTTCCAGCCGCAGCGCCGTCACGTTCGGCGTCTGCACCGTGACAGTGATCGAATACGCATCCTTCTCGCCGCACTCGCCCGCAAAATGCGACGAGCCGTCAGGCAGCCGTTTCACGACCGTGCGCGGATTTTCGCTGGTGAAATTTGCGTCGAGGATCTGCCACGCGGATTCCTGCGCGAGCAGCGTCTTGCGCAGCGGCTCCATCGCGCGTGCGATCCGGTCGCGATCCGGGGCTTCCAGTTTTTCCAGCGCTTCGCCTGCGTCCAGCCGCTGTTTGATCTGCGTCCAGCGCGCGCGTTCGCGCTGCCGCTCGGCGTCGGGATCGAATTCACGCTCGCCGCGCACGACCCCGGCAAAGGCCGCCTGCATCCGATAGTAGTCGCGCTGCGAGATGGGATCGAATTTGTGCTCGTGGCAGCGCGCGCAGTGCAGCGTCACGCTCAGGAAAGTCGCGGCGACGCTGCTCGCCATGTCGTCACGATCGAGATTCAGCGCGATGCGTTTGCAGTCCGTGTCGTCCACCTGCTCGGCGAGCGCGCTTTGGTTGAACGGCCCCGCCGCGACGAATCCGAGCGCAGGTGTGAGCGCGGGCTCACCGGGGAAAAGCGCGTCCGCCGCGATCTGCTCCTGCACGAAGCGCGAGTACGGCTTGTCGTCGTTGAACGCGCGGATGACGTAGTCGCGGTACGGCCACGCATTCAGCCGCGGGCGGTCCATGCCGAAGCCGTTTGACTCGCCGTAATGCGCCACATCGAGCCAGTGCCGCGCCCACTGCTCGCCGTAGCGCGGCGAGGCGAGCAGGCGGTCCACGAGTTTTTCGTACGCGCGTGGATCCTTGTCGCTGACGAATGCATCAACTTCCACCGGCATCGGCGGGAGTCCGTGGAGATCGAATGTCAGCCGCCGGATCAAGGTGCGACGATCCGCCTCGGGCGAAAGATCGAGGCGATGCTCCGCGAGCTTCGCGCGCACGAACGCATCCACCGGATGCGCCGTGCCATTCTGCGGCACGGCCGGTTTCGCGAGATTCCGCACCGCCCACCATTGCCCGACACTTTGCCGCGTGGATTCCTTCGCCGGTGCGCGCGGGTCGGGAGCACCGCGCTTCACCCAATTTTCGAGTACGGCGATTTCCGCAGCCGGGAGTTTTTTCCTCGGCATTTTCAGTTCCGAATCCGTGTGCCGGATCGCGGTGATGAGCAGGCTCTCCTCGATCTTGCCTGGCACGATCGCCGCGCCGCTGTTCCCGCCCTGCTCCCACCCGCTGCGCGAATCGAGCGTGAGCCCGCCCTTGATTTTCCCCGCCTCGTGCGAGTGGCACTCGTAGCAGCGCTCCTTCAGGATCGGCTCGACCTGCGCGGCGAAGAATGCCCCGTCGTCGGCGTGGACTTGCGCGGCGAGAGTGGCTGCGATTGCGAACGGGAGGAGCGGGCGGGGCACAGAATGGAGACCGTCTCGCTGCGTCAATCTTGGCAGGCAGCCGCCGGAAGGCGCGCGCTATTTCAACGCTGGCTTCGAGGACAGGAGTGTCCGCATCACACCGTCGCGCGCTGGAGCGCCTGGAGCCAGCCGTGCAGTTTTTCCCCGAGCCGCGGGTCGCCGGTCTCGGCGGCGTGCAGGAGATTGTTCAGGATTCGCGCGAGCATCACGCGCGGCTTGCACGGGAGCAGGTGGTGCGGCTGGAGCTCGAGGCCCTGGCTTTCGAGGAGCTTCTGGCAGTCCTCGAGCTGGAGGCGGCGGCCGGCGTGGAACGGATCCACAAACACGCCGCCGACTCGCACGACGAAATGCCCCGGCAGCGCGACGCCGAGCACGGGCAGGGCCGCGCGCCGACCGACGGCGATGTAGATCAGGCAGAGCGTGATGGGATTTCCGCGGCGGTTTTCGATCACGCGGGGGAGCAGCGAATTTTCCTCCGCGTAGTAGTCGTCCTCATTGCCGCGGAAGCCGAGTTCGCTGCCGAGGAATGCGGCCATCGTGTTGCACTGCTGGATCACAGTGTCCTTGCCGAGAAGTTTGCGCGAAAGCGTGGAGCCCCATTCGTCGAGCTGCCTGCGCAGGTCATCGAAGTCCTCGCCGGGCGCGACGACCGAGGCGAGCGTCCACGCGGCATCCTCGACATCGCCGGCCTCGGGAAAGTTCGCGCACAGCCTGCCGAATTTTTGCGCCGCCGCGTCGCCCGCGATTTGCGCGATGGTTTCCTTCAGCCGCCGTTCGGCGCGTCCGCTCGCGGCGGGCAGCAGCTCGCGCAAATCGGGAAGCGTGTCCGGGCCGCGCGCGACGAGCTGATTTTGCACCAGTGTTGCGGTGTCCGAATCCTCGTCGGCGAGGAGCGACAGAATCGAATCGCGCTGCGGAAGCATGGCGCACGCTAGTGGGCTGGGGCGGGGCGTTCAACATCCAACATCCAACATCCAACATTGAACATTCAACCCGGCTCATTGCTCACGGCTCATCGCTCAGTCTTCGGCGGTCGGTTGCCGCACGTTGTTGTTGAACGTTGAAAACTGGGGGTTGGTTGGATGTTCAATGTTGGATGTTGGATGTTGGATGTTTGGCAGCCTGCTTGACTCCGCGCACTCGCGCGCCTAACCGCGCACGATGCACACGCGCACTCCCCTCCTCCGCACGATCCTCCCGGCCGCGCTCATCGCGCTTACTTTCACCGCGCACGCGCAGGAGTGGACGCGCTTCCGCGGGCCGAATGGCTCGGGGCTCGCGAATGCAAAGCTCCCCGAGCAGCTCACGGAAAAGGACATCAACTGGCGCTGCAAGCTGCCCGGCACGGGACACTCGTCGCCGGTCGTGTGGGGCGATCGCATCTTCGTCACCACGACGCCCGAAGGCCGCGCGGATGCGGAGGCGAAGCGCGCCGTCGTGTGCGTGAGTGCGAAGGACGGAAAAATCCTGTGGCAGCGCGAATACGCGACGGGCACGTATCGCAAACACGCGGACAACAGCTTCGCGAGCCCGTCCTGCACGGTGGATGCCGAGCGCGTCTTCGTGTGGATCGCGGGGCCGGACAAGAGCCAGCTTATCGCGCTCGCGCAGGCGGACGGGAAGCAACTGTGGGCCGTGGATCTCGGGACGTTCAAATCGCAGCACGGCGCGGGCGCGTCGCCGATCGTGGAAAAGGGCGCGGTGTTCTTGCAGAGCAGCCAGGACGAGCCGGGGTCGTTCATCGCCGCATTCGATCCCGCGACGGGGAAGCAGATCTGGCGCAACGAAATCAAGAGCGGGCAGCACTCGATCGCGACGCCGTGCTTTTTCAAGGGCACCGACGGCACCGCGCAGGTGCTCAGCCTCGGCGACGGCGGCCTCGCGGGCTTCGATGCGAAGAGCGGCTCGAAGGCGTGGGACATGACGAAGATCACCGCGTCCGGCTACCGCTGCGTGGCGTCGCCGCTCGTGATGGAGGGCGGATTGATCCTCGCGCAGACCGGGCAGGGCCAGGCGGCCAGCGAGATCGCCGTCATCCGCGACGCCGCGGCGGGCAAGCCTGCGAAGGCTTACGACATCGTGCGCATCGGCGGCTACGTGCCGGTGCCGGTCGCGGTGGGCGACCTGCTTTTCCTGTGGAAGGAAAACGGCACGGTGACCTGCACGCGCACCTCGGATGGCGAGCAGATCTGGAGCGAGCGTGTCGAGGGGCCGTACTATTCGAGCCCGATCTGCATCGGCGGAAAAGGCGGGCGGCTCTACAATGTCACGCGCAGCGGCGAACTCGTCGTCATCGCGGCGGCGGAGAAGTTCCAGCTCATCCAGCGTTTCCCACTCGCGGAAAAAAACAGCTACGCGACGCCCGCGGTAAGCGGCGGGCATCTCTACGTGCGCACTTACTCGCAGCTCATCTCGATCGGGAAGTGAGAACGCGATCCGGCTCCTAAGATTATTCCCTGCTTATCCGGTTGCGTGACAAAAACGCTCGCAGGCGAGCAACGCCCGGTGGAACGCGACCTCCGGGCGCGTTTCCGGTCTCGCGCTCACCAACCGTCCCCCAAAAGCGTGCCCGGAGGTCACGCTCCACCTCGCTGCCTTCCCCCTCTTCCCTCATTTTGTCACGCCACCGGATAAGCAGGGATTATTCTTACTCCCCGCCAGGCCCGGCCAGGGGGAATAAGAATAAGAATAAGATTAGGATTAAGAGGAGGCTTTCCGCAAACCGCGCCTTACTTCCCGCGCGGGAGCAGCAGCGGATTCGGCACCTTCGTCCCGCTGGGACGCACGCCGCCGGGGAGCACCACCGCCTGCGGGGCGAGCGTGAGCACCTTCAGATTCCGGAACGCGATCTCATAGCCCTGGTCGCAGATGGAAATCCGCGTGCGGCTTTTCATCCCGAAGCTCGCGGGCACCTGCATCTTGTTCGCCACAGCGAGCTGCCGGAGCTTCGGGCCGAGTTCAAATTCCAGCACCTTGTCGCCATTCAGCCAATGCTCGACGTGAGTGCCCTGCACGACGATGCGCCCCTCGTTCCACGGGTCGCCGGTCTTGTTCAGCGGATCCGCGTGCCTCAGTTTCGCGTTTTCGCCGACGGGAAGGATCCTGTCCAGCGCCCCGGTGTGCCGCGTCCGATTCTCTTTGAGTTTGAGGCTGCTGTGCACCTCATCGAGGATCTGATATTCGAGGCCGACGGGCACCTGGCCGAAATTCTCGGTCAGCATGTAGCGCACGCCGCTGTCCGTACCCGTGGGCATTTTCCACTCGAAACGGAAATCGAAGTCGAAGAAAAAATCCTGCGTGATGATGTCGCCTCCCGTCATGCGCTCCATGTCCTTGGTGTCCTTCGGCAGATTCAGCTCGCCGTCCTTGATCTTCCAGCCTGCGGCGAAAGGGTCCGCCTTTTGCAGGCCGCGCATCCCGAACAGCCGCCTTCCGTCGAAGAGCAGCTTCCATCCCTGCGCGATTTCCTCGGCGGTCAAAGAGTTCGGCGCACCGCTTCCCGGGAGCGCCGCGGGAGCCTCCGCCACCGGGGTCGCCGGCACCGCGGGGGTCACCGGCATATTCGGGACGACGGGGATGCCGGGGACTGCCGGTCTGCCCGGCTGGACGAGGTTCGGCGGCAGTTGCGTGTGCGCGACCGGCGCGATGGCCGCGATGAGCGCGGCAGTGAGAGGCACGAGGCGTAGGATGTTCATTTGAAGAGTGGTCTTAAAATCCGGGGCTGAAAATGCGGCGGTGTGATGGCGTGTTTCTTTCATCCGAATGGCTACACCGTGCGACGGTGAGATTTGTCAGTGGGCCATGCGAAATCGGTAAAATATTTGTCAGCGGGGCGGGAAGCTGCAACAGCGATGAGGCCTCGTCCAGCAGCAGCTTTCCGCTTTTTCTCCCGCGCGAATTCAGCGCGTGAGGCAGAAAATCACCGCCATCGCGAGCGCGCCGAACGCGCGCAGCGACACCCTCCGGTCCGGCTCGAAAAGAAACATCGGCATCGCGCCTGCGTAGCACCCGGGCCCGCGAAGGCGAGCACAAAGCCGCGGCGCTCCGCGGCGCGGCAGTGGGCTACTTTGAAAAGTGGCATGGGCGTCCCGCCCATGAACGGGCGGGACGCCCGTGCCACGCAGCGCAGTGCGGCAGCGGCGGCCTTCGAGCAGATTCAAAGTAACCGACCACACCCTCGGAAGTCTGACTTGGCAATGCGGACGCCGCGCGGCATCATTCCCAGCATGGGCGTGCCGCAGACAGAAGTCGTGATCAGCAGCGAAGGGGTGGAGATTGTGCGCCTCAACGTCACGCCGGGCGAATATGTCATCGGGCGCGAGGGCGACATCCACATTGACTTCCATCTTGTCTCGCGCCGCCACGCGCTGCTCACGGTGAACTACGCCGACTGGATCCTCGAGGATCTCGGCTCGACGAATGGCACGCTGCTCGACGGCGAGCGCATCACCGGCGCGACGCCCGTGCAGGCCGGCCAGAAGATCGAGATCGGCGCGGCGGTGATCGAGCTGCATCGCGTCCATTCGCCGACCGGCGATAGCAGCGTGTTCAGCCCGCAGGCCGCCAGCGTCCGCCGCCTCCTGCCGCCGGAGCTGACGCGCGGCAGCAAGTACGCCATCGAGCGCCCCATCGGGCAGGGCGGCATGGGCGCGATCCTCGCCGCGCAGGAGGCCGGCCTGCGCAGGCTCGTGGCGATGAAGGTGATGATCGAGGGCGCGGGCGAGAGCGATCTTTTGCGCTTCATCGAGGAGGCGCAGATCACCGGGCAGCTCCAGCACCCGAACATCGTGCCCGTCTATGAGCTCGGCGTGGATGACCGCGAGCAGATCTTCTACACGATGAAGCTCGTCGAGGGCATCACGCTGAAAAAAGTCCTCGAGCTGCTGCGCGCCGGCATCCCCGCGACAGTGGAAAAATATCCGCTCAACACTCTGCTCACCATTTTCCTGAAGATCTGCGACGCCCTCGCATTCGCGCACGCGAAGGGCGTCATCCACCGCGACCTGAAGCCCGGGAATGTGATGCTCGGCAGCTTCGGCGAAGTGCTGGTGATGGACTGGGGCCTCGCGAAAGTGCTCGGAAAAAATCACGCCTCGGAAACCGCGGACGATGCGCCCAGCCTGCGCACGATGGTGCTCACGTCGCGCGACACGCACGCCGGCTCCACGCAGGCCGGCGCGATCATCGGCACGCCGCATTTCATGTCGCCCGAGCAGGCCCGCGGCGACGTGCATTCGCTCGACGAACGCAGCGACATCTTTTCCCTCGGCGCGATCCTCTACCAGATCCTCACGCTCGACATGCCGTATCCCGGCCGCAACGCCGACGAGGTCATCGAGAACGCGTGCCGCTGCGAAATCGTCCCGCCGCAGCAGGCCGCGCTCGCCCGCGCCGCGCGCGATCAGTCGAAGATCAAACCTGAAGTCCCGAAGGCTCTGGCCGCCGTGGCGATGAAGGCGCTCTCGCCGCGGCCAGAGGATCGCTACCAGTCCGTCACGGAATTTCAGCGCGAGATCGAGGCATGGCAGGGCGGCTTCGCCACGAGCGCGGAACGTGCGGGCAGGCTCAAGCAGGCGGCGCTTTTCATCCGGCGCAACAAGGCCGCCGCCGCCGCGGCCGCGCTCATCGTGGTGCTCACCGCGCTTTTTATGGCGAAGCTGATCGCCAGCGAGCGGCGCGCGAACGACACGCTCAGCAAGCTCACCGGCACCGCCCCGACTTTTTTCGCGCAGTCGAAGGCGCTCGTCGAGCAGCAGCAGTTCGAAAGTGCTCTCGAGAAAATTGACTTTGCCATCGCGCTGAAGCCGGACGACGCGGAGTTCCGCACCGTGAAGGGCAACGTCCTCCAGTCGCTCTTCCGCTTCGACGACGCCCGCGACGCCTACGCCGAGGCGCTGCGGCTCAGCCCCGGAAATGTGTCCGCAAAGGCGAGCCTCGCGCTCAGCGAAGCCCTGCTTGTTGACGGCATGGAACCCGGCGCGACTCCGCGCACGCCGCGGCTGAACCAGCTCCACACGCTCATGCGCGCGCAGGGCCGCACCGGCGAGGCCGTCGGCCTCCTCCGCGTCCTCGGGAAGGACAAAAAGGCGATCTACGAGACATGGCGTGCCGCGCTCGACCAAGCGGGAATTCACGATCCCATCGAGCAGGACGACGACGGGATGCTGAAGCTCACAATCTCCGACACGAGCCTCGACGACCTCAGCCCGCTGCACGGGATGCCGCTCCGCCAACTCAACATCAACGGCACCAGAGTCAGCGACCTCAGCCCGCTCGCAGGCATCGCGCTGGAGAGATTCTGGATGTCCTCGACGCAGGTGCGGGACCTCACGCCGCTCGCCGGGATGCCGCTCGCGACCATCGAGCTCGCGAGCACAAAGGTGACCGACCTCAGCCCGCTCGCAGGCGCTCCGCTGCGTTCGCTCATCGCCGACACCACGGCGGTCGCAAACCTCGGCCCGCTCGTTGGAATGCCGCTGCAAATCCTCCTGCTGCGCGGCACAAAGGTCGCGGATCTCAAGCCCCTCCACGGAATGAAACTCAGCGTGCTCGCGCTCGACAACACGCCCGTCACCGACATCGCGCCGCTCCACGGCATGCCGCTCACCGACCTGCGCCTCAGCGCCACGCAGGTGAAAGACCTCGCGCCACTCGCAGGCATCCCGCTCACGCAGCTCAATCTCGCAAAGGTGAAAATCCGCGATTTGTCGCCATTGCGCGGGATGAAACTCGAGCAGCTCGATCTCACCGACACACAGGTCGGCGACATCGCCGTCCTCCGCGAGCAGCCCGCGCTGCGCGTCCTCTCGATCGGCGGCACTGCTGTGCGCGACCTCACGCCGCTCGCGGATTCGCACAACCTCGAATCGCTCACGATCCCCGCCGAGTGCGTGGAAATCGAAGTCCTGCGCCGGCTCCCCGCATTGCAGCGCCTCGGCACCGGCAGCACCTCCGCCGCCACTTCGCAGCAGAAGGCCGCGGAGTTCTGGAAAAAATTCGATGCAAGAAAACCCGGCGGAAAATAGCGCCGGGTGCGGCTATTTTCAAATCGCCGCAGACAATCCGCATGTTCCCGGTGCGATTCAGGAGCCGCCCGCGTCACCCACCGCTCCGCATCACAGCCCGGGCGGATGGCGCGTGACTGCGCCATTCATCGGGCGTCCGCGGGTCGTCCAGTGCGGCCCCTGGCCGCCGCTCCAGCCTGTGTCGAAACGCAGCCCGGCGACGATCAGGAAGACGTGGCCGTCGCGCGCATGGACGCTGATCCAGCGGCCCTTGCCGTGCGTGCCGTAGCTGCGGAATGAGGAGGATGTCGTGGGTTCGTCGAGCAGACCCGCCTGGCACAGCACCCACGAGGCCGCGCCCGAGCAGTCGTAGGCGTTGCAAAGTTCGCGCGTGTGCCCGCTGCCGTAGCTGTACGGAAGGCCGGCGATGCGGTTGGCGGCCACGATCGCGGCCTTCACCGCGTGCGGCGCACCCGCGGGGGCGACGGCATGCTGGCCGTGGAGCGCGGCCGTTTTTCCGGGGATGTAGTGGTAGCCGTAGCTCCCGTGGCGGCCGCCGCAGCCGGAGAGAAGGACGATCGCGAAGACGGACGGAAGCAGGAGACGAAACATGCGCGCGACGATGGCGCGACGGCAGCGAAAAGTCATGCCCGGAATGCCGCGGCGGGAGGCGTGCGGCTTCATGCCGGGATGAGCTGCCCGCGGCACAGCCAGAGGAGAGCCTTTACGCCGAGTTCCGCGAGATTGAAGGGCTTGGCGACAAAGTCATTTCCACCGCTGAGGCTCGCCTTGGCCTTGTTCAAAAATGTGGCCATGCCCGTGATGAACACGATCGGTGTGTCCTTGTAGTTCTCCATGATGCGGATCTTCCCGCAGAGCTCGAAGCCGTTCATCTCCGGCAGTCCCACGTCGAGGAAAATGACGTCGTATCTGTGCCGGTTCAGCTTTTCGATCGCCTGCGCGGGCGTCTCCGCGCAGGCGTTTTTCAGGCCGGCGAGATCGAGCGCGGCGCCGATGAACTGCCGTGCGCCGTCCTCGTCGTCCACCACGAGGAGCGACGCCGCGCCGGGGTCCGGGAGGCCGGCGAGGCACTCGGGCTTGGAGATGCCCGCGAGGAAATCGAGCGCCTGGCAGACGGTGTGAATCGTGGAGGCGTTGAGCTGGTCGTGCGTCTGGTTCAGGTCGTACAGGAGCAGGTCGAGCGAACCGGTGATCTGCGTGAAGGCCTTGTGCGGGAGCAGCGCGGCCTTCTGCGAAAAGGCGTGCGCGAGATTCCACAGCTCGTGCAGCGCCGGAAGTTCCGGCGGATTTGCCGCGACGCCGGGCAGGCAGTGGCGCATGCGGTTGATGCTGTCGATTGCGTTCGCAAAAATCGTCTCGATCCAAAAGTCGTCCGCCTTGAAAAGCTGCGTGGCTGCGTAGGACGGAAGGATGGGCAGCCCGAGGGTCTGGCGCGTGGCATCGATGATGGACGCGATCGGCTCCAGCGTGGGAAGGATCGCGTGCGTCGCGCCGGCGTGGACCGCCTCGCTGGCCGCCTGGCCGAGCACGTTTGGGAGGATGAGGATGGGCAGCTCCGCATTCGCCGGCTCGGTGCGGATGGCATGGATGAATTCGACAGGGTCGCTCTCCTTGTAAACGACGTCGAGAAGCACGACGTCGGGCCTTTTTTCCGCGAGGAGCTGCGCGGCCCTGCCCAGATCCCGCGCGCTGAAGACCGTGAATCCGCTCGCCGTGAGCTTTTCCTGGTAGAGCTTGAGCAGGAGCTTGTCGTCAATGACGAGGAGGACGCGTTTGGATGTCATACAGGTGGGCTGTGCGCTGTGGCGGGCGTGGAATTCTGAAAAGTTTCGGCATTGAGAATGCAAGGATCGTGCCGTGCCCCGCGTGATTTCCGGCCACGCGTGGAATGCGTGATGCTCATTCTTTCGCAGACCCGACGAACATGAAGACCTCCCACTCCTCCCGCTCCCGCCGCGGCCCCATATCCGGCCCGTGGCACGCGAAAAACATCCGCCTCCTCCGCGCCGCACTGCGCGTGTGGGAGCTGAAGCAGCGCGCCGCCGGACGCTGACGCCCACACCGCCGCAGCGGTGCAAATTTTTGCACCGCAATCTTTTCGCCGGCCGCTATCGCAGCGCCGCGGCCGCGCTGTCCTGGAAGACCTTCCGCGGCTCCGTGAAGTCGCAGTCCCGGTAGCCGCTGCGCTGGATCATGAGCACATAGACCGCATCGCGCCTCGGGTCGGCCCAGCTCTGCGTCGCATACGATCCGCCGTGGCCGAACGATCCCGCCGAGAGCCCCGCCGTCATGCCCTGCGGCGAGCGCACGATCTGAATGCCGAGGCCCCAGCTCATCCCCTCGATCGTCCCCGTCCTCATGCCGCGCGTCTGGATCGTGAGCATCTGCCGCACCGTCTCGCTGCGCAGGATTCTTCGCGAGCCGAGCGAGCCGTCACCAAGGATCATCTGGTAGAATCGCCCGACATCCGCCGCCGTGGAAAACAGCCCGCCCGCGGGCAGCGCCGGGCGCGAAGTGTCGCTCATTTCCCCCGGCCTCGCGTAAATGGAAGTCTCCACGAGCCCGCCCGCACCGGGCCGGTAGCCCTTCGCGACACGCCGCTGCGAGGGCCAGAAAGTCGTGTCGCCCATCCCGAGTGGCGAGAGCAGGTGCTGCCGCAGGAAACTCGCATACGGCCTCCCGCTCACGACCTCGATGATCCGCCCGAGCGTGTTGAACCCGCTGTTCGAATAGTCAAATCTCGACCCTGGCGCGAACTTCATCGGCGCGTGCGCGTATGCGGCGACTCGCTCGGCAAGCGACGCCCTCGGCCCCACCTGCGCCTCGCCTAGCCCGCCTGTGTGCGTGAGCAGATCGCGGATCGTCACTGGCCGCGGCGGCCTTGCGCCGTGCAGCCGCATGTTTCCAAACTCCGGGATGTACCGCGACACCGGATCGTCGATCCGCAGCCGGCCCTGCTCGGCAAGCAACATCACGCACACGGCCGTCATCGGCTTCGTCATCGAGGCGATCCAAAAAAGATCGCCGGTCCGCATCGCGCGTCCGGCGGCGATGTCCGCGCGCCCGACCGCGGCGAGATGCACGGTCTTCCCATGCTGTGCGACAAGCGTGACCGAGCCGGCGATCACATGGCGATTTACGAGCTCCTGCATCCGCGGAGCGATGCCCGCGAGGCTCGCGGCCTCCGAGCGCGATGCGGTGAATGAAACCGCTGCGAGTGAAAAAATGGCGAGCAAAGTCGGGAAGCGCATGGCCGCGATGATTGGCCGGATCGCCCGCGCCGTCGAGCCTGCTGCGAATGGCGCGCTGCTTCAATGTGAGCACCGGCGACTCTTCCTCTTTGTCTTGCTCCTGCTCTCGGGAGCTGCGGCAAAGAGTGCAGGAGCAGGACAAAGACTGAAGATTGCGAACCAGCCGCCGCGCTACTTTTCGTTCAGCAGCGCGTGCTTCGCCGCAGCAAGTTCCTTCAGCTTCTCCCTGCTCACTTTCGGGAAATGCAGATCGAGCGATTTCAGCGCGTCAATGATCGCGCCGGCCACGACGATTCGCGTGAACCACTTGTTGTCCGCCGGCACGACGTACCACGGCGCTTCCTTCGTCGCCGTGTGGCGGATCATGTCCTCGTAGGCGTCCATGTATTCGTCCCAGTGCGCGCGTTCCTTCACGTCGTTCGCGGAGAATTTCCAGTTCTTCTCCGGCTCAGTCAGGCGGGCGAGGAAGCGCTTCCGCTGCTCCTCCTTCGAGACGTGCAGGAAAAACTTCCGCGTGATCGTGCCGTTGCGCCCGACGTATCCCTCGAAGTTTCGGATGTCCTCAAAGCGCTCCTTCCAGATTCCGTGGCCCACAAGCTCCGGCGACAGCTTTTGCCCCGCGAGAAATTCCGGATGCACGCGCACCACGAGCACTTCCTCGTAGTATGATCGGTTGAAAATCCCGATGCGCCCGCGTTCCGGCAGCGCGCATGTCGTGCGCCACAGGAAATCGTGATCCAGCTCGGTGCTGGTCGGCGACTTGAAGCTCGTCACCTGGCATCCCTGCGGATTCACGCCGGACATCACGTGCTTGATCGTGCCGTCCTTCCCCGCCGCATCCATCGCCTGGAAAACCAGCAGCAGCGACCACCGATCCTGCGCGTACAATTTTTCCTGAAGCTCGCCCATCAGCTTCACACTCTGCTGCAGCAACTCCGTCGCCTTCTTCGGGGATTTGATCTTCCCCGTGTCGCCTGGATCCACGTCCTTCAGGCGGAAATTTTTTCCTTTGTTGATGCGATAGCGATCTGCGAGGTCGTCGAAGGTGGACATGATTCGGAGGGGATTGAGGCGCGACCTTAGCGCCGCGCCTCTTTGCCGCCGATGGAATTTTTCAGCGTGACGCGGACAGGAGTGTCCGCCTCACACGCTACCACGCGCGCTCGATGGAGCGGCGCTTCCACAGGAACTCGAACATGTTCCCCTCGTGCGGCTGGTCCCACGAGATCGCCATCGTCGAGACGGGGCCGATATTGAGCCGATCAATTTCGCCGAAGGCTTCGAGTTCGCCGATGAATTTCGCGTCCTTCGTGATCGCGGACACCGCGAGCGAGTAGCCGATTTTTTCCAGCATCTCCGACTGCGGGCACTGCACGACGCTCGCGTAGGGACAGAGGAATTCCTTGTTCGCCAGCGGGTGCGCGAAGCTCTCGCAATGCACGATCGTCGGGCGCAAATACACGCCGCCCTCGAATTCCACCCTGCGAGGGCCGCCGCGATATTTCGCCGTCGCATCGGTCGCGCCGGGAGTCTTCAGGCCATCGTCGATCTGCGCGTCAATGAAGTCGGCCATCTTGATATTCGCAAAGCCGGAGAGCCGCGCGTTCGGATCGTCGTTCCGTGCCGGTTGGATGGGCCCGAGCTTTTGCGCGAGCGCCTCCGCGATTTCCGCGGCGTACTTCGGCACGACGATCGCGCTCGCATTGATGCACGAGCGGCCGCCGTTGTCGCTGATCGCGCCAGCGATCACGTCGAGGTAGTCGCGCCAGTTCTCGATGCAGTCGTCGCCGATGATGATTTTGCTCCAGCCCGGCCCGTGCAATTGGATCGCCGGGTTGTTCGCGTACTGCGCCATCGTGTTTTTGTCGCCGAAGATGAGCGCGCGTCCGCACGACTTCAAAATTTCGCCCGCTCCCTCGTGATCCGTCGGATAAAAGCCGAATGCCTCACTCGGCACGCCCGCAGCGATGAACGCCTGAATGAGCCGGAACGGCGTCCAAGGCTCGTCGCGTCCCGGCTTGATCACGACTGGTGTTTTCAGCGCGATGGCCGGCAGCCAGAGCGAATTCACCGCGGGCGAATTGCTCGGCATCACCAGCCCGAGCGCCTCGCACGCCGGAAAAAACGAGAGCTTCGTGCCGAACTGCTCGCCGAAGCCGCGGTCAATGATCGTCATGTCCAGCCCGCGCGAGAGGCCGTTCAGGATCACGTCGAGGTGCGTGAGCGCGTAGTGAATCTTCGCCATGTTCCGCCGCACCATCACGTGCGGCAGTCCGCTCGTGGAACTGAGCGTCGCGACGTATTCGTCCGCGCTTTGCGTGTGCCCCTTGTCGCCGAGCGGCAGCGTGCCGTTCAGGAAAAACTCGCCCGCCTTCGCGCTCATCGCGACGAGCTGCGCGACGGTGAATTTTTTCAGCGCCTCGCGCGCCTCGCCGAGCTTGCGAAAATCTTTCCGCAAAATGCCCGCATTGATCGTGGAGACGACAGCCTTCACCTCGCCCGTGCGGTGGTCCTTGATTTCAAGTTTGTCGAGGCTCTCGTAAGTGCGGCCGAGACGGAGGACGGGAAGATGCGGGACGTTGCTCATGGCGATGGGTGTGCGTGGAAGGTGGGAACGCGATTACTACGTGAGCGTAATAACCGTGGCAAAGGTTTTCTCCACCGTAGCCGACGACAGCAGGAGGCCGTCAGATCGAATGACGGGCCTCTGGCAGCCAACGAACCTTCCGTGGCGCAGCGGAGACTCCCGGGTGGAGCACGCGACTCGCGTGCCGTCTGCGGCCACTGGCCGCAGACACGCACAGGATGGGTGTTCGTCGCCTATGAACCTATCCTCTGTGCGTGTCACTAAATCTGCGCACGCAGCGTGGTTCTCAGCGCCGCTCGGTGTTTTCGGCGGGTCGCCGAAAACAGCACGCGAGTCGCGTGCTCCACCCGGGAAACGTGCCCCTCACCTGTTCGTGCGTTCTTGGCGTTGGACTCAGCAAAGCATATGCAATGTCGGATGTTGGATGTTCAATGTAATGCCGATGCTCATCCGCCCCGCCACTGAAGCCGACATTCCCTTGCTCCATGATCTCGCGCAACGCGTCTGGCGCGCGTGCTACCCCGGCATCATCACGGCGGAGCAGATCGAATTCATGCTCGGCTGGATGTATTCCGAGGACGAAATCCGCCGCCAGCTCGCCGCACGCGTGCCGTGGGAAATCGCGGAGACTGACAGTGAACCCGTGGGTTACCTCTCGTGGCAGCACGAGGACGATGGCCGCGTGAAAATCAGCAAACTCTACGTGCTTCCCGAGCACCAGCGCCACGGCCTCGGACGGCAGATGCTCGATCACATTTCCGAACAGGCGCGCGCACTCGGCGCACACGCGGTTTGGATGCAGGTAAACAAGCGAAACGAGCGCGCGATCGGCGCGTATCTGAAGGCCGGCTTCCACATCGAAAAGGAAGCCGTGTTCGACATCGGCGGCGGCTTCGTGATGGACGATTATCTGATGGCGCGGAGCGTGTGATGCGCTGCGAAACAGCGGGCCGCCTGTGCTCCCCGTTCTTCCGCGCCATTTCCCTGACTGTGCGCAACGCGAGCCGCAGGCCTTTGCCGAACTCGCTACGCCAGAAGCGGCTTCACGATCTCGCCGTGGATGTCCGTGAGGCGGAAGTCGCGGCCCTGGTAGCGATACGTGAGCTTCGTGTGATCGGTGCCCATGAGGTGCAGGATCGTTGCGTTCAGGTCATGCACATGCACGGGGTCGCGGACGATATTGTAGCAATAGTCGTCCGTCTCGCCGTGCGTGATTCCTTTCCGCACGCCTGCGCCGGCGAGCAGCACGGTGAAGCAGCGCGGGTGGTGGTCGCGACCGTAGTTCGTCTCGGTGAGCGTGCCCTGCGAGTAGATCGTGCGGCCGAATTCGCCGCCCCACACGATGAGCGTGTCGTCGAGAAGTCCGCGCTGTTTGAGATCGGTGAGCAGCGCGGCAGTGGGCTGATCGGTGTCGCTGCACTGGCCTTTGATCGCAGCCGGCAATCCGCCGTGGTGATCCCAGCCCATGTGGAAGAGCTGCACAAAGCGCACGTCGCGCTCGGCGAGTCGGCGCGCGAGGAGGCAGTTCGAAGCGTAGGTGCCGGGCGTCTTCACCTCGGGGCCGTACATGTCGAGGACGTGCTGCGGCTCCTTCGAGATGTCCGTGAGTTCCGGCACGCTCGTCTGCATCCGGAACGCCATCTCGTATTGCGCGATGCGCGTCTGGATTTCCGGGTCACCGAGCGCGTCGAAATGTTTCCCGTTCAGTGCGGCCAGTTCGTCGAGCGTCTCGCGCCGTGATTCGCGATCCATGCCGGGAGGATTGGAAAGGTAGAGCACCGGGTCGCCCTTGTTGCGGAATTTCACGCCCTGATACCTCGACGGCAGAAAGCCCGCGCTCCACAGCCGGTCGTAGAGCGGCTGGTCGTCCTTGCGCCCCGTGCCGAACGATGTGAGCACGACATACGCGGGCAAGTCCTTGTTCTCGCTGCCGAGCCCGTAGCCGACCCACGAGCCGATACTCGGCCGCCCCGCGAGCTGCGATCCCGTCTGGCAGAAAGTGATCGCCGGATCATGGTTGATCGCCTCGGTGAAAAGCGAGCGCACGATGCACAGCTCATCGCTCACCTTCGCCATGTGCGGCATCAACTCGCTCATCCACGCGCCGCCTTTCCCGTGCTGCGCGAATTTGAAAATGCTCGGCGCGACTGGGAATTTTTTCTGCCCGCTCGTCATCGTCGTCAGCCGCTGCCCCTTCCGGATCGAGTCCGGCAAATCCTCGCCGCGCTTCGTCGCAAGCTGCGGCTTCGGATCGAAGAGATCCATCTGCGACGGAGCGCCCGACTGGAAGAGGTAGATGATCCGTTTCGCCTTCGGTGTGAAATTCGGAAACGCCGGCTTCTCAGCCGCCGCCATGAGCGACGGGTTCAGCAGCGAGCCGAGCGCAGTGAGGCCGATGCCGCCCGCGGACTGTCTTAAAAAAGTGCGGCGTGAAACCGCCATGCGCTGCGCCGGGCTAAGGGAGAGAAATACGTGATCGTTGCAGTTCATCGTCGTGGAGTTGCCGGGACTACCGTGCGGCGGCCCGGGTCATTGGGCAAAAGAAAACCCTGGCCCTGCCAGCCTGTCCGCTGCAGCACATGGGCGCGTGGCGCTCATTTCCAAGCATCCCTCGACATGTCGGGATACCATCGCTCCCCGTCCATCTCGATGAGGTCAAAGCCGGTGAGCACGCTGCGTCGTTCTCGCCATTCCGCTCGCGAAGGGTGCCGAGTTGCTCGTGGGCGCGGAGAAATCCAGTCAGCCCGATCGCGTGCTGCGCAAGAGCTCGTGGAGATCACCGAGGAGGCCGCGGAGCACGATGCGCGCATCCGCGCTGCCGTCGAAACGCGCGGTGTGGTGATCGGTGGCAATGATCTTTGGATTGCGGCCTCCGCGCTGGCCCACGGCGCGCCGCTGGTGACGAACAACACGGCGGAGTTCTCCCGTGTCCCCGGCCTCGTCATGGAGGACTGGAGGCTGGTGTGACGGAAGAGGCAGGTCAGCCCGCATTGCCCGCTGCCGCCGCAGCGGCCTTTCGGGTTCACCTCCGGCGATGCGCGTCGCTCCGCTCCATTCTTTCGTCGGCGGCTACGGTTGACAAAGCGCTTCACTTCGCGGGAATCCGGCGCAAAGTTCCGCCGCCATGCACCCCTGTGGAAACTTCATCCCACGCGCGCTGACGCGACGAGAAATGCTCGCGCGCTGCGCGAACGGCTTTGGTGCCATCGCGCTCACGGCGCTGCTCTCAGAAAAATCGTTCGGCGAAATTGTGAGCACGGAGCCGCATAATTCGCTCGCGCCGCGGCAGCCGCATTTTTCGCCGAGGGCGAAGAGCATCATCTTCCTCTACATGGACGGCGGGCCGTCGCAGGTGGACACATTCGACCCGAAGCCGCGGCTGACGGCGGAGGATGGCAGGCCGTTCGGGATGAAAATGGAGGCGACGCAGTTCAACAACAACGGCAGCACGCTCGGCTCGCCGTGGAAGTTCCGGCAATACGGGCAGTGCGGCGCGCCGGTGAGCGAGCTTTTCCCGCACGTCGCGGAGTGCGTGGATGACCTCGCGATTGTGCGCTCGATGACGAGCGAATTTTCCGAGCACACGAACGCGAATTATTTCCTGCACACGGGCAGCGGGCTGCAGGGGCGGCCGAGCATGGGCGCGTGGGCGGGCTACGGGCTCGGCAGCGAGAATGCGGATCTGCCAGGCTTCGTCGTGCTGAATGGCGGACTCATCCCGCCGGGCGGGCTGGACAATTTCAACAGCGGCTTCCTGCCCGCGACGTATCAGGGGTCGATTTTCAAAGCGGGCGCGAATGCGGTGGCGAACGTCACGCCGACGGAGGCGAGCGCGGAGTTGCAGAACCGCAAGCTCGCGCTGATGCGCAAGCTGGATCGCGGAGTCGTCTCGCGTTTCGGAAAAATGGATGCGCTGGAAAGTGCGATCGGGAACTACGAACTTGCATATCGCATGCAGTCCGCAGTGCCGGAGCTGATGGAACTCACGGGCGAGACCGACGCCACGCGCGAACTTTACGGACTCAACGCGAAGCTGCCGCAGACGAAAATCTTCGGCGCGCAATGCCTGCTCGCGCGGCGGCTCATCGAGCGCGGCGTGCGCTTCATCGAGCTCACATGCCCGGACGGCGCGGGTGACCGCTGGGATCAGCACAAGGATCTCCGGGGTGGCCACGAGAAGAACGCGCGCTTTGTGGACCAGCCGATCGCGGGCCTGCTGAAGGATCTGAAGTCGCGCGGCCTGCTCGACAGCACGCTCGTCGTGTGGGGCGGTGAGTTTGGCCGCACGCCATTCGCGCAGGGCAAGGACGGGCGCGATCACAATCCCTTCGGCTTCACGATGTGGCTTGCGGGCGGCGGTGTGAAAGGCGGCGTGACTTTCGGCGCGACGGACGACTACGGCTACAAGGCTGTGGAAGACAAAGTGAGCATCCACGATCTGCACGCGACGATGCTGCACCTGCTCGGCATGGATCACACGAAGCTCACATTCCGCTTCAGCGGCCGCGACATGCGGCTCACGGATGTTTACGGCGAAGTGGTGAAGGACATCCTCGTGTGAGGGTGAGACTGGCAAAGTAGGCGACGCGGGGATGGTCCCGCAGAAAGCCGGTGGCATTCCGCTCCGCACCGCCCGGCCACTTTGCCCATCCTTCCGCGAAGTTTCAAACCTCGCCTGCGTTGCGCAGCCTGCAAGTGGGCGCGAACACCCCCGCAAATTCAGGCTTCCGAAGATCCTTTCCGGGCTTTCACCCTGCCGTCGCAGCGGATCCGCGGGACTCACCGAATGCCACTCAGCGCGCCGCCGCCAAAGTTTTTCCAAATAATACGTGTAAGTAGTAATTGACTCCCCGCACTGCGATCCCTACCAACCCGTCCCACGCTGCGAAAACCCCGCGCCTTTCTGCTCCCATGAAAATCCGCCTCGCTCCCTCACTCGCCCTTGCCGTCGCCACCACACTCTGCGCCGCGGAGGCCGCAAAAAAGCCAGCCAAGGGCCAGCCGCCTGCGGAGGCCGCACCCGCGAATTCCGGTGCGGTCACGGGCTGGCTCGCGTGGCGCGGGCCTTCGCAGAATGGCACTTCGCTGGAGACGGGACTGCCCGACAAGGTGGACGCGAAGGCGCCGCTGTGGACCGCGGATTTTCCAGGGCAGAGCACGCCGGTGATCGCGAATGGCCGTCTGTACATCAACGGCTACACGGGCGACGGCGCGGACTTGCGCGAGGGGACGACGTGCTTCGATGCGGAGACGGGAAAGGTGATCTGGCAGCACTTCCAGAATGATTTCCTGAGCGACACGATCTACCTGCGCTACTCGACCTCGTCGCCGACGATCGATCCGGAGACGGGCAATATTTTCGTGCAGGCGACGCAGGGCGTGCTCACGTGCTTCACACCGGATGGCAAGGTCGTGTGGCGACACTCGATGATGGAGGAATTCGGACGGCTCACGTTCCCAAATTCGCGCACATGCACACCGGCGATCGATCGCGATCTCGTCATGGTGCGTGGCGTCACGAGCGGCTGGGGCGCGAATGGCCCCGCGGGCGACCGCACTTTCGCCTTCGACAAAAAAACGGGCGAACTCGTGTGGCTCTCGTCCCCTGCGGATCGTCCGCAGGACAACACATTCTCGCAGCCGACGTTTTCGTGGCTCGACGGCAAGCGCGTCTTTTACACGGCGTGCGGCGACTCCTCAATCGCGTGCGTGAACGCGCGCACGGGCGACCCGCTGTTCCGCTTCCGCGCGGCGAAGGCGGGCGCAAAGGGCGGCATCAATGCCTCGCCGATCATTTACAAGGACTCGCTGATCATCGCGCACGAGTCGGAAAATGTGGACACGACCGAGGTGGGCCGCACCACTTCGTATCGCATCCCGAAGACCACCGACGATTCGACAGAAACGCCGCCGCCGGGCGTCACGCTGCCTCCGGGCATGAAGCTTTTCGCAGCGAAGGGGCTCGAGCAGTGGCGGAATCCGCTCGGCAACCTCGCGTCGTCTCCGTGCCTCGCCGGCGACACGCTGTATGAAGTGACGGGCGTCGGCGAAGTCGCTGCGGTGAATGCGAAGACGGGCGAGGTGATTTGGAAAAAGAAGCTCGGTGCCGAGCAGCGTCAGTCATCGCCGTTCTTCGCGGATGGAAAGCTCTACGTTGCATTTTACATCGCCGGCACCGACGCGAGCGCCGCGGGCGGTGACAACGAGGTCGGCAACGGCGAACTCTTCGTGTTCAAGCCTGGCGCGACGGACGCGGAATTGCTCTCGCGCACGAAGCTCACGGGCCGCTGCTTCGGCTCGCCGATCGCCTACAATGGCAAGCTCTACGTGCAGACGGACAAGAAGCTCTACGCCTTTGGCAAGAAGGGCGACAACGCCGGCGCGAAGGCCGTCGAGTGGAAGCAAGACCCCGAGTGGAAGAAGGCCAACACCGCGACGCCTGCCGCTGCGAAGCTGCAGATCATCCCGAACGAAGTGCTGCTGCGTCCCGGCGGAAGCGCGCCGTTGCGCGTGCGTGCGCTTGATGCGGACGGCTTCACGCTGAACGAAAACGTGGACATCAAAACGGTGAAATTTGACAGCTATATCCCGCCGACCGCGCTCGTGAAGGCGAAGATGAGCGGCGCAGTTGTTGACGGTTCACTCGCTGCAGAAAAAGTAACCGCACCGAGCGCAGGCGCGTTCATGGGCGTGACGGAATCCGCCGGCAAAGAGATCAACGGCACCTTCCGCGGACGTGTGCAACTGGACCTGCCGATCAAGCTCGATTTTGAAACGACCGAGCTGAAGGAGAAGACCGGCCCCGGCATCGGAAACGAGCCGACGGCGCTCGTCTCACCCGGACCCGGTCTGCCGGCACCCGCGCCCGGCCCGACGAACTGGAACGTGATCGAGCCGGTGACGGAATTTTCCTACCCGCCGCTGCCGTGGACGGGCGCGCGCTTCCGTTTCGAGGTGCGCAATGCGCCCGGCGGCGGCAAGGCGCTGTGCAAGACGATCGACAACAAACTTTTCCAGCGCGGTCAGGTCTTCATCGGCCACCCGGACATGCACAATTACACCATCGAGGCCGACGTGATGAGCGAGGGCAACAAGCGCAAGATGTCCGACATCGGGCTCATCAACCAGCGCTACCTCGTCGTGCTCCGCGGCAACGCCCGCGAGATCGAACTGAGCAGCAACCTCGAGCGGATCAAAGTGACCGCGCCCTTCGCGCTCACGCCGAACGAGTGGTATCACCTCAAGGTGAAAGTGGACATGGCGAAGGACGGCAGTGGCACGGTGCGCGCGAGTGTCTGGAAAAAAGGCGACGCCGAACCTGCGACGCCGACGATCGAGTTCAAGCACACGCACGCGCACCAGAACGGTTCGCCCGGCTTCTTCTCGATGACGCCGCAGGAACAGCGCGCATGGCTCGACAACATCGAGGTGAAGGCGAACTGACCCTCGTGTGCCCGCGCCGCAAAAACCCGCCAATCTCGATCCGCGAGCCGCAAGCCTGCTCGAATGGATGGGCGCGCAGCCGTGGGCCGCGCGCATCGTGCTGGGCGGCGCGTTCGCGCTCAAGCACTACCTCGACTACCGGACTACGCACGATTGCGACGCATGGTGGGATCGCACTGCGACCCGGGATGAAAGACGCGCCATCCTCGCCGAAATCCGCTCGGCGCTTGCGCGTCTCAATCTCACCGCGGAAATCCTTGCGGAAAATTGGGGCGATGTGGATTCGCTCAAGATCATCGAGGCCGGGCGCACGGTGTTCAGTTTTCAGATCGCCGACCGCGCCGTGCAGATGGAGCCTTACGTCGAATCCGGCTGGGGCGGCGTTCGCATCGAGACGCTGCGCGACAATCTCGGATCGAAAATGTGCGCCCTTGTCGAGCGCGGTGCGCCGAGGGATTTCCGCGACATCCACGAGGCCGCACAGCGCCTTGGCTGGACGCCTTCCGAGCTGTGGGATCTCTGGCGCCGCAAAAACCCCGACCGCAGCATCGCCGATGCTGCGAGCCTCGTCCGCATCCACCTCGAAGGCATCTCCGCGCGCCGTCCGCTCGCATCCATTGTCGATCCCGGCGAGCGCGAACACGCCGTGCTGGTGCGAGCATGGTTCTTCGATCACTTTCTGAGCCATGCCGGACGCGATTGATCACAGCCTCTACCCCGACACCGCCGCACCGGATGATCTGCGCGACGAGTTCGCCGCCGCCGATTACGTGCAGCGCGTGTGCGGCGCGTATGACTTCGGTATCGTGCCATCCGCCGAAGTGCTCGCCACATTGCGCGGACTGCGTGCCGTGTTTGATCGTTTTCAACTTCCCGCATCGCCCGCGTATCACGCGCTGCGCCGACTTTTCGGCTGGCCCGCTGTGACATCCGTCCCGCCCGCGCGGCTGCGCTACGAGACCTTCGACCTCCGCGAAGGCCGCGCTGCCGATCCTTCTATCGCCTTTGTCTGAAGCCAAACCCCATGCGCCATGAAAACCCGAAACCCACTGCTTCTTGCCGGAGTGCTGCTGATTCTCGGCGGCGGAGCGGTGATTTTTTCCATGCGCTCATGCACAAGGACGGCGCAGGACGCCAAAGACAAGCGACACGACACGACCGCAAATTTACCCTCTGAAAATCAAACCGACAGCACCATGAACATCCGTCAAATTACGACCACCGCCATCGCCACCATCGCGTCCGTTTCGTCTGCCATCGGCGACGACTGGCCCGCCTGGGGCGGCAGCGATCCGGGGCGCAACATGTATTCGCCCGCGAAGGGCATCCCGACTTTTTTCGGGCCGAAGGAGCCGAACAAGCAGGGCAAATTCGAGATCGAGTTCAAGAAGAACTCCGAGGAGATCGACATGGCGAAGACGAAAAACGTGAAGTGGATTGCGAAGCTCGGCTCGCAGACTTACGGCAATATCGTCGTCGCGTATGGCAAGCTCTACATCGGCACGAACAACGCGGGCGTGCGCGATCCGCGCTTCAAGGACGACAAGTCGGTGCTGCTTTGCCTCGATGAAAAAGAGGGCGATCTCCTGTGGCAGTTCACCGTGCCGAAGCTGCTGAGCGGAAAGGTGAATGACTGGGAGTATCTCGGCTATCTCAGCGCGCCATTTGTGGACGGCAACACGCTCTACTCGGTGACGAGCCGTTGCGAAGTCATCGCGCTGAACGCCGACGGCCAGAAGAAAGGCAACACGGGCACTTTCAAGGACGAGGGGCAATACATGGTCGGCCCCGGCAAGCCGAAGGTCGAAGTCACCGCGAAGGACGCGGACATCCTCTGGAAATACGACATGATGGACGAACTCGGCGTGTATCCGCACAACGCGGCCAACAGCTCGCCGCTCGTGCTCGAGGACAAAATCTACGTCTGCACCAGCAACGGCCAGGACTACTCGCACGTGAACATCCCGTCGCCGCAGTCGCCGAGCTTCATCGTGCTCGACAAGAAGACCGGCGCGCTCATCGGCGAGGACGACGCGAAAATCGGCCCGCACATTTTCCACGGTCAGTGGACCTCGCCCAGTGCGGGGAAAGTGGACGGCAAGTGGCAGATCTATTTCGGCGGCGGCGACGGATTCCTCTACGGCTTCGACGCGAATCCCGTGAAGGAAGGCGACTCGAACTTCATGAAGACCGTGTGGAAATTCGACATCGTGCCGGACGACTACAAGAAGGACAAAACCGGCAAGCCCTACAAGTATCCCGCGCCCGAAGGCCCGAGCGAAATCATCGCCACGCCCGTCGTGTACAAGGGCAAAATCTATGTCGCGTGCGGCCAGGATCCCGAGCACGGCGAAGGTGTCGGACGGCTCATCTGCATTGATCCGAAAGGCCTCAAGGGCGACGCGACGAAAATGAAGGGCGCACTCGTGTGGGAGTTCCGCGACATCAAGCGCAGCATCAGCACCGTGGCGATCGATCCCGCGACCGATTTGCTTTTCACCGGCGACTACAGCGGCTTCGTCTATTGCATTGATTCAAAGACTGGCAAGCTGCTCTGGCAGCACGACACGCAGGCGCACATCTGGGGTTCGCCGATGGTCGTGGATGGGAAAGTGTTCATCGGCAACGAAGACGGCGACCTCTACGTCTTCGAGGCGAAGGCGGAAAAAAAACTCCTCTACCAGGTGAACATGGGCGCGCCGATCCTCGCCACGCCAGTCGTCGCGAATGGCTCGCTCTACATCAACACGCAGACGCATCTCTTCTCGATCAGCGAAGGCGCGAAGGCGCAGGAGAAGCAGAAGTAGCCGCACAGCGAGCGCGCCATCCCGGAACCACCGCCCATGACCACCACAGGCAAGTCCGCACTCACGCCCACGCACTGGCTCATCATCATCGTCGCGAGCCTCGGGTTTCTCTTCGACACGTATCAGCTCCTCATGACGCCGCTCGTCGGCCCGGCGGCGATCGCGGAGCTGTTGAATGTGCCGCTCAGCAATCAGGCCGTGTCGGACTGGATGGGAAACATGCTGTGGCTCACCGCGCTCAGCGGCGGCGTCTTCGGCTTGCTCGGCGGCTGGCTCACGGATCGGCTCGGGCGGAAGTTCGTCATGGCGCTCGGAATTTTCGTCTATTCGCTGTCACCCGTCGCGGGGGCATTCAGCCACACGCTCGCGACGTTCATCTTCTGGCGCTGCATGACTTTTGTCGGCGTGTGCATCGAATTCGTCGCGGCCATCACGTGGATCGCGGAGGTTTTTTCCGACAAGGCGCAGAAGGAAAAATGGCTCGGCATCACGCAGCTCTTCGCATCGCTCGGCGGTGTGCTCGTCACCGCCGTGAGCTTGTGGATCGGAACGCATGGGAAGGATCTTCCGCATCTCGGAATGCCGATGGCGCTCGGTGCGACGGATCCCGCGTCGTGGCGCTACCTGCTGCTCACGGGCATCGTGCCAGCACTGCTCATCGCGCTCATGCTGCCCTTCGTGCCTGAGTCGCAAGTGTGGCGCGAACGCAAGCGCGCAGGCACGCTCAAGCGCCCGAGCTTCGGCGCGCTGTTCTCGCCGGAATTCCGCCGCGTCACACTCATCACCGCAGGGCTGTCGGCCTGTGCGTACGGCATCGCTTTCGGCGCGCTGCAACTCACGCCCGGCCGTATCGCACCCGGCCTTTCAAATCTCGCCGACGAGCGCGAGGCGCTGAAGCCTCTCGTGGCTGATGCGAAAAAACTCAATGCCGATCTGGATCGCCTGACGAAAGGAGATCCCTCGCCGTCTGTTCAGGAACATGTCGCGACTGGAGACGCGTCGTCTCCCGCTCCGCAGCAAGTCGCGAAGGGATCTCCTGTGCCGCCGTATCGTGAGCGACTCGCGAAGGTGCCCGGCCTTGCCGAACTCGCAGCCGAGCGCGCCGGAGTGCGTCTGGCCCAGCGCGAGAACGGAAAGATCGCCAATGCCGTTGCGCCAAAAGACTCGAGCGACGCGGCAAAGCAAAAAATCGAAGCGGTAAAGCCAGCCGCGAAAGAAAAGCTCGCCGCACTCGGAAAGCGCTTTGCCGAACTGGACGCGCAGTTTGCAAAACTCACCGCCGACGCTCCCGATGCGAAGGAAGCGGTGGTCGCCCGGGAAAAAACCATGAAGGCGCTCGGCGACAACCGCGCCGCGCAGGAGCCGTTCAACAAGAAGGTGAAAGAGGTCGGGGACCATGTGCAGCTTTACCAGGAGATGGGCGGCCTCGTCGGTCGCATCGCGCTCGCGCTGCTGGTCATCGTCGGCATGGGCCGGCGGCTCCTGTTGCGGATGCTCCAGATTCCCGGCGTGCTCATCCTGCCGCTCACCTACTTCCTGCTCTACAAACAGGACGCCGGCGTGTTTTCGTGGGGCATCGCGTGCGCCGGCTTCGTGGTCATGTCGCAGCTCAGCTTCCTCGGCGAATATCTGCCGAAGGTTTTCCCGATGCACCTGCGCGGCACGGGCGGCAGCTTCGCGACGAATGTCGGCGGACGCATGATCGGCACGAGCGCCGCGTTCCTCACGCCGAAGCTCGCGCTGATTTTCAGCAAGACACCCTCTTACGACGAGATGGCGCGCGCCGCCGGCTGTGTGGGACTCGGCATCGCGATCATCGCCGTCATCCTCGGATTCTTCCTGCCCGAACCCAAACCCGAGGCGCACGAATGATCGCACGCTTCCCTCTTATTCTTAATCCTATTCTTACTCCCGGCGGCGAATGCTGTGCGGGCGGGGATTAAGAATAAGAATAAGAATACGATTAAGAATAAGACGAAGAACCTCCACCTTTCCAAAGCCATGACTCAGCAAACACCCGAACTAGCCCAAGCAACCCTCGAAGCCCATCTCCAGGAAATCATCGCGTGGCATTTCTCGCCGGAGACCGGCTGCCCGTTCTGGCTCGAATGGGCGTCGAAAAACTTCGACCCGCGCAAGGAAATCAAGAGCTTCGCCGACATGGTGAAGTTCCCGCACTTCCAGGACGAATGGCTGCGCGACTTGCAGCCGGAAGTCTGGGTGCCGGCGAAATTCAAAGGCAAACCGTTCAACATTTTCGAGACCGGCGGCACGACCGGAATGCCGAAGCAGCGCATCGGCTGGGAGGACTACAAGACGGACTACTCCGAGTTCAGCGAGAAGATTTCCGACGAACATTTCCCGCGCGGCGGCGCGTGGCTCATGATGGGCCCGACCGGCCCGCGGCGGCTGCGCCTCGCCATCGAGCACCTCGCGCACGTGCGCGGCTCGTCGTGCTACTTCATAGACCTCGATCCGCGCTTCGTGAAGAAGCTGATCTCGAACAAGCAGTTCGACGTGGCGAAGCAATACATGGCGCACGTCGTGGATCAGGCCGCGATGATTCTGCAGCACCGCAAAGTCAGCGGCCTCTTCACCACGCCGAAGCTGCTCGAGGCGCTCGCGGAGAAGGTGGACATCTTCGAGTCCGGCATCCGCGGCTGCTTCTGCGGAGGCACCACGATGCTCCCGCAATACGTCCGCTTCATCGTCGAGGAAGTGCTGGAAAACCGCGTCGGCTTCTACCCCACCTACGGCAACACGCTCATGGGCCTCGCCGCCAGCGTGCCGCTCACGAAAGAGGACAATTTCTCCATCACCTACTACGCCCCGCAGCCGCGCGCCGTGCTGCGCGTCGTGGATCCGAACAACACCGAGAAAACCGTGGACTACGACACATGGGGTCGCGTCGAACTCACGACGATGACGAAGGAGTTCTTCATGCCGCGCTTCCTCGAACGCGACGAGGCGCTGCGCCGCAAACCGCGCGCACCGTATGGTTGGGACGGCGTCGCCGAAGTGCGCCCGTTCGGCGCGATGGAGAAAACGATCGTCGAGGGAGTTTACTAGGAGGGGCGACTTCCAAGTCGCCCCGCGGCACGAAACGCCGCCTCATTTGAGATTTCGTCTTGCCCCTGGTCGCACCGTGAACGGGTTGCTCACAGCCCCTTCACAAACTTCCTCGCGAGTTCCATGCACGCCTGCGCCGGAGCGGTGATGCGACCGTGCCAGAACATCCCGTAAACAATCTGCGGAAACCCGTTCAGCTTCAGCGCGCGCAGGCCGCGCGCGACCGTGCGCCCCGGCAGCGCCGCGGTGAGGCCGGCTCCGAAACCCTGCGCGACGTAGGCCTCCACCAGATCGAGCGACGGCGCCTCGATGCGGACATCCCACTTGCAGCCGCGCTTGCGAAGCTCGCCCCGAAAGATCTCCGTCAGCTCGTCGCCCGGCGGCGGCGCGATGAGCGGGACGCCGCCGCTTGCGGCCTGCCGCAGCACCGCGGCGGAATTTGAAAAAGGCGCGTCATTTTTCATGAGCAGCGTCAGCGGGAGTTTGACGAGCGGCTCGAACTGAAGCCCCTCGGCATGGCGGCGCTCATGGATCGCAAATGCGAGATCCACCTCATGCTCGCGAAGCAGCCGCGCTGCGCCTGCGGGCGTGGCCTCGCGCAGGCTCAGGCGCAGGCCGGGCACGCGCTGTTCGAGCGACCGCAGCAGGGGCGGAAAATAGTCGCGCATCACGCCCGCGGTCGCGGCGATGCGGAGCTGAGCGCCCGCCCTGCCCTGCACATTCGCCGCGAGCTGCGCCAGGCCGCCGAAAAACGGCGCGATGAACTCGAACACCTCGCGGCCCATCGGCGTGATGCCGAACGGGCGGCGGTGGAAAAGTTTCGCACCGAGCGAGTCCTCGAGCTGAGCGACCTGCGAACTCACCGCAGGCTGCTGGATGCCGTACGGGATCAGCTTCAGCGCGGGCGTGATGCCCCCGGCGCGAGCGACGTAGTAGAAAAGCTCAAGGTGATGGACGTTCAGGGGGGACATGGCGGGGTCACATTGACAGACTCAATGTTAAGGTTGGTTTTAACGATTAGTTGAATGCGTCGTGCGCTGGCAAGCTCGCGCACATGAAATACGAACCCGCAATCGAGCTGCAAAAGCTCCGCAGGGAGCAGGGCTTCATTCACCGTCTTGTCCAGAATATGGATCAACGGCTGGATCGGCTGACCGAGTGCATCGCCTTCCCGGAACCGGTCGGCGAGAAAACAAAAACTCCCGCCGCATCCGTGCTGCAACCGCCTGATGCGATCCGGCAGAGCCCGGCGAAACCCGTGGATGCCGTCCCAGCCATGCCGATTTTTCAGCCTCCGTCGCTATCGCACGCTGCCGAACAATCCGCACAGGAAGAAGCGCCCGCGCAGACCGCGGCACCCGCACCGCAGGCACATGCGGAGCACGATCCGCAGTGCGAGCCATCGCGTGCGGACAGCATGCCGCTCGAGTTCGAGTTGGGCCGCGTGTGGCTCGTCCGCATCGGCATTGTTGTGCTGCTCACCGGCCTCGTCTTCCTCGGGAACCTCGCGTACCAGCACATCATCCCGCGCCTCGGGCCGGGCATGAAGCTCGGCCTCATCGTCGCGGCGGGCGGCGCGCTCGCGGGCATCGGCGCATGGCTGGAGAAAAGGCGCGAGTCGCTGCGCAACTACGCACGCGTCCTCATCGCTGGCGGCTTCGCGGCGATGTACTACGCGTGCTACGCGGCGCATTTCGTGGCCGTGCTGCGCGTGATCGAGAGCGCGGTGCTCGGCGGCGCACTGCTGCTCGCATTCGCGGGCGGCATCGCGTGGTTTGCGCACCGCCGCCGCTCCGAGACGCTCGCCACGCTCGCGATTCTGCTCAGCTACTACACGTCGTGCATCAATCCCGTCGGCGGCTTCACGCTTTTCTCAAATGTCCTGCTCACCGCGGCGGCGGTCTTCTTCCTCGTGAAGAACCGCTGGACGCGCGTCACGTACCTCAGCGTCGCCGCGACCTACGCGAGCTACGCGTACTGGCGGTTCTACGTCGGCGACAGCGCCGCGCCGATGCTCGGGGCGTGGGCGCAGATCGCATTCCTCGCGTGCTACTGGCTGCTCTTCACCGCCGCAGCATTCCTCACCGATCGCAAGGCGATGAACACCGCAGCCCGCACGTCATTCGTCACGGCGAACAACGCCGCATTTTTCGCGCTCGCAGCGCACGCGATCACCGCGGGCGGCGGGGAAAAATTCTGGGTCTTCTCGCTCGGGTACGGCCTCGTGCTGCTGGGACTTTCCAGGCTGGCCGCATGGCGCGATCCGGAGGACCGCACGCTCGACGGCGCGTATCTCGCGCAGGGCTTCGCGCTCACGACGACCGGCCTCGCCTCGCATTTCACCGGGCAGCAGCTTGCGCTGACATTCGTGGCACAGGGCACCGTGCTGCTCTCGTGCGGACGAGCGCGCCAGGGGCGGCTGCTGGAAATCGGCGGCCTGCTCAGCCTCGCGGCATCGTTCGTCCTCGCACTTTGGGGCCTCGTGTTTCCCGTGGCACACGCTGTCGCGACAGCGGGCGTCGTCGCGCTCGCGCTGCTTTTCAATGCGTGGTGGTTCAAGCGCCAGCGCGGCATCGGCGCGGAGCGACTGCACGCCGTCGCGTCGTCGCTCGCGGTGGCTGCGTTTGTCGTCGGATTTGCATGGCTGGAAAAAGTCGCGGGCGCTCACACCGCGTGCTGGTGCGCGGTCGCTGCGCTCGGGTTTGCATTCGTGCCGGTCGCGGAGCTTGCGATCTTCAGCCAGGCGCTGCTGCCGATCGGCGTCGCAAAGTGGAGCCTCGGCCTTTTGCTCGGCCATCCGCTGCTGCCGCTCGACAGCACAGTGATCCTCGCGTGCGGCATCGCGCTCGCGCACTGGTGGCCGCGCAATCTCGGATCGCGCCTCGATCCCGTGTTGCGCAAAATCGCGGAAGGCGTCGCTGCATTTTCGTCCGTCACACTCGCGCTCGTGTGGCTGCGGCGGGAATTTTCCGGCGTGAATGCGATGACCGCATGCGCCCTCGCCGGCCTCGCGTGGATCGGTGCCGCACGCCTCACGCGGGCCGGACTCCTCGGCATCGCCGGGCTCGCATTCGGCATCGTCACGACTGCCGACTTTTTTGCGCTGCAATCCGAAACGCACTGGGCCGTCGCACTGCTGCCCATCGCGCATGTCGTGATTGTCGGCAGGCTTTTCAGGCAGCACGAAGCCTCGCGTGCCTGCGATCCGCTTGCGGCGCTCATGCTGCTCCTGTGGTCGTGGGAGCACATCGCCGTGGAATGGCGCGCACTTTTCTACGCCGCCACCGGCGCGGGGATCGTCGTCATCGGCGCGCTCCGTCGCAATGTGGTGGCCTCGTGGATCGCACTCGTGCTCGGCGCGTTTGCCACTGGGATCTTCTGGGCGCAGCTCGACGAGCCGAACGGTCCGCGAACTCTCACCGCGCTGCTCATCTTCGCCGCCGCGTGCAGGATTTCGCGCAGGCTCTGGCCCGCGGAACCGATGCTCGGTTTCGCTCCGGGCATCGCGTGGAGCACCGTCGCGGGGTTGACGGCGTGGATCACGCAGCACAACGCGCTGCCGAGTCTCACCATCGCCTGGTCGCTGCTCGCGCTCGCCTTTTTCGCCGCGGGCCTCGTGCTGCGCGACCGGCAATACCGGCTCGGCGGACTCGCGCTGCTCGGGCTTTCGGTCGGACGTGTTTTCTTCGTGGACGTGTGGGCCTTCGAGGCGGTCTTCCGCATCATCAGCTTCATCGTCCTCGGCCTCGTGCTCCTCATGATCGGCTATGCCTACAACCGCTTCGAGGAAAAATTGCGCCAGTGGTTTTGAGCGCGGCAAAATCCAGCGGGGCGCGATTTTCGGAGCGAACTCCGCTCTTGCCACCGTGCGCCCCCGTGCGGATATTTCGCGCCCTTTTTCCACCCGTAAAGAAACACCAAAGAACCGACGACCATGGCCAACGCGAACGACCTCCGCAAAGGAATGTGCATCCGCTACAACAGCAACCCGGCGATCGTGCTGGAGATCATGCACCGCACGCCGGGCAACCTGCGCGCATTCGTGCAGGTGATCATCCGCTACATCGGCACGGGCAAGAGTGCGGACATCCGCTTCGGCTCGACGGACAAAGTGGATCAGGTGGAAGTGGAGCGGAAGAAGATCGATTTTTCCTACAAGGATCACAGCGGCTATCACTTCATGGATCCCGAGACGTTCGAGACGGTGAGTTTCGACGAGTCGTTTATCGGTGATGCGAAGGACTATCTCACCGAAAATCAGCGCGTGGAAGTGCTCTACGTCGAGGGCAAGGCGGCGAATGTCGAGTTGCCGTCCACCGTCATTCTCACGGTGGCGGAGTCTGCCGAAGGCGTGAAGGGCGACAGCGCGAACAATGTGCAGAAGGCCGCCAAGCTTGAGACGGGGAAGAACATCACGGTGCCGCTCTTCATCAAGGAGGGCGAGAAGATCAAGGTCTCGACGGAGAACGGCGAGTATCTCGGGCGGGCGTAGGCCCTGTAGCCGCGTTCGTGAGAACGCGGGCTAATTTTCGCGCGCTCTCGGGTTCAGTGAGCCCGCGCTTTGACAAGCGCGGCTACGGTTTTTCTCGCCTCTCGGCGCGGATCGTTGCGAAGGTTTTCGACTATGCGTTTCCTCCTGCTCGCCTCGCTCGCACTGTTTCCCATCGCATCGGCATTCGCCACGGATGATTTTGTCGAGTCGCCCGATCACCGCGTCAACGAGAAGATTCCGCATGGCACGGTGACGCAGATGCCGGCGTGGGAGTCGAAGATTTTCCCCGGCACGGTGCGCGACTGGTGGGTGTATGTGCCGGCGCAGTTCAAGCCGGATGGCTCGGCGGCGGTGATGGTTTTCCAGGACGGCGGCGGATACAAAAACACGACCGGCGACTGGCGCATTCCGACCGTGTTCGACAATCTGATCGCGAAGGGCGACATGCCGCCGACGGTCGCGATTTTCATCAATCCCGGCACCGCGCCGATGAAGCCCGGCGAGCCGCCGCGCAAGCGCCCTGATGGCCGTCCGGCAGGTGCGACAAATCGCAGCTTCGAATACGATTCGCTCGGCGATCGCTTTGCGAAGTTTTTACTCGAGGAGATTCTGCCCGAGGTGGAGAAAAAATGGCCGCTGTCGCACGACCCGGAGATGCGCGCGATTTGCGGATCGTCGAGCGGCGGCATCTGCTCGTTCACCGTCGCGTGGGAGCATCCCGAGGCGTTTCGCAAGGTGCTCTCGACGATCGGCAGCTTCACAAATATCCGCGGCGGCAATGCGTATCCTTCGCTCATCCGCAAGACGGAGCGGAAGCCGGTCCGCGTCTTTTTACAGGACTCGTCGGGCGACCTCGACAACCAGTTCGGCAACTGGCCCATCGCGAACCAGCAGATGCACGCGGCGCTGAAATACATGGGCTACGACGTGAAGTTCGATTTCGTCGAGGGCTTCGGGCACAACTCGAAGCGCGGCGGCACCGTGATGCCCGACGCGCTGCGCTGGCTGTGGCGGAAGGAAAAATACACGCCGGTGATCGAAACGAAGGGCGACCTCGGCGGCGACATGACGCTGCACCGTCTGCTCATCGAGGGCGAAGGCTGGCAGCCGGTCGCCGAGGGCCTCACGTTCTGCGACGGGCCGATGTCAGACGCGGAAGGGAATTTCTATTTCTCCGACATGAAGGGCGACGGCGCGGGCATCTACAAAATCTCGCCCGACGGAAAAAAGACGAAGCTCTCCAGCGAGGGTGTGAGCGGATTGAAGCTCGGCCCCGATGGCCGGCTCTACGCATGCCAGGGATCAAAGAAGCGGCTCATCGCGATCGATCTGAAGACCGGCGCGATTGACGAACTCGCGACCGACGTGCAGCCGAATGATCTCGTCGTGGATGCGAAGGGGCACATCTATTTCACACACACGGGCAAGAAGGAAATCGTCTTCGTGGACGCGAAGACGAAGGAGAAGCGGGTGGTGGATGTCACACTCACGATCACGGTTCAGAACAACAATTCCAACGTGCCATCGCAAATAACTGTGACTTCCGCAGGCATCAACGCCCCGAACGGCATCACCCTTTCACCCGACCAGGGCACGCTCGCCGTGAGCGACTACAAGGGCGCAAACGTGTGGACATTCCGCGTGAACACCGACGGCTCGCTCGACGCGAAGATGCCCTACATGACCATGCGCCTGCCGATCGATCCGAAGGGCGAGTTCAAGCAGGCCGAGCCGCCGCCCTTCAATCCCGCGAGCGGCGGCGACGGCATGTGCAGCGACGAACAGGGCCGCTACTTTGTCGCGACGACGCTCGGCGTGCAGGTTTTCGATCCCACGGGCCGCATGTGCGGCGTGATCACGCGCCCGCAACTCGACAAACCTCTCACCAGTTGTGCGCTCAGCGGCGAGGGCCGCGCGTATCTCTACGTGACAAATGGCGACAAGATTTTCCGCCGCAAGGTGCAGGCGAAAGGTGCGATCTTCTACGTCGTGCCGAAAAAGTAGCCGCGCTTGTCAAAGCGCGGGCAGATCATCGGCGCTTGCCCCGAGATGGAAGAAATGCCCGCGTTCTCACGAACGCGGCTACAGAGTTTTTTCCGCCTTCCGTGTTAACCGCGCCGCTTCGGGCGGTTCATCGAGAGGATGCTCGTGCCGCGCGTGATGAGGCTGCCGCCGACGATGAGTCTGCGCACGGGCAGCCCTGACTCGGGATCATGAGTGAGCGCCGGGTCGCTCATCTTCTGCACGTATTCAAATTGCCGCGGCTTCTGGCCGGGCTTCTTCGGGATCGTTTCGTAGAGGTATGTGGCCATGCGCGGAGGATAGCCGACGCCGTGCGGCGGCGGGCAAATATTTTTTGATCAATGCGACCTTCCGATTCGCTCGCGGAGGACGTTGCGGAGATCGTCCATTCGTTTTCGATCCGTCCGGTCCATCAGGGCCGCAAAAATTTCCGCCCGCTCCCCCATTTCGTTGAACGCGACTTTCTGGGCGGAGACCTTGTCATACGTGTGCAGTGGAATGCCATCCATCCGCAGAAATGAGGACAGGACAGCGGCTCCGCCGTCCGCCCGCGGGCTGACGTGCAGCCCGGTGCAAGCCGTCTCGCCGGCGTGGCACCCCGTGCAGGTGTTGAGCGAAAATATGCGGCGGACCGGGCCGGCGACTCCGTTGTGCATATCCCACCGGAAGTCGGGCTTGTCCGCCGGGATGATCGCGTTTCCGCCGAGGACGGGAATGACTTCGTTGCGAAGCTTCAGCGATTGCGGGACGATGTGGATGCCCGAGCGGATGAGCGCAGATCCTTCGCGCAGAAATTCCGCGAGCACGCGCGTCTCCGGGCCGTCCTTTTTCGCAAACTCCGGCGCGGGCGTCTGCGCGAGCGGTTCGAGGACCAGTTGGTCATCCTTAAGGCTGAACTGCCGGAACTCGCGTCCGGCACCGAACGCCGCCTCGCTGGTCCGCACCTGGCCTATCGGAATCTTGTCATTCAGCGGGAACCTGTGGGTGAAAATACGGGTGATTTTCTCCAATTTCACCGCGTATGCCTCGGTGCCCGGCTCCAGGCCGCCGAGCGCGTGCCACATCGCCGTCCACTCGCTGAGCGTGCGGGTGTGCGTCGCGCGTTCGAGGTCGGCCTTCGGCAACTCCTTGGCGTCCGCATCCGGAGCCGATGCGGGCTTCTTCTTCGGCTCCCCTTCACCTGGAAGCTTGTATTCAAAAATCACCGTCCAGTCTCCCGGCAGCGGCTGTCCTTGCTCGTCCACGGCACCGAAAATGAAGCGGCCTTCGCCAAACTGAAGCTCGTCATGCATTGCGCCGTACGGCCCGAATGAACGCGACGACTGGCGGTTATTCTGAAACCGCGGCTCGATCCTAAGCTTCTGTTCGAATGCTGCGAGGTTCAGCACTGCAAGGGCGGGGACGGTGATCTTTGGGTGCGGTGCTCCCGGCCCTGTCCCGGGCGAACTGGTGGCCCGATCCAGCAGCGCGTCGAAGAGCGCCTGCTTGCCTGCGGTTTTCCATTGCTCGCGCGTGTGGCCCACGACGTCCGCGAGCTGGGCCGCGCAGAGGTCCATGCGATTGACGATCCCGAGCAGCCGGAACGGCGCGTTCTCGATCTTCGGCATCCATGGCTTCCCGGATTTTGGGTCAAAGCCGTCCCGCTTTTGCCACGGCTCGATCACTTTCGCCATGATGCCCGGACGCGCTGGTACATCGAAGCCATTCACATTCTGGCCGACCACCCATGTCTCCAGCCACGCCCGCATGCACGCCGGAGCCTTGTCTTCGCCGACGAGTTCATTCACGAGCCCGCCGAATGACCATGGGCCGGGATACTTCGCGCGGGCATCATCCACGACTGCGGAATTCGTGATGAGAAGCTCGCGCTCGGGTCGTATCCGCACTGGTTCTGCGGACGCGGTATGCGAAACTGCGAGGGTAACGAGGAGGACCGCCGCGCGGGTGCGAATGCTCATGGGGGTTCGGGAAGCATGAGCACAGACGGCACCACAGCAATCCTATTCGAGGATTACTCTTCCGATATCGCAATGCATGCCGCCTTCACCCGCTGCTGTCGGACGAAGGACGGTGTCCTGTGAGTGTTGCACCGCAGTCGGCGGTGTCGCGGTCAGATGCTGTCCGCAGAGTATTCCCAGCCCGAGCGATACGCCTTGCGTTTGATGAATGCGTTCGCCGCCTCGTCGTTCGTGACTTTCAGCGCGGCGGAATCCCACGCGAGACGTTTGCCGGGGAAACGCATGGCGAGGCCGCCGATGAGCGTCAGCTCCGTGAGCGGGCAGGAATAGTCGAAGTGGCCGGCACCCGCCTGCTCCTTGCCGAGCTTGATGGACTCGGTCCACTCCTGCTGCGGATTGCCGGGCGTGATGCTGCGGGCCTCGGTCTTCGCCGACGGCTTGGCGAGGAATTCGTCCCGGCGCTGCTTGGGCCAGATCTGCGGATCCTTCGCCTGATCGCTCTTGTTGAAAATGATGCCCTCGGTGCCGACGATGAACCAGCCGCCGGGGCTGACGTGTCCGCTCTTCTCGGGATCCTTGTTCGGGAAGGCTTCCTTCAGATCGATGATGTCGGGGAAGGTCGGGAGATACGGCGAGCCATCGGGCTTCTTGCCCTCGTACCACGTCAGCGTCACGTTGCCGTGCGAGTTGCCGGGGAATTCCATCTTGATGACGGAGCCGGTCGGCCAGGCGATCTCGGTGAGATCGTCCACCTGCGTCGCGGTGACGAAGCTCGGCACGCCGAGGCCGAGCGCGACGGAGGGGGCATCAATGAGATGGCAGCCCATGTCGCCGAATGCGCCCGCACCGTATTCGAGGAAGCCGCGCCATTTGAAAGGATGGATCGTGTCCGAGTACGGCGCATCGGGCGTGGCGGCGAGCCAGTGCTCCCAGTCGAGCGTGTCGGGCGCCTTTTGATTGGGCTTGATGATGGCGCTCTTGCCCTGCGGCCAGATGGGGCGGTTCGTCCACACGTGGACTTCTTTCACTTTTCCGATCGCGCCGGCGGCGATCCATTCCTTCACCACGCGGTTGTCCTCATAGGTGTGGCCCTGGTTGCCCATCTGCGTGATGACACCCTTCTTGCGCGCACCGAGGTGGAGCTGACGGCATTCCCATAGCGTGTTCGTGAGCGGCTTCTGGATGAAGATGTGCTTGCCCTTGCTCAGCGCGTGCATCGCCGCGGGATAGTGCGCGTGGTCGGGCGTGCTGATGGTCACTGCGTCAATGCCCTTCACTTCGTCGAGCATTTTGCGGAAGTCGGTGAACGCCTTGGCGTTCGGATACTTCGCCTGCGATTTTGCGAGGCGAGTTCTATCCACGTCGCAGATGGCGACGATCTCGTTGTTCTTCTCGGCGGCTTCGGCATCCGACGCGCCCTTGCCGTCGATGCCGATGCAGGCGAGAGCAACTTTCTTCGACGCGCCCTGCGCGAGGAGGAGATTTGGGAACATGCTGGACGCCGTGATGGCGCCGATGCCCTTGAGGAATGAACGACGGGAGGTGCGTGGATGGATCATGATTGGTTTGGAGGTGAGTTGGGTGTTGCAGCATCATCCGGCGCGCGAGGGAAGCTTAGAACGCGATGCGCGGATGACGGTTCTTACAGCTTGATGCCGATTTTCTTGAAGCCCTCGCGGATGTCTTTGTCGAGCGCCGCCGCGTCGCGTCCGTCGAAAAGGATGCTCAGCTTTTCGATTCCAAACTCCTCCGACTGCTTCGCCGCGGGCTTCGGGAGTGTGCTCGGGAACGTGTAGCTGCCGTCGCCATTCATCTTCACGAGCGGGTTCTTGAAAAAGCGATCCCACTCGTCGCGTGCCTCCGCGATTGCGTCGAGGTACTTCATGAAGCGCGTCCCTTTTCCGTCGCCGTCGAGATGGCAGAAAAAATAGACGAGCACGTAGGACTGGAAATACAGCAGGTGCTGCGAGTGCTGATTCGCCGAGAGGCTCTCCCAATTCTCGCGCTTCATCGCGATGTGCTCGCCGAACGGGCGGAACTCCGACGTGAGCGTGCGGTGCGTCACGGCCTTCGCGATGTATTCCTTCAGCCCGCGCGCGTGCGAGCCGGCGATGAATTTACCCGCATTGTACGGCAGGCTCTCGGTGTATTCCGCAGTGCCCTCGATGATCCATTTCGGGAGGAAGGGCAGGAAATCGTGCATCATCTGGTGCGTGACCTCATGCACGAGCGTGTCGCCGTGGTAGTCCGTTTTTTTGAACCACGTCTTCCCGCGCATCTCGAGGCCGAGGCTCGGGAACGGGATGCGGAAAATACGGTCCTTGGTAAAATACACGCCGCCGGAATTTACCGGCCCGCCATCGGCAAAGTAGTCCTCGCGTGTGACGAAAAGTTTCGCCTGGTAAAATCCGAGGTCCGCCGGCGGCTTCGGCGCGATGCCCCACGGCAGCGCGGAGACGAGCGAGCGCGTGGCCTCAAAGGTGCGCGCCACTTCCTTCATCACGCTGCCCGCGAGCTTGTCCTGCGAGATGAATTCGAATGCCTGCGATTTGTAAACGTAGCGGCGCTTCGCGGCGTCCTGCTCGCCGAGCGTGATCTCGACCGAGTTCGGCGGCACCTCGACGGTCGCGGGCCAGGTGCGCGGCTTTGCGGTGGAAGGTGCGCCGGGTTTTGCAGTCGTCGCTGTCGCGGGAGCCGAGGGCTTTGTCCCGGCCGCCGGAGTCCCCGCGCCGGGTGCCGCGGGCGCAGGCGCGCTGGCGCGGATCGCCGCCTGTTCCGCAGGCGCGAGAAGATTGATCGCGACCTTCGTGCTCTGCCCGTTCGGGAGTTGGAAAACTGCATTCGCACCCTCGACACCCGTGAACTTCGCCTGAAATTTCTGCCCGTTCGCCGCCGTCCACACGCGCATCGCCTGCGCGGGCTGCTGCGCATCCGCACACGGCGCAAAAAGTGAAAACGCCACGGCAGCACTGACACAACGCACGATTTGGGGAACCATGAGTCGTCTGCTAGCGATTTTCACCGGTGCGGTCAATCGCATGACGGAGTCGCCTCAGTGCTGACGCATCAAGATCTCACCGGGCGGAAGCTCGTGGCACGGAATCCCGGGTGGAGCACGCGACTCGCGTGCTGTTTCCGGCGACTCGCCGGAAACACCCGACGGTGTCGCGATGCAGGCTGCGTGCGCAGATTTGGGGCGCGCACATCAGGACGGGAAACAAGCTGCAAACACGGATGCTGCGGGTGTCTGCGGCCAGTGGCCGCAGACAGCACGCGAGTCGCGTGCTCCACCCGGGAAACCCGCGCCGTCATGCTGTTTTTATCCCGCTGAAAAATCGTCGTTTCGCTTCCCGGTCGCTTCTGCAGGAGCACGATTTTTGATCCGTCAGCCCTGAGAGTTGCCGTTCAAGAGTAATTCAGGGCTTTGGCCCGAACCGCTCGCGACGTTGTCCGGGCTAAATTCCGGGACTGCTTGTGAGTGCTACGCGCGTGCTGCTTGCCAGGATGGTCGCAGCGTGACGCCCGCTCAGACGTGGATCGCGTGCCCCGCCGCGATCTCCGCGGCTTCCTTCACGCCCTCGCCGAGCGTCGGGTGCGCGTGAATCGTCGCCTCGATTTCCTCGATCGTCGCCTCGAGCGTGATCGCGAGACCGAGTTCCCCGATCATTTCCGTCGCTTCCGATCCGATGATGTGCGCGCCGAGGATTTCCCCGTGCGGCTCGCCGACGATCAGCTTCACGAAGCCTTCGCTCTCGCCGATCGCGCGCGCCTTGCCGCTCGCCATGAATGGAAACTTGCCGACCTTGAATTTCTTCCCCGCCTCCTTCGCCGCGCGCTCGGTGATGCCCACGCTCGCGACCTGCGGCTGGCAGTACGTGCAGCCGGGGAAAATCGTGACCTTCTTCGGCTTGAACTTCGGCTCGAACATCCCCTCCACAGCCTGCACCGCCTCGAAACTCGCGACATGCGCGAGCCACGGCGGCCCGATGATGTCGCCCGCGGCAAACACGCCGGGCACGCTCGTCTGGTAGCGGTCGTTCGTCTTCACGTAGCCCTTCACAAGTTCAAATTTCAGCGTGCCCGCGGGCAGCACCGGCTGGATGCCGATCGCCACCAGCACCATCTCCGCCTCGATCGTCTTCTCCGCACCTGCCGCATCGGCGACCGTAATTTTCACGCCGCTGTCGCTCACGTCCGTCTTCACCGTCTTGTGCCCGAGCAGCGACGTGATGCCCTGTTTCGCGAAAGATTTCTCCAGCGCCTGCGAAACCTCCGTGTCCTCGATCGGCAGCAGATTCGGCAGCATCTCGATGATCGTGACCTTCGTCCCGAACGCATTGAAAAAATACGCGAACTCCACACCGATCGCACCGGCACCGATGATCACGATGCTCTTCGGCTGCGCCGGAAGTGCGAGCGCCTCCTTCGAGCCGATCACGTTTTTGCCGTTGAACTCCAGCCCCGGCAGCGGACGCGACACGCAGCCCGTCGCGATGAGAAT
This sequence comes from Chthoniobacterales bacterium, assembly GCA_038238025.1. Classification (GTDB taxonomy): domain Bacteria; phylum Verrucomicrobiota; class Verrucomicrobiia; order Chthoniobacterales; family Chthoniobacteraceae; genus SXWH01. The sequence continues at coordinate 94,834 of JBBRYC010000011.1, forward strand.
GTTCTTCGCCGTGTGCGTCTCCTCTTTTCCGTCCGCCGACTTCACGCGCACCTCGCCCGCCTTGTCGAGCGACGCCTCGCCCTTGATTGAATCAATCTTGTTCTTCTTGAAAAGGTAATCCACGCCCGCCGCGCCCTTGTCGCTCACGACGCGCGAGCGCTTGATGATCGCGCTCCAGTCGTATTCCAGCCCCGCGATCTTGAAGCCAAACTCCGCCGCGCGGTGCTTCATCGTGTGGAAAAGCTCCGCGTTTTTCAGCAGCGCCTTCGTCGGGATGCAGCCCCAGTTGTTGCACGTCCCGCCCCCGCGCTCCTTCTCCACGCACGCGACCTTCTTGCCGAGTTGCGCCGCCTTGATTGCCGCGACGTAGCCTGCGGGTCCTGCTCCGATGACGATGAGATCGTAGTTGGCCATAAAATTTAAGAGCGGCGAACATGCGGGCGCAGGCGAGCAGCCGTCAAACGGCTTTTTCTCCCGTAGCCGCGCTTGTCACAGCGCGGGCTCGCTGAATCCGGCGGCTCACGGAGAAAGTGCCCGCGCTCTCACCAGCGCGGCTACACGCGAGCGCGGTACGCGTCCGCCAGAGCGCGGCGGTTCAGCTTACCGCGTTCGTTGAATGGCAGCGCGTCCACGATCCAGAAATCGCGCGGTGCCTGCCACGCCGGGAGATTCGCGGTGCAAAATTGCCGCAGCACGACGGCACTCACATCGCCCACGACGCACGCGACCGGCTCCTCACCGCGCAGCGCGCTCGGCACTCCGAAGACCACGGCCTCACGCACACCGGGGACTTCGCGCAGCCGCGTCTCGATCTCCGCGGGATTCAGCTTCCGCCCGGCGACATTGATGAAATCGCTCACGCGTCCCGCAATCACGAAGCCGTGCGGTGTGCGCCGCACGAGATCGCCCGGCACGAAGCGACCGCCGCCCAGCACGCCTGCATCCGCCTCGGGAAAATATCCCTCGCCGACCGCGGGGCCATGCACTTCCACGCGCCCCGCTTCGCCGTCGTGTGCGAGCCGCACGCCGCGCATCGGCTCGCCCACGCAGCCCTCGGGCACGACGTCATTGCTTGCATCGTACGCGATCCCTCCGCATTCGCTGCTCCCGTAGAAGCTGTGGATTTTCACACCGAACCGCGCGCGAAACACCGCCGCCGTCGCAGCGGAAAGCGGCGCGCCCGCGCTGATGCACAGCCGCAGTGCCGGCAGCGGCGCGCAGTCGAGTTCGGCGAGTTTTTGAAAAAGCACGGGCAGTCCGGGGAACACCGTCGCACCCGATCTCGCGAGCCCGTCGAGCAGCGCTCGCGGCAGGCGCTCCTCGCTCGCGACCACGCTCACGCCGCGGCAGAGCAGCGGCGTGACGAGATTGCTGAACCCGTAGCTGTGCGACCACGGGATGACCCCGAAATTCACATCGTCCTCGCCGATGCCCATCGTGTCGCACACCGCGTCGCAGTCCGCGAGGAGTTGCGCCGCGCGGAACCGGATCGCGCGCGGTGCGCCGCTCGTGCCCGAGGTGAGCTTCAGGAAATCCGCATCCACCTCGCCCGCAACCCTGCGTCGCTCGACCGCGATCCCCTCGCTGAGATTTGGCCGCACGAGCGCCGCCGCCCCGCACATTTCGAGTGCGGAAAAAATCGCGTCCGGCCCGAGCGAACGGTCCAGCGGCACCGGCGCGAGACCGCGCCGCCACAGCGCGAGCAGCACCGCGGGAAAGCGCGCGTCGTTCCCAAACTGCACGCCGACCGCCGCGCCCGGCGGCATTTTTTCAAACGCACACTCGAAGCCGGTCGCCTCGTTCTCGACGGCCGCGAAAGTCCGCTGGACGCCGCCATCCGCCGCGAGGATCGCCGCCGCGCCGCCGCGCCGCGCGAGCACGCCCCGCCATGCGTCGAGGATCGGATTGCTGTTTTCGCGGACGGTCATGAATGGTTCGGACTGATGAGCAGCGCCTGCTTTTTGAGTTAGGCGTTAAACGTTAAATGTTAGGTGTTGATCCCGCTGAAGGCGCATCAAGGCCACGGATGCCGGCCCAGAAAACGATTCACCCGCTGCGCGAGGCTCAACGCCTAACTTTTAACGTCGAACTTCAAACGCCTAAAAAAGACGCTTCAGGACACCGCCAGTTTTTGTTTGCACAAAAGGAATGCGCCGCTAGTTTGCACGCCCCATTTTCCGCAAAAAAGCCATGAAAGCCGAAATCCATCCCGACTACAACGACACCACCATTTCCTGCGCGTGCGGGGCTGTGATCCACACCCGCTCGACGCGCAAGACGCTTCAGGTCGGCATCTGCGCCAAGTGCCACCCGTTCTTCACCGGAGAGCAGAAATTCGTGGACACCGCAGGTCGCATCGAGAAATTCACGAGGCGCTTCGGCACGACCGAGCTTCGCCGGAAAAAGGCCGTCAAGGCCTAGCTCCGCAGATCCTGATTTTCGCAACGGTGGAGTCGCCACGCGCGTCTCCACCGTTTCGCTTTTTTCCACGACACACGCACCATGGACTTCACGCCGCTGATGGATCGCAAGCGCGAGCGCTTCGCCGAGGTCGAGACTGCCGTGGCGGCACCCGGGCTCTACGACAACCCGAAGAAGGCGCAGGAAATCCTCCGCGAGCACAGCCGGCTGAAGGAGTCGCTCGCGATGTGGGAGGAGTTTCAAAAAGTGGATCGCGAACTCACCGAGAGCCGCGAACTCGCGAAGGCCGATGACGAACTCGGCGAGATGGCGCGTGCGGAACTGCCCGATCTCGAAAAGCGCGCGGAAAAGCTCCAGCGCGACGTGCAATTTTCCCTGCTGCCGCCCGATCCGAATGACGACCGCGACGCGATCATGGAAATCCGCGCGGGCACGGGCGGCGACGAGGCGGCGCTGTTTGCGGCGGATTTGCACCGCATGTATTCGCGATACGCGGAAGTCATCGGGCTGAAGATCGAGCCGCTCGAGTCCTCGCCGAGTGATCTCGGCGGCTACAAGGAAATCATTTTCAAGGTCACGGGCGAAAACGTCTTCCGGAAATTGCGCTTCGAGAGCGGAGTTCATCGCGTGCAGCGCGTGCCACAGACGGAGGCGCAGGGGCGCATCCACACCAGCGTCGCGACCGTCGCGGTGCTCCCGGAGGCCGAGGAGGTGGACTTTGAACTGAAGCCCGACGACCTCCGCATCGAAGTCTGCCGCAGCGGCGGCCCCGGCGGGCAGGGCGTGAACACGACCGACTCTGCCGTGCAGGTGATGCACATCCCCACCGGCACCATCGTCCGCTGCCAGGACGGCCGTTCGCAGCAGAAAAACAAGGAGAAGGCGCTGACGATTCTGCGCTCGCGGCTCCTCGAGAGGAAGCAACGCGAGGAGGCGGAGAAATACGCTGCGCACCGCAAGAGCCAGATCGGCAGCGGCGATCGTTCGGAAAAAATCCGCACCTACAATTTTCCGCAGAACCGCGTGACCGATCACCGCATCGAACTCACGCTCTACAATCTGGATCGCTTCATGGAAGGCGACCTCGGCGAAATGCTCACCTTGCTCCAACAGGCGGACCTCGCGGATCGTCTCGAGGCCGCGAACGCGGCAACGTAGGCGAGATTTTCAACCTCGCGCGGGAGGATGGGCGAAGGTGGCGGGATGGTGCGGAGCGTAGGCCCGCTCGGGAAAGCGCGGACGTGGGCTTCCGCCCACGCCTACGATTAAGACGGCGAGGATACCTCGGCTTCGCCCTGCACGGGCAACGGTGCTGGCGCACTCGGTGCCGGAGCACCGAGCAGACCGGCGACCTGCATCTGCACCTGCTCGACTTGATCGAGGCGCAACTCGGGATCTGGCACG
>JBBRYC010000012.1:0-96118 GCA_038238025.1 Chthoniobacterales bacterium
ATGATTTGGTCGGGGTCCACGACGGCGTTCACGTTCAGCTTCGGCGCGCTCGTGCCCATGAGGTCGAGGATTTGCCGCTCCTCGATTTTGCTCGGGTAGGTGATGCTGAGCTTCAGCATGAAGCGGTCGAGCTGCGCCTCGGGCAGCGTGTAGGTGCCTTCCTGCTCGAGCGGATTTTGCGTCGCGAGGACGAGGAAAGGGTCGGGCAGCTTGAAGGTCTGATCACCGATGGTCACCTGCCGCTCCTGCATCGCCTCGAGCAGCGCGCTCTGCACTTTCGCGGGCGCGCGGTTGATTTCGTCGGCGAGGATGAGGTTGGAAAAAATCGGCCCCTGCTTCGTGGTGAAGGCGCCTTCGCGGGGATTATAGACGAGCGTGCCGATGAGATCCGCCGGCAGCAGGTCGGGCGTGAACTGGATGCGGCGGAAGCCCGTCTTGATCGCCGAGGCGAGCGTCTTCACCGCGAGCGTCTTCGCGAGGCCGGGCACGCCTTCGAGGAGGACGTGGCCATTCGTGAGCAGCCCGACGATCAGGCCATCCACGAGATATTTCTGCCCGACGACGACACGCCCGACTTCCTGCTGAAGGGCGGTGACCCAAGTGCTTTGTTCTTTGACGCGATCGGTGATTTCCTGAGTGCTGGTCATGTGTGGCGCGAGTGAGAGGCGGAGTGACAGGGGCGTTTTGTCTAAACGGAATCGCGGCGGCGGGGAAGTGCGTTCATCGCATTGCGCAAACTGCAGCCGTTGCATTCCAAACAGGCGTGTAGGCAATGCGCATTCTGAAATCTTCAGTCTTCGCCTTTCTCTCGCTCCTGCTCTCTTTGCCCCGGCTTTCTCGAGCAAGAGCACGGGCAGGACAAAGGGATAGAGTCGCCGGTTTCCCAAATTGAGCCCTGCCGGTGCATTGACCTCTTTGCATGGTCTGTGGCAGTGGAGGGAATGCGTGAGGTTTTTGTGCACCAGGACACCGCTCGGGTCGGGCACTACAAATCGATCCTCGACGCAAATGGCATCACAAGTTTCATCCGCAACGAGCTGTCAAACAATTCGCTCGCGGAAATGCCCGCCGGGATTTTCTTCCCGGCGCTGTGCGTCGTGAATGACGACGACTACGAGCGTGCGCTCGAACTCCTGCGCGCCGTTCACAAGCCGGAGCCGAACGATGCGCCGGATTGGAAATGCGGCGGATGCGGCGAGGAAGTGCCGGGCACATTCGATCACTGCTGGAAGTGTGGCGCCGCGGAGACCGAAAAATTGCCTGCTCCACAGCAGGCAGCGGACAGCCCTCATTCCGGCAGCCGGGTGGACTTGGAAAAGACGCTCAGTCCCGAGTCACTCCGAAGGATTGCGAGTGTGTTCCGCTGGCTGGTCATTGCGAATCTGCTGCTCGGATTCGCAGGAATCTGGATCATCCCCCAGTTTGAATGCCGCCCGCCCGAGGCGCTGAAGGAATGGGTTCTCGCGCACGACGGACATTCCGAACGCCTCGAAGGCTTTGCCATGCTCGCGTCATCGGTGGAAGGCCTTCTGTGGGTGCCCGCCCTTGTACTCTGCTTCCTGCTCTGGAATCCCGGCCGCTTCCTGCTTCTCGTGGTCTTGGGATGCGAAATTCTCGTCGGCTTTGGATTTCCCTGCGGCGTGTATCCGCGGTGGGTGAACGGTTTGAGTTATTTTCGACCTGTGGTGACGGGAGCATTGATCGCCCTGGCCTACCTGAGTCCGCTCCAAGTGCGATTTTCCTCCAAGACGCGGGGGAACTGAGAACCAGATCGGAATCAAGGACCGAAGTAGCAATCCCAGCCGGACGGGACAGCGACGACGGAGGCAAAAGCCGCCAAATAACGCGCGCCCGCCTGGGTCATCCCGCGGCGCTTTCTGTTGCTCCACGCGGCACGCTTGCGTCACTTTCCATGCCCCACCGCTCACCCATCACATCGCTCCCATGAAACGCATCCTCCTCACACTCCTCTCGCTCGCAACATTCGCCACCGCCGCGCCGCTTGTTTTCCAAGGCACCGACGGGCCGGGGAAAGGCAAGCATATCGTCTTCCTCGCGGGCGATCACGAGTATCGCTCTGAGGAGTCGCTGCCCGCGCTCGCGCGGATTCTCGCGAAGCATCAGGGGTTCAAGTGTACGGTGCTGTTCGACATTGATGACGAAGGAAACATCAGCGCGGGCGAGCCGCAGAACATCCCCGGCATGGAGGCGCTCGACACGGCGGACCTCGCGGTCGTTTTCCTGCGCTTCCAGCATCTCCCGGCGGAGCAGATGAAGCACCTCGACGACTACCTGAATCGCGGCGGGCCGGTGATCGGGCTGCGCACGGCGACGCATGGATTCAAGACGGCGAAGGATGATCCGTTTGCAAAGTATTCCTTCGACAGCAAGGTCGCGGGCTATGAGCTGGGCTTCGGGCATCAGGTGCTCGGGCAGACGTGGGTCGGGCACTACGGGAAGAATCATTCGCAGAGCACGCGCATCGCGATCGTGCCGGAGAAAAAAGGTCACGCGATCCTGCGCGGGGTGAAGGACGTGTGGGTGCAGGCGGGCGCCTACGTCGGCAAGCCGGTGGCCAGCGAGATCCTCACGATGGCGCAGCCGCTGAACGGCATGACGCCCGATTCGCCCGCGTCCGAAACGCAGCCGCCGCAGCCCTCGGAATGGACGCGCACTTACAAGGCCGCGAACGGAAAAACCGCGCGTGTTTTCACTTCGCTCTATGGCACTTCGGAGGACATCACGAACGACGGCTACCGCCGGATGCTCGTGAACGCGTGCTTCTGGACGCTCGGCCTGGAGGAAAAAATCACGCCGGCTCTCGACATCGCATTCGTCGGCTCGTTCAAGCCGAACACCTTCGGCGGAGGCGCGTATGCACGCGGCATCAAGCCCGAGATGTATGCGGGATTCGAGAGCAAGATTCCGGCGAACGCCAACACGAAGAACGCTGAAGCTCCGAAGCCGAAAGCGAAGGGCGCGGAAAAGGCGGAGAAGAACGACGCGAAGCAGGAACCTGCGCAGGACGACAGCAAGAAGGGCAGAAAACGTGAGCCGAAAAAGGAGCAGGCCTCGGAACCTGTCACGCCGGCTGCCGCGCCACTCGTCACGGGCAAGCCCGCACGCTTCGTGCGGATCGAATTGCCGGGCGACAAGCGCATCCTCACGCTCGCGGAAGTCGAGGTGATCAGCGGTGGAAAAAATGTCGCGCGCGGCGGGAAGGCCACGCAGTCGAGCACGAACGCGGGAGCGGGAGCGGAGAAGGCGATTGATGGCAACAAGAGTTCCGATTTCAACAAGGGTGGGCAGACGCACACGAACAACTCAGGCTCGACGCTGCCGTGGTGGGAAGTCGATCTCGGCAGCGCGGTGGACGTGGAAAAGATCGGTGTCTGGAACCGCGCGGGATTTGAAAACCGCCTCGACGGCTTCACGATCAAGCTGTTCGATGCGGAGCGGAAAGAGGTGTTCGTCGCGATGGGCGTCGCCGCGCCGGAGGCGATGGAGATTGATGTGAAGGCCAAGGGCGCGGTCACATATCTCACCTTCGAGGGCAAGCCCGGCAAGCCTGTAGGGAAGGGCGCGACGACCGCGAAAAACGACGGTAAAAAGAACGACAACAAAAAACCGGCGGTATCGGAACCTGCGCTCGCCGACGTACCCGCGGGCTATCGCGATCCTGCGGCGTTCACTTTCAAAAAAGGCGACACGGTCGCGATCCTCGGCAACGGCCTGCCCGAGCGGATGCAGCACGATGGCTGGATGGAGACGCTGCTGCAAAGCGCGCTGACCGAGCAGCAGGTGCGCTTCCGCAACATGAGCACGAGCGGCGACCGGCCCGATTCGTTCCCGCGCAGCGGCGGGCAGATTTCGATGACCGCCTACCTGCGGCTCGTGAAGCCGGACGTCGTGTTCGGTTTCTTCGGCTACAACGAGTCGTTCGCCGGAATCGAGAAGGCGGACGACCACAAGAAGAAGCTCGTCGAGTTCGTGAAAAAGACGCGCGGCGCGAAGCCGAACGGCAAGGACTTCCCGCGCATCGTGCTCTTCAGTCCCATCGCGCACGAGGACACGCACAGCCCGAACGTGCCCGATGGCAAGGCGCACAACGCGCAACTCGAAGCCTACACGAAGGCGACCGAGGCGGCGGCGAAGGAAGCGGGCGTTGCGTTCGTGGATCTGTTTCATCCGTCGCTCGAACTTTTCAAAAACTCGAAGGTGCCGCTCACGATCAACGGCGTGCATTTGACTCCGGAAGGAAACCGTGAACTCGCCGAGGTGATCGCCAAGGCACTGCTCGGCAAGCAGGTCAGCTCGTCGCCCTCGCTCGATCCGCTGCGCCAGGCGGTGCTCGACAAGGATCTGCAATGGTACAATCGCTACCACGCTTCCGACGGCAATGACGTGTGGGGCAGCCGCTCGACGCTCAGCTTTGCGAACGGACAGACGAACGCCGACGTGCTGAAGCACGAACTCGTGATGCTCGATGCGATGACCGCAAACCGCGACGCCCGCGTGTGGGTGCGCGCGCTCGGCAAGGATGCGAAGGTGGACGACAGCAGCGTGCCGAAGCCCGTCCCGGTCGTCTCGAATGTCGGCGGCGGCAGCAAGAGCAGCAACGCGATGAAGGAAGGCCGCACGAAGTATCTCAGCGCCGACGAAGCGGTGAAGCAGTTCGCCATCGCGAAGGGCTTCAAGATCGAACTCTACGCGGACGAGTCGCGCTTCCCGCAGCTCGTGAATCCGGTGCAGATGCAGTTCGACACGAAGGGCCGCCTGTGGGTCGCAGCGTGGCAGACCTATCCGAAGTGGGAGCCGGGCAAGCCGATGAATGATTCGCTGCTCATCTTCGAGGACGACGGGAACGGTCATGCGAAGAGCGTGAAGGAATTTGCGAAGGTGCAGAATCCGCTCGGCTTCGAGTTTTGGAACAACGGCGTGATCGTCACGCGCCAGTCGGAACTGCTGCATCTCAAGGACACCGATGGCGACGACAAGGCCGACGCGCAGACTATTTTGCTGCAAGGCCTCGACACCTCCGACACGCATCACGGCGCAAACAATCTCGTGTATGGCCCCGATGGCGGCATCTACTGGCAGAGCGGCGTCTTCATGCAGCACAACTACGAGCACCCGTGGGGGCCGTCGTTGCAGACGGGGACGAGCGCGATGTTCCGCTTCGATCCGCGCCGCTTCACCATCTCGCAGCACGCGGGCAACTCGCCGAATCCGCACGGCACGTCATTCGACCACTGGGGCTACTGCTACGCCACGGACGGCACCGGCGGTCGCGCGTATCAGGTGCGTCCCGAGGGCAGCGGCTTCAAGATGAGCGAGCTGCTGAAGAAGGAAGTGCGTCCCGTCACGTCGAGCGGCGTCGTCTCCAGCACGCACTTCCCGGAGAAAATGCAGGGCGACTTTTTGATCTGCAACGTCATCGGCTTCCTCGGCATCAAGCACTATCACCTCGAGCGCGATGCGGAGAAAGGCACCGTGTGGGGCGAGCCCGCGGGCGATGAGCTGATTGTGAAAGTCACGAACGCTGACGGCACCGTGACCGAGGAAAAATCGCGCGGTCTGCTGATGAGCGGCGACAAAAACTTCCGCCCGTCGTGCGCGGTCTTCGGCCCCGATGGCGCGCTCTACGTCGCCGACTGGCACAACGTGATCATCGGCCACATGCAGCACAACGTGCGCGACCCGAATCGCGACCACGCGCATGGCCGCATCTATCGCATCACCGCGATCGATCGTCCGCTGCAAAAGCCCGTCGCCATCGCGGGGCAGCCGATCCCGGCGCTGCTCGAAAATTTGAAATCACCCGTGGACGGCATCCGCCATCGCACGCACATCGAACTGAGCGGACGCGACAGCAAGGAAGTGATCGCCGAGACGCAGAAGTGGATGAAGCAGTTCGACGCGAAGAAAAAGGAGGACGCGCACCATCTGCTCGAAGCGCTGTGGATCCACCAGCAGCACAACGTGCGGAACGTCGCGCTGCTCGGCGACCTTTTGAAATCGCCCGAGCCGCACGCGCGCATCGCGGCAAACACCGTGCAGCACCTGTGGTTCAACGTGGAAGCCTCGCAGCGCGGCGGCGTGATCGCCGAAGCCGTGGAAGGGCCGGCAAAAAAATCCGGCATCCTTTCCGACACGCCGGAGTTGACCACGATCCGCATCGCGACGGTGCCGGAGAAGATGAGCTACGACGTGAAGGAAATCACCGTGAAGCCCGGCAAGAAAATCAGGCTCACTTTCGCGAACCAGGACTTCATGCCGCACAACCTGCTCCTCGTGAAACCGGGCAAGGCCGACGATGTCGGCAACAAGGCAATCGCGCTCGGAGCGAAGGGCTTCGACACCGGCTTTATCCCCGAGAGCAAGGACATCATCTGGAACACGAAGCTGCTCGATCACGGCAAGGAGGAGGTGGTGGATTTCACCGCGCCGACTTCGCCCGGCGACTATCCGTACGTGTGTTCATTCCCCGGCCATCACCTCATCATGCGCGGCGTGCTGAAAGTGAAGTAGGCGCGGGCGGCAGCCCGGGTTGGCCCACGCCTGCAATCCGGTTCACAATTTTCGGTGGCGGCTCAATTTCAAAAATCGGGGTCATTCTGAGGGAGCCTGAGCGACCGAAGAATCCCGTGGCATTGCCGACTGCGTTCAAACACGTCCGAAGATCATCTGCAATTCCGCGGGGTCCTTCGACTCGTTTCACTCGCTCAGGATGACACGCGATCTGGAATACAAAGTGAGCCAACACCGAATTTTCCTGTCAGGAATTGGGCGGTTCGCGTTGTTTCACGGGTGATGAAAACCTCCCCCCTGTTGCTTGCACTCTCGTCGCTCGCTCTTTGCACTGCCGCTGCACGCAGCGCTCCCGCTGCAAAGCCGAACATCATCTTCATCCTCGCCGACGACCTCGGGCTCGACGGTGTGAGTTGCTACGGTGCGGATGCACACAAGACGCCGCAGATTGACAAGCTTGCGGCGGGCGGCACGCGCTTCGAGACGTGCTACGCCGCGCCGCTCTGCGGGCCGTCGCGCTGCGCGCTCATGACGGGACGCTACGCATTCCGCACCGGCGGCCTGCAGAACGGCTCGTGGGGGCCAAACGGTCCTGGCGCAAAATCGCGCGACGAGCAGCCGATGGCAAAGGTGCTCAAGCAGGCCGGCTACGCGACTTGCGAATCGGGCAAATGGCGGCAGGTCGGCGAGTCACCCGGAGACTGGGGCTTCGAGGAATACTGCACGGACCCGACGGCGGGCGGGTGGTTTTGGAAGGACAGTTACATCAAGAACGGCCAGACGATCTCCGGCAGTCACTACAACCCGGACGTCATCCAGGCGTTCAGCCTCGACTTCATCCGGCGGCAGGCGAAGGGGGACAAGCCGTTCTTCCTGTACTACTCGATGCACCTCGTGCATAAGCCCACGCTGCACACGCCCATCTCGCCGCCGAAGGACGGGCCCGAGCGCTACCAGGACAACATCGCCTACATGGACAGGCAGGTCGGCGAGATCGTCGCGGAAGTCGAGAAGCTCGGCCTGCGCGAGAAGACGATCATCTTTTTCTCCGGCGACAACGGCACGGCAGTCGGCTACCCGTCGCCGATCCACGGACGCATGATCAACGGCGCAAAGGCCTCCATGCTCGAGGGCGGCTCGCGCGTGCCGCTCATCGCGAGTTGGCCCGGCACGACGCCCGCGGGAAAAGTGAACACGGACATCGTGAATTTCACCGACATGCTCGCGACGTTTGCGGAACTCGGCGGCGCGAAGCTGTCCGAGGGATTCAAATACGACAGCCGCAGCATCGCGCCGCAACTGCGCGGCGAAAAAGGCACGCCGCGCGAGTGGGCTTACGTGCAGCTCGGCGGGAAGTGGTTCGTGCGCGAGCAGGGCTGGAAGATGAATGAGAGCGGCGGCCTTTTCGACATGAGCGACGCGCCCTTTGTGGAAAAGCCCGTCGCGCCCGAGGCCGACACCGAGGCGAGCAAGGCCGCGCGCACGCGACTCACCGCCGTGCTGGCGGAACTCAATCCCGCCGGCGGCAAGACCGCCGGCGATGGCAAGGGCGGCAAGGCCGGCAAGGGAGCGAAGAAAGCGGAGCGGAAAAAGAAGAAAGCGTGAAATGGCGCGTGACCTCCGGAAATGACCGAACCGAGCGCGGGTTCCACGGCGCAAGAGAGCGGCGGGAGTTTTGAACTGCACGGATGCGCCGCAGTGGGGTTGAATCACCCGGCACTCCGCCACCTTCCATGAACCGCCGCCATTTCATTTCCAAGCTGTCCGCGTTTGCATTTGCGCGCTCGCTGCTCGCTGCGGCAGGCGCGGCGAAATGCAGGATCGGCATCTGCAGTTTCTCGTGTCACCAGCACTGGAAGGCCGTGGGCGCGAACCTCGGAGGCGTGAAATTCACCGACGCGATCAGCTTTCACCGCTATGCGCGCGGCCTCGGCGCGGAAGGCGTGCAGACGGCGCTGCGCAGCAAGGATGCCGCGGTCGCGAGGCAGATGCGCGCGCTCGTGGAGCAGGACGGCGGGTGCTACGAGGGCGAGCTTCGGCTGCCGAAAAATGAGAACGATCTCGCGGACTTCGAGACCGACGTGCGGCTGCATCGCGAAGCGGGTGCAAGCGTGGCGCGCGGGGTTTTCACGGGCGGACGGCGTTACGAGATTTTCAAATCGTCCGAGGACTTTCGCGTTTTCCGCGCGCAGGCGGAGAAGTCGCTCGCGCTCATCGAGCCGGTTCTTCGGAAGCATCAGCTCAAGCTCGCGATCGAGAATCACAAGGATCACACGGCGGATGAACTCGCCGCGCTGATGCGCAAGATCAGCAGCGAATGGATCGGCGTCCTCGTGGACACGGGGAACAACATCGCGCTGCTCGAAGATCCGCACGCCGCCGTCGAGGCACTCGCGCCATTTGCGATGAGCGTGCATTTCAAGGACATGGCCGCGCAGCCGTGCGCCGATGGATTTCTCCTCAGCGAAGTCCCGCTCGGCACCGGCGCGCTCGATCTGCCGCGCATCGTCGCGACGCTCGCGAAGGCGAATCGGACGCTCGTCTTCAATCTCGAAATGGCCACGCGCGATCCGCTGCGTGTGCCCTGTCTCACCGATGGTTACTTCACCACTTTTCCCGAGCGAAAGGCGGCGCGTCTCGATGCGATGATGCAGTGGGTGAAGGCGAACCCGCCGAAGCAGGCGCCGCCATCCGTGATCGGCAAGAAGACCGACACGATCCTCGCCGAGGAGGAAACGAATAATCGCCAAGGCCTCGGCTGGATGAAAAAACAACTCCGCGCATGAACACCACGCCCGCACTCCCCGGCATCAAACTTTTCAATCTCACGGGCCGCACGGCGCTCGTCACCGGCGGCTCGAAAGGCCTCGGCTACGCGATGGCCGCGGGCCTCGCATCGGCGGGCGCGGACGTGATGCTCGTGAGCCGCAATCTGGATCAGGCGCAAGCCGCCGCCGCGGAGATCGCGCGCGACTTTGGCCGCAAGGCGATCGGCCATGTCGCGGATGTGGCGATGCCGGATCAGGTGGACGCGATGCTCGCCTTCGCCGAGCGCGAATTGGGCAGGGTGGACATTCTGATCAACAGCGCGGGCATCAACATCCGCGGGCCGATCTGCGATCTCACGCCTGAGCAATTTTCGCAGGTGATGGACATCAATGTGAAAGGGACATGGCTCGCGTGCCGCGCGGTGCTGCCAGGAATGCGTGCGCGCAAGTGGGGCCGCATCATCAATCTCGCGAGCGCGCTCGGGCTCGTCGGTCTCGCGGGCCGCACACCGTACACCGCGAGCAAGGGCGCGGTGGTGCAGTTGACGCGCACGCTCGCGCTCGAATGCGCGGCTGACGGGATCACGACGAACTCGATCTGCCCCGGCCCGTTCCTGACGGAGATGAATCTCTCGATCGCGGACACGGAGGACGGGAAAAAATTTGTCGTCGGCGCGACTGCGCTGAAACGCTGGGCGCGGCTCGAGGAAATCCAGGGCGCGGCCATGTTCCTCGCGAGCGACGCGGCGAGCTACGTCACCGGAGCGACGCTCGCCGTGGACGGCGGATGGACGGCACAATGACATTTCGCAAAACCGAATCCCATGAAATCCCTCCGTGTCCTCGTCGTTCCATTTTTGATCCTCGCCGCAGCAGCGCACGCCGCTGACGCGCCGCGGCCGAATGTCCTCTTCATCGCGATTGATGATCAGAACGACTGGATCGGCTGCCTCGGCGGACATCCGCAGGTGAAGACGCCGAACCTCGATCACCTCGCAGCACGCGGGACACTTTTCACGAACGCGCACTGCCAGGCGCCGCTGTGCAATCCGTCGCGGTCCAGTCTGCTCACGGGGCTGCGGCCTTCGAGCACGGGCATCTACGGGCTCATGCCCGGCATCCGCGATGTCGAGCAGACGAAGCAGCACATCACGCTGCCGCAGACTTTCACGAGCGCGGGCTATCACACTTTCACGGCGGGAAAAATCTACCACGACGGCTCCGTGAGGCCGAAGGATCAGCCGGCGGAATTTCTGACGTGGGCGAAAACGGGCGGCACGCCGAAGCCTGCGAAACCGTTCGCAAATCTGCCCGCGCCGCGCCATCCCGCGATGGATTGGGGCGCGTGGCCGGAGAAGGACGAGGACGCGGGCGACTACAAGATCGCGAGCGCGGCAGTCGAGGCGCTGCAAGGTGCGCCGAAGGACAAGCCGTTTTTCATCGCGGCGGGTTTCCGTCTGCCGCACGTGCCGTGCTACGCGCCGCAAAAGTGGTTCGCCCTTTACCCCGATGCGACGCTGCAAATGCCGCCCGTGCTGGACCACGATCGCGACGACACGCCGCGCTTCTCCTGGTATCTGCACTGGAAACTGCCCGAGCCGCGGCTGCACACGCTGAAGGAACGCAGCGAGTGGCGTCCGCTCGTCCGTGCGTATCTCGCAAGCACGAGCTTCATGGACTCGCAACTCGGTCGCGTGCTCGATGCGCTGGAGGCCACGGGCCGCGCGAACAACACGATCGTCGTCGTGTGGGGCGACCACGGCTGGCATCTCGGCGAGAAGGCCATCACGGGAAAAAACACGCTCTGGGATCGCTCGACGAAAGTGCCCCTCATTTTCGCCGGCCCCGGCGTGGCGAAAGGCGCGAAGTGCGCGCGGCCCGCGGAACTGCTCGATATTTTCCCGACGCTGCTGGAACTCGCCGGCTTCCCCGCACGCGCGGATCTCGAAGGCCACAGCATCGTGCCGCAACTGAAGGACGCAAACGCGCCGCGCGAGTGGCCCGCGATCACGACGCACAATCACGACAACCACGGCATCCGCACCGAGCGCTGGCGCTACATCCGCTACGCCGACGGCTCGGAGGAACTCTACGACATGCAGGCCGATCCGAACGAGTGGAAGAACCTCGCGGGCGACGCGAAATTTGCCGGCACAAAGCGCGACCTCGCGAAGTGGCTGCCGAAGGGGAACAAAAAGCCCGTGCCCGGCAGCGCGCAGCGGATTCTCACTTACAACGCGGAGACGGGCGAAGTGAATTGGGAGGGTAAGGACGTTGGAAAAAATGATCCGATCCCGGACTGACTGCGGTGCGGCGGTTTTCTATCATGGCGGTTCGCAAGGCGCGGCCCGCGCGGCATCGAAGAAACGATTTACACGACGCTGACAAACGCGTGACAACACGCGCCTGCCATTGCGGCACGGTGAAATCATGAAACGAATTCAGCTCCTCGGCGTCGTCTCTTGCCTGCTGCTCTCCGGCGGCGGCCCGATTTGTCACCCCTCTCTCGCTGACTCGATTCAGGATCAGCCGCCGCCCGAGCCGCAGGCCCAGCGCGCGCTTGCCGCGGAGCTTCAGCGGCTTCGCGCGCAAGCGGACCTGCTCAGTGCGCAGGTCAGGCGGCTGGAAAATTTGCTGACGAACAACGCTGCCAATCACAAGGCTGGCGAACCGGGCGAGAAGGAGCGGCTGGCAGCCCAGGCGCAGACCATCATCACACGCTGCAACAGCGAGAAGGCGGGCATCTGGAAACACGCGCACGGAAAAATCCGCGACCTGCGGCTCGCTGCGGGAAAGTCGCTTGGGGAATTGCGGGACCGGTACACCCGCGAGGCGAAACTGGACGAGGCACTGGCCATCCGTGACGCAATTTCCTGCCTCACCGATCCCGCGCGGAAGATCCTGACGGACCCGGACCTCTTGCGGACCATCGGCGAACCGGGCCGGGTGCTGTTCTTCCGCGTGACCGGCGCCGCCTCGGGATCGCTGTACGGCACGGATGTCTATACGTCGGACAGTTCGCTGGCGACGGCTGCGGTCCACGCCGGCGTGCTGAAGGTCGAGCAGACCGGCGTCGTGAGGGTCACGACGATTCCGAGCCATGTCGGATTTGTCAGCTCGACGCGGAATGGGATCACGTCGAGTGCATGGGGCAGCCACCCGGCATTCCGCGTGGAGGCACTCACGGACGAGGACGGCGACTTGGATGATGTCATCGCTAGCGAGGCCGGCCAGCCCGGTGCCGAACCGCGTCCGCCAAAGTACGAATCCGAGCCCAAGCCGCCGCATGCGCCGATGTATGCGCCGATCGGAGGCACACCGGCTCCGGCATTGCCTGCCGATGCGCGCAGGGAAGTCGATCTTTTTGAGTCAGCCGCCGCCGGGATTCGCCAGGAAGCCCGCGCGAAAGTGACCCGGCTTTTGAGCGAGACGATCAGTCTGCTCGCTCCGATCCAGGATGCTCACACACGGGCCGCCCGGCTCGACGAGGCGATCACGATCCGCGACCTCATTCGCAAGCTGGAAGAATGTTCTGATCGGCGATAGGAATGGATATATCTGAGATGGAAACTCCGGGAAAATTTTCCCGAAGCCATCCCGACGCCCGGAAAACCCCGGGTGCAAATTCCTGCCATCATGAAACAACTCGTCGTCCTTCTCACTCTCATCGTCTGCGCCACAGCGTCCGCCGTCGGGGCGGACAGGCTGAACATCATCTTCATCCTCGCCGACGATCTCGGCTGCATGGATGTCGGCGCATTCAATCCGAAGACCTTTTACGAGACGCCGAACATTGATGCACTCGCGAGGCGCGGGATGAAGTTCACGCAGGCCTACGCGGCGTGCTGCGTCTGCTCGCCCACGCGCGGCTCGATCATGACGGGGAAATATCCGACGCGATTCGGCGTCACGGATTTCATCGGCGGCAATCGTCCGGGGAAAATGATTCCTGCGCCGAATGGGAATCATCTGGCGCTCGAAGAGACGACGATTGCGGAGGCGCTGCGCGACGACGGCGGGTATGCGACGTTCTTCGCGGGCAAGTGGCATCTCGGCGGCGGGGAGTTTTATCCCGGCGCGCAGGGGTTCCCGAAGGATCTCGACAACGGCGAGGGCAAGAAGGGCAACGCGCAGTTTTGGTATCCGAAATCCGATCTGCCCGTGCCGGATCACAAGGACGATCCGAAGACGACTGAGCGCATCGTGAACGAGGCGGTGAAGTTCATCGGCGAGCACAAGGACAAGCCGTTCTTCGCCTACCTTCCGTTCCTCGCCGTCCACACGCCCATCGGTGCGCGCGCGGAACTCGTGGAGAAGTACAAAAAGAAAGCCGTAAGCGCGCCAGCCGATGCGTGGGGTCAGGAACGCGAGCGGCAGGTGCGCCTCGTGCAAAACAATCCCGTATATGCCGCGATGCTCGAACAGCTCGACAGCGCGATTGGTCGCGTGCTCGGTGCAGTGGAAAAAAACGGACTCACGGAAAAAACGATCATCGTTTTTATGTCCGACAACGGCGGGCTCTCGACGAGCGAAGGGCATCCGACATCCAATCTCCCCTTCCGCGCAGGAAAAGGCTGGCCCTATGAGGGCGGTGTGCGCGAGCCGCTCATCGTCTGCGCGCCCGGTGTGACAAAGCCCGGCACCACCTGCGACTCGCCGGTCATCAGCACGGATTTCTATCCCACACTTTTGCAACTCGCGGGCCTCGCACCGAAGCCGCAGCAGCATCTCGACGGCGTGAGCTTCGTGCCGCTGCTGCGCGGCGAGACGATGCAGCGCGGCAAGCCGCTCTTCTGGCACTACCCGCACTACGGCAACCAGGGCGGCGCACCGCACGGCGCGATCCGCGACGGCGACTGGAAACTCATCGAGTGGTACGAGGACGGTGCGCTGGAACTGTACAACATCCCGGAGGACATCTCCGAACAGCACAACCTCGCTGCGAAAAACCCCGACAAGGCAAAGGAACTCCACGCGAAGCTCATCGCATGGCGCAAGGAAGTCGGCGCAGTGATGCCGACGCCAAATCCCGAATTCAATCCCGCGAAAAAGAAGCAAAAATGAAATCACTCCTCGCCCTCCTCAGCCTCGTTTTGCTTGCGCCTGCATTCGGCGCTGCGTCTCCGCAGAAGCCGAACGTCATCATCTTCCTCGTGGATGATCTCGGGATGATGGACACCTCGGTGCCATTTCTCACCGACGAATCCGGCAGGCCGAAGCGGTATCCGCTGAACGAATTTTACCGCACGCCGGGCATGGAGCGGCTCGCGGCCCGCGGGATTCGGTTCAACAATTTCTACGCGATGAGCGTGTGCTCGCCCACGCGCACATCGATCATGACCGGGCAAAATGCCGCGCGGCATCGCACGACAAACTGGATCAATCCCGACAGCAACAACGCCGGCCCGCAAGGCCCGCCGGAGTGGAATTGGAAGGGCCTGAAGAAGGGCGACGTGACGCTGCCGGGGCTGATGCAGGCGAATGGCTACCGCACGATTCACGTTGGCAAGGGCCACTTCGGCCCGCGCGAATCCGAGGGCGCGAACCCGCGCAACATCGGCTTCGATATCAATGTCGGCGGCGGCTCCATCGGCGCACCGGCGAGCTATTACGGGATGCAAAACTACGGCAACGCGGGCGGCGCGGTGAAAAAGCAGTCACCCGCGGCGGTGCCCGGTCTGGAAAAATATCACGGCACGGACACGTTCCTCAGTGAGGCGCTCACGCTCGAGGCGAAGTCGCACGTCGCGGATGCGGTGAAGTCCGAGAAGCCGTTCTTCCTCTACCTCGCGCACTACGCGGTGCATGCGCCGTTCAATTCCGACCCGCGCTTTGCCGCGCACTACGCGGACTCGGGCAAGCCGCCGCAGGCGCAGGCATTCGCGACGCTCGTCGAGGGCATGGACAAATCGCTCGGCGACATGCTCGACCATCTCGACCATCTCGGTGTCGCGGAGAACACGCTCGTGCTTTTCCTCGGCGACAACGGCAGCGACGCGCCGATGGTCGTCGGCGACGGCGCGAAGAATGGGCAGAAGCTCGGCGCGCATGAGGTCGCGTGCGCCGCACCGCTGCGGGGGAAAAAGGGATCGCACTATGAGGGCGGCGTGCGCGTGGCATTCATTGCCGCGTGGGCAAAACCGAATCCCGAAAACGCGTTTCAAAAGCGCCTGCCGATTTCCGTCGGCGCGCTCCAGACGCAGCAGGCAGCGGTGTACGACATGTTCCCGACGATCCTCTCGCTCACGGGAAAATCCGCACCGGAAAATCACACCGTGGACGGCGCACGCCTCGACGCGTTGCTCACTGGAAAACGTGACGTCACGCGCGAGGAAAAATTCCTGATGCACTACCCGCACTCGCCGCATCGCTCTGACTATTTCACGACGTATCGCGACGGCGCGTGGAAGGTGATCTACCACTATTTTCCCTCCGAGGTTTCGGAGGGCTCGCACTGGCAGCTCTTCAATCTCGCAAGCGATCCCTTCGAGCAGAAGAACCTCGCGACGACTGAACCCGCTGAGTTGAAGCGCATGATGCAGGGCCTCATCGCAGGGCTCGAAAAACAGAACGCCGTCTATCCCGTGGACAAGGAAACCAAGTCGCCGCTGAAGCCGAAGCTGCCGTGACCCGCGACTCCCATGAAGAAACGATCCATACTTTCACCCGGCGCTCTGCCGAAGCCGTTTCGTGGAAAAAGGTCGTGGCGCGAGAAACTGGAGGACGACAAGGATCTGCCCAGGGCCGTGCCGCTCCGCGACGGCAACGGCACGATGATCATCGCCGCTCCACGCGAGGTGGATGCGCTCATCCGCCGTGTGCCGCGCGGCAAAGTCACGACGATTGACAGCCTCCGCACCGCGCTCGCCACGAGACACGGGACGGATACGGCGTGCCCGATGACCACGGGGATCTTCGCATGGATCGCAGCGTACGCCGCCGACGAGGCCGCGTCAGCAGGCGCAACCGACATCACACCGTATTGGCGGATTCTGAAAACAAAGGGTGAACTGAATCCGAAATACCCCGGCGGGCTGACCGCGATCACGGCGCGGCTCGAAGCCGAGGGCCACGAGGTTTTCCCAAAGGGAAAGCGCATGTTCGTCCGCGACCATGAAAGGGCGCTCGTGCCTGCAGCGGCACTTCGGAAGAAATAGACCGGATGAAACTCAAATCATGAAAAAAATCCTCTGCACCCTCGCGTTCTCACTCGCATTGCTCGCCATCGCGCATGCTGCGGAAAAGCCGAACATCATCTTCATCCTCAGCGACGATCTCGCGCAGGGCGATGTCGGGTGCTACGGGCAGAAATTGATCCAGACGCCGAACCTCGATCGCATGGCGCGCGAGGGCATGCGCACTACGCAGGCGTATTGCGGCACGACGGTTTGCGCGCCGTCGCGCACGTCGCTGATCATCGGGCAGCACACGGGGCACTCGCCCATTCGCGCGAACCGCGAGATCGGCAAGGAGGGGCAGATGCCGCTGCCGGCGGGGACGTTCACGGTCGCTCAGCTTTTGAAAAGTGCGGGCTATGCGACGGGCTGCATGGGGAAGTGGGGCATGGGGATGTTCGACACGACGGGCAGTCCGCTGAAGCTCGGGTTCGATCACTTCTTCGGCTACAATTGCCAGCGCCACGCGCACTCGTATTTCCCGGCGTTTCTCTACAATGACGACAAGCGCTTCGAACTCGCTGGCAACGACGGCAACACAAAGGTCGAGGGCAAGGGCGCGATCTACGCGCAGGATCTCATCGCGGATGAGACGCTGAAATTCGTGCGCGCAAACAAGGCACGCCCGTTTTTCCTCTACTATTCGATCACGCTTCCGCACGGTACGTTTCAGATCAACGATCAGGGCATCTACAAGGACAGGCCGTGGAGTGAGCAGGAGAAAAATTACGCCGCGATGGTCACGCGCCTCGACAGCGACGTCGGCCGCATCCTCGCACTGCTGAAGGAACTCAAGCTCGACGACAAGACGCTCGTCATCGTCACCGGCGACAACGGTTCGTCGTTCGCGCCAAGTTCGCCGCTCGGCAAACGCTTCGACCAAGCCGCGAACGGTCTGCGCGGCTTCAAGCGCGAACTCTACGAGGGCGGCCTGCGCAATGCGGGTATCATCCGCTGGCCCGGCACGGTGCCTGCGGGCCGCGTGAGCGACGAGCCGTGGGCCTTCTGGGATTTCCTGCCGACGTGCGCGGAACTCAGCGGCGCAAAGATTCCCGACACCGCGCGCATTGACGGACTCTCGCTCGTGCCATTCCTCAAGGGCGGTCCCGCACCGAAGCGCGAATATTTTTACTGGGAACTGCACGAGGCTGCGTCGCTGCAAGCCGTGCGCTGGGGCGACTGGAAAGCCGTGCGCAACGGGCCGTCGAAGCCGATCGAAATCTACGATCTCAAAACCGATGCCGCCGAATCGAAGAACCTCGCCACGGAAAAACCGGAGCTAGTTGCCAAGGCCGAGTCGCTGATGAAATCCGCGCACACGGACGATCCGAATTTCCCGATGCGCGACGGCAAGCCGGGCGCGGCGAAGAAGGCGGCGAAGTAACCGCCGCAGTTGTTCTCCGCCGAAACTCCCGCCAGTCTCCACAGCCGATCTTTTACCGCTCATGAAACTCCTCCTGCCGATCCTCGCCGCCATTTTCGCCGCCAGTGTGCTTGCCGACGGGCCTGCCACGCCGTCGCCCGGCCTTCACTATTACTATCCCGTTCCGCCAGCGAATCCGCCGCGCGTGATCGAGGCGGACGTCTGCATCTATGGCGGGACGCCGGGCGGTGTCGCGGCGGCGGTGCAGTCGGCGCGCATGGGGAAAAAGGCGGTGCTCATAGTGACGCGGCGGCATGTCGGCGGGATGACTTCCGGCGGACTCACGGCCACGGACATCGGCAGGCGCGAGGCCATCGGCGGATTTGCAAACGAGGTCTATGCGAAGATCGGCAAGACCTCCGGCTTCCGACCATCGGAAGCGGAGAAGGCTTTTCTCGCATTGCTCAATGAAGCCGGCGTCGCGATCTTCTACGAGCATCGCCTGAAGGACGTGGTGAAGGAAGGCGCGCGCATCGAGTCCATCCGCATCGAGAATGGAAACACCGTGCGCGCGAAGATGTTCGTGGATGCCACCTACGAGGGCGATCTGATGGCGAAAGCCGGCGTGTCATTTCACGTCGGGCGCGAAGGCAACGCGGCTTACGGCGAGACGATCAATGGCGTGCAGTTTCGCAAGACGCACAATTTTTCCGTCGCCGTGGATCCGTACCGCGAGCCGGGAAATCCGGCGAGCGGACTGCTCCCGAACATCTCCGCCGAGGCTCCGGGGAAGGCGGGCGACGGCGACAAAAAAGTGCAGGCGTACAATTTCCGCATGTGGCTTTCCGACGCCGCGAGCCGCATTCCCTTTCCCAAGCCCGAGGGCTATGATCGCGGCCGCTACGCACTGCTCGAGCGCTACCTGAAGGCGCAGCCCAGCCCGATGCAGCCGACCCAACTCCACAATGGCGACTGCAACAACAACGGCGGATTTTCCTCCGACCACATCGGCGCGAACTACGCATGGCCCGAGGCCGACTACGCCACGCGGGAGCGCATCTTCCAGGATCATGTGAACTATCAGCAGGGCCTCATGTGGTTCTCGCAGAACGATCCCTCCGTGCCGAATTCCATCCGCAAAAAGACCGCCAGCTTCGGCCTCGCCGCGGGCGAATTTCCCGAGACCGGCGGCTGGCCGCACGAACTCTACGTGCGCGAGGGACGCCGGATGATTTCCGATTTCGTGATGACCGAGGCCGAATGCACGAGCCGCAAGATCGTCGCCGACCCCGTGGGCCTCGCGAGCTACACGATGGATTCGCACAACTGCCAGCGCGTCGTCATCAATGGTGCGGTGCGAAACGAGGGCGACGTGCAGACCGGCGTGCCGCGTCCGTATCCCGTCAGCTACCGGAGCCTCGTGCCGAAGGAAGCGCAGTGCCCGAATCTCTTCGTGCCCGTCTGCCTGTCCTCCTCGCACATGGCCTACGGATCGATCCGCATGGAGCCGGTCTTCATGATCCTCGGCCAGACCTCCGGCACCGCCGCCGCGCTCGCGATTGATGCAAAAATCTCCGTGCAAAAAGTGGACTACGCAAAGCTCCGCGAACGCCTCCTCGCCGACAAACAAGTCCTCGCATGGGACGGCCCGATGCCCGCCGCCGCCGACCCCGGCCCGCAGGGTGGCATCGAGGTCGGACACGCCACGGCGAAGATCACCGGCGAATGGCTCACTTCCACTCTTGCCGGCTACCTCCACGACAACGATGCCGAAAAGGGCACCAAGTCCGTGACCTTCACCCCCGATCTCCCGTCCGACGGCAGCTACGACGTGTATCTCAAGTGGACGCAAAACAAGAACCGCGCAACGAATGTGCCGGTGGAAATTGTCACCGCTTCCGGCAAGGAATCCGTGACGGTGAACCAGCGCGAAAAAGGCGGCTGGGTGAAAATCGCGACGGGAAAATTCAAGGCCGGCAAATCCGCCAGCCTCACCATTTCAAACAAGGCCACCGACGGCCACGTCATCGCCGACGCGGTGCGCTGGGTGCCCGCTGGGAAATAGCCAGCGGCGCGACGGCACGCACCCTTCCGTCACGGGCCGCGTGAAAGTGGCCGACCAGCTCAGCGCATTCTTCAAAACGAACGCCACGACCAAACCGTGGCTCCTCGCGAAACCCTGATGCGCCAAGGCGCGGATTTGGCGACATTACCCGCGTCCACCGACGCCCCGAACTGGCCTTGCGCTCCTTTGAAAAGCGCTACCGTCACCGATCCGAACTGAACGAGCTTGCGCTTCAAAATGACGGGGCTTATCTACCGGTTGTTCACCGGGTATTCACAATAACTTGTGCTGTTCCGGCTGATTTTTCCATGTCACCCACAATCCCTGCCTTTGACGATCAGGTGCTTCGTACCACGTTGGAGAAGCACGGATTTTCGCGTGATTTGTTCGGAGAGCATGTTGAAAGCGAGGGATTCCGGGTTCCTTTGGTGGCATTTTCTCACAGACCGTTTGACTCTCGGACGGCCTGTTTGGTGGCAATTCCGCCCAGCCAGAACGTCGAGTCGGATATCCGCAGGTGTTCCCGTATCGGTGCGCCGCTGATCTTGATCGGCTCAGACGCCCAATGGGATATTTGGTTCCAATCTCAACGTGGCCCCCAGCTTTGGTGGCCCAAAACTCGCGGCCCGGTCTCAAAATTCTTCCGGGAAGTTGGCCAGCGAGTCACTCCCCAGTCTATCTTCCGGGCAAAGACGCTCGCCCGGGTGGATGCGAATGAACAGCTAGAGTTTGTTGATCTTGGTGCTTTCGAGGTGGTTGAACGCGAGACAGGCCGCCGCCTGACGAAACTGATCACAGCGATGATCGGGGCCACCAGCGAACAGTTGGGATGGGATGAGGATCTCTCCGAAGGAAAGTCGCAGTGGCTGGTGCGCGCTAATTTCTGGCTGCTCGCCGCCCGCATCCTTCACGACAAGAACGTGCGGAGTTTCAAGCGACTCGATCTGGCGGATGTCGCAGACGTCTTCAACCGGGTGCGCAGGCACTACGGCGCAGGCTTCAAGGAACAGGAACCCGCCAACCGAATCAGTGCACTCGCCGCTGCGGTTGCCGAATTGAAGCGCAGTCCATCGCTCGGCCTCGTCAGCACTGAATCGCTCGCCGATCCGTTTGAGAACGCACTCATCACTAAGGAAACCCGCCGCGCTCACGGCACTCACAGCACTCCCGGCTGGCTGGTCGAATATATGCTTGGCCGGCTCCGCCCGTGGATCGAAGAACTTGCTGCCCAGGATCGTTCGCATGTCTTTGAGCCGGCGTGCGGCCATGCCCCGTTCCTGCTCGGTGCGCTGCGTCTCCTATCCAGCCTTCCGCCCTGCAACCGCCTCGGCGATGCCGAGCGTCACGACTTCCTCAAGCAGCGTCTGCACGGCTGCGAACGGGATGACTTTGCCCGCGAGGTTGCGCGCCTTTCACTCACGCTCGCGGATATTCCCAACCCGAACGGCTGGGATCTCGGACGCGATGGCGATCACGATCTCTTTTGCAACGAGCGGATCCAGCGCGGGGTAAAGGAGGCAGATATCGTGTTGTGTAATCCTCCATATGAGGCAGACAAAACCACGGCGAACGGCGAGAAGGAGCTATTCCATATCAAAAAAGCCGCAGAAGTATTGCGGCGCACCGTTGGTGCGGCGAAGGCTGGAACCATCATCGGTTTCGTCCTGCCGCAAACCATGCTCGACTCGCACAAATTGGTTGACCTGCGTCACCAGCTTACGCGCGACTTCGAGTGGTTGGAAGTCTGCCGCCTGCCGGACAAGGTTTTTGAAAAGGCTGATGTGGAAACAGCATTGCTTCTGGCCCGGCGGCATTCGACTGGGGAATTAAAACTGACTGTCGGTCCGACTAGTTTCCGACATGTATGGGAACGTGGATTCAAGGACTTTCGGAACACGCTGCATCCGACTACTGAGCAGCATTTACCACTGGATCGCTTCGCTACAGATTCGAGCTATCGCCTTTTGGTGCCAGACTTATTGGAAATCTGGGACCACTTAAGCAGATACAAGAAGCTTTCTGATCTTACTGACGTCGGACGCGGGTTCGGGTTTCTTTCAGAAGACAATTCAGCTTTTCCAAAAGGCGAAACCCAAGTCTCAGCAACTAAAACAGAAGGTTACTGGCGCGGATTTTATGGATTGCAAGGTGCGCCCGACACACATCTCCTTCCTGAGCTAAAATGGATGAATTCCAATCCACTTGCGGTTGCCGAAAAGCGAGCGGGTTTCGTGAAGGGAAAGCCTCAAATCATTCTGAACCATATCCGAGTGCAGCGTGGTCCATGGAAGCTGAAAGCTTATACTGATCGAGTTGGCCAACCTACACGCGGTGAATTCCTGTTGGTTCGGCCCGCTTTGTCGCATCCAAACTGGTCTTTGGAATTTATCTGGGCAGTCTTGAATTCGCCGATAGCAAATGCATATGCCTACGCACAATCAACACGCAGGCACGTATACTCGGGGACGATCAGCCAATTACCAGTCATCGCAGCTACCGCAGAGCAAATCGCGAAAGTCGAAACGGCAGCGCGCGCGTATCGCGAGACCGCAAACCGATGGAGCGCTACACATCTGCAAGTGAAGCGGAAGAGGAGCAAGGCATCGAAGGATAATTCCGATAACACTACAGCACCTCTTCTCGGCATCCTCAGCGACCCTACTGATGAGCAATCTCAACTCTTGGAGCTAAAGTACCTCCACTGGCGCATGGATGCCGAGGTTCTCGCGCTTTACAACCTGCCCGCCAAACTGGAGCGCCAGCTTCTTGATTACTTCACCGGCGAGCGGCGCGTGGGAGTGCCCTTTGACCAGACGGAGTATTTTCCAAAAGGTTTTGAAGGGGCCGAGCGGTTGAGCGAGCTTCTTGCCATCACCGCAGACTGGCCTAGGCACGCGCGGCGCGAAGCAAAGCTCATCAAAAGGGAATACGATAACGATGGGCTGCCGGCAAAGGAATTGCTGGAACTGGAGCGTCTCCAGCGACTTGGCGCACTCCACCTCAAACTCACGTCCCCGCTGGATCGCAGCGAGTTGGATGCGGAAATTGATCGCCTGAAGAGGGAGGGAAAGTGGACCGAATGACGTTCGCCCCATTTGAATACCCCAAAGCTCGGCTCACCCGCAGGCATGCGCCGGTTTATGGCAGGAATTGGGAGCCATACCGCGATTGGCTGCGTGACGAATTTGAATTCCGCTGTGTCTATTGCCTCCGCCGCGAGCGATGGATTGGCAGGCGTGCAATGTTTGCCATTGATCACATTGTTCCGCGGGCAGCCGGCGGGGCTGCGCTGGATTATCGCAATCTCGCATACGCATGTGCCCGCTGTAACTCGGCGAAGGACGACAAGCCGGTGCCCCACCCGGAGGAAACGGCATACGGCAAGTGCGTGGAGGTGGACGACGAAGGGAACATCCGCTGGCAGAATCGTGAGGGACGGCTCTTGGTTCGCTCAGTAAAACTTGATGAGCCAGAAATCGTCCGGCTGCGCAAAGACGAGATCCGCCTCCTTCGCAATCTGGCGCGTCATGAGCCGGAACAGTTTCGTGAGCGGATGTCAGACCCGGACGATTTGCCGGATTTGACGAACAGGCGGCCGGAAAAGAACTCCAAACCCGAAAGCTGGCGTTCCAGCGCCTACGCCCGAAAAACGCTGCCAAGTTAGGTTGCAGTGACGAGATGGTGTTCCCCATTTACGGCAAGCCACTCACTGTCCTCTCCGAGGTGAGACGGCACTGCGCAGGTTCATAACCGAGACTGGTTGTGAACCGGGGGAGTCTCTCCAAACCCGCAGCAAACTCTTGCTGCGAAGGCTCCAACGGCAGGGACGCCAGGCTGACCCTGCGCCTTCCCTTCTGCTGACGCGTGCTTGCACGTCTGAGACTGCGCGACGACAACATCCCGCCCCTACCCCCCAAGATGAACCGACTCCCCGTCCGCCTCGCCGCATTCATCGCGCTTTTTGCCGCCCTCCTTTCCGTCTCGCTTCGTGCCGCCGATGTGGCGAAGACCGCATCCGCATCCGCAGGGGCCGCGACGGCGTCACGGCCGAACATCCTCATCATCCTCGCCGACGATCTCGGCTGGTCGGATCTTGGCTGCTACGGCGGTGAAATCCGCACACCGAATCTCGACTCGCTCGCGGCGGGCGGGGTGAGATTCACGCAATTTTACAACTGCACGCGCTGCTGCCCTTCGCGCGCTTCGCTGCTTACGGGGCTGTATCCGCATCAGGCGGGCATCGGGCTGATGACTTCCGACCGCGCGGCGAAATATCCCGGCGCGGGTGATCGCGGCGAGGAATTCCCCGGCTATCGCGGCTCGCTGAATGCGAACTGCGTGACCATCGCGCAGGTGCTGAAGCCCGCGGGCTATCGCACTGCCGCTGTCGGCAAATGGCATGTGGGCGACCGCGAACTGCCGACGTTGCGCGGGTTCCATGACTTCTACGGCTTCGTGGGCGGCTACGGCGTGGACTCGTGGGAGCCGCGCATGATGACGCGGCTGCCGGAGGGAAAGCCGCAGCGCAACTACCAGCCCGGCGAATTTTTTGCGACCGACGCGATCACGGATCACGCGCTGGATTTTCTCGCGAGCTTCCGCACGGGCTCCGACAAAAGTGCGCACGCACCGTGGCTGCTCTACCTGGCGTATCAGGCGCCGCATTTTCCCATCGCATCGAAGCGGGAGGATATGGCGGGCTACGCCGAAATTTACGCGCAGGGCTGGGACAAAATCCGCGAGCAGCGACTCGCGCGGCAAAAGAAGTCCGGCCTGCTCCCGGCGGACACGTCGCTGACGCCGCGCTCGAAAATCCCGCATCCCGTGGCGTCGAAGCGGCTCGGTTCGTGGACGGAGGACGGGAACAATCCGCCGTGGGATTCGCTGTCCGCGGAGCGCCGCGCCGATCTCGCGCAGCGCATGGCGGTGTATGCGGGGATGGTCACGGGCATGGACCGCAACATCGGGCGCATCGTGTCCGACCTGCGCGCGAGCGGCGAACTGGCGAACACGCTCATCCTTTTTCTCAGCGACAATGGCGCGTGCGCCGAGTGGGAGCCGTTCGGTTTCGAGATGCAGCCGACGCCCAATCCGGAAGCCGGCACCGGACTGAACCAGGGCACGCAGGCGTTGCCGAACCGCCTGCACACCGCCGCCGATCTCGCGGCACTCGGTCAGCCGGGTTCGCGCCCGAGCTACGGCAGCGCGTGGGCGAACGCCTGCAACACGCCGTGGCGACTTTACAAGCACTACGGCCACGAGGGCGGCATCGGCACGCCGCTCATCGCGCACTGGCCGGCGGGGGTGCAGATGGGGAGACAAGGAGAGGGGGAGCAGGGGAGACTTTTCGGCGAACCCGCTCACCTCATTGACATCATGGCCACGTGCGCGGACTTGGGCGGCGCAAAATATCCCGCTGTGCTGAACAGAAAAAATATCCTGCCGATGGAAGGACTGAGCCTGCGCCCGGCTCTCAATTCTCCAAGTCTCCCCCTCTCCCACTCTCCCCGTCTGCTCTGCTGGGAGCACGAGGGGAACCGTGCGTTGCGCGAGGGAAAATGGAAGCTCGTCTCCCTCGCCGACGCGGCGTGGGAACTCTACGACATGGACGCCGACCGCGCGGAGATGCACGACCTTGCTTCGCGCGACCCGGAGCGTGTGGAGGATCTCTCGGCAAAGTGGGAAGCATGGGCAAAGCGGACGAACGTCCTGCCAAGGCCCGGCGACGCCGGGAAATAGCAGCCACGAACGCCCCGCCAAATGTTGCGAGCGAAACGCGCGGAGCCCGCCTCCCTTGATCGTTGCGGTGCGCAGTCCGCCACGCAATATGGCACGCTCCCATTTTCAGAATCAGCACCGACCTTCAAAACCCGACACACATGCATCCCTCCTCACTGCTCAGACTCTTCACGGGCCTCATCTTCACCGCATCGCTCCACGCCGCCGATGCGCCGAAACCAAAGGAAAAGCCGACGCGCCCCGCTGGCGTCGGCCCGGCCATCGGCGAGAACAAGGCGACGCCGGTCTCGCGCATCAAGGTCGCGAAGGATTTCAAGGTGGAGTTGCTCTACTCGGTGCCCGGCGAGACGCAGGGCTCGTGGGTGAATCTCTGCGCGGATGACAAGGGGCGCATCCTCGCCAGCGATCAGTACGGCGGGCTGTATCGCTTCGCGCCGCCCGCGCCGGGGCAGCCGCTCGATCCGAAAAATGTCGAGAAGCTCGCGACGGACATCCGCGGGGTGAATGGCATGGCGTTCGCATTCGGCGCGCTCTACGTCGGCGTGAACGACTACGAGAACAAAATCCCGAGCGGCCTCTACCGCATCACGTCGAGCAAGGGCGGCGATGCGCTCGACAAGGTGGAACTCCTGCGCGCGATGGATGCGAAGGGCGATCACGGCGTCCACGCCGTCGTACCGACCCCGGACGGCAAGGCGCTTTATCTCATCTGCGGCAATGGCACGAAGGCCACCGAGACCGTGGCGAATTCGCAGGTGCCCGCCGTGTGGGGCGAGGATCACCTGCTGCCGCGCCTGCCCGATGGCCGCGGCTTCATGCGCGATGTGATGGGCCCCGGCGGAAAAATCTACCGCGTGTCGCCCGATGGGAAAAACTTCGAGCTGTTCGCGACGGGCTTCCGCAACATCTTCGACGCGGCGGTGAACCGTGACGGCGAGCTTTTCACCTACGACGCGGACATGGAGTATGACTTCAACACCTCGTGGTATCGCCCCACGCGCATCTGCCATGTCGTGAGCGGCGCGGAATACGGCTGGCGCAACGGCGCAGGCAAGCGGCCCGAATTTTACCCCGACAACCTGCCGCCGATGATCAACATCGGCCCCGGCTCGCCGACGGGAATGACGTTCGGATACGGTGCAAAATTTCCCGCGAAATATCAGGACTCGCTGTTCTCGCTCGATTGGAGCTGGGGCAAAATGTACGCGATTCATCTCACACCCGACGGCGCGACCTACAAGGCGGTGAAGGAGGAATTCGTGAGCGGGATGCCGCTGCCGCTCACCGATGCGATCATCCATCCGAAGGACGGCGCGATGTATTTCGCCATCGGCGGACGGCGTGTGCAGTCGGGGCTGTATCGCGTGACTTACACGGGGAGCGAGAGCACCGCGCGCGTGCGACAGCAGGCGTTGACGCGCATGAGCGCGGCGGATGCGTCGCGCGACCTGCGGCAAAAGCTTGAAGGCTTCCACGGGAAGCAAGACCCGGCGGCAGTCGAGACCGCGTGGCCGCATCTCGGCGACAAGGATCGCTTCATCCGCTGGGCTGCGCGCACGGCGATCGAGCATCAGCCCTTCGCACAGTGGAACGACAAGGCGCTCGGCGAAACGGATCCCGCGAAGCAAGTCGAAGCGCTCATGGCGCTCGCGCGCTGCGCAGGTGTTTGCCCACAGCATCGCTCCGCCGACACAAAGCCGACGGACACTGCACTGCGCGGCAAACTTTTCTCCGCGCTGCTGAAGCTCGAAATCGCCGCACTTCCGCCCGAGCAGCAGCTCACGGCGCTGCGCACGATTGAGATTGTGCTGAACCGTTTCGACGGCTGCGACGACGCCACGCGCCAGCAACTCATTGCGAAACTCGATCCGCTTTTCCCCGCGAAGGGCTTCGAGCAAAACTGGCTGCTCTGCGAGACGCTCGCCTTTTTGCAAAGCCCGACGCTCGCCGCGAAGGGCATCAAGCTCCTCGCCGATGCGGCCACGCAGGAGGAGCAGATGGAATTTGCGCGCAGCCTCCGCGTGCTGAAGGTCGGCTGGACGACCGCGACGCGCACCGCACAGCTTGAGTGGTTTTTGAAAGCCGCGAACTTCAAGGGCGGCGCGAGCTTCGACAAATTCATCGAGTTCATCCGCACCGACGCGCTCGCCACTTTCACCGACGCCGAGAAGACGCAGCTTGCCGCGCTCATTGCAAAAACGCCCGAGCGCAAATCTGCCATCGAAGCGCTCGGCGCGATGTTTGCGGGCCGCACGCCGACGAACTGGACGCTCGAGGAACTCAGCGCCGCGACGAAGACCGGGATGAAGGGCCGCAGCTTCGACAATGGGCGCAAGATGTTCGGCGCGGCGGCGTGCTTCACCTGCCACCGCTTCGGCAACGAGGGCGGCATGACCGGCCCCGACCTCACGCAGGCCGGCGGCCGTTACAGCCCGGGCGACCTGCTCGACAACATCATCAACCCGAGCAAGGTCATCAACGAGCAGTTCGTCCCGAGCGTGGTGACGAAGAACGACGGCACGCAGGTCATCGGCACCATCGTGAACCTCAATGGCGACAACGTGATGATCTGCACCGACCCTTCGCAGCCGAATCTGCAGACCGCCGTGGATCGCAAGCTCGTGAAGAGCATCGAGCCGAGCAAGATTTCGCCGATGCCGCCGATGCTGCTCACGATGCTGAAGAAGGAGGAAATCCTCGACCTCGTCGCCTACGTGCTGAGCGGCGGCGACAGGACGAACGCGATGTTCAAGTAGGCCCTGACGGAAGCCTGCGTCGCGCGCTTCCGAGCGCGCCTGCGATTTGCTCCGCGCCATCCCGCCACCTTCGCCCACCCTCCCGCGCGAGGTTGGAAAACCTCGCCTACTTTTTCTCCCGCTCGACGACGAACTCCGCCCAATCCGGCGACTCCGTGATCTCCGCCTTCCCCTCCGGCGCGCGCTGGATGCGAATCGCTGCGTGCCATTCCGCCGCGAGCTTCAGCGCCTCGCGCGGGCCGATCACGCTGCATGCCGTCGAGATCCCCGCGGTGAGACCGTCCTTCGCGACCACGCTTACGAGCGCGTGATCGGTGAGCGGCTGTCCGGTGCGCGGGTCGAGGATGTGCGAGTAGCGTTTGCCGTTCGCATCGAGCCGCTGGTTGCGGTCGCCGCTTGTCGCGATGGCTGCGTTTGCGATTTCGATCACCACCGGCGCGGGCGCGGCAGAGGTGTCATCGAGATCGAGGCCGACGACTTCGATGCGCCAGCCCTTGCGCCCCGGCGGCGGATCGCCTGCGGAAATGTCCCCGCTCCCCGCGACCATCGCGCGCGGGCAGCCCTTCGCGCGCACGGTTTTCAGCGCCTCGTCGGCAGCGTAGCCCTTTGCGATGGAACCCACATCGAGCCGCATGTCAGGCGCGAGCAGCTCGACGGTGTGCGCCTTTTCATCGAGGCGCATTTTTTTCCAGCCCACGCGTGCCGTCATCGCTGCGATGCGCTCCGGTGAAGGCAGCTCGTGCTTGCGCCGCGCATTGCGCCACATCGCGGTGAGCGGGCCGCACGTCACGTCGAAGGCACCGTCCGTCCGCGCCGCGAGCACCTGCGCGCGGGCGAGCACTGTCCACATTTCATCGCTCACCTTCACCGCGCGGCCCGTGCCGGAAGTGCGCGAGAGCAGCGTCAGTTCGCTGTCATCCTCATAGTCGCTGAAGATGCGGTTCAACGCCTCGACACGCGCGAAGCCGGCATCTGCGGCCACCTTCGCCACCGCCTCGCTCTCCGCATACAGCGTGACGCGGAACGGCACGCCCATCTCGGCTTTTTCAAAGGCAAATTTCTCTTGCCGCTCTTCGCCGCGCACGGAATCTCGACAGCAAAGCAGCACGATCGCCGCGCAAAAAATGAATGCCAGCCGGCGCTTCACAGCAGCGACATCTGCGGCGGCATTTCGTCCATCGCCTTTTGCGCCGCCTTTTTCCCGCGCGGCTTGCCGTGCTTCGGCGGGGCGGGCGTCTCGGCGAGTGTCGGATTGCCTTCGGCGTTCAGCTCGTGGTGTTCGAGGTTGCTCAGGATTTCCTTCGCACGCCCGATCACTTTTGCGGGCAGGCCCGCGAGGCGCGCGACCTGGATGCCGTAGCTCTTGTCCGCGCCGCCCCTGATGATTTTCCGCAGGAAGATGATCTGATCGTTCCATTCGCGCACGGCGACGTTGTAATTCTTCACGCCGCCGCGCGTGATTTCGAGTTCGGTCAGCTCGTGGTAGTGCGTTGCGAAAAGCGTGCGGCATTTCACCGAGTCGTGCAGGTACTCGGCGACGCTCCACGCGATGCTGAGCCCGTCGAACGTCGAGGTGCCGCGGCCAATTTCATCGAGGATCACGAGCGAGCGCGCGGTCGCGTTGTTGCAGATGTTCGCAGTCTCGTTCATCTCGACCATGAAAGTGGACTGGCCACGCGAGAGATCGTCGTTTGCGCCGACGCGGGTGAAGATGCGATCCGCGAGGCCGATCTCCGCACTCTTCGCCGGAATCCACGATCCGATCTGCGCCATGAGCACGAGCAGTGCGACCTGCCGGATGTAGGTGCTCTTTCCCGCCATGTTCGGGCCGGTCAAAATAAGCAGCCGGTTCGCGGTGTCATCGAGCGCGACGTCGTTCGGCACAAATTTTTCCTCGATGAGCGACTGATCCAGCACGGGATGCCGTCCGTCTTCGACACGGATACGCAGGTCGTCGCCGAGCTGCGGGCGGCAGTAGCCGAACAGGCGTGCGGTCTCCGCGAGCGCGCACAGCACGTCAAGCGTGGCGACGGCGGCGGCGGTCTGCTGGAGCGGCGCGAGTTCGCGCAGCACCTCGTCGCGGAGCTGGATGAACAGATCGAACTCCAGCGCCTTGCTGCGCTCGTCCGCGCCGAGGATTTTGTTTTCGACCTCCTTCAGCTCGGGCGTGATGTATCGCTCGCCGGTCGCGACGGTCTGCTTGCGATGCCACGTCGGCGGCACGAGCGGGATGTTCGATTTTGTGACCTCGAAAAAATATCCGAAGACACCGGTGTAGCGGATCTTCAGCGACTTGATTCCCGTCTCATCAATCGTCCGCTGCTGGAGCTGCGCGATCCAGTCCTTGCCGGTGCGCGACGCGCCGCGCAGCTCGTCGAGCGGGGCGTGCCAGCCGTCGCGGAAGATGCCGCCTTCCTTCGTGACCGCGGGCGGCTCGTCCACGATCGCCTTCGTGAGCAGCTCGACGACGTGGGGGAGTTCGTGGAGCTGCGTGAGCAAAATTGCGGCGAGTGAGTGCGGGGATTTCGGATTTGAGTTTGTTTTGGAAAAACCATGCTGGTCGGCGGGCGATGCACCAGTGGCGCAGGCGACGCCGCCTGCGGCAGTCTGTTCCGGCGACTCGCCGGAACATCGGGCGAGTCGCCCGATGAGACTCGCAGGCGAGTCGCCCGCGCCACTTTGCTCGCGCCGTCCCGTAGGGCGGTTTGGGCTTGGCTCTGAATGCGCATCGGGATTTTTTGCAACCGATCCTTCGTCGCTCGAAACCGCGGATTGCAAATCCGCTGGCCGCACAGGTTGCAAACCTGTGCTACTGAAAAGTGCGCCGCCCTCTTTTCTTACGAGCGCACTGAGGTCGGCGCGGAGCTGCGGGATTTGCTCGAGCGAAGTGCGCAGCACCATGAGGTCGCGCGCGTTGCCGCCGGTCTGCGTGAGGCGGCCGACGGTGCGCTCGAGATCGCGGATGCCCTTCAGCGTCTCGCGGAGATTTCCGAGGATGAACGCCTCGCCGAGCAGATCGACGATGAGGCTCTGCCGCTCGCGCAGCACGGCGAGATCGCACAGCGGATGCAGGATCCAGTCGCGCAGCTTGCGTGCGCCCATCGGCGTGTGCGTGCGGTCGAGGCAGCCGAGCAGGCTCGTGTCGCGCCCGCCGCCGCGGCTCTGGAGGAGTTCGAGATTCGACTGCGTCGTGGCGTCCACGATCATGAACTGCGAATTGCGATACACCGTGAGTCGCGCGATGTGGTTCAGCGAACGGCGCAGCTCCTTGAGGTATTGCAAAATCGCGCCCGCCGCGCTCTGGGCCGCGTGCATTTCCGCGCAGCCGAAACCATCGAGCGACTGCACGCGGAAGTGCTCGCGCAGCGCGTAGTACGCCTGGTCTGGGAGAAAGGTGTAGCCCTCGCGCGGCTGGATGCGCCCAGCGTCGCGGTAACGCGCGGCGTTCTCCTCGGCGACGAGCACCTCGGAGGGCTGCACGCGCGCAAGCTCGTCGTCGAGTTCCTTGTCGTCCGCCAGTTCGGTGAGGCGGAAGTCGCCGGTCGTAAGATCGAGGAACGCAAAGCCGTGCCCGCCATTTTTCCCCGGATGAATCGCCGCGAGGTAATTGTTCCGCTTCGCGTCGAGCATCTGCAAATCCGAGATCGTGCCGGGCGAGACAATGTGCGTGACCTCACGCTGCACGATCTGCCCCGGCTTCGGCTCGCTGACCTGATCGCAAATCGCGACGCGCTTCCCCGCCTTGATCAGCCGGCGGATGTAGCCCTCGTGCGCGTGATGCGGGATGCCGCACATCGGCGTGCCGTTCCGCTGCGTGAGCGCGATGTTCAGCAGGCTCGCGGCCTCCTTCGCGTCGTCGAAGAACATCTCGTAAAAATCGCCGAGGCGGAAAAGCAGCAACGTGTCCGCGGGCAGCGAGCGGCGGATGCCGTGGTACTGCTGCATCATCGGTGTGAGCGTCTCGGACATGTTGAAACACGCTAGCGCCGCGCGGGAGCGGGGCAAGCAGCGTGCGCTCGTGGAACGCGAAAACCCGCACATGCCCCGGAGGAACGCCCCGTCTCCCCCCGCCCCGACGCGCACTCGCGGCCATGCGGGAATTTCGGTTTGAGTCACCCACGCGCGCGGGTATGGTGCGCCTGTGATTTCCGTCCACGGCACATATCAAAATGGCGTCGTCGTCCTCGATGACCCGGCAAAACTCCCCGAGGGCGCGCACGTCTGCGTGACGCTCGATCCCGAGGAATATCGTTCCGATGGCCGCCCGTGGCCGAAGACGCCGGAGGAAATCGCAGCGTTCGTCGCGGAGATGGACGCGACCCCCGCATTGGAAATGACGGATGAGGAAATCGCGCGCTGGGAAGCCACCCGGCAGGAGGAGCGGGAGTCTCAAAAGGCGATGTTCGACAAATGGGCCGAGAAGACGGGCCGGTTGTTCGACTGATGCGCTACCTCCTCGATAGCGGCATCGCGAGCGACTACATGAACCGGCGTTGCGGAGTCTATGAACGCGCGAGGGCCATGTCGGCCAGTGGTCACGCCATCGGGATCGCGATGCCGGTTCTTGGAGAATTGTGGACAGGTATATTCAACAGCGATTCGCGTGAGAAGAACCTGAAACTCCTGGCACGATACCGGGGCCATTTCACCGTGTGGCCGTTTGATGAACCGGCAGCGAAGAAATTCGGCGAGGTCGCTGCGAAATTGATCCGAATTGGACGCAAGATGCAGCAGATTGACATCCAAATCGCCGCCATCGCGCTCACGCTCGGCGATTGCGTCGTAGTCACGAAAGACAGCGACCTCCGCGAAGTGCCGGGGCTGACGGTCGAGGATTGGTCGCAGCCGTAGCCGCGCCTCGCGGGTGCCGGGCAGACTCAGCTTCCACTCCTTGCCAGCATGGAGTTCTAGCTGAAGCGAAAGATGCGCTCAGTCCGTTGATGCTGCGCCGATATTGAAAGCACACCAGAGTTTGTGAGAAGGACTGTTGCCGTCCTTGTCAAATTCACGATCAATGTCTTCGCGATCCTTCCGACTCAATCGGCTCCATTGATCGCGATCAGTCGGATGTTTGTTGGTCTTGAAGCCCTTGCCGAGATGCAGTCCGATCAGATCTGAAATCAAGTATCGGAGCTTGAAGTCATCCCAAATCAAAACCCGAGCTGACACGCCACGTTGCACGAGGCTCTCGTCCCAGCTAGCAAACACACTCCGCCACACGTTTTCGTCTTTGTGGATTTTCTCGGCTTCTCCCGGAAGGCGATACGAGCACTTGCGGTGGATTTCGAGGTGGGGTTTTGGCGTGCGAGTGCCAGCACGGATCAGCAGTTCGAGAAAGTCGCCGTATTCGCGGTGCGCGGGATCAATATATGGATCGATAAAGCAGAGGCGACCGGCAGCCGTGAGGACGAGTTCGAGATGTTCGACGTATTCGGACATGCGAAACCGTGGGCGAACAGAATCGGTGTGGAGGTCGTGCAGGTTTGCTTCGTCCAGAGCATCAACTGGGACGATGAGATCGGATTCGCTGAACTTTCGGGCAGTTTCACTCCCCGCGATAATCGCTTCCAGTTCACGCACCCGATGTGTGGCCAACGCTTCGCGGCACCAATCGCTGTCGGTGATGGGAATCTCGTTGTCCATGGCCGGGAAAGGCAGACGCCGCTTTTTCGCAAGCGCTTCTACCATTTCTCGCGCCATCGGAGAGAGTCGCCCCATGCGCTCTCGAAAAGCAGCGAACCACCCGCCGACGCGCAGATCACGGACGATGCCATCGTTGAGGATCACGTCGCGTAAATATGCCAGCCACGGTCGTTCAGCTTCAAAAGCCTCATGGAGCAGCGCGTATTCCGGCAAGAGCTTCACTGCAGCACCTCCCGCAATCCTTCCTCAAAAAAACCTCCCGGCCAGTCGCGGATCAATTCACCTTTTTCGTTGAGTGGCATCTCGCGGACGATGCTCTCCTTTCCGAGATTTTCGACGTAGAGGACAGCGACTTTCGCGGGTGAGAGCGTGCCTTCTCGGATACGCCGCATGATGCGCAAAAGGAGATGCTCGCTGTGTGTTTCACAGATGACGTGAGCCAGCGGATATTCCGCCCGTGTCACCGCTTCGATGAAGAGATCGCCAATTTCGGATTGGAGCGCCGGATGGATGTGCGCCTCGGGTTCCTCGACGAGCAAGGTGCCAGCGGATTCGTGCGCATAATGGTCTTGTCGTGCAAAACAAGCGAGAAGCACGGGGATAAACTGGCTGAGGCCATAGCCGACTTCGTCCAAGCCGAGGGATATTTTACGCTCTCTGTCGTAGAGCGAGAACGTTGTTGCTACGCCTGCAGGTGATGCTCTGTGGGGATCTTTGTTTCGGGTTTCAACCGGGTGCAATTCTTCGTAACGAAGTTTGACGTTACCCGTCAGGAGCTTGTTGGTGCGAAGCCAGCGATTGGCTTGATCAAAGGCGCTTTGTTGAAAAATCCAATCACGATGCTGCGGCACGGGTGGCGCTGGACGATCACTCTCCTTCCCCTTTGGCGCGAGGTCGCTGGGGTCACGTAAGAACAAAGTCCCAGGCCTGCTGCGAGCGGCACCCAGATAATGAATCGTTCCCACCAACTTCTTTAGCGGCGCTGAAAAATGCTCCCACACATCTTCCAGCCACTTGTAAATGAGATGGGCACCACGCTCCCCGATGAAGCCTTCCACATACTTTTCAAATCCTCCCTTAATATCCCCAGTGAGTGCATCGTCGGACTGGCCTTCGAGCTCGCAGACATACATTGCGTCCTTTTCGTTCCCACGAGCCAGCCGTGACGTTCCCCTAACTCCGACTCTTGTGTTGAGCATCGGGCGATCCCACACCTCCTGCTGCTCAGAACGAAATGTCAGCGGGGACGGCAAGGAGCGATCCCGGAATTGTAGCCCGGTCATGTAGGCAAATAAGACATTCTCAATGTCCGCCTTGAAGCGACCATGCTCTAAATCCTCGCAAAAACTGGCGGCAACTTCGCGCAGTTCCGCGCTGGTTTCAGGACTGGTAGTCCAGAGGCGGAGATCATTGGCGAGCCATCGCTGAACATTGGCGATAGCAGCTAGGTAGGATGGATGCTTTCGGGGAGGCGAAATGGGGTTCTTCTTTCTCGGCGAAGGATCAAAACAGCTTTCGTACGGATCAGTCAGTTTGATCAGATCCTGACCATTGAGAACGGCCTTCAGCACCAACTCCCAAGCATCAAGTTCCTGCTCGTAGCGTCCTGAAATGAGTCCGGTTGGGCTTCCCGGATTTACCCACTCCCAGCCAAAGCGCGGCCGGTGTTTCGAGTTACGCCCATGAGCCAATCTCGCGAGGCCACCTTCGAGCAACCGATGGTTATCCTTCACGATAACTGACGGGTCGAGTTGCCCGGTTCGCCGCACATGCTCCGCATAAAGCAGCGCCTGAATGATACTCGATTTTCCGCTATTATTTTTCCCGTAGATGAGCGTGATGGGGCGGATCGGAATCCGCTGCGTTCGTTTGAACGCTTTGAAATTCCCAAGCAAAAGATGGGTCAACTTTCCAAACGGAATCCGTATTTCTTCCGACATCGTTCTCGGTAATTTGAAAAAAGGGCGCAGGAATGACTACCTCTCACCCTGCGGCACCGGCGGCGCGTCCGGGACGCGGGCCATGAAGCGGTCAAAATCCTCCCAGTTTCCGCGCGCGGTGCCTTCTTCCACGCTGAGGCCGAGCAAGGGCAGCGCGACGGCGGCACGCAGCGTGCGGGAGATGAGTGCGTCCACGCTGATGTGCTCGCGCTCGGCCTGGGCGAGCACGGCTTCGTGCAGGTCGTCGGAAATCGCGGCTCGGAGCGTCGTCATGGCTGTGGGGACAACATGCGCAGAAACTCGCGCGGTGGCAAAGGGCGAAGTCACCGCGTTTGACGGATCGCACCGGGCGTGGTTCAAGTTCCGGTGTGAACGACCACGCGCCAGAATTCTCGGAGGAGAAATTGCAGCAGGTCATCCTGTATTTCCTTGAGCGCATCAACAACGTCCACCTCGGGCGGACGAAGCTGATGAAGCTGCTCTATTTCGTGGATTTCGACCACGCGGAGAAACACGGGAGGCCGGTGACGGGCGCGGTGTATCGCAAGCTGCCGCACGGGCCGTATCCCAAGGACGCGGAGAAGCTCATCGCGCGGATGGAAAAGAAGGGGCTGGTGGCGGAGGTGACGGCTGCGCGCGGGAAGTTTTCCCAGCGGCGGCTCATCACGCTCGGCGCGAAGTTCGACGCGAATCTTTTCACCGGCGCAGAACTGCAGACGCTGGAGCGCGTGGCGGCGGATTGGGCGGACGCGACGGCGGCAGAAGTCGAGGCCGCGACGCACGCGGAGGCGCCGTGGGCGGGCACGCAGGACGGCAAGGTGATTGACTACGAGATGGCGGAGTATCGGAAGCCGATCGGCGCGGAGCCGCTGGATGATGCGCTCGCCTCATCGAAGGCGCTGGCCGAATATCTCGCCGCGCTCGCGTAGCCGCGATGGCGAGTCCTTTTGCTGTCGTCGAAACACCCGCCTTTTCCGCGCTCGTGGCGGGCTATGTGAAGGACGGGCACAGAAACTTGCCGGACGATCTCGACTGGCTGAAAGGCCGCCTCGCGGAAGCGCCGGAGCAGATGGGCGATCATGTGCCGGGGCTGAAGCGCCTGCCGCTGCCAGTCTTCAAGGCGCGCTGCAAAGATACTTGCCACCGCCTGAGCGCGTCTGCCGCGTGGCGCGTGTATTACGCGATTCACAAGGAGAAGCGCTCGGTGTTCCTGCTCTTTCTACATCACAAGAAGGAATACGAAAATCCCGGCAAGGATTTCCTCGTGCAGAAAATGCAGCGGGCGCTCACGCAGCATCCGCCCAACCGATAAGTGCAGCGCGGGACCGCGGTGGCCGCCGGGACGGGCGGCGCTCCATGCCTTACGCCA
Source organism: Chthoniobacterales bacterium (assembly GCA_038238025.1). GTDB lineage: Bacteria > Verrucomicrobiota > Verrucomicrobiia > Chthoniobacterales > Chthoniobacteraceae > SXWH01. The sequence continues at coordinate 37,350 of JBBRYC010000012.1, forward strand.
GTGAAAAGTAATCCGCGTCTCGTGCCGGAAGTCGGCGTGTGCCTCAGTGCAGCCGCACGAAGTCGCGCAGGAACTGGAACCAGATGAACATCAGCCCGCGCCATGTGTAGCGGATCGCGCCGTCCTTGCCGGGCGCGAGGATGCCGGCGGTGACGTTGTGCGCGATCTGCGCGGCCTGCTCGGCGTGGAGCTGGCTGCCGAGTTTCTCCGGGTCGGTCTCGGCGAGCGCGGCGGTGAGGATGTCTTTCCGTGCGAGGAAATCGCGGTGGCTGTCGAGGAGCTGCGTGAAGGACTTGCTGCCATCCTCGGCGTTCGTGCGCCACTCGGGGGCGAGCTTGAGGTTCAGCGCGAAGGGATAGTTCCACGTCGTCCAGATCGTTCCGTCGGCCCCGCGCGAGATGATCCGCAGGTAGTAAAATGCGAAACTTTCCTGCTCCACGAGGCAGATGACGGCCTGCACGCGCTCGTCGGGCTTGTGGAAGACGCGGAAGAACTGCCGCGCCTCGTCCCATTCGCGGCCGAGGTCCGCGACGTGCTCGAAGCCCTCGCCCTCGATCTCGCCGGTGAGGTCGTCGAGCGCCGGGAACATTTCGCGGTGCGGCGGGGTCTTCTGGCGCAGCTCGGCGTTCACGGGCATGGCGATTTTCCGCACGCGCGTGATCAGCTCGTACCACGGCCACACGAGCCAGAAGCTCATGAAGATGAGCCCCATCGGCCACCAGCCCGTGAGCAGCCAGCCCGCGAGGAACGACGTACTGAGGTAGCCGAGCACGCCGATCTTGTTCAGCATGATATTGCCCGTCGTGCGCAGTGCCACGCTGAGCGCGAACACGCCGAGGATCAGGAAAAGGTCGGGCATGCTCATGCGCGCACCCTCCCAATTTTAGAACCACGAATGAACACGAATGGGCACGAATGAGCCGCGATCACCCACCCCGCGTGATTCTCCATCCTTCGGCCCGGATGCCTATTCGTGATCATTCGTGGTTTCAAAATCGCGCTCATGGCCGGAGTCCGTGCCGGGCGACGAATGCCTCGAGTTCCTCGGGGCCGAAATCGGGCAGCACCGCGCCTTCGCGCGTCACGAGCGTGGGCGTCATTGACTGTCCGGAAACTTGCATCATCTCGTCGTAGTCCGCGCGGTCGGCCTCCACGTCAATCAGCTCGTAGCCAAAGCCGTTCGTGTCGAGCCATTCGCGCGCCGCGACGCACCACGGGCACCAGACTTTCACGTAGAGTTTCATTTTTTTCCACCCGCCTCGGCCTTCGCCTTCCAGCGCGCGGAGAAGCCCTCGATATACACTTGAAGCGTCCCCCGGTAGCGCTCGATGGCCGCGGGCGTCTCCTTCTCACTCACGACTGCCGCGTGCTCGCTCGCCACGACGAAATTCGTGCCCGCGAGGCGGAGGATGAGTTTCGTGCGCGCCTCCTTGTAGGCCACGATCGGGAAGCAGTCGCCCTTTTCCATGGCCCACCGCGAGCCGTCCGTCAGATCTGCGGTGACATCCTCGAGCAGGCGGGCGTAGAGCACGACATGTTCGGCCGCGCCGGACTGCGCGGTGCAGAGGGCGAGGAGGAGGATGGCCAGGAACGCTTTCATGCGTGGCAGTCTGACCCGGCATTTTTGGAAAATCAACGCCTCACCTGCTTTCAGCCGCTCCCGTGCGGAATCGGGCGATCTTCATCGTAATCTTCATCGTAATCTTAATCCTTCCGCGGGTGGGTGAGCGGCGCGGCCGGGATTAAGATTACGATGAAGATTAGGATTAAGAATAAGCTGAAGAGGGGGGGAACCGCGGCTGGCAAATCTTCGCGGACCCTGACACGAATCCGCCATGCCTGCGCCGAGCCTTCCGAAAAATGTCACCGTCGTCGAACATCCGCTCGCCCGCGTGAAGCTCGCGCGGCTGCGCGACGAGCGCACGCCGCCGCGCGAATTCCGCCGCAACGCGCAGGAGCTCGCCGTGCTCCTCGCATTTGCCGCCACACGCGATCTCGCGACGGTGCCGGAGAAAATCCGCACGCCGCTTGCGGAGACCGACGGCGCGCAGCTCGCGCGCCCGATCGTCGTCGTGCCGATCCTCCGCGCGGGGCTCGGCATCTGCGACGCGATCCTGCCCTTCCTCGGCGACGCCGCCGTCGGCCACATCGGCATGAGGCGCGATGAGGCCACGCACCTGCCGACCTCGTATTATTTCAACACCCCCACGCATCTCGCCGAGGCCGACGTGCTCGTCGTGGACCCCATGCTCGCCACCGGCCACAGCGGCGCGGACTCCATCGCAAAGCTCAAGCAGGCCGGCGCGCGGCGCATCCGCTTCATCTGCTTCCTTGCCGCGCCGGAGGGCATCGCGCACCTCAGCGCACAGCATCCCGATGTCGCCATCTTCACGAGCGCCGTGGACGAGCGGCTCGACGAGCGCGCCTATATTTTCCCCGGCCTCGGCGACGCGGGCGACCGCTACTTCGGCACGCTGCCGGGCTGAAGGAGCGTCCACGAAAAGCACGCAAGACACGAAAAGGGACACCTCTGCTTTCGTGTTTTTCGTGGATCAATTCCGCCGTCGCCGACTCGCGGAATAGTACGCGCGCAATCCCTCCACGATCCCATCCGCATACTCGCGGAAAATGCTCCGGCGCATCTTCCCCGCCACCTCGCGCTCGCCCTCGTAGTCGCCCGCCTGGATCCGCGCGTAGCTCGCCTCGCTGTTCATCCGGTAAGGTTCGAGGTACACCACCGGGCAGTCGAAAATCCGGTTCGCGAGAAGATTCCTCGCCCACACATATTCATTCGCGCCGGCGCGCACCGCATTCCCGCCGAAGTAGGTGAAAGGCGGCAACCCTGTCGCATCCGCGAGCGCCTTTGCCATCGGCACGGCGGCGGCGAGTTCCTCGGCATGGCTGCGCGAGAGCAGACGCAGAAGCATCTCGAACCGCTGATCGTCGAAGCGCAATTCGCCCGCGCTGAAACAGCCGTTCACCAGCACGTGCAGATCCTCCTTTTCCACGAAGCTTGGATTCTCCGGATCACGCCAATCATCGGCATTAAAGTGAATGCACACCGCCAGATCGGGTCGCAGCTTTTCCCGCACCCGGCGCGCTCGCTCGTGGATTTCCGCCACGCGGTAAAAGAGACGTTCCGCCTGCCATTGCACCGTGTCGGCCTTCTGCGGATCGTGCTCGCCGTCGTAGTTCTCGCGCGGTGACGGCACCGCGAGCAGCGCCAGTTCCTTCCGCGCCGCCGGGCGCAGCGCATCCACCGTGAAGGGCGACGACGGCACGCTCGCATCGCGCACGAAAGACACCTCCGCACCCAGCGCGCGCAGCTTCGGCGCGGCGAGCTTTGCCACGAGCAAAGTCATGTCGCCCTCGCGCACCGGCTTGTCCTGCCCTCGCTGGAAGGAACGCCCCTCCATCACCGCCCAGTCGCCGCCGATGTGCCCCGGATCGAGCGCCACGCGCACGCCTTCGAGCGGACGTTCCGCCTTCGACGCCGGGAGTGCGGCGGCTCCGCGCCAGGCCCGCGGCGGAGCCTTCGCCGGAGCCGCGTCCTTCGCAAAGCGCAGCGTGAACGGCTCCGGCGGAGTGAGCGTCTTGAAAATCACCGCCTCATTTTCCCGCACCTCGATCACCCCCGCCGCCGCACCGCCCGGCGCATACACCGTGTCGAGCAGCCGCTGGAATTCCTCATGCGTGATCGTCCCGTGAAAGGCCTCGAGCCGCGTCCAATCCGGCGCCGAAGTCAGCGGGCTCAGCCGCTGCGCGCACGCCATGCGGCACACGAGCACGAGCGAGACGACGACGGCAAAGCGGAGCAGGCGGAGCAGCACGGGAAATTTCATACCGCCCCTCGGCGCCGCGGTCACGCCGCCTTTCAAAAAGGGAGCCGTGTGGCGGAAGTCAGGAATTAAACGCAGAGACGCGGAGACGCGGAGGATGAAGAAGGGCATGCCAAACGAATCACCCCGTTTTCTCCGCGTCTCCGCGCCTCTGCGTTTCTAAACAAGGCTCTTCCAACTCCGCTCAGGCACTTCCGGGACCCTCTAAGATGAAGATTCCGAGCGCCCCGTCCGCCGGATTGCCTCCGCGAGCCACGCGCACTCCTCCCTCCACGGACCCTGCGCGCGCATTTCGCGCACGGTCATCGGCATCCGCGCGCACCAGTTTTTTCCGCTCTCGATGCCGGGCACATTGAAGCGCTCCTCCAGCGCAAAAAGATCCGTGAGCATGAACGCCGCGTAGCGCGCATTGCTCGCGAGCAGCGCCTCGATGAGCGCGTGCCGGATCACGCCGTCGTACGCCTGCCAGTGATCCTCCTGCACCGGCAGTCCGGCGAAAGTGGCGAGCAGCCGCAGTTCCTTGTTGCCCAGCCAGCGGTCGGGCGCATCCGGCATGTTCGCATCGCGGCGGCGGTGCTCCCAGTGCGTCTTCATCGGCTCGTGGTCATGTGTCGCGTAGGTCGTGAAGGCGCAGTTGTCGTAGTCGCATCCGAGGATCGCATTGCCGTGTGCGTCGGATTCCCAATGCGAGATTTTGAAGCCCGGCACATCGAGGCCGAGCAAATGCGGACGCACGTAGTCCGGCACGATGCCGAGGTCTTCCGCGACGACTTCCTGTGGCGCAGCGGCGGCCACAATCATGCGCAGATACTTGTCGCCCGCGGTGAGGTTCGAGGCGCGATGCTCCGGCGTGTCGTCATCATTTTTCTGAAAATGCGGGAGCCGCCCGCCGGTGCGCGCGCGCGCCTCGTCGTGCGAAAGATTCAGGAATTCCTCGTTCAGCTTTGGCCGCCACGGGAAGCTGTAGATGCGGTAAAAACCGAGCGTGTGATCGATCCGGAAAATGTCGAACACCTCGGTGAGCTTGCCCACGCGCTGCCGCCACCAGCGGAAGCCGTCCGCCTCCATCACATCCCAGCGGTAGAGCGGGATGCCCCAGTTCTGCCCCCAGCGCTGCACGAAGATGTCGTCCTTGAAATACGTCTCCGGCGGAGCGCCACCGCACCATTCGAGATCGAACTGCTCGGGCTGGAAAAAAACGTCCGCGCTGCACCACGAAATCCCGAACGGCACGTCACCCATCAGCTTCACCCCTCGGGAGACCGCGTGTGCCCGCACCGCGCGCCACTGGCTGAAGCAGAGCCACTGCACGTAGGCGTGGAAGCGCAGCCGCGAATCAATCGCCTTCACATTTTTTTTCCGCTGCGCCGCGAGCCACTTGCGCGCCTTCGCAGCCGTGTTCAGCGAGTCCGGCCAGCTCGTCCAATCCTCGTGGCCGTTCTCCTCCATCAGCACGCGGAAGAGGCAAAAATCCCCCAGCCACCCGGTTTCCGCGGCGCGGAATTTCGCAAACTCCTTCCCGCGTTTCGTGTTCGCACGCAGCCGCCCAAATGCGTGCCGCAACAGCGCACCCTTCAGCTCGCGCACACGCTCATACTGCACCGCGCCCGAGCGGAGCTGCACCACGTCGAGGCGCGTCGTCGTCTCGCGAAAAAATTGCGGGTCCAGCTCCAATACGACGTGCGGATTCAGATCGAGCGTGAGGTAGTCGAGCGCTACGGAACTGATCGCATTGTACGGGCTGCTGTCGCTGCCCGTCGCATTGATGGGCAAAAATTGCACAAACCCGAGTCCCGTGTCCGCCGCCCAGTCCACGAGTTCGCGCACGCCGCCCGTGTCACCGATGCCGAGGTCTCCCTCGGTGCGGATCGCAAAAGTCGGAATCAGGACGCCGGCGCGTCGCGGTCGTATCGTTGCCATCACGGAGCGTTAAAATCGCCGCGGCCCCGCGTGGCAAGGACGGTCTGCCATCTCGGCAGGGCTGACGCATCAAAAAATAGCGAGTCATCCTGAGCGCAGCGCCGCGGTGGGCGAAGGCGGCGCGGCGCGGAGTCGAAGAGCCGAGCGAAGCGAGACAGCCGTGGGCGCAGGCGGGGCAATCCCGTGGAATCGCACATGATCTTCGGACGCGTTTGAGCGCTCTTTGCAATGCCACGGGGTTCTTCGGTCGCTCAGGCTCCCTCAGAATGACCTCGGGTTCGAAAAATTTGGATGCGTCAGCCCTGGCCATCTCGGATGGCAAAAAACACATTTTGCATCCGCGCCGTTCCCGCTACGGTGCGCGTCCCATGGAAGTGCTCCCGATCGAAATTTTTGGCGTCGCCATTGACGTGCCGTTCCCCGCGCCGCTCGGCTACCAGAGCGCGAAGCTCGACGACTTTGCCTCGAAGCTCTGCGATCCTCAGACGGGCATCTCGCTGCGCCCGGATCAGATCCACCTGCGGAAGGTGGACGACCTTTTCGACTACGAGCTGAAGGCCGTTTTCTTCGGCGACAACGGCACGCTGAACCGCACCGCCGACCGCGTGAAACTCGGCGTCCGCAACGCGCGCACCGCGGGCGACTGGAACATCATCCAGCAGACGCTCACGCGGTTTTACACGCTGATGAACTTTGACAAAAAGTCCGTGTCGCACCTTTCCGCGCACGTTCACGCGAAGTTCGACTCGCCGGAAGAGCGCGACAAGTGGCTCGATCAGTTCTCGCACAATGCGCTCGTCCACAAGCCGTGCGCGCTCGGCTACGTCCGCATTCACGACTGGGAAAAAGACATCCGCGTGCTCATCGAACTGTCGAATGCAGCGCCGAATTGCGTCTTCGTCGCGTGGGACACGCAGTTCACGAACGACCAGGAATGGGACACATTCATCGGCTCGCTCGTCCACGTGATGGAAAACTCGGTGAACTTTTTCGAGCTCGGCTTCGAGCCGTTCAAAGAGCGCGTGTGACGGATGCGAAGGAGATCCACGAAACACACAAAAGGCGCGAAAATGTTCCTGCTCCTCTTCTGTCGTTCTGTGTGTTTCGTGGACACCATTCTTGATCGGGATGGCGAGTGAAATGATGCGTCTCGACGCGCTGCTCTCGCGCTTCGGATACTGCTCGCGCAGCGAGGCGCGCGCGTGGGTGAAGGCAGGCCGCGTGCGTGTCGGCGCGGCGATTGCAAAATCCGTCTCCGACAAAGCCGCGCCCGCAAACGTGCTCGTGGACGGCGAACCGGTGGAGCATCCGCACGGCATCCTCGCGCTGCTGCACAAGCCCGCGGGTTGCGTGTGCTCGCACGATTCCGAGGAAGGCCCGACGATCTACGATCTGCTCCCGCCGCGCTGGCTCGCGCGCAATCCGCCCGTCACGAGCATCGGTCGCCTCGACAAGGACGTGACGGGCGTGCTGCTCGTGACGGACGACGGTGCCCTCGTGCATCGCTGGACTTCGCCGAAGCACAAGGTCGCGAAAATCTACGAGGTCACCGTCGCGAACGATCTGCCCGCGGACATCGCGGAAATTTTTGCGAGCGGAAATCTCACGCTCGAAGGCGAGGACAAGCCGTGCCTGCCCGCGCGCGTCGAAATCCTCGGCCCGCGTGAGGCGCGGCTGGAGATCATCGAGGGCCGCTACCATCAGGTGAAGCGGATGTTCGCCAGCCAGGGCTGCCCGGTCGTGCGACTGCACCGGAGCCGCTTCGGAAATTTCACCGCGGACGATCTCGCTCCGGGCGAGTGGCGGATCATTTCGCCTCAGGCTGCGGAGCCGGAGCGACTGGCGTAGGCGCGGGCGGTTTTGCAGCCGGCTTGGGTTTGGGTGTGGGCTTCGGCTTCGGCTGTTTTTCCGGTGCGGCGGTCACACGCGGAGGCGTGAACTTTTTCCCGATGTCCTCGCCGACCGACGGCGGGGGCGTGCGTGCGGCGGCGGTGGGGCGCGCGAGCGGATCGGCCGTGTCGCCGGGATATTTCACGGGCTCCTCCTTGCGCAGAAAGAAGAACCACACGCTGCCCGCAATCATGATCACGAGGCCGAGGAAGAGGCCGATGGTCATCGCGACGTGCGAATTTTTTACCGGCGCGACTGCGGGCCCGGCGTCCGCCTTTTCCGGCGCGGGGCGGATCGCGGATGCAGGCGGAAGCTCGCGGATCGCGGAGCCGGGCACCGCATTGCCCGGCGGCGGCGACACGATCCCCGAGGCAATCGGCAGCGACGGGCGCGCGCGGAAGGATTCGGGGGGCACGGGCGGTGGTGGCGGGTTCAGCGCGGCGAGAGACGCGAGCGCATCCACCGCGGATGCGGGACGCTTTTCCGGTGAGATCTCGAGCAGGATGCAGAGCCACTGCACAAATTTCGCCGGCAGATCGGGCCGCAATTCCGCGAGCACGGCGGGCGTCGCGGCCTTCCATGCGGACTCCGCCTCCGCGATCGTCTTCGCCGCGATGAGCGTCTTCCCCGTGCAGAGGAAAAAGAGCGTCGCGCCCGCGGAGAAAAGATCCGCGCGATGCGTCGCGACTGCGCCATGGAGCCTCTCCGGCGCGAGGTACGGCAGCGAATCGTCCGCCGCGACCGCGCGATATGCGGTGAGCGCCCAGTCGAGCACGAGCACGAAGGGCCGCCGGTCCGCGAGTTCCATGAGGATGAGATTCGACGGCTTCACGTCGCCGTGCGCGCACCGCTGCCGCTCCCCGGAACGCAGCGCGCTGATGAGCTGCGCGGCGAGGTCAATCACCTGCGCGGCGTCCGGCTTTTGCTTCTGGAAAAAATCCGCGCCACCCACGCCCTGCGCGAATTCATACACGAGCACCGGGCCATCGTCGTCGTGAAATGCCTCGATGAGCTGGCAGATGTGCGTGCCGGTGATCTGCGCGAGCCGCGGCGCGTCCGCCAGCAGCGGCTCCGCATGGAAGTGGCGGTCCACATTTCCATCCTGCACGAGCAGCTTCAGCGCGACCTGGCGGTGCGTGGCCTTGTCCACCGCACGGTACACGAGCGCGCCGTTACCGACGCCGATGCGCGTGAGGATGTCGTAGTTCCGTGTGGTGAGTCCCATGTCGGAGAATGGCGGAGCAATAGCGCAGACTGGCGGATTCGGGAAGCGCGCTCAGTACTTATTGATGAGCATCCGCACCGCGCTGTCGCAGGCTTCGGAGGCTTCCCAGCAGTCGGCATTGCACGCGGCGACGAAGCAGGTGTTCTCGCGCGGGCCGAGCCACATCACGGCGTAGAACATCGTGTTGTCCCCGCTGTGCATGAGCGCCGTGCCGCCGGCCCAGCGGCGCTTCGTCACCGCCCAGCCCATCGCGTATTCCTGGCCGTCGGGCGGCGTGTGGAGCTTGTGGAAGGATGCCGCCTTCAGCAGCCGGCAGTCACCGCGCGCGCCGTCCACATGCCACTGCGCGTACTTCGCAAAATCCGCGATGCTCAGGTGGACCGTCGCCGCGGGGCCGAGCGCCGGCGGGTAGTCCGCATCCGGCCCCGGCGCGACCGGCTTGAACGGAGACTCGTATCCGTGGTGCCCCCACGGCTGATCGATCTTGCCCGGCGTCGCCGGTGCGCCGAAGCCCGCGGTCTTCAGCCCGAGCGGCTCGAAAAGGCGCGTGCGCAGCAGATCCTCCCACGCCATCCCGGTCGCGCGCTCGAGCATCGCGCCCGCGATCGCGTAGCCGCTGTCGCTGTAAATCCAGTGCGTGCCCGGTGGCTTCGCGGGCGGCTTGCGCAGCAGGCCGCGGACAAAATCCCAGCGCTGGAACCGCGGCTCGCCCTCCTGCTTCTCCGCGATGGCGTACAAATCCTTCGGCGGATCATGCGGCGCTCCACCGCGGTGGACGAGCAGTTGCTCCAGCGTCACATCGCGCCACGCGTGGTTCATCTCCTCGATATCATCGGGAAAAATTTCGCCCAGCGTGCTGTTCCAGCGGATTTTTCCGTCCTCGACGAGCATCGCGGCGACGCTCGCCGTCATGCTTTTCGTGCAGGAGCCGACGTGCCACTTGTCGTCCAGCAGCACCGGCACCATGCGGCCCGCACTCCGCATCCCAGTCACGCCGTACGCGACGAGCTTCCCCTCGTCCATCACCGCCGCCGCAAGCGCGGGCACGTCATGCTCGTCGCGGATTTTTTCCAGCAATGCGCTCACATTGTCCGGCTCGGCATGCGCGCGCGCAAACCCCAGACACATGGCAACGCTGACGATCAGTCCTTTCATCCGCGGGGAGAAAAGCGCACGCGCCGCGCGTTGCAAACGATCTCTGGACTATTTGCCGTTCGTCCGCGCTCAGGCCCGCTCGATGTAGCCTTCCTCGCCGTGGTCCGCGAGATCCAGACCCTGCGCCTCGTCCTCCGGGCTCGCACGGCAGCCCACGAGCTTATCCACGATGAAATAGATGATCACAGATGCGACGACCGACCACACGAGCCAGACCCCGGCGGCCTTCAGTTGCTCCAGCCACAGCGGTTTCCCCGTTGCGAGCAGCGCCTTCAGATTGGGATTTGCCGATTCGCTGGCGAAGACGCCCGCGAGGATCGTCCCGAGGGTGCCGCCGATCGCATGCACGCCGAAGGTGTCCAGCGCATCATCGTAGCCGAAATGAGCCTTCAGCTTGGCGCACGCAAACCACGTCGCGACACCGGCCGCGAGGCCGATGAGCACGGCTGAATTTGCCGACACAAAGCCGCTCGCCGGCGTGATCGTCGCGAGCCCCGCGACCGCGCCGGAGCAGAGCCCGAGCACGCTCGGCTTGCCGCGGTGCAGGTATTCGATGATGCCCCACACGCAGCACGCCGCCGCCGCCGAGAGCGTGGTGGCGACAAAGGCGGTCGTCGCGACCCGGTCCGACGCGACGGCGCTGCCCGCGTTGAATCCGTACCAGCCCACCCACAGCATCCCGGTGCCGATCGCGCACAGCACCATCGAGTGCGGCGGCATCTGGTCTCGGCCGAAGCCGCGGCGTTTTCCGAGCAAAATGCACAGGATCAGCGCGGACCAGCCGCTCGTCATGTGGACGACGATGCCGCCGGCAAAATCAATCGCCTTCACGCTCGCTCCCGCCGTGTTGCCGATGCCGTTGAACGCGCCACCCGTGCCCCAGAGCATATGCACCGCAGGGAAATACACCGCAAACATCCACAGCGCGCTGAAGAGCATCACCGCCGTGAATTTCATCCGCTCGGCGACCGCGCCGATGGTGAGCGCCGGCGTGATGATCGCAAAGGTGAGCTGGTAAATCGCCCAGATATTCTGCGAGACCCACGCGGAGTAGTTCGTATTCGGCTCGTATTCCACGCCTTTGAAAAATGAGTGCTTCAGCCCGCCGAGCACGCCGTTGCCTTGCGCAAAGCAAAGACTGTAGCCGCACAGCCACCACAGGATTGTCACACCCGCCGCCAGCCCGAGGCATTGCGCGAAAATGCTCAGCACATTTTTCTTCCGCACGAGTCCGCCGTAGAACATCGCGAGCCCCGGCAGCGTCATGAAAAGCACAAGCCCTGTGCTGATCATGATCCACGTATTGTGGCCCGGCCCGGCCTGTCCCGCGAGCGGGCCTTTCCACTCCGCGCCGTCCTTGCCGCCCGGCGCGGTGTTGATGATGTAGCCCTCAAGGTCCGCGAGGCGCTGCACCTCCGTCGCAACCGGCGGACCGGCGGGCGCGGATTCGGCAAAGGCGGGCGCCGCGCCGATCAGAAAAAGGACCGCGAGACACAGGGACACGACGAAACGTGGCATAAACATGCAGGGGTTTTTAGGGTAGGGATTTGCGGCTTTCGACCCGGGGGAGTCCGAAGCCGCGGCGTGAATAGGGACTCGATGATCCCAACACAAGCCGTTTGCTCCGCGTCCTGCGGACTACCGAAAGCGATAGCCGACCTGCCCGCGATCATCGCGTCCGCCACCGCCACCCGAGCCGCGTCGCTGCTGGCCGCCGCCGCCGCGATTTCCGCCACCCTGCGGACGCCCGCCCCCGCGCGGTCCGCGCGGTGCCTCCGCCAGACGCGGCGGAGCAGGCTGATTGTAGTCAAAGCCCTCCGCCTTTTTCCGCACGATGCCGCGGCCGATGAACCGCTCCAGCGACTTCAGTGAGCCGTAGTCGTCCGAACTCACGAAGCTGATCGCATCGCCCACCGCGTTCGCGCGGCCCGTGCGGCCGATGCGGTGCACGTAGTCTTCCGAGTGCATCGGGAAATCGTAATTCACGACGTGCGAGATGCCGTCCACGTCAATGCCCCGCGCCGCAATGTCCGTCGCCACGAGCACGCGCACCGTGCCGGCCTTGAATTCATTCAGCGCCTTCAGCCGCTGGTTCTGCGAGCGGTTCGAGTGCAGTGTCCCGCACTTGATCCCCGCCTGCTCCAGTCGCCGCGCGATCTTGTCCGCGCCGTGCTTTGTGCGGGAAAAAATGAGCACGCTATCCATCTTCGGATCCTGCAGCAGATGCGTGAGCAGCACCGGCTTCAGGTGCCCCGGTACCTCGTAAACGAACTGCGCGACCGTCTCCGCCGGATTCGAGCGCCTGCCGATCTGCACCGTCTTCGGGTGCTGCTGGAACTCATGCGTGAGCCCCTCTATCTCCTTCGAGAGCGTCGCGGAAAACATGAGCGTCTGCCGCTTCACCGGCAGCTTGCGGATCACGCGGCGGATGCTCGGCAGGAAGCCCATGTCCAGCATCCGGTCCGCCTCGTCGAGCACGAGATGCTGCAGTCCGGAAAAATCACCGAAGCGCCGATCCATGAGATCCAGCAGCCGCCCTGGGCACGCGATGATAATGTCCACGCCCGAGCGCAGCGCCTCCATCTGCGGACGCTCGCCCACACCGCCAAAAATCGTCGCCATCCGAAACGGCAGATGCTTCCCGTAAGCGCGGATGTTCTCCTCGATCTGCACCACCAGTTCGCGCGTCGGTGCGAGCACCAGCGTGCGCGTGCGGCGCGGCGTGCCGTCATTGATCATCCCCGCCATGCGCGCGAGAATCGGCAGCGTGAAAGCCGCCGTCTTTCCCGTGCCCGTCTGCGCGATGCCGATGACATCGGCCCCCGTCAGCACCAGCGGGATCGCCGCCGCCTGAATGGGAGTCGGCTCCGTGTAACCTGCTTCCTGAATGGCTTGAAAAATTTTGTCCCCGAGACCGAGCGCGCGAAATGGCATAGCCCTTCATCATGGAGCACTCCGGGGAAAAGGGAAACTACTTCGCGGGAATTCGTCCGGGCTGACGCATCAAGAATCGGACTCCTGCTGAAGAGACCGAGAGGCGAAGCAACGATCTTTTTTTTCCGGGATGAACAGGACGACTGCGCGCACTTTCCGGGTGGAGCACGCGACTCGCGTGCTGTCTGCGGCGACTCGCCGCAGACATCCGCAGGAACAGTGTTTGCAGCTTATTTTGCGGACCACTGTGAACGCCCCAAATCTGCGCCCGCAGCCTGCATTTGGGCACCGTCGGGTGTTTCCGGCGAGACGCCGGAAACCGCACGCGAGTCGCGTGCTCCACCCGGGAGTTGCGCGCCGACCGCACGCGTTTCCTTGGCAGTGCAGTCGGATATTCCCTCTGAATCCACCTCCATTCTTGCTGGAGTTTGGTGCGCCAACCGTGGCGGAATCGCCCGTGCAGCTTGCCCGCGCACCGCGCCGCCGCTAATCGTGCGGTTCACCATTGCTCCCACTCATCATGCGCTGTTCCCTCCTCCTGCTCGCCCTCCTCGCCGCCCGCACCTTCGCCGCGGATCTTGCTTCGATCACCGCGGGCGAACTTCCCTTGCTCGTCGCGCTCTACAAGGAACTGCACGCAAATCCCGAGCTTTCGCTGCACGAGGAGCAGACCGCTGCGCGGCTCGCGAAGGAACTCCGCGCCGCGGGCCTCGAAGTCACGGAGAACTTCGGCGGCCACGGCATCGTCGGCATTTTGAAAAATGGCGACGGCCCCGTGATCCTCGTCCGCACGGATCTCGACGCGCTGCCAGTGCAGGAGAAAACCGGCCTGCCCTACGCGAGCACGCGCACCGTGAAGGACGATCTCGGCCGCGAGGTTCCGGTGATGCACGCGTGCGGCCACGACATCCACATCACCTGTCTCGTCGGCACATGCCGCGCGCTCGTGAAACTGCGTGACCGCTGGAGCGGCACGCTGCTCGTCATCGGCCAGCCGGCGGAGGAGCGCGTGATGGGCGCGCGGCTCATGCTGCGCGCGGGGCTTTTTGAAAAATTCCCGAAGCCCGACAAGGCGCTCGCGCTGCACTGCTCGGGCGATCTGCCGCACGGCACCGTCGGCATCACCGAGGGCTTCGCGCTCGCAAATGTGAACTCGCTCGAAATCCTCGTGCGCGGCGTCGGCGGCCACGGCTCGATGCCGCATCTCGGCAAGGATCCCATCGTCCTCGCCTCGCAAATCGTGCTCGCGCTCCAGACCATCGTGAGCCGCGAGGTGCGCCCCGGCGATCCCGCCGTCGTCACCGTCGGCAGCATCCACGGCGGCACCAAGAGCAACATCATCCCCGACGAAGTGCGCCTGCAGCTCACGCTCCGCAGCTACAAGGCCGAGACGCGCGAGAAGCTCATCGAGAGCGTGAAGCGCATTGTGAAGGCGCAGGCGGAGTCCGCGAACATGCCCGCCGACCGCATGCCCGTCGTCACCGTCTCCGATGAGAGTGCGAGCGCGCTATTCAATCAGCCCTCGCTCGCATCCGAAGTCCGCAAAGCAATCGGCAGCGTGCTCGGCGACGATCACGTCCTCGCCCGCGAGCCCGTCATGGGCGCGGAGGATTTTTCCGAATTCGGAATGACGAAAGAAAAAGTGCCGCTCTGCATGTTCTGGCTCGGCACACAGCCGCCCGCGCGTGTCGAGGATGCGAAAGCGAAAGGGACAACGCTTCCATCGCTCCACTCACCGCTCTTTTTTCCGATCCCCGAGCCGACGATCGCGACCGGTGTGCGAGCGATGACCACCGCCGTCCTCGCGCTGATGAAGGCACGCTGAATGCCCCGGGATTGCCGCACTTCAGCGCACAGCGTTCACGCAAAGCGTGGGGTGAAGGTCGTGCGAGTTGAAAGTTCTTGAGCCAGTGCCATCTGAAACGCTTTCTCCGGCGGCCATCCAAACACGTTCGCGTGATTGCGTGGGGGCTCATCCGGCTTCACATCGAGTTTCTGTTGTCGTGCATCGGCGGCACGGAAGTCTGCTCTCCCGATGAGCGGCTTCAGGCGCTTTTTCGCGACCTCTTCGCCGAGAGTCCATACATCATTGTCGGATAAGTCGCGGTGCCTCGTCACGGAAAGCTCGACATGGGGCGAAGGAATGAGTGCCTCCGCCCTGACGGTTCCGTCGCTCTTGCGGATGTGTCGCTCCGTCAAAACAAACCTCGCGAGTTGCTCCGCGTCATCCACGGGAACGTCTGCCAGCGGGCCGCGACTCACGCGGAAAAAATGCGGCGAACGATGCTTTTCAGTGACTCCGGTGCCTCGGTGAAAAACGGCTCGGATCCGTACTGCTTCGCGGTGCCGAAAATCGCTGCGTAATCCACTCGAAAATTCGGATGCACGCTCACCAGCAGAACGCGACGCGATGATTTCCTCCACTCGAACGTCACGCAACCCTCTGGGTCGGCAGAAATCGAGGGGATGGGGAATCCCGGGGGCAGGCTCTCCAGAAAACGTTTCGCCGCTGCAAAAGCGTGGATGCTCACGGCCTTTGCGCCGTAGCCGTCCCAATCATCGCGGCAGCAGTCGAGCATCACATCATTCAACTCCGCAAGCGACGTGCCTGCTGGACTGGATGCCGGAATCGCCGGGCACACCTCGGCGCAGTCCATCCGACCCTCAGTGAAACGAGAGTAGGGCAGAGTCACCGAGGGTGTGACTCCCATCAGCGCTGTCAGTGCGAGAACCATGCTTACTTGTAATGTTCAAGTGCCGCATCCGTCAACATGGCGAAAAACACTGTGTTCTTGAGGACATGCATTTCATCCAAAACCTCCTTCGTGTCTCCATCCATTGCCGTGAGCGGCTCCCTTAGACGCACTTCGATATCGAGAATGAATGCGGCGGTATCCGGCGGAGCTTCCGTCTGTAGAAAATTCGTTCGCACAACACAGCGGGAGTTTGGCGCGATGAAATTGGTTTGGTGTAAAAAGCCCTGAAATTTCCAATCGCCGAGCATCGGCGGTCTGGCAGGCGGAGCGGGAAAAAAAGTGGAGAGGCGGAAATCAGCCGACGGAAAATCAAGGCGATTGATGTAACGGAGCGCGACGGTGTGCAGCTCGGATGGAGCGAGGATTTCTTGGAATTTGCGCCATGCTTCGAGCGCCGATTGCAAGAATGTGGGCCAATCTGCGTAAGGGGCCAGCCAGCTTACAATCAGCCCGTCACGCCGGGCATGATAGACGGTGGACTGGCCTTTTGCCCGGAACAGAAACCCCTCCGCACCCGGCAAGATCACGCGGGTCTCGGGCTCCTTTCCCTCTTCCTGTTTCATCTCGAACTGCACAGGACGCATCTCCTGCACTTCCGTGTGCTCAGGCCAGGCGGGCTGCAATTCATCCCGCACTTTCTCCGGGTCCCATCGGTCGGCAGCGTTTGCCTGAAAGTGGATGAGGGCTTCCACAATCGGCGCGCGAGTCAGATGAGGAAAATTGGGCATGTAGTGAAAATGTGCCACTCACACACTGCAACACGCCAAGGTTGCAGTGCAACGCGCGAATGCCGCCGCCGCGACACGATCTACTTCGACAGCCGCTCGATCACATTGCGCGTGATGCGCTCCACCGCCTTGTCTCCACCGCGCAGGCCGAATGACCAGTCCGTCGTCGCCGCCGTGAAGACCGTGCCGCCACGCGTGTAGATGCCCATGCACGCCGCGCCGGTGCGGCCCTTTTCCCAGCGCTCGTACCACTCGCAATCGTCCTTATGCCAGCGCACGGGGCATGTGCCGAGCACGGTGAACGTCTCCGGCGTGCCGTCCTTGTGCGTCGCGAAGGGCAGGCCGTCGCGCCACTCGAGTTCGCAGCCGTCCGTCTCGTAGCCGACGATCGTGT
The DNA here is from genome assembly GCA_038238025.1 of Chthoniobacterales bacterium. Classification (GTDB taxonomy): domain Bacteria; phylum Verrucomicrobiota; class Verrucomicrobiia; order Chthoniobacterales; family Chthoniobacteraceae; genus SXWH01. The sequence continues at coordinate 54,191 of JBBRYC010000012.1, forward strand.
CCTTGCCGCCGAAGACCTCGCCGTGCTTCAGCCCCGTGCCCTCGAAGACCCAATGCTCCGGCTGATGGACCGTGTATTCCGCGGGCTCGCCGATGAATTGCCCGTGGCTGTGACGGTAGCCGCCCCATAGGAAGCCGACACCCGTGAGCGTGTTCTCCGGGCGCTGCAAAAGGTGATGGCTCCACGCCGTCGAGAGCGTCTTGAAGTCGCGCGTCTGGAAAACCGGATCGGCCATGTAGTTCTGCTTCCAGCATGTGAATGCGCGCCCGCCGTCCTCGCTGCGAATCTGCCAGCACACCGAGTTGCCGCTGAAGAACGCGACGTTGCCGCCCTTCGCGATGAACGCCTCGACATTGTCGCGCATCGCCCCGCTCCAGTATTCGTCGTGCCCCACGCTGAGCACGAGCCGGTAGTTTTTCAAAAGCTCCGGGCGGAATTCGAGGTCCGCATTCGTCGCGTAGTCGAGTTCGATGCCGCTGCGCTCGCACCATTGCACAAAGGGAAGCTCCCACCGCGAAAACTGCGAACTGAGCGGACGCTCGAACGACGCGCGGCTGCCCTGGTTTTTCGCGAGCCCGTTGTACGCATACACGCTGAAGCCGCCCCAGTTCGTGTACGCGTTGTACGTGTTCGTGCAAAGTTGCAGCAGCACCTTGCTGCGCTTGCCCGGCTCGGCGGCGCGGACGACGAAGCACGCCTCGCTCTCCGCCGTGCGCTTCCCGCGATGCGTCCACTTTCCTCCCCCATCCGCGATCGAAAATCGCGCCGTGTAGTAGCCGCTCTTCCACTCCTTCCCGATTGGCACGCGGAAAGTCTCCGGCCACCGGCAGCCCATCGCCGACGCATCCTCCGGCACCGCGTGCGACTGCCCCGGCAGATCCTTTTTGCTCCACACGATCTCGTTCTTCACGCCCCAGCGCGTGACCTCGACGGAAAATTTCGGCGCGCTCGCCGAGACGCAGAACGCCAGCTCCTCGCCCGGCGCAGTGCTGAGATTCGCCGCGTAGCCCTCGATGAAAAGCGGCGGCCCGTCGTCGGCAAATGCGCGGAGTGAAAGCAGCAGGGTGCAGAGCAGGACGTGGATCGTTTTCATGGGGGGTGATGCCCGATGCGGGCGTGAACGATTCGACAAAAAGCGCGGAGTTGCTGCAAATGAATACGCGCGGCAGGGTGGTCGTTGCATGAAATTTCCCCGTCACTGCGCCGCGCTCCTCGCCGTGATGTTGGTGCCGTGTTCACCGTGGGAAGATGGGAGCGCGGGATGCTTTGCCCCGGAGGGGCAGCGGATATTAGCCGGGGGTAAAGCGAGTGAAACGAGCGGCACCCCCGGATCTCCGTCCCTCGCGAACGCGCCCCGGAGGGTGCGCCGGAAAGTTCTCAGCCACGCTCCCGCCGCCCCACCGGGGCGGTTGCACGATTGGATGCAAGTCCGGGGATGTCGCTCGTGCCTCGCTTTACCCCCGGCTAATTTCCGGCTGCCCCTCCGGGGCAAAAGGCACGCTTCAGTCGGTGAGTGCAACGCCCGTGCAGAATCGGAAATTGACGCGACACAAACCACAGGAACCACCGCAATCCCCAGCGAGATGAAGCTCGAAGCGCTGCCCGCGCGCGCGCCAGAGCCGTTGGACAATCCCTCTACGCTCGCGAAGATCGCACTCGGTCGCCTGCTGTTCTTCGATCCGATTTTGTCCACGACGCAGGCAGTCGCGTGCGCGACATGCCATCATCCGCAGTTCGCATGGGCCGACGCGCGCACGACGCCGCTCGGCGTCGGCGGCAGCGGGCTCGGGCCAGCGCGCGTGCTCGGTGAAAGTGCCGGCGTCGCGCCGCTCATGCGCAATGTGCCGTCGCTGCTGAACGTCGGCTTCAATGGCACCGTCGCGGGCAAGCGAGCCGATCCGAAAACCGCGCCGATGTTTTGGGATTCGCGCGCGCAGAGTCTCGAGGCGCAGGTGCTCCATCCCATCCGCTCGCGCGACGAGATGCGCGGGGATCGCTGCGCGGAGCCGGATGCCGTCGCCGCAGCGGTGGATCGTGTGCGGAAGATCCACGGATACGAGGCGCTGTTCGCGGACGCGTTTCCGCAGCCGCAGAATGCAGTCACCGCCGACAATCTCGCGAAGGCCGTCGCCGCATTCGAGCGCTCGCTCGTCGCGGGCGATTCGCCATTCGATCGCCATCTCCGCGGCAAAGGCCCGCCGCTCACCGCCGCGCAGGAGCGCGGGCTGAAAATCTTCCAGGCCGCCGGCTGCATCCAGTGCCACGGCGGGCCGATGTTTTCCGACTTCAAGCTCCACTTCATCGGCGTGAGCGATTCCACGCCCGACGGTCGCCGCGAACTCCGCACGCCGACGCTGCGCAATCTCCGCCACACCGCGCCCTACATGCACCACGGCGCGATGCGCACGCTCGACGAAGTGCTCACGTTTTACGAACAGCTCTCGGACGCCGTGAGCGAGACACTCGACGGCGGCGACGCGACCGCGCCCCCGCCGCTCGATCCGCTGCTGAAAAAACTCAACCTCAACCCCGAGGATTTTCCCGACTTGAAAGCATTCCTCGAGATGCTGAACGAAGACCACTACGACCAAACCGTGCCGACAAAAGTCCCGAGCGGCCTGCCTGTGCCACGATGATCACACAGAAAGGACGCGCACGTTCTGAAGAACTGCAAAACGAGAGCCGTAATTTTTTCCACGGGGAGATGGTGGGAGGCGGCGAGGCATCCCGGGTGGAGCACGCGACTCGCGTGCTGTCTGCGGCGACCCGCCGCAGACACCCGCAGGATCCGTGTTTGCAGCTTGTTTCCTGTCCTGCTGTGCGCGCCCCAGATCTGCGCACGCAGCCTGCATCGTGGCACCGTCGGGTGTTTCCGGCGAGTCGCCGGAAACAGCACGCGAGTCGCGTGCTCCACCCGGGAGTCCGTTCCGCCCTGCAAACTCCACTCTGAACAATCACATTTTCGAAATGATTCAGCCACTCCGTTTCCCCGCGCACGAAATCCAATGAGAACACCGCTCGTTCCCATCTGCACCTTGCTCGCCGTCATTCACGGCGGCGCATCCGTCTCCGCGCAGTCCGTCCCGGCGGAGCGCCCGCGCACGCGTCCCGCATCGGCGCTCACGGGCTGGGCGGATTGGGAAAAGGGCGCGGAGTTACTGAAGCGCATCAAGGTGCCGCCCGCGCCGATTCTCACGGCGGAGGAGGAGATGAAGACGTTCAAGGTCGCGCCCGGCTACCGCGTCGAACTCGTCGCTGCCGAGCCGCTCGTGCACAACCCTATCTTCTTTGAATTCGATCCGGATGGCCGCATGTGGGTCGTCGAATATCAGGGCTACATGCGCGACCTCGCGGGAACCGGCGAAGGCGATCCGATCTGCCGCGTCGTCGTGCTCGAGGACACGGACGGCGATGGGCGCATGGACAAGAGCACCGTCTTTCTCGACAAGCTCGTCATGCCGCGCTCGTTCGCCTTTGTGAAAGGCGGGCTGCTGCTGCAGGAGCCGCCGAAGCTGTTCTTCTGCGAGGACACCGATGGCGACCTGCGCTGCGACCGCAAGACCGAGGCGGGCCTGCTCGGAGTCGCAGGAAATCCGCAGCATACCGCAAACGGCCTGCGCTACGGGATCGACAACTGGCTGCACAGCGCCGACTGGCCGCGCAAGCACCGCTGGCGAGATGGAAGAATCACCGGCGAATACACGATCCAGCGCGGGCAGTTTGGCGTCACCTTCGACGAGACCGGGCGCTTTTTTTCCTGCTACGAAAACCGCGCGCTCACCGGCGACGAGATTCCCGCGGAGTACCTGATGCGGAATCCAAACCTGCAAAAAGTCTTCCTGCGCGGCGGCGGTGATCCCAGCGCGTTCGGTGTGAACGTGGATCTCTCGAAGCAGGCGCAGGAGGTGTTTCCGATCCGGGTCACCCCCGCCGTCACGCTCGGCGCGCTGGAGCTGCGCGACGATGGCCGGCTGCGCACCTACACCATCGCGAGCGGCGTGTGCTGCTACGACGGCCACCAGTTTCCCGACGATGCGCGCGGGAATTTTTTCGCCCCCGAGTCCGGCGGACACCTCATCGGTCGCCTCGTGCTGCCGCCCGGCATTGCACCGCAGGCCACGCGATTTTATCCGCCGGAGCAGGAGTTCCTCGCCTCGACGGACGAGCGTTTCCGCCCGGTCAATGCGCGCGTCGGCCCCGATGGCGCACTCTACATCGCGGACTTTTACCACGGCATCATTGAGCACGTCATCTTCATGGTGCCTTGGCTCGCGAAGCAGATCAAAGAGCGCCATCTCGACGAGGGAAACGATCTCGGCCGCATCTGGCGCGTCGTGGCGGAAAACCGTCCGCTCGATCGCAAACCGCCGAAGCTCTCGACAGCGACGGGCGCGGAACTCGTGAAGACGCTCGCGCATCCGAACGGCTGGCATCGCATCACCGCGCAGCGTTTGCTCGTCGAACGCAACGACACGAGCACCCTGCCCGCATTGCGCGACGCGGTGAAATGCGCAGAACCGCTCGGCCAGCTCCACGCACTGTGGACGCTCGATGGCCTCGGCGCGCTCGATGCCGCGACACGCCTCGCCGCCGTGGACAGCGCCGACGAGCGCGTGCGCGCCGCAGCCGTCCGGCTTTGCGAACGCGATCCGAGTCCCGCCGCACTCGCCGCACTCGCGCGACACGCCACCGATCCGAGCGAGGCCGTGCGACTCCAGCTCGCACTCACGCTCGGCGCGTTCCGCGATCCGCAGGCGTCCGCGCTGCTCGACACGCTGCTCACGCGCGACACGCATCCGCTTTTCCGCACCGCCGCGGTGACCGGACTCGCGGGCCGCGAGCTGGAATTTCTCTCCGCGTGGCTGCACAGCCACGCGGATAGCGAAACCACTCCGGCACTTGCTGCGCTCCTCGCGCGGTGCGTCATCGAGGAAGCGCATCCCGCGCGCATCGCATCGCTGATCCATTTGCTCGCGGATTTCCCCGCGAGCCGCACGGCATCACGCAATGCGCTGCTCGGCGCACTCGCCGATGCGCGACCGCCGAAGCCCTTCGTGCTCGCCGACGAGCCGCGTGCGCTGACGGCGCTGCTCCGCAATCCCGATCCGAAAACCGCCGCGACTGCGCGGCGTGCGCTGAGCGCATTCACGTGGCCCGGCGCGGAGGCGACGAAGACGCTCACGCCGGACGCGCCGCCGCTGAATGCAGAGCAGCAGCGCCTCGTGGATGCGGGGCGCGAAATTTACACGGCGATTTGCACCGCGTGCCACCAGCCGCACGGCGGCGGAAGTGCGGGCGTCGCACCGCCGCTTGCGGGCAGTGACTGGGTGAGCGGTCCGCCCGAGCGGCTCGCGCGCGTCGTGTTGCACGGACTTTACGGCCCCGTCGAAATCAACGGCCAGCGATGGAATCTGCACATGCCCGGTCTTGGCGCGCTCGATCTGATGACGGATGAAAAAATCGCGGGCGTGCTCAGCTACGTGCGCCGCGCGTGGGGCAACACCGCCGCGCCCGTCGAGCCCGCGCTTGTCGCGAGTGTGCGCAAGGAAACCGCGGCCCGCACTTTCCCGTGGCGCGCGGAGGAGCTCGGCTTTGAAAACGCAGCACGCGCGGAGTCGGATTCGGTGAAGCCCGCGGCGAACGGCGAGATCATTTTGCCTGCGCGAATCGCGACGACCTATGGGCAGAAACTCGCTTATCGTCCGGCCCTCGACGTACTCGCACCGTGGCGCGTGAAGGACGATGTCGCGGGCTGGAGCGTCGAGATTGCAGAGGGTGGCAGCTACGAAGTGTTCGTCACGCTCGCCGCGGACACCGCATCCGCGAGCAACCGCTTCTGCGTGGAGACCGAGGGCAGCCACACGATCGCCACGGTGGTTTCGAGCGGCGGCTTCGATCGTTTCCACGAAGTGCCCGCCGGAAAGCTCACGCTGCACGCTGGCGCGAGCCGCATCCTCATGCGCCCCGAGGGCCCGCTGCGCCAGGAACTCGCCGACGTGCGCGCACTGCGGCTTGTGCCGGTGAAGTGAGGCGCGGCTTCTCCGCTGCGCGGAAACTTTCTCGCTGAAAAAAGTGGAGCGGGTAGAGGGAATCGAACCCTCCTGGCCAGTTTGGAAGACTGGAACTTTACCACTAAGCTATACCCGCGTTACTTCCCGAACGTGATGGCTGTGCGGCGGGGATTCAAGCGCCTTTTCAACATCCAACATTGAACGTCCAACATTCGACATTCAACGGCAGTTTGCGACGGACGCTCGCTGAATGTGGGATCTTCGATGTCGGAGGTTTTCCAGCGCGCTACTTTTGCGCGGGGAGCATCCCGGTCTGGCGCGCGTAGTCGAAGACGCCGCCGGCATCGATCACCGGGCGCACTTCGCCGAGCGGCTTGAGCGGATAGGCCGTGCCGTTCACGGTGAGCGTGTCGGTGTCGAGATCGAGTGTGGCGATGTCGCCGGTCTTGATTTTTTCGCAAAGGCGCTCGGTGGCGTCGTACGGGTAGAGTTCGCCGGTGGCGACGCAGTTGCGGAAAAAGATGCGCGCGAAGGATTCGGCGACCACGGCCTCGCAGCCGGCCGCGCCGAGGGCGATGGGCGCGTGTTCGCGGGAACTGCCGCAGCCGAAGTTGCGCCCGCCGATCACGATCTTGTAGGGCGTCTTCGTCGCGCCTGCGGGGAAGAATTTCTCCGGGTAGTCAGCGTCCGACAGGCCGATGAGGGCGAAGGTGCCGAGCTTCTCGTATTCGTCGGGCTTCGTGGGGACGAGGGTGAGGTATTGCGCGGGGATGATCTGGTCCGTGTCTATGTTGTCGCGGACGACGAAGACGGGACTGGTGATGGTGTTGGCCATGGGCAGGGCGGGTAGGAAAGCGAACGGTGGCGGAAAGGGAACAGGAATTTTGCGGCAGGGTGGCTTCCGGGGTGTTTGCAAAACCGCAGATGAACGCGGATGAACGCAGATGAAGAACGCGGCAGCGGCGGGCTTCTTTCGGGTGGAGCACGCGACTCGCGTGCTGTTTCCGGCAACTCGCCGGAAACACCCGACGGTGCCACCGAGCAGGCTGCGTGCGCAGATTTGGAACATGCCGGATGATCCCCAGCGCAAGCTGCAAACACGGATCCTGCGGGTGTCTGCGGCCAGTGGCCGCAGACGGCACGCGAGTCGCGTGCTCCACCCGGGATAGCGCTCCGTCTCCCGGTTCATCGTGCACAAAAAGTCATGCCCTCGTGTTTGGCCGCTCAGGATGCCCCCGATTTTTCGGACTGGAGCACAGCCCGGTTTCTCGAGCCGTCGGTCATCCCACGATGCACTCCGCAGTGCGCACGGTGGCGCCTTGGTGTGGGACGAGTGCGGCGCGGGCGCGGGTGCCGAGGGCGGTGCGCGTTGCAGAATCGGCGAGGAGTGCGCTGATTGTGGCGGGCAGTTCGGATGCGGTGGCGATTTGCATGGCGGCGGTGTCTTTCAAAAGGTGCGCGACGAGCGGGGCGAAGTTTTCCATGTGCGGGCCGAAGACGACGGGAAGGCCGAGCGCGGCGGGTTCGCCCGCATTCTGTCCGCCGATTTCGGAAATGCCGGGCAGGCTTTTTCCGACGAAGACGACGGTGGCGAGCGAGTACCAGTCGCGGAGTTCCCCGGTCGTGTCCACGAGCAGCACGTCGGCCTCGGTGCTTGCCGGAAGTTTGCTTCTCAGCGCGACGCGGAGGCCGGCGCGCGTGAGTTCGTCGGCGATGGCGGCGGCGCGCTCGACGTGGCGCGGGACGAGGATGAGACGCAGCGACGGAAAATCCGCGCGCAATTTTTTTAACGTGTCGGCGAGGGCCTGTTCCTCGGGTGCCCAGGTGCTCCCGCCGACGATGATCGGGCCGGAAAATCCGAGCGGCTGCACGAGCGCGCGGAACTCCTGCTCGCGCGACGGCGCATCCTTTGCGGCGTTGTCGAATTTCACGCTGCCCGTGTGCCGGATGCGATCGCGTGCGACGCCGATGCCTTCGAAGCGCGCGACGTCGTCCGCCTCGGGCACGCAGACGAGATCGAAAAAATTCCACACGGCGCGCGCGATGCCGCCGAAGCGCCGCCAGCGGCGTTCGCTGCGGGGGGAGAGGCGCGCGCCGGCGAGGACGATGTGGATGCCCGCGGCGCGTGCGGCGGAGAGGAGGTTCGGCCAGATGCCGCCCTCGGTGAGCACGAGGGCGCGCGGCTTGATCGCGGAAATGGCGGCGCGCGCGGCGAACGTGAAATCAATCGGATTGTAGAGCGGCACGAGCCAGGCGAGCGCGGCGGCTTCGCGCAGCAGCAGCTCGAAGCCGGTGCTCGTGGTGACGGAGAGGACGACGCGCGCCTGCGGATCCCGGGCGCGGATGGCGCGCGCGATTTTCAGGGCGACGAGCGTCTCGCCGACGCTGATGGAGCAGATCCACACGGGCGCTGGCTGCGCTGCGAGACGGGCGCGGATTTCATCCGTGTAGCGCCCGAAGCGCTGGCCGATGCCGATGCCGTAGCCGGGCGGTTTTTCCTGCGAGGCGCGGCCGCGTTCACGCCGCACGAGGCGCAGCGCGTAGAAAGGGAGCGCAACGAGGAATGCGATCGGGAAGAGCAGGCGGTAGAGCAGGAGCGCCATGGTGCGAATGCGAATGGCGAGTCAGGCAGCGGGAGGCAATGACGAATCAGCGCACGGCGGCTTCGATGGCGGCGGCCAGCGCCTCGGCGACGCGGGGGAGCTTCGAGAGGAAGCGCACGAAGGGCGCGATGTGCGACGGGTGGCGGAGCAGGTGCAGGACGAGCGCGAATGGGCGCGCGCGCTGCCGCTGCGTGTCGAACCACGCATCGAACGGGACGGGCAGGAATTGATCGGCGGAGTCGCTCACAGCGCGCACGGAGATGAGCGGCACGTTTGCGGTTGCGCACGCTTCGGCGAGCGTGGCGGTCTCCATGTCCACGAGGCGCGCTCCGGTCTCGCGGAAGGCGGCGATTTTCTCCGCCGGGGTCTCGATGGGCAGTGCTCGGGAGAGGATCGATGCGCCGGGAAAATCAGCGGTGAGCGTGTCGCCGACACGCAGTGTGGGATCGAGCCCGCCGGCGAATCCGGCGCTGATCACCTTGCGCGGCTTTTCGTATGCTAGGAGTTCGCGGATGGTGCGCGCCGCCGATGCGGGGCCGATGCCGGTGTGGATCACGATCACCGCGGTTTTTCCGATGCTGCCGCGCCATGCGGTGAGCGCGCCGCATTTTCCCTTTTGCGCGCCGGTGAGCTTGCGCCGGAATGCACCGCTCTCCTCTGGGCGTGCAAAGGTCACGGCCACGGGTGCGGTGGTTTCTGGTGTGTGTTCGGCGGACAAGCGGCGACATTCCCGCGGCGGCGGGAGGAGACACAAGACTCATTTGCGCAGGCTCAACAGCGCAGCGTGGGGCGGGGCAGATCGTTTTGAACGCTCAAGGCCCCACACGCCTCGTGGAATCCAAGGCCGGGAGCGCATGGAAGCGCGCGCTGAACCCTTCACTCCAAACTCCCGAATGCGCGAAGCGCCTACTTCCGCCAGCCGAAGCTGTAGCCGGTGAGCGTGCGGACGCCTTTGCCGGGGCCGCCGGGCTTCAGCGAGGCCTCGTCGAAGAGCGCGGTGTACACATATTTGAAATCCGGGAGTTTTTTCCGCTCCACTTTCGTGCCGATGTAGCGCTCGATTTTCCGCACGGCGTCAATTTCCCCGGCGGTGAAAATCGTGAAGGCGTCACCGGTCTGCAGGGCGCGGCCGGTGCGGCCGATGCGGTGGACGTAGTCCTCGGGATGGAGCGGCACGTCGTAATTGATGACGTGCGAGATGCCGGCGATGTCGAGGCCGCGCGCGGCGATGTCGGTCGCGACGAGCACTTCATATTTGCCGCTCTTGAATCCCGCGAGGGCCTCGGTGCGCTCGCCCTGGCTGCGGTCGCTGTGCATCGCGGCGACGAGGTGGTTCATGTTCGCGAGCCTGCGGGTGACCATGTCGGCGGCGACTTTTGTCTGCGTGAAGATGAGGACGCTCTCAAAGTGCGTGGCCTCGAGCATCGCGAGGAGGAGGTCCATTTTCTGATCCTTCGCGACGGGGTAAAGTGCGTGCGCCACGGTGTCGGCGGCGCTTTGCCTGCGGCCGATCTCGATCGCGATGGGATCGCGGAGGATCCACTTGGTGAGCGTCTCGAGTTCGGGCGGGAGCGTGGCGGAAAAGAAGAGCGTCTGCCGGTCTTTCGGCGTCTGCTTGATGATGCGCGAGACGTCGGGGAGGAAGCCCATGTCGAGCATGCGGTCCACTTCATCGAGCACGAGGTGGCGCACGTCGCCGAGCTTGATGGTGCCGTCTTCCATGAAGTCGAGCAGTCGGCCGGGCGTGGCGACGATCACGTCCGCGCCCTTCGCGAGTTCGTCGCGCTGGGTGCCGTAGCCGACTCCGCCGTGGATGATCACGGTGCGCAGGCCGGTTTCATTTCCGTAGGTGACAAAGCTCTGGTGGACCTGTTGCGCGAGTTCGCGCGTGGGCTCGAGGACGAGTGCGCGCAATTTTCCGTGCTCGCCGAGCATGGTCAGCAGCGGCAGCGCGAAGGCTGCGGTCTTCCCGGTGCCGGTCTGGGCGGAGCCCATCACATCTTTTCCCTGCAAAACGAGGGGCATTGCCTGTTCCTGGATCGGCGTTGCGTTTTGGTAGCCCTTGGCTTCGACGCTGCGCACGACCGCTTCGGACAGGCCGAACTCTTTGAATGTCATCAGACCTTCCATTTAACCTCTGCGACGGAAGGCGCAACTAACATTTTGCGCCGTGCCGCCGCGCCGGGCACACTCGCGCGATGCCACGCTCCCTCGTTTCCCGCTCGCTCGAACCGCTCGTGGCTGTGCTCTGGGGCGTCTTCCTCGTGTGGACGGCGTGGCTCGCCGTGGTGTGGATCGCGCCGATCGGTCCGAATGCGCTCGGCCTGATCGAAGGCGAGCCACTTCCGCCGAATGCCGACCTTCGCCGCGCGGTGCTCATCCTCGCGGAAAATGCGGATCTCGTGTGGCTCACGCTCGCCACGATGAGCCTGCACCTCGTGCTGACCCGTGCGCACAGCCTGCGGACTGCCCGCGCATGGCTCGCATTTTCCGCCGGCGGCGCGCTGCTGCTCGGGGTGCTGAATGCGACGACTGGCGTGCTTTTTGGGAGGCTCTATTTCGGTCGCGCGCTCGGCGTGAAGCTTTTCGGCGTCGGCGTCGGCTGGGTGCTGCTCTGGGCGGTGCTCGTCATGGCCGCGCGCGAATCGGTGCTGTGGATGCGCCCGCGCGCGAGCCACCGGCTCACCGCCATTTTTACCGCGGTGCTCGTCCTGCTCACGATCTTCAATCTCGAATGGCCCGCGCGATTCCTGCGCGGCTGGTGGGTGTGGCAGCCAGGCGGTGCGCCCGGCGTGCCGTGGCGTTTCTGGCTCGCGTGGGGCGTCTGGCCGGGGCTGATGGCGTTTGCGATGCGGGAAAGGGACGTCGCATCCGCCGCCGTCCCGCGCTCTGGCAAGCCGGTGATCCTCCTCGCGGCGCTGAACGTGATCGCGCTGGCGGCTCGGCTGCGGCTCGGGTGATTTCGTGACCGGATTGTTTCAAACGAAAACCGCGGAGCAGTGTTAGGTAGCCATCGCCATGAAACTTCTTCAATTCATCCAGTGGACCCTCGATCGCCCGCCGAAATTGCATCCCGTGGACCGCGGCCTCGCCCGGCACTGGACGAAGCAGCGCCTCGCCGCCGTCTTTCCCGAACTCCGCGGCGATGCCCGCAGACTCGAAGCCGCCTACCGCGCGCTCGACCTCGCGCCGCGGGCTAGCGACACGAACCCATCGGAGATGGTTTTCGAGATCGGGCTGCACCGAGAAGTCGAGCCCTGAGCCCTGAATCCAGAGGCGGGCCTGCCAGCCCGTCGGACTGAGGAAATGCCGGACACCCGGCATGGGTCGCACGCCATCGGTACTGCGGCTGGGCGGATTTTTCCAAAAGTCGCGCCCCACATGCGGAAGATTACGAATTGCTTAACTCGCCCATCTCACTTGAACAAAAATCCTGCAGACTTCATCAAAGGGTTCACGCACAAATTGCTTTAAGCTCTTAACTACTGACGACGCGTGATAAAAAATTTCTTGAATGCTTTGAACAAAAGCCACAAGGATGCGTCCATACAATGCAGTTACACGAATAGATCATACACGGATTCATCACTGAATCTGCTCGCTTGATCAACACCGCACAAAATCTGCTCACCCAAAAAAGAAAGCACAGGTTACCACCATGGCCAAATTCGACGACTCTGATTCAGGATTCAAAATCTACCTCCGGGAGATCGGCAAGACGCCGCTCCTCACCATCCAAGAGGAGATTGACCTCGCCGCGAAGATCCAGCGCGGCGATATGAAGGCGCGCGCCTTGATGATCACCGCAAACCTCCGCCTCGTCGTGAAAATCGCGCACGACTACGGCAACCTCGGCCTCCCGCTGCTCGACCTCGTCTCCGAGGGCAACATCGGCCTGATGAAAGCCGTCGAACGCTTCGACCCCGCAAAGGGCGGCAAACTCTCGACCTACGCCGCGTGGTGGATCAAGCAGTCCATCAAGCGCGCACTCGCGAACCAGTCCAAGACGATCCGCCTGCCCGTCCACCTCGTGGACAAAATCGCGAAAGTGAAGCGCCTCGCGATGGCGATGAGCGAGGAACTCGGTCGCGAGCCGACGGACGACGAACTCGCCGAGGAAGTCGGCATTTCCGCCGCGAAGCTCTCGCAGCTCCGCACGGTGAGCATCCGCCCGGCTTCGCTCGATGCGCCGATGAATGACGACGACGGGACCGAATTCGGCGAACTCGTCGGCGACGCCGACGCCGTGGATCCCGCGGAAAATCTCTCGGACAAAAACATGCAGGAGGAACTCACCGACCTGCTCGGAGTCCTCGACGCCCGCGAACGCAAGATCATCAATTCGCGCTTCGGGCTCGACGGCGGCAAAGCCCGCACGCTCGAGGAAGTCGGCCAGAAATTCGGCGTCACGCGCGAGCGCATCCGCCAGCTCCAGAACATCGCGCTGGCGAAACTCCGCCGCGCGCTGCGCAAGCGCGAGCACCCGATCGAGCACCTCCTCTCCTCGAAGCTCGACGCGGAGGACATTGCAGCGATCGCGGCGAACAACTGAGCGCGCGCGAAATCAAATCACAACCCGCCCCGTCGGTCGCAAGGCCGCCGGGGCGGTTCGTTTTCCGGGGAGCGCGGCATTGACCGCGCGCATGGAAATCCGCGACGCTCGGGATCATGAACTCCCTGACCGCGATGGATCCCGAGCGCACGATTGAGTTTGAATTTGTCCGCGCGACGGAAAACGCAGCGCTGAACTCGGTCCCGTGGCTCGGCCGCGGCGAAAAGGAAAAGGCGGACGGCGCGGCGTGCGATGCGATCTACGGCGTGTTCGACCTCGTGGACATTTGCGGCGATGTCGTCATCGGCGAGGGGCAGAAGGACGATGCGCCCGGGATTTTTCTCGGCGATCACCTCGGCACGTGGCGCATGGGATCGCCCCGCTTCGAGATCGCACTCGACCCGATCGATGGCACCACAAACATCGCCTACGGCCTGCCGAACAGCATCTCCGTGATGGCCGCCAGCGAGGCGACCGAGGAGAACCCGCACGTCATGCGCAACCTGCCGACCTTCTACTCGGAGAAGCTCGCCTACGGGCCGGAAGTCGTGCGCGCCATCGAGCGCGGGATGCCGCAGATTTCGCTCGATGATCCCATCGCGCTCACGCTGGGCCGAGTCGCCGAGGCGCTCGGAAAACGCGTGAGCGAACTCGTCGTGATGACCCTCAAGCGCGAGCGGCACGACAGCTTCATCGCCGCCGTGCGCCAGGCCGGCGCGGCGCTGCGGCTCATCACCGATGGCGACATCACCGCCGCCGTCTCGCCCTCGCTCGCGGACAGCGACGTGGACATCTACTACGGCATCGGCGGCTCGCCCGAGGGCATCCTCACCGCCGCCGCGCTGAACGCCCTCGGCGGCGAAATGCTGCTCCGCATGAAGCCGCGCGACGAAGCCGAGCGCGCCGCCGCCATCGCCGCAGTCGGCGAGGCCGATCTCGCGCGAGTCTATCGGTGCAGGGATTTGATCTGGGGCGACAGTTGCATCTTCTGCGCGACGGGAATCAGCGACAGCACGCTGCTCCCCGGTGTGAAGCTCGTCGGAAAAAAAGCGATCACGCACAGCATCCTCATGCGCTCGCGCAGCCGCACGGTGCGCTACATCCGCGCCATCCACGATCTCGAAAGCAAGACCATCCACCTCCGCAGCGCCCAGGCGGAACGGAAGCTGTAGGCGCTGTGCGTGCTTGCCAGTGCGTATGCGAACCGCAAATGTTTTCGCCCATGAAAATCCCCCTCTTCTTCATCACCGCCATCCTGTGCCTCCTTGCAGCCGCCCCGATTTCCCGCGGCGCGGTTCCTCCGCCGAGCATCGAGTGGGACGGGACGATCTCCGCGATCGATGCAAAATCCGTCGCCGTCCAAAATCCGAAGGGCACGAAAGTTTTCGCGATCTATCCCGGCACCGTCTTCGGCCAGCGCGCGTCGAAGAAAATTTCCGACTTCAATGTCGGCGACCATGTCCTCGTGATCTTCAGCACAGCCGGCACGCAGACGAAGGCGGAAAACATCCGCAATCCCGACGCCGACAAAAAGCCCGCGAAGAAGCCAAAGGCTCCCGCGAAGAAGTAGCATGCGGCGCTAAACGCGCGCGATGAAGTCGCGGAAAAACGCGACTCCCTTTTCCAAATCGTCCACGGCGATCCACTCGTCGCGCGTGTGCGCCTGCGCGATCGAGCCTGGGCCGATCGCGATCGCGGGCATCCCTGCGGCGGAAAAAATCCCGGCGTCGCTGAACCACGGTGCGCCGATGCAGCGCGAGCCGCATTTTTCCAGCACGCGGATCAGCGCGTGCGAGCTGTCCGTGAGCATCGGCCGCGAGCGCGTGTGCGCGATTTCCAAGTCTGCGCAGGCGGTTCGCAGCCTTGCGCTCACTCGCTCGAGCACCGTCTCGTCGCCGGGCAGATAGCGGATGTCCACCTCGGCAGTGCAGATGTCCGGGACGATGTTGATCTTGCTGCCGCCGTTCACCGTACCGGCGCTCGCCGTCGTGCGGCCGAGCAACGGGTGCTCCGCGCCGCCGAGCGTCCCGGGAAGTTCGTCGCGCACGCAGCGCAGGACGTCCGCCATTTTGTAGATCGCATTCTCGCCGCGTTCCGGCTCGGCCGCATGCACCGCGCGTCCGCGCGTCGTGAGCGTGAGCCACAGCGCGCCCTTGTGCGCGACGACGGCGTCGAGCCCGGTCGGTTCCCCCGCGATCACAAAATCGAATCGCTCCTGCTCCGCGAGCGTGCGCGCCCCGTATTGCCCGGCCTCCTCGCTGCACAGCCCCGCAAACCACACCTCGTGCCCGAGCGCGCCGAGGCGGTCGCGCGATTCGCGCAGCGCCCAGAGCATCGCGGCCATCGTGCCCTTCGTGTCGCTCGTGCCGCGGCCCCACACGCGGCCGTCGCGCACTTCGCCGCCGAAGGGATCGATCGTCATGCCGCCCACGCTCACCGTGTCCGTGTGCGGTGCAAAAAGGACGCGCGGCTTTTTTCCGCCGCCGTCGGAGAAGCGCGCGACCACATTCGGCCTGCCCGGCAGCACGTCGCGCAGCTCCACGCGCGCGTCGGGAAATTCATGGCGCAGCCAGCCAGCGAGCCACTCCGCGATGGCCTGCTCGCCCGTGTGCGGCGTGCCGGGATCGCCCTCGGGGTTGACACTCGGGATGCGGATGAGCGCCTGGAGAAGTTCGACGGCAGTCTGCGGTGTCGGCATGAAGCCGAGGTGATAGACCTTTGCCGCGAAAAGGAAAGCGCGGCACTATGCGCGCGGTGCCGCCCGCTATTTCCGCGAGCGCAGGAACCACTCGGCGAATTTCGGGATGCCCTCCGCGATCTTCGTCCGCGGGTCGTAGCCGAGCAGCGCGCGCGCCTTGGTGATGTCCGCAAAAGTCACCGGCACGTCACCGGGCTGCTCGGGCTTGCGCTCGATGATTGCCTTTTTGCCGATGGCATTTTCGATCAGCGCGATCAGTTCCGAGAGCGTCGTGGTCTGGCTCTCGCCGAGATTGAACACGTCGCAAAGCTGCCCCTCGTAGCCGAGGCTCGCGGTGATGCCGCCGAGGATGTCGTCAATGTAAGTGTAGTCGCGCCGCGTGGAGCCGTCGCCGAATTGCGCGATGGGCCGGCCCTCGAAAATCGCGCGTGTGAACGAATGGATCGCGAGGTCCGGCCGCTGCCGCGGGCCGTACACGGTGAAGAAGCGCAGGCTCACCGTGCGGATGCCGTGAAGGTGCGAGTAGTTCGAGCAGAGCTGCTCGGCGGCGAGCTTCGTGGCGGCGTACGGCGAGATGGTCTGCGTGAGTGCGAGGTCTTCGCGGAATGGCAGCGTCTTCAGCACGCCGTACACACTCGAGCTGCTCGCGGAGACGAAGCGCCGCACGCCGGCCTGCCGCGCCGCTTCGAGGAGGTGAAATGTTCCGGTGATGTTCGTGTCGAGATACAGCTTCGGATCGCTGATGGATGGCCGCACTCCCGCGCGCGCTGCGAGATGCACGATGCAGTCAAATTTCCCCGCCTTCACCACGCGCATCACCGCCTCGCCATCGCGGATGTCGAGCTCATGCACCGGCACGCGATCCAAAAATCCCGCGACATTCGCGCGCTTGATCGCCGGGTCGTAGAAGTCGTTGAAGTCATCCACGACCTCGACGGAATGGCCGGCCCCCAGGCTGCGCTCCACGAAATGCGAGCCGATGAAACCGGCACCGCCTGTCACAAGAATTTTCATCGCGCGACGCTATGACTGCCCGCACCCGCGGCGCAAGGGCTGTTTGGGCGAAACACCGCGCCACGCACACCGCCTGATTTCGTTTGGGGCCGGCACCACCGCAGCCGATTTCCAAAACTGCATCCCCGATGTCAATTGGCTGGCTTGGGCCCGACGAGATCCTTCAGCGAAGTGATGGTGCCGTTCGTCAGGATGAGAAGGTTCCCCCGGGGATGCAGGCCCGACTTTTCAAGGAACCAGGGATGGGTCGAATTCGATCTCGGCGAAGTAGGATTGTCGTCGAAGGGAGTCGCGAGGAAATCAATCCGATAGTTCTCCTCCTTGTCGATCGCGTCCATCGAAATCCCCAGCGCACGCTGCATCGCCGGGCAAATCCACACCTTGTGCGGGGCACCGTACGGGGTGAGCGCATCCACCCACAAGCGGGCATAAGTTTTCGGCTCGTCCGTGAGCAGTTTGGGCGCGATTTGCGGCCATGAGCCGGCGGCGTGAAGATAACCGCTGGCTGCACCGTAGAGGTTTTTGAGATTGACGATGCAGCGGGCCTCTTCGGCAGCCCCGGTCATATTATTGTACACCGGCAGCAACATCGAGGCGAGGATACCGATGATCACGATCACGGTGATGAGCTCCAAGAGAGTCATCCCGCGCTCCCCGAAACGGTTTCTGATTCGGTTCAGGTCGGGGTAATTTCTCATTCACCATGTGGCCTGCGGGTGCCCCCTGTCCAAGGCCGGAAAAGCTACCCAGCCCTACGGGAGGGCCAGACTAGTACCACTATTACTAAACGAGCTCGTATTCCAGCCATCCACAATATATTGCCGCACAGGGCCGGTAACGGTTGGAGGTGGCAAGCCGATGCCGATTACGACAGTGGATGTGCTGCTCGTCCTGGAAGTTGCGGTTCCAACCAAGCGCGGAATTGAACTGGATGATGGCAAAACCGTGGCAGTGATCTGCCCTGCCACGCTCTGGATAGTTCCGCTCGTTGGAACGGGTGAAATTCCTGAAAATACCCCAATGAATTTCCCAGAACCACCCCTTGAAGTGTCACTCAATCCAACTATTGTGCAATTGTAGCCGCCGCTGGTACTTCCAGATGACGTGAAAAGGACCATTTGGCCGCTTGATGCACCACCTGCGGCAGCATTGAGCAAAAATAGACCGACATCCCCAGTCCCGGTTGTTTCGATCATCACCCCCGAATACGATCCGACTACTTTCGGACCACCTGCCTGATTCGGCCCGCCGCGCAGGGCGAACGTTTCAGCTTGCAGGAACACGTAGCACATCAGGAGGGAGAGAAGCTTTTTCATGGTTCGGCGAAGCAAAGCCTCCCGCCGTGGAGTGTCAACGTCATTTTTGTGAATTCGCCGTCAGGCCAAGGCCATTGACGCCGCGTGCCGATTCCCCCACCGTCCGCGCCCTCTCTTTCCAAAGTGAAGCTGCCATTCAGTCTTTTCCTCGCACTGCGCTACCTGAAGCCGAAGCGCGCCTTTGTCTCCGTGATCACCGTGCTCTCGGTGCTCGGCGTCGCGCTGGGCATCACCGCGCTCATCGTCGTCATCGCGGTGATGAGCGGCTTCGACCGCGAGCTGCGCTCGCACCTCATCGGCTTCGAGCCGCACCTCCGCATCAGCAGCGCCGACGGGCCGCTGAAGGACTGGGATGCGCTGCAGGAGCGGCTGCAAAAGGACTACCCCACTTTCCAAGGCGTCTCGCCCTACATGATGGGGCCGATGCTGCTGGAGTTTCACAACACGTACAGCGCCGCAACGCTCCGCGGCGTGCAGCCGACCGGCGAACTCAAGCTCATTGACATCAAGAAATTCATCCTCCCCGGCGGACGCTACGAGCTCGACAGCGAAAAATGCGTGATGGGCTGCGAGCTCGCCAGCACGCTCGGCATCGAGCTCGGCGACAAGGTGAACCTCCACGGCCCGGGCAACCTCACGAAGGTCATCGAGGCACTCAAACTCCTCGAAAAAAAGGATCCCAACGCGAGGACCATCGGCGAGATCAAGGAACTCGTCCACCCGAAGGAACTCGAAGTCGTCGGCCTTTTCAAAAGCGACGTCTATCAGTTCGACAACAGCGTGGTCATCGTCCCCCTCCATATCGCGCAGGAGATTTACGACTTCCAGGACGGTGCCGTCCACGGCATCGCCATCAAGACGCAGGACGCCGACTGGGCCGAGCGCATCCGCCGGGACCTCGCGGAAAAACTCGGTGCCGGGTATTCCGTAGCCTCGTGGATGGACGCCGACCGCACGCGCCTCGAAGCCGTCGTGCAGGAGCGCGTGATGATGATTTTCATCCTCATGATCATCGTCATCGTCGCCGCATTCTCGATCGCCATCACGCTCATCACCGTCATCGTGCAGAAAAAGCGCGAGATCGGCGTCATCAAGGCCCTCGGCGCAGCGCCCTCGCAGATCGTGAACATCTTCATCGGCCAGGGATTTGCCGTCGGCATCTTTGGAAATGCCACGGGCCTCCTCCTCGCCTGGGGCATCCTCTCGTGGCGCAACGAAGCGCGCCAGCTCATCATCCGCTTCCTCGGACGCGACGTCTTCCCCGCCGCCGTGTATGCGCTCAATGGCATCCCCTCGGCCATCACCACGCGGGACATCGTAACCATCTGCGGCACCGCGATGCTCATCTGCGTCGCCGCCGCATACATCCCCGCGCGATTCGCCGCCCGGCTCGATCCGGTGAAGGCACTGCGCGAGGAGTGAGCCGAGCGCCCCTGGCACTCGTGGCGGAGGCGCGTCGCAGCCGTTCTCACCGGCACGCATTCCCGCTGGCCGCACAGGTCGCATGCCTGTGCCCGGCACCCCCTGCGAAAAAAAGAAAAAGGCGGTGCCCGTGCGGACACCGCCTTTCGTGAAAACTGTGTGCGTTACTTCAGCGCAGCGAGCGAGCGAGCGAGGTCGCCCTTGTGGCGGTTCGCCTTGTTCCTGTGGATGCGGCCCGTCTTCGCCGCCTTGTCGAGCGCCGAGGAAACCTTCGGCAGCAGCGCGAGCGCCTCGGCCTTCTTTCCCGAGGCGACCGCCGCGCGGATGTCGCGGAGCTGGGTCTTGACGGCGGTGGAGACGCGCTTGTTGCCGGCGGCGCGCTTCGTGGTCTGGCGTGCGCGTTTTGCTGCGGATTTGGTGTTGGCCATAAATGTGTTCTTCTTGTGGAAAAGGAGCGCGGAGCCTAGCGGTGGGGGACGGCTTGTCAAGCGGCCCATCTCAGCCGCGTGAACATCCCTCGTCGCGCAGTGCGCGCACCCGGCAACGGCTCAATTCAGGCGTGTTTCGGTTCTTACTCTTTGTCTTGCCCAGGCTCTTGCTCTCGAGAGCCGAGGCAAGGAGAGCAAGAGCACGAGCAAGACAAAGGCGAAAGATTCCAGGCTGAGCCACCGCCGCCCCGCCAATCTGCTCGCGCCCCGCGCAGCGTTTGTTTTCATTCGTGTCTCCTTCCCATGAAAATCCTCCCGCTCCTCCTCTGCGCACTCACTGCGCTGCTCCGCGCCGACGACACCGCACGCACGCTCCCGCCGAACCTCACGCCATCCTTCACACCGCCGGCCGAGTTTGCGCACGACTTCGGCGACTACCGGTCGCCGCTGAAATTCGCCGGCGGGCGCACGGTGAAAACCGCCGCCGAGTGGCCGGCGCGACGCGCGGAGATTTTGAAATCGTGGCACGATCGCCTCGGCCCGTGGCCCGCACTGCTGGAAAAGCCGCGCATAGAAATCCGCGCGACGGAGCGCCGTGAAAACTTCACGCAGCACAAGGTGCGCGTGGACAGCGGTCCCGGCTCAAGACAATGCGACGGATACCTCCTCGTGCCGGACGGCGACGGTCCGTTTCCCGCGGTGCTCGCCGTTTTTTACGAGCCGGAGACCGCCGCGGGGCTGAACCCGAAATCGCAGATGCGAGATTTCGCGTATCAGCTTGTGAAGCGCGGCTTCGTCACGCTGAGCATCGGCACGCCGGGCGCACTCGATCATCCGGGAATGGAGACGCGCGAACTGCTGATCTCCGCGGGCGACGAACTAAAAATCCAGCCTCTCACCTACCTCGCGTACGTCGCCGCGAACTGCCACACCGCGCTCGCCGCACGCAGCGATGTGGACGCGAAACGCATCGGCATCATCGGCCATTCGTACGGCGGGAAGTGGTCCATGCTCGCCTCGTGCCTGTATGAAAAATTCGCCGCCGCCGTGTGGTGCGATCCGGGCATCGTGTTCGACGAGAAGAATACGAACATCAACTACTACGAGCCGTGGTATCTCGGCTGGGAGGCGGGGAAAATGCGCCCGCGCGGCGTGCCGAATGCCGACAAGCCGCGCACGGGGCTTTACAAAATGATGTTCGAGTCCGGCGAAAGCCTAGTGGACCTGCACGCACTCATGGCACCGCGACCTTTCCTCGTCTCCGGCGGCTCGGAGGACGTGCCGTGGCACTGGCGCGCGCTGAACCACACGCGCTCACTTTACGAAATGCTCGGCGTCCCAAATCGCGTGGCCATGACGCATCGCGAAGGCCACAGCCCGACACCGGAGGCGATGGAGCAGATGTGCGCGTTCCTCGAACACTTCCTGAAAGACGGCAAGGCCGCGCCGCGCTGACCGCGAGGCGGCAGGCTAAACCCAGCATTGCCAGAGCAAATCGCGCCGTTCATTTTCCGTCGCATGAACACCAACGCCCTCCGATTCCTCCGCCGGTTCATCATTATCGCAGCACTGCTCTGCGCCCCCATCTTCGCCCGCGCGCAGGAGGCCGGGAACGAAGCCGCCGCCACGGCGCTGCTGAAAAAATTCCTCCCAGCCGGTGCTGATCGCGCGGCGCTGACGAAGGATTTGCGCCCGACCAGTGAGGACTACGCAAAGATTTTCACCGCGGACTTTGCGAAGAAACTGGAGGCCGCGCAGAAGCCGCTGTGGGAATCCGCGCCCGTCATCGGCCCGAAGGAGGGGCAGACCGAGGTGACCGTCGCCAAGGCCACGACTGAGGATTTTCAAAAAGGGACCGCGGCGGCAAAGGAATTCCCCGGCGGCTACGCGAAGCTCGGCGACAAGCTGCAACCGGGCGCGACGCTGTTCCGGTTCAAATTTGTGAAGCCGGGCGAGACGATCGGCATGGCGTTCGACGGCCTCGCATTTGTGAACGGCCACTGGCGCATTTTCCCGAAGCCCTGGCGCGCGGCGGAGTAGCGCCAGCGCACGCATGAGTCTCCGTCTCCAAATGCTGCAAATCGCGCGCGTCGCGCAGAAGGCGCTCGGCGATTCCGCAGGGCTCGTGCGGGATTTTCTGCTGCGTCAGATCACGCCCGGGGGTGGCGGGGCGGACCGCGCGGGGCGGCCTGATCTCTATTACACGATCTTCGTGCTTGCCGCGCTGGATGCGCTGCAGGCCGAGATTCCGAAGACGCGCGTGGAGCCGTTTGTAAGCGGCTTTGGCAACGGTGAAAATCTCGACTTCGTCCATCTCGGCGCGCTCGCGCGGTGCTGGTCGGCGATCGGTGGAACGGGCGCTCCGCCGCACGGTCAGGCTGCGGACCCGCCCGAGAAGCACGCGTTCCACCCGGATGCGATCCTCGCGCGGCTGGAAAAATTCCGCACCGCCGACGGCGGCTACGATGTGAAGCCCGGTGCGCAGCATGGAAATGCCTACGGCTGCTTCGTCGCGCTCGGCGCGTATCAGGATCTCGCGCGCGAAATCCCCGAGCCGCTGCGCATGGTGCAATGCCTGAAATTCCTCGAAACCCCCGACGGCGCGTGGGGCAATGTGCGCGGGATGCGCAAGGGCACGGTGCCCGCGACTGCCGCGGCGATCACATTGCTGCATCAGCTCGGAATGCCGATCAGCGATGCCGCCGGCGACTGGCTGCTCGCGCAGATTCACACCGACGGCGGCTGGCTCGCGGTGCCGGGCGCGCCTTTGCCCGATCTGCTTTCCACCGCCACCGCGATGCACGCTCTCTCGTGCCTCGACCGCCCGCTCACCGATGCGCAGCGCGAGAAGTGCCTCGATTTTGTGGACACGCTCTGGAGCGCCGAGGGCGGCTTCCACGGCCACTGGGCCGACGACGCGCTCGACGCGGAATACACCTTCTACGGACTGCTGGCGCTCGGCCACCTCAGCGTGTAGCTTTGCAAAGTGAAACAGAACCTCGTCCTCTACGACGGTGATTGCCCGCTCTGCATTTTCCAAATGCGCGTGCTCACGTGGCTCGATTGGTTCAACACGCTCGCGCTCATCCCGCTCACCGACCCGCGCGCGCAGCAGGCGGCACCGCAGCTCGACCGCGAGCAGCTCCTCGCCGCGATGCATTGCGTGACACGCGACGGCCGCATCCACCGCGGCGCGCGCTGCATCCGCTTCGTCGGCATGCGCCTCCCGCTGCTCGTCCCCCTCGCGCTGCTGCTCTGGGTTCCCGGGGTGATCTGGATCGCGGAGAAAGTGTACAATCTCATCGCGAGGAATCGCAAAGTCCTGAGCCGCCTCTTCGGCTGCAAGGAAGCCTGCTCCATTCTCCCTGCCCGCAAACGCGAGCAGGACGAGGTGCGCTGATCACGGTGCGCCGGAAGCGGGATTCCAAACGCAGAGGCGCAGAGGAAAAGTGAGAGGTGCGCGGAGTAATTGGTAGTGGATCAGTTTGAGTGTGCGGCGGCTCATACTCTTTGTCTTGCTCCTGCTCTTGCTCTCTCTGCCCTGGATTTCGAGAGCAAGAGCAGGAGCAAGACAAAGAATGGAGATTTCAAACTGATACACCACCGAGTAATTGCCTGGTTTCCCTCTGCGGGACTCTCATCTTCCCTCTGCGCCTCTGCGTTGAAAAAACTGCTCCCATTCAC
Source organism: Chthoniobacterales bacterium (assembly GCA_038238025.1). Classification (GTDB taxonomy): domain Bacteria; phylum Verrucomicrobiota; class Verrucomicrobiia; order Chthoniobacterales; family Chthoniobacteraceae; genus SXWH01. The sequence continues at coordinate 77,919 of JBBRYC010000012.1, forward strand.
CCATCCGACCCGCTAGCTTCACACGCTGTCAGTTCACCCAAATCCAACCCAACCCCCAACTCCCATGAAAGCCCTCGCCCTCCTTTTCACCCTCGCATTCATCACATCGCCGCTGCTCGCAGGCGAAGACGCCTGGCTCACCGACCTCCCGAAAGCCATGGAGCAGGCCAAGTCGCAGAAGAAACTCGTGCTCCTCGACTTCACCGGCTCCGACTGGTGCCCGCCGTGCAAGGCGCTGCACAAAAATGTGCTCACGTCCGAGGAGTTTTCCAAATTCGCCAAGGACAATCTCGTGCTCGTGGAACTCGATTTCCCGAGGAGCAAGCCGCAGGCCGCCGAGATCAAGGCCGCCAATCAGGAACTCTCCAAAAAATACGCCATTCGCGGCTACCCCACGATCATCGTGCTCGATGCGGACGGGAAGGAAGTCTTCCGCAAAGTCGGCTACAGCGGCACACCGGCAGCCGAATACGTGGCTGATCTCGCGAAGCTGAAAAAGTAACGCGGGCCGCAAAGCTTCATTTCCGGCAGCATTCGCTGCCGCCAGCATCTGACGCGAGTAGGCGTGAGCGGAAGCTCACGTCCGCGCTCTTCCGAGCGCGCCTACAATCGAAAACGCGCCCGGAGGTTGCGTTCCACCCCTGCCACTCACTCCACCTCCGCCCAGCACGCCTCGGTCTGCGCGAGGATGGCGCGGAAGGGCGTCGTGGCGTGGCGTCCGAACTCGGGACGCTTCGTGAGTTTCGCGCGCGAAGTCGCGGGGCTGGTGAGGCCGCAGAGGTAGCGCGTGAGCGAGCGCGCCGAGGCGAGCGACGGGAGTTCCTCGAAGATGAGCGCGCGGATTTCCTCGGCGTCCTCGTCGGTAAAATCACGAGCAGGTGTCGCGGGCAGATCGATTTGCGCAGCGGGTTCGCCGGTGCGGCAGAAGTGGCAGTGGCCGCAGTTTTCCTCCGCGAGCGCCTCGCCGAAATAGCCGAGCAGCCGCCGCGTGATGCAGCCGGACGCGCTCGCGAAATCCACGATCTGCGTGAGCCGCTGCGAATCGCGTTCCTCGCGCCGCGCGAACAGATCCGCGAGGTGCGCGGCGACCTTTGCCGGGTCGTGTTGCGCGGCGTCGCCGCAGAGTCGGAAGCCGTGGCGCAGGCCGGCGGGCTTCTGCGTAATCGCGCCGGTTTCCTCCAGCCACGTGAGCGCCTTCGCGATGCGCTCGCGCGGCTCGCCGATCTGGCGCGCGGCGGCTTCGAGTTCGAGCGTGAGATACTTCGGCCCGCGGCGTCCGGCTCCGAAAAGCGCGGTGAGGAAGCGCCGCCGATCCTCCGTGTGCCCGCTGAGCACCGCGCCCTCGCTTTTCAAAAACTGCACCTGCGTGCTCTCATAAAATGCGCGTGTCGGGCGCAGCAGGCCGTCGAGTTCGAGATACGTGATGACCGTCTCGACTACGAGCGGGCGGATGTCCGTCTCCTGGCTGAGATCGTAGCGGCTCACGTCGAATTCCTCGCCCGAGCCGAGCATTTTCCTCACGAGCGCCTCGACTGCGCGCGGCTCCGGCGTGTCGCCGAGCGTGAAATTTTCCAGCGGCACCGCGTCGTCCGCGCACGCGAGCAACTCGCACAGCGAAGGCTGCCCGTCGCGGCCCGCGCGCCCGATTTCCTGCTGATAGTTTTCGAGCGTCTTCGGCAGGTTGAAATGGATCACCGCGCGGATGTCCGACTTATCAATTCCCATACCGAACGCGATGGTCGCCACGATGATTTCGCACTCGCCGCGCATGAACGCCTCCTGCACCGCGTCGCGATCTTCCGACGTCATCCCCGCGTGATACGCGCACGCCGCGAGCCCCGACTTCGCGAGGTGCGCCGCCACGTCCTCGGCGGTTTTTTGAAAAGTCACATACACGACCGCAGGCCGCACCTTTGCGTTCGCGAGACGCTTCGCCAGCACCGCGAGCTTTTGATTCGCAGCGCACGGCGTCACGCGCAGGTGCAGATTTTTCCGGCGGAACGAAGTCTGCACATGCCGCTCCGCCGCGATGCCAAATGCCTTGCAAATATCGCGCGCCACATCCGGCGTCGCCGTCGCCGTGAGCGCGAGCACGGGCCGCAGCGAAAGCTCCTCCGCCACGCGCGCGAGGCGCAGATATTCGGGACGGAAATTGTGACCCCACTCCGAAATGCAGTGCGCCTCGTCAATCGCGAGCAGCGAGATTTTCACCCGCCGCAGCCGCTCGAGGAACGCCTCGCCCGACAGCCGCTCCGGCGCGACGTAGAGCAGCTTCAATTTGCCCTCGCGCAAATCCGCATACACCCGCTGCGTCTCCTCCGCCGTGAGGCTGGAATCCAGCCGCGCCGCCGCAATCCCGCGCGCCCGCAGCGCATCCACCTGATCCTTCATCAGCGCGATGAGCGGCGAAATCACGAGCGCCGTCCCCTCCAGCAACACCGCCGGCAACTGATAGCAAAGCGACTTCCCCGCCCCCGTCGGAAACAGCGCCAGCGCCGATTCCCCATCGAGCAGCGCGCGGATCACCGCCTCCTGCCCCTCGCGGAAAGCGTCGTGCCCGAAGTGCGTCCGGAGAGATTGCAGCAAGTCCATGCCATCGCTCGTTAGCGGCACGCATGGGAGCGGGCAAGCTTTCAGGCCGCGCCGTCGCTGCCGATGGTTTCGGTTGGGCAGGCTTGCAAGGCCACGTCGGCAAGCGCCTGTTCCTCGACGGTCGCAGGTTGCTTCCAAACATAGGTCACGCCGTTCTCATCGTCGCGGCGGAATGTGCCCGGCGCGGTGTCGCGGCAGAGGTCGCAGTCAATGCAGGTTTCATCCACGTAGAATGGGCCGGGGATGTTGAATGGTGTTTTGAGATTTCGGTCAGCCATGATGGTTTGTTGTTTCACCAGAGAATGGCCCGAAAGCGGTGTTGTGAAAAATTCATAAAAAGAATAGACTGATGAATTCTGTGAATCAGTTTCTCGCCACGGTTCCGTTCGATCTCTACGAGCTTCACCTGCTCCAGCTCGTCGCGCGGCATGGCTCCTTCACCCGCGCGGCATCGCAGGCCGGATTGACCCAAAGCGCCATCACCCGCCAGGTGCAGGGCGTCGAGGCCCGGCTCGGGATCCCGCTTTTCGAGCGCACGACACGCCAAGTCCTCGTCACCGCAGCCGGTCAGTTTCTTCTGGATGAAGGCGCGCGGCTCATCGGCGATCTCGATGCCGTCCTCGTCCGCCTGCGGGAACAGTTCGTGGACGCCCCGAAGGAAATTCGGGTCGGTGTCTCGCAGACCATCGGCTTTTCATATTTGCCCGGTTTCTTCGCGGCGCAGCGCAAGCGGCGCCCCGATGTCCGGCTCCACATTGTGCATCAGCCGAGCCACACACTCTTCGCCCGGCTCGAAGCAAACGAACTCGACCTCGCCATCCTCTGCCCACCGCGACGATTGCCACCATCCGTGCGCGTCACCCATCGCTTCGAGGATGCCTTCACACTCATCGTCCCGCCGAATCTCACGCCGCCGACGCCGCGTCCGTCGCGCCAGCCTGCACGCTGGCACGAATGGCTGCAGACGCAGGATTGGCTGCTCATCCACGATGGGTCGCACACCGGCGCACGACTCCGTGCATGGCTGCGGCAGCGCGGCTGGCTCGCACCGCACGCAGCGCAGCTCGACAGCTTCGACCTCATCATCAACCTCGTCGCACTCGGTCAGGGTGTGAGCCTCGTCCCGCAGCGCGCGCTGGCGCTCTATGTGCGCAGACGGAAGGTGCAGCGGTTCGACATGGCGGAAAGGTTCACGCGCGAAATCGTCGCCATCGTGCGACGCAATCCGAAGCCACCTCCGCACGTAACAGAATTTGCCGAGAACATCTTGTTTTGAGCACCTGTCCGCAGATTCGACCTTGATTCACCCGACTCCTTGCCCACGCTTTCCACGACATGGCCTGGCGCATCCACGAACACGTCCTCCGCGGCGAAATTGACAACCGCACGCGCGGGCGTGTCACCGGCAACGTGTGGCTCGCGGGCGTCGCGAAGCCGATCGTGCTCGACCTCGAAGGCGACTGCCACCCGGACCTCGCGGGGTGCGCGCTCACTTTTGAAAACCCCGCGCCCATCGCATTGGCCACGCGTCCGCCCGCGCTGCGGCAAAGCGGCACGGCGGGCGACATCACGGCGGCGCGCAAGGTGCGCGTCTTCGACATCCCGGTGGCGGAAGCCTACATGATGCTCAAGCGCGGCGGGAAGCCGCCGGAGCACATGGCAAACTCGCTATATCTCGAGTGGTATTCGGATCTGAACGGGCGCATCGTCATCGAGAGCAGCGACTACCGGCTGCAAATCTCCGAGCCCGCGTGGCGCTTCACCGCGGAGGAACTCGCCGAGCGCGAGCGGCAGCGCGAGGAGGGCAGCGATGCCTTCGCCACCGAGATCCACGCCGACGGCACGGTTCGCGAGTGGGATGAATTTCGCGGCGAACAAATGCTGCGCGAAAGCGACGCGCTCGGGGAAAAATACCGGCGGCTTTTGGAAAAATACGCGGACCATCCCGATGCCGAGCGCATCATCGCGCACGAGATGGGCTGGGAGCGGATGGACGAGGAGCAGGACGAGGACGAAGCCGCGGAAATCGCGCGCATGAACGAAATCTGCGAGGCCGCGCTTGCCGGGGACGCGGAGGAACCCGAGCCCGATCCGTCGCGCGAGGGGATTGACTGGGTGCGCGACCAGGAGGAGGGCCTCGTGCATCCGCTCTACCATCGCGCGAGCACCGCGTGCGACGCGCTGCTCGCCGAACTTAAAGCCGCCGGCCATTTTCCCGACAGCGATGATGAGACGCTCGGCGAATTCACCGGCCAATTCATGACCCTCGCGGTGAAGCTCGCCGGTGCCACCGGCGGCCTCGTGCATGGCACGGCGTCCGACGACGGCTCGCTCGTCATCGCATGGCTGAAGCGCACGCTCGAAATCCACAACGGCGCCCTCGCCGCCGCCGACGCGATGGCGGGCACCGCTTTCCTCACGCCCGAACGCCTCGCCCATCACCGCGGTGAACTTTTCGCCATCCGCGAAGGCATCCTTGCCCTCATCGCCCGGCTGCGGGAGGCGTGAGAACGATGAGCGCGCCAAGGAGCGGCGACATTCCTGTCGCCGACTGCGATGCGCGAAGCGCCTGGTCTTTCTTTGGGGCAAGCGACAGGCGGGCGCGCTGCGGGGGAAGATCAGGCTGCTTCGCAGCGTTTTGAGGTCGGCTACAGGAATGTCGCCGCTCCTTGGGGCGCAGCCTCGCGTCAGCGGGGATTTTCAGTTTGACGCTCACCGGGCTGCCCGCCACGTTCCCCGCCCTTTCGCCATGCGCCATACGCTGTCAGTCCTCGTTGAAAACAAATTCGGTGTGCTCACCCGCATCGCCGGCATGTTCAGCGGGCGCGGGTTCAACATTGATTCGCTCAACGTCGGCCCGACGCTCGATCCCGCGACCTCGCGCATGACCATCGTCGTGCGCGGCAATGACGCGACGCTCGAACAGGTGAGCAAGCTGCTCGCGAAGCTCATTGATGTCATCGAAGTGCAGGACTTCCGCGATGGCGAATCCGTGGACCGCGAACTGGTGCTCATGCGTGTGAACATCGCCCCGGCAACGCGCGCGGAGATCATGCAGGTGTGCGACATTTTCCGCGCGAAGATCGTGGACGTGCAGGCGAAGAATTTCACGATCGAGGTCACGGGCAATGAAAGCAAGATCACGAAGTTCATCTTGCTCATGGAGCCCTTCGGCATCGCGGCGCTGACGCGGACGGGGAAAATCGTGCTGCCTCGCAAGGGGGACTGATTTTCCTCTTATTCTTGTTCGTAATCTCATTCCGATTCTCCTCCGTCACCCGAATTTCCATTCCTCCGGATCCCGGTCGTCCGGCCAGCCGGAATAAAAATAAGAGTAAGAATAGGAACAAGACCGCCACTTTCAAAAACGGCCCACTCTCAAAATCTACCAACCACCACACAAACACTCATGGCTAAAATCTACACTGACAAGGACGCCGACCTCGGCGTGCTCAAAGGCAAAACTTGCGCGGTCCTCGGCTTCGGCTCGCAGGGTCACGCTCACGCGCTGAATCTCAAGGACAGCGGCGTGAAGGTCATCATCGGGCTGTATCCCGGCAGCAAGAGCATCGCGGTCGCGAAGGACAAAGGCTTCGAGGTTTTCGAGACGGGCGAGGCGGTGAAGCGCGCGGATGTGATTTTCGTCGGGTTGCCGGACACGAAGCAGGCGGCGGCGTTCGAGAAGGACATCCGCCCGAACCTCACAAAAGGCAAGACGCTGCTCTTCAGCCACGGGTTCTCCATCCATTTCAAGACGATCGTCCCGCCGAAGGATGTGGACGTGATCATGGTCGCGCCGAAGGGGCCCGGCCACATTGTGCGGCGGCAGTTCACCGAGGGAAAAGGCGTCCCGGCGCTCATCGCCATTTACCAAAACCCGAGCAAGAAGGCGAAGAAGGTCGCACTCGCGTGGGCGAAGGGAATCGGCGGCACCCGCGGCGGCGTGCTGGAGACGGACTTCAAGGAGGAGACCGAGACGGATCTTTTCGGCGAGCAGACCGTGCTGTGCGGCGGCGCGTGCGCGCTGGTGCAGGCGGGCTTCGAGGTGCTCACCGAGGCTGGCTACGCGCCGGAGATGGCCTATTTCGAGTGCCTGCATGAGCTGAAGCTCATCGTGGATCTCATGAACGAATCCGGCATCGCCGGCATGCGCTTCTCGATTTCCGAAACGGCGAAATGGGGCGACGTGCTCGTCGGCCCGCAGATCATTGACAAGTCCGTGAAGGCGCGGATGAAAGTCGCGCTCAAGAACATCCAGAGCGGCAAATTTGCGAAGGACTGGGTGAAGGAATACAAGGGCGGCTACAAGAAATACAACGCGCTCCTCAAGAAGGGCGAACAGCACCCCATCGAGAAGACCGGCGCCAAGCTCCGCGCGCTCATGCCGTGGATTCAGAAAAAGAACCTCAAGGGCGCGCAGGCGGCCTACTAAGTTTCAGAGTTTCAAAACGAATACACAAAGGCCGGACGAAAGTCCGGCCTTTGTCGTTCATGCGTGTGATGCTGTGATCTACGGAACAGCTTTGGCTTTTGCCCGGCGGTGCGGTTTTGAGATTGTTCGCTGCGCACGGCTCTGTTGATTTTGCCGTCACAACAAAAACAATGTCGAACGAGCCCAACCGCATTCCTCCCGCACCCAAATCGGGCCGCTTCAAGACTGTCGTCGCTTGGGTCTGCGGACCGATTGTGCTGCTGGAGTTGATTGCGTTTGTGGTCGTTTGGATATGGGCGTGGAACGTTACTTCCTCGGCACCGAACTGGGTTTCGATGGCAAAACTCCTCGTGGGCGGCGTGGAGGTGAACCCGAAGCTGGAGAACGGCAGGCCGATCCCGGATTCATTTTTCGGAACCAGTGTCGAACTCATGCACAGTTCCAGCGTCTTGCGGGGGGCTGAGATGCGTATGCATGCGCTACATCCCGATCTGAAACCTCAGCCTTGCCGTTTCGAGGCCGCCCGGGTTCCGGGTGCGAACATCATCGTCGTGCGCATGACGGGGGCTGAACCCGCGTATGTGATGGCATATCTGGATGCGGTGATGGATGAGTTCATAGCCAAACGGAAGGAAATCAGGGCAGGCAGCGGAGAAGGTGCGATGATCGGCATCCAGGACGAACTCGTGAGACTGGAAAAGGAGATGCTGCTGACAGAGCAAAAGATTAAGGCGGCAGAGAAGAGCGGGACGGAACCGGAGGAACTGATCACATTGAAGGCCAAATCGGAGAAAATAAAATCAAACCACGACAGACTCATCGGGGCGCTGCGGCAGATGGATACCGGCCGCTCTGATGGCGACTCCTTCGCCATTATCGAACACGCTAGCCGGCCCGTCCTGGTGGTGCCGCAGTTTTCCATTTTTAAAGTCTTCAAATAGGGGAGGGGAAGCGCCCCCCGTCCGCTAATATACTGTCGAAGGGGTACGCTTTTTTTGTCGCGCAAAGGCGCAAAGAAAACGCGGGAGGCGGAACCTTTGCGCCTTCGCATCTTTGCGTGACCCTTTTCCGCCGCCCCGCTCAGCACACGCGGCAGGAGCCGGTGTCCTTGTTCTGGTTCCGCGGGGCTTTGCCGGGGAGGAGGGCCATGCCGCAGAAGCCGGTGCGGCCGGAGACGTTCAGCGCCACGGCCATCGCGGGGATGGGCACGCTGGCGGCTACTGGGGCCGCGGTGCCTCGCACTTCCAGCACGAGCCGAAATTTCCCGGCACGGTCTCGCCGCATTGCGGGCATTTCCACTCGGCGGAATTTTCCTCCGCCTCGATCTGCTTCTCGGTGGCGGTGAAGTCGCGCAGCAGTTCCATGGCGCGCGGCGCGTCGGAGTCCTCGGTCACGCACAGCACGGGTTGCGCAGCGGTGTCGGGCAGGCCGGCGAGCAGGTTCTGCGTGCTTTCGTTGCGTATGAAACACGCGATGCCGGCCTCTTCCAAAATCGCCTGGCAATGGCCGACGCGCGTGAAATCCGGGTGGACGAAGACTGCTTTCATGGCGGGATTGCGCGTGGGTTGCGCGGGCTACTTCTTCGGGATGAAGTCCACGACGAGCGGCTTTTCGAGCACCGTGCCGAGCGTCGCGACGAATGCCTTGTGCGCAGGGTGGACGATGTAGGCGTCGCGATCCTTTTCGTTTTTGAAAGTGAGCACCCAGCAGTGCGTGAAGCCGTCACTGAGTTTTTCGGGCGAGACATCCGTGCCCCATTCGAGCGACTGCACGAGCTCGATCTTCCCTTTCAGTGCGGCGAAATCTTTTTCGACCTGCGCGATCTGCGCGGGCGTGGCCTCGGCCTTGAATTTGAAGTGGACGATGTGGAAGACGGGACCGTCCGCGGCGATGGTGCTCATGGTGAAAAGTGCGAGGGCTGTGAGGGAGAGGAGGGTTTTCATGCGAGCGTGGAGTGTCGCAATTCCCGCGCTGCGAGCGAGGGGAAAAATGTTCGGCGCGCTGATCTTATTCATATTCTTCATCGTAATCTTATTCCCTCCCACCAGGCCGCGGCGCACTCGGTTTTGGGATTAAGAATAAGAAGACTGTGCCGCTCTCGTGTGCGGACTAAAAAGCATGCCTGCCTCCTGCCGTCGGCAGCTACCGCCTCGCGTCCTCGCGCTCGACGAAGACGTAGCAGAGCATGTGCAGGATGTTCATCTGCACGTCCTCGACGCGGCCATAGTGCGTGTCCTCCACGATGATGACCTGGTCTGCGAGGTCCGCGGCGCGTCCGCGTTTTCCGCCGACGAGCGCGATCGTTTTCATGCCGCGCGGCTTTGCCCATTCGAGGGCTTTCACGAGGTTCGGCGAATTGCCGCTCACGCTGATCACGAGCAGCACGTCGCCGGTCTCGCCGTAGTTCTGGAGCTGGCGCACGAATGAGTCGTCGAACGAGTAGTCGTTGCCGATGGCGGTAATCCACGGCGTGTTGTCTGTCAGCGACATCACTCGGAATGGCGACGGCATGGCCTCGCTGGAATTTTTTCCGAGGTCGGTGACGAAGTGCGACGAATTTGCGGCGCTGCCGCCATTGCCGGCGACGTAGATGCGCCGGCCTGCGCGATGCGCCTCGCGCAACGTCGCGATGAGCGGGACGAGGTCGGCGGGATTGATCGTGTCGAGCGCCTTCTTTTGCGCGGCGATGTAGTTGGTGAGCCAGTCGAGCATCCGCGACATTTCGGCGAAAGGTGCGGTGCTGTCGAGTGTGGGCGCGCAAGGAGCGGCGACATTCCTTGCGCCATCAGCGGCTACGAGGAGGTGCTGCACAACGCGAGCGCGCCGACGGGGACCGCGTCTTCGCCGAGGCCGGCGAGGGCGACGCGCGGCCCGGGAGAGAAGGCGTCCATCACCCAGCGCGGGAGTGCGGCGGCGAGGCGGGCGCGGAGCGGTTCGCCGATGAGGCTGAGACCGCCGCCAAACACGATCACCTCGGGATGCAGGAGCTGCACGACGTGGCTCAGTGCGAAGGCCAGTTCGTCAGCGGCGTGGGTGAGGATGCGATCCGCGACTGGGCAGCCTGCGGCGATGGCGGGCGCGAGGCAGCGGGCGTCGGGTTTTGATTTTGCGGCAAATTGCGCGAGCACGCTCTGCGGTCCATTTTCCACCGCAACGCGCACGGCACGATCCACCGCCCAGCCGGAGCAGCGGTCCTCGACGATCATGCCGTCGCGTTCGAGGCGCACGTGGCCGATCTCCATCTCGCCGGCCATCGCGCCGTGGTAGAGCTGGCCGTTCACGACGAGGCCGCCGCCGACACCGCTGCCGGCATTCACCCAGAAGACGGGATTCGCGCCGCGGCCCGCGCCGTGCAGCGCTTCGCCGAGCGCGGCGACGTTGGCATCGTTGTCCACAAAGACGGGCAGCGCCGTGCGCTCGCGCAGCCAGTCGCCGAGCGGGAAATCATCCCAGCCCTCGATGTGGTGCGAGCATTTGATGCGGCCTGTCTTCCAATCCACCGGCCCGCCGTAGCCGACGCCGATTGCGCGCGGGCTCCACTTTGCGATCAGCTCGGGCAGCGCGCCGGCGATTTGCGCACGGATGCCTTCGCCGCCCGATGCGCGGTCCACGGCGAAGCGCGCGCGCCCGACGATCGTGCCGTCCGCCGTGCCGGCGCAGACTTGGAGTTTTGTGCCGCCGATTTCGACCGCGAGAAAGTGCATGGGCACGGTCTGCCGCGTTGCGCATTTCCGTGCAATGCCGGATGCGATCCGAACCGTCGCCCTGCCCCCGGCTCAGTAGCTCTTCCGCATGTTGCTCGGGAGAATGTTCAGCTCGTTGCGATATTTCGCGACGGTGCGGCGGGCGATCGGGATGCCCTTCTTTTCCAGCAGGTCCACGATTTCCTTGTCACTCAGCGGATTTTTTCCGTCCTCGCTTTTCACCATCTCGGCGATGACGCCCTTCACGCTCGTGTTGCTCATGCTCTCGCCGCCGGCGGTCTGGTAGCCGGGCGTGAAGAAATATTTCATCTCGAAGACGCCGTGCGGCGTGGCCATGTATTTGCCGGAGATCGCGCGGCTCACCGTCGTCTCATGGACGCCGACGATGTCCGCGATTTGCACCATCGTCATCGGCTTCAGCCCGCTCGGGCCGCGCTCGAGGAATTCCGTCTGCCGCTTCACGATTTCGTGCGCGATGTTCGAGATCGTCTGCTGGCGCTGGTGGATGCTTTTGATCAAAAATTTCCCGTTGCGAATCTTGTCGCGAATGTAGTCGCGCACGTCCTCCTTGTTCGCCGTCTGCGCCATGAGATCCTTGTAGGTGTTGCTGATCCGCAAGTGCGGGATCTGGTCGCCATTCAGGAGCACCTGCCACACACCGCTCACTTTTTCCACGGTCACATCGGGGAGCACGTAGTTGTTCGGGTCGGCGGAGAAAATCTGGCCCGGCTTCGGATCGAGCGTCGCGATGAAATTGGCCGCGCGCTGGATGCAGTCCACTGTCGTGCCGCAGCGGCGCGCGATCTCGGGGTAGCGTTTCTTGCCGAGGTCCTCGATATGGTTTGCGACGATGCGCCATTCGAGGCTGCCCTCCTTGCCGATGCGCTTGAGCTGGATGAGCAAGCACTCGCGCAGGTCGCGCGAGCAGACACCGACGGGGTGAAAGGTCTGGATCGTTTCGAGCACGCGCTGGAGGTCGGAGATTTCGAGGCCGGTGTTTGCGGCGATGTCATCGGGCGAGACGGTGAGAAAGCCCGTGTCGTTCGTGTTGCCGATGAGCAGCTCGCCGAGCTGCACGTCTTCCTTGGAAAGCTCGGAGCTGCGGAGTTGTTCGAGCAGGTGTTCCTGGAGCGTCTCGTTCTTCGTCAGCGAATCGAAAAAGAACTGCCGGCGCTCGTCATCCTCAGTCGAGCGACGCACGTAGTTCGTGCTCTGCGCCATGTAGTCGCGCCACTCGTCATCGAGCTTCGAGAGGCGGTCAAATTCCACGTCAAATTCCTCCGCCTCGCGCGCCTTGTCCTCCGTCTTTGACTCAGGTTCGAAATCCTCCATTTCGAGCGTCGGGTTGCCGTCGAGTTCCACCTGGATGAGCGTGCGCAGCTCGAGCATCGGCACCTGAAGGATCTGAAGGCTCTGCTGGAGCTGCGGTGCGAGGACCTGCGACTGGCTGAGGGACTGGTGTTGTGAAAGGCCGGCCATGGGGTGGTGTTGGAATTGGAATTCTACTGCGTTCTCAAAATGGAGAATAGCAAGGCCAGTGCCAGCTCGCCATTTGATTTTTTTCGGTGCCCGGCACCTTTCCCGCTCTCGCATCAGCCATGAACAAGCCCAAAACCATCATGCTCTGGGGGGCTGCCGCCGTCGCCGTCGTCGGCGCGCTGTGCTTCCCCTCCCCGTCCTCCGGCCAGGCCGCGGGCGACGAACAGGCCATCGCGCAGCTCGTCAACGAAATCGCCGAGCAGCACAACAAAATCGTCGCGAACCAGCAGGCGATCGACGTGAAAGTCTCCGCCGTCACCGAAACCCTGCGCATCGCGCGCATCTTCGTCTCCCGCGGAGGTGGCAAGAAATGAAACGCGCAATCCTCTCCCTCGCCATCGTGCTCGCGCTCGGCATGCCAGCGCTGCAATCGCAGGACGCCGACCCTGCTCCTGCTCCCGCGCCCGCCGCCGCACCAGAGCCGATCCCGCCGGTCGAAAAAGGCCAGCCTCTCGCGATGCTGAAGGCCATGCGCGACGCGAATGCCAAGCTGCTCGAACAGCAGGCCGCTACGCTTCAGAAGCTCGAGGAAATGGAAAAGACGGCGCAGAACCTGAAGATCCTCGGCAAGCGCTCGTAGGCGCGTCCGGCGTCACCCTTTGCCAAGATCCGCCGCGAGAGCGGCGCGGAGTCCGCAAATGTCGCGCATTGAAACGCGCGGCGGAGCCGTCTAACGTGGCGGTCACAAAATGGCGCAATCCCGCTGCGAAACACCCAACAGCACCCTGCAGGAAGTCATCGGCCTCACGCTCCTCGTCGTCGGAGTGCTGCTTCTTCTTGCGCTCATTTCATACTCGCCCGGCGACGTGCCGTCGTGGATGCGCAGCGCGCGTGTGGAGAAATCCGCGGCGAACTCGCACAACTGGGTCGGCTCGCTCGGCGCGATCATGGCGTTCCTCAGCTACGCAACACTTGGCGCCGCGAGCTACCTGCTCGCCGCGGCGCTCATCGGCTACGGCGCGGTCGCGTGCCTCGGGCGGCAGATGGGATTTTCCATGCGGCCGCTGTGGACCGCGGGCTTCGTCGCGAGCGGCGCGTGCCTCATCCATGTGCTCGGCTGGACGTTCATTGATCGGACAAAGCTGAACCTCTCCAGCGAGGGCGGCTTCATTGGAGAGTTCATCGGCGGGAAAATTTTTCACACCATCTTCGGTCCGGCCTCAGTCCTCGTGCTGCTGCTGATCTACGTCGTGTGCATCATCCTCATGACCGGCCTGCGCCCCTTCGCCGTCGCACGCCAGCTCATCGCGCTCCCACGCACATGGCTCGATGCGCGGCGCAAGCGCTATCTCGAACGCGCCGGCGAGGAACAGCGCATCGCCCTCGAGAAAAAGAAAATGGAACGCGAGCAGCGGCGCATGGAAAAGGAGACCGGCCGCCGCACCGATGACACGCCCGGGCCCGCGAAGCTCGAACAGGTCGAGCTGCTGCCGCTCGATGAGAAAAAGGACGCCGCACCCGAGCCCGAGCCGGAGCGTCCCGCGCCGAAAATTTTCGATGCCGGTGCACCGCTGCCTCCGATTGCGAAGAAGGAAAAGAAGAAGGAAAAGGTCCAGCTCCTCCAGACCATCTCCAGCGAGAACTATCACCTGCCGGATTTCGATCTGCTCGACGCGGTGGACCACTCCACGCGCGTGGTGACGAGCACCGAGGAACTCCTCTCGGTGCAAAACCAGATCATCCAGACACTCTCGGAATTTGGCATCATCGTCACGGCGGGCGACATCACGAAAGGCCCGACCATCACACGCTACGAGGTGTATCCCGCACGCGGCGTGCGCGTGGACAAGATCGTGACCTACGAGCGCGACCTCGCCCGCGCGACGCTCGCCGAGCGCATCAACATCCTCGCGCCGATTCCCGGCAAGGACACCGTGGGCATCGAGATCGCGAATTCGCGCAAGCAGATGGTGACGCTGCGTGAACTGCTCGAAGGCGAGGAATTTCAAAACTCAAAGGCGAAGATCCCGCTCGCGCTCGGCAAGGATGTGTACGGCAAGTCCATCATCGCCGACCTCGCCGCGATGCCGCACGGCCTCGTCGCGGGCACGACCGGCTCGGGCAAGAGCGTGTGCATCAATTCGATCATCGCGAGCATCCTCTACCGGTTCAGGCCGGAGGAACTGCGGCTTATCATGATCGATCCGAAGGTCGTCGAGATGCAGATGTACAACACGCTGCCGCACCTCGTCGTCCCGGTCGTCACCGATCCGAAGAAGGTGCTGCTCGCGCTGAAGTGGGCGGTGAACGAGATGGAAAAGCGGTACGCCATTTTTGCCAAATGCGGCGTGCGCAATATGGCGAGCTTCAACTCGCGCCCGATTCCGAAGTCGCAGCGGGAACTGGACGAAATCGCCGATTCAAAAACCGCGGAGGCCGTCGCGAAAGCAGCGCCCGACCCGCGCACACAGCCGCGCGCGGTGATCGATCTGAATGCCGAACCCGACACCGCGAGCAGCTCGGACATTCTCGGGAAAGCATTCGGCGAAGTGCAGCAGGAGCCTGTGGTGATGAACGGCGACTCCGAGCAGTACGGCACGCCGGACAGCGATCGCGAGATCGTCGGCGAGGAGCTGAACCGTGCGGAGCAGGCCGAACTCGGCATCAGCGTCCCGCGCGACGACGGCATCGTGGTGCCGGAGAAGATGCCTTACATCGTCATCATCGTGGACGAGCTGGCTGACCTCATGCAGACGGCGCCGGCGGACGTGGAGGGGCTCATCGCGCGCATCACGCAGAAGGCGCGCGCCGCGGGCATCCACATGCTCATCGCCACGCAGACGCCGCGTGCGGATGTCATCACTGGCGTGATCAAAGCGAACGTGCCGTGCCGCATCGCATTCCAGGTCGCGAGCCCGCTCGATTCGCGAGTCATCCTCGACGAGAACGGTGCGGAGCGTCTGCTCGGCATGGGCGATCTTCTTTACCGCCCGCCCGGCACCTCGCGCATGATCCGCGCGCAAGGCGTGCTCGTCACGGATGAGGAAGTGCAGCGCATCGTCGAATTCGTGAGCAAGCAGGGCGAGCAGTGCTTTGAATCCGAGATCCACAAGAAGCTCGAATCCATCGGTGGCGATGATGAGGAAGAGAACGTGAGCGACGAGGACGAGGAACTCGTGATGCAGTGCCTCGAAGTGATGCAGCAGGAAGGCAAGGCCAGCACGTCGCTCTTCCAGCGCCGCCTGCGCCTCGGCTACACGCGCGCGGCGCGCATCCTCGACATCCTCGAGGATCGCGGCTACGTCGGTCCCGGTGATGGCGCGAAGCCGCGGGAGATTCTGCGCCAGCCCGACCTTTGAAAATGGATCACGACTTTGGAAAGCATCTGCAAAAGGCGCGCACGGACCGCGGGCTGAGCATCGAGCAGGCGGCGGCCGGCGTGAAGATCCGCTCCACTTTCCTGCGCGCGCTCGAAGCCAGCGACCTCACGAAATTTGCGAACGCGGCATACGCGAAAAGTTTCCTGCTCATGTATGGCCGCTACCTCGGAGTGGATGTGAAAAATATCGCGGTGCAGATCGACACGACGACGCAGATGAAGGTCGAGGGCTACCAGTACCTCACGAACCGCGCCGCTGCGCAGCCGAAGACGAAGGCCGATCCTGAGCTGACCTTCAGCGCCGCGCCCGAGCCGAAATCCTCCGGTTCGTGGCTGCCACTGCTCGTGCTCGGCGGCACGCTGCTCGTCGCACTCATCGTGTTTGTGATCTGGCAAAATGTGAACCGTCTCGGCGACGCGCAGCCTCCCGCTGCCAGGAAAAGTTCGCCGCCTCCCGCCGGGACAGCGGTCGAGCCGGTCACGCAAGCCTCCACGCCGAAGCCCGCCGCCCCGGCAGTCAACGTGGCACCTCCGGAGGTTTCTCCGCCGCCGGCACCCGATCCCGTGCCGCCGCGCCCCAAGGTGATCTCGATGCCCGAGGCTGCGACGAACCCGCCGGGTGAAATCCCGCGCGCACGCCCGATTTCACCCGTCGCAAAAATCGCCGCGAGCGACTCCGAGTCGCTCGCGGATCTCAGCCCGCCGAGGCCGCGGATTATTTCATCCGGCAGCGCCACACCCCCGCCCGCCGCACCGCCCGTGATCGCCGAGGAGGAAGGCGGCGCGCTCGCCGCGGATCCGAACACAACGATCCTCGAGCCAAAGCGGAAGAGCTGGGTGATCATCCGCACCGGCCCCGGCGGCCAGACGCTGTTCGAGGATTACCTTTACCCAGGCGCGAAACCGATGCGGCTGCCGAAGGGGCGCTATTTCATCGAACTGCGCGAAGCCGACGCCGTGGAAATCACGCGCGACGGCCAGCGCATCGGCTACTCCTCACCGGGCGTGCTGCTCGAGTGACGCAGCACCGCGCGCATCCCGCGCACGGGGAAACAGCGGGACGCCCCGCGCCCTGCGCGCCGCGAATTGATTAAGCCTAAAAACGTGAATGGAGAGCGTGTCCGCTGAAGGATCGGCGGAGTTTCGGTGGGATTTTCGGGCGGCGGAAGCGGGATCATCCCGAAAGCAGGAGTTCGGCTTCGGGTGGGAGCGGGGCGAGCCATTTCCCACCCGGCCAACGGCGGAAGATGTGGGTCAAAAGCAGGGTACAGCGTTGCTCGACGGTCCATTGCTCCGCGATGGACTGGAAGCGCGCCAAGGTGTTGCTGACTTGCGAACCGGAGCGCAGCGGAGATGGCGCCTCCATTTTCCCTCTCTAAAAAAAGGCGCAAATGGCTTCGCGGTGGTGCTCGCCGTCGTAGAGCCGCGCGCAGAGATGCCACCAGTTGCAGATGAGCGCGATCAAGTTGGCCATGAGCCGGCTCGGCGCGAGTTTCTGCGTGGTGAATCGAGCGGAGCGAGATAGCCTGCCGACAGGCAGCCCGAAGGGCGGGCGCAGAGGCGCCCGGCAACCCGCACCAGCCCCCATTGGTTTTTGA
Source organism: Chthoniobacterales bacterium (assembly GCA_038238025.1). Lineage (GTDB taxonomy): Bacteria > Verrucomicrobiota > Verrucomicrobiia > Chthoniobacterales > Chthoniobacteraceae > SXWH01. Next base: position 95,103 of record JBBRYC010000012.1, read on the forward strand.
GTTTGCCGCAGATGTTTTCGGCGTCGGCGCGTTCGCGGCAGAGCCGGGCCAGCGCGACGGCGGGGCAGGCGCTTTCGTCGAGCGTGGTGACGAGCACGGCGATCCGGCCCGCCCACGGCGCTGGGCAGCTCGTCCAGCCGGCAGTGCCGGGCAGCGCGGGCGCGAAGGTGTCGCGTCGGCGGCGCGCGTTTTCGCCCACGGGGGCGATGGCGGGAGTCTCGCGCACGAGCACGACGCGCCGCTCGCGGCTCCAGCCGCTCAGGCGCAGGCGCACTTCGATGACTTCCCAGCCCTCGCCCCCGTGAGATAAGAGCGCGCAACTCCAGGCCGGTGCGCTCGCCGATGCGCTTCATCGCGCGGCGCACCACATCCTCGCTGACGACGTGACTCATGCCCGGCAGCGGCGGGTTGAGCGTGTCGCCGCGCACCGGGTGGATGTGCGCGTAGCGCCAGTGCCCGCAGAGGATGGAGAGCGCCGCCGTGCCCACCACGTTGGTCGCGCCGCTGCCGTGATTGCCGCGATTGCCGCGATTGCCGTGGTAGCGCAGGGGGCAGCCCTCCAGCAGCCGCGCCCCGCGCCCGCCGGTGTGCAGGAACTGCGCGAAGAAAATGAGCTGCCCCTCGCGCGTCACCGGCGCATCCAGATCCAGCTCCGCGTAATAGCGTCCGCCGGGCGTGTCCACCGGCCACGCCGCCGGCGGCTTTTGCGGTGCAAAAATCCTCTCACCCGCAGGGTGAGTGCAATTCAAACCCGATGGCTCTGGCATCCCCAAGCACACCAGCTTCTTCCGCAAAACAACAGCGTTCTCCAATCACGGCTTTAGGTTGAAGAGCCCGCGAGCCATCCCATTGTTTTACAGATAACCGGGCAGAAAGCGGGAGGGCAGGTCATGGGTAGGCTGGGCGTTTGCCTCGCTACGCTCGGTTCGCCTGCCGTGGGGGGGGGGGCCCCCCCCCCCCCCGCGGAGCAAACGCCCGGCGGGATCCCCCGCTGGTAGAGTGTTTTTTGAGGGGGA
>JBBRYC010000013.1:0-95943 GCA_038238025.1 Chthoniobacterales bacterium
GCGCCAAAAAAAACTTCCGGTGCGACCTTGCCGTGGATGCGCCGTCATCTCCAGGTCTGGCTCACGCACCGCCTGCCGTGCTGCCCATGGTGCCGAACCACATTCGAAAACTCGGCATGTCTTAACGGAGTATTACTAAGAGACTGTGTAAAAAGTTACGACGCTGGCGTTGCGAATCCACAGTGCGCCCGGACGCGCTCAGGAAAACGGGAGCGCACGCTTCCAGCGTGCCGCGTGCGGCATCCTTGCTGGACGCAGGGCGAAGGCGGCGGGCTCCTGGGAGCGGCGACTTCCAAGTCGCCGTTCAGGCTCCGGGCCGGCATCGCTTTGCGGCAGGATGCCGCAAAGGACACGCTGGAAGCGTATGCTCCCGCTTCCCTCCCTGCTCCGCTCGCTTCGCGTGATCCGGATGCGACGCTGCATCCGACAGGGCGCACTTTTTACACAGTTTCTAAGGCACGCGCTGCCATAGATCGCCGTGCAGCAGCCCCCAGTCGGCGAGGCGCCGCTTGGAAAGTGTGAAGCCGCAGCGCTCCAGAAACGCATCGGGGGGCGTGAGCCGCCTCGCGGGCAGCCGCGTCACGCGCCGGAAGAAAAAATACATCGCGCGCAGAATCCAGCGCGCCCGCCATTTTGCAAAGCCAGACGGCGGCTCGCAGAAATCCGCGAGCAGCCAGCGCGCGTCCGGAATGGCGGCGGCGGCGAGGCGCGGGACGAGCGCCGCGAGCTGGTCCGGCGTGAAGCAGTCGAGGAAGAAATGCGTGACGAGCAGATCAAACTCGGCCTCTGGCGGCTGCCAGTGCAGCGCGTCCGCGTGGATGAATTCGACAGCCTCGTCGCTGAGCCCCTGCGCGAGCACGCGGGCGCGCGCACACTCCAGCATCCGCGCACTCGCATCCACACACGCGAAGCGCGCCGACGGAAATGCGCGCAGCAATTCCACGAGGCACCGGCCATTCCCCTCGCCCAGCATCAGCACACGGCGCGGAGGCGGAATGTCACCGATGAACGCAGTCCGGCAGCGCTGGAGTTTGCCGCCGGCCAGCAGCCATTCCATCCGGCGATAATGCGGCGCGAGTCGGTCGAAGCTCATCAAACATGTAGCCGCGTTTGTAAAAACGCGGGCACTCTTTCATTCCCGCCATCGCCGAAAAAATCAGCCCGCGCCTTCACAGGCGCGGCTACATACGTGAGCGAGGCGCAATTCACTTCGCGGGCTTTTCCCGCTTCCGTGCCGGCACACCGTCCGTCCCCTCGCCTGCGAACGGCGGCTTCTCAAACCGCGGCGGATTCTCCACCACACGCGGATCCTGCGCGCGCGTGAGTTCGTCCATCATGCGCTTTGAGAGTTCGGCCTTCACCTTCGCGAAGTCCGTGTTGCCCGCGAGATTGTTCATCTGATCAGGGTCTTTGCGGATGTCGTAAAGCTCCTCCATCACGCGCTTGCCGAAGGCCATCTCGTAATACGACTGCCACTGCGGATCGTGGCGGTGCTCGATCAGCCACGCCTTCGTCGGGCTCGCGTCCATGTCGGCAAATGCAATGTGCGTATTGTGCTCCAGCACATCGGAGGCCGGGGTGCTGTCGGCGGTGACCGCGCCGGGCGCACCGAGCGGCCAGCGGTCGGGCTCGAAGTTGCGGATGTAAACGTAATCCGGCGTGTGAATGGAACGCATCGGGTAAGGCAAGTTACCCGGTCGTGCGACGCTCACATGGCGCTCACGACCGGTGATGACCCAGTCGCGTGTCGCGTCGAGCACACCGCTCTTGTCGGACTTCAGCAGCGGCATCAGCGAGCGCCCGTACAGATTTTCCGGCGGCTTCACGCCAGCGACTTCCATGAAAGTCGGCGCAAGATCCGGCAGTCGCACGAAATCCTCCACCACTCGCCCGCCCTTCCCTCCCGGCACGCGCACGACGAGCGGCACGCGCACGCCCATGTCGTAAAGATTGCATTTTCCCGAAGGCACGCCGGGCATCCCGTGATCGCCGCTCAGCACGATCAGCGTGCGGTCCGCCTCGCCGGTTTCCTCGAGCCGCTTCAGCAGCACGCCCACGAACGCATCCACCGCCTGACACTCCCCGAGATAGTCCGCGCAGTCCTCGCGAATCTCCGGCACGTCCGGCAGAAATGCGGGCAGCTTGCCCTTCAGCGAATCCGGCTCGATGCCCCACAGCAGCTTGCCCGAGCCTTTCACCCACATGCGATGCGTCGTTGTCGGGCCGAAGAAATAATGCCACGGCTTGCCCTTCTCGCGCGCCGCGAGGAAGTCGTCGAAATTCCCGCGCACCTGATCGAGCACCTTCTGTCGTGCGGCCTCCACGCTCATCCCGTTCTTCACCATCGGCGCGACATTGTTCGAGAAATGCTGCGCCAGCGCGCCGTGCTTTTCATACGCATATTTCTGCCCGCCGAATGGCGCATCCGCCGGGGTGCCGGGGCTCCACACCTTGTGGCTTTTACCGATGCTGTAGCCCGAGTCGCGGATCATCAGCGGATACGTCGGGATCGAATCATCCCACACCGCGCCATTCAGGATCGCGCCGCGGTTGCAGTTGAAAAAGTAGCGCCCCGTGAGCAGCGAACTCCGGCACGGCGTGCAGCTCGGCGCATTCACGAACGCGTGCTTGAACACGATGCCCTCGCGCGCGACGCGGTCCACATTCGGCGTCGTGATCACATCATTCATCGAGGGCCGCCCATCCATCCCCTTGTAGCACCCCGCATAGCGCCCCCAGTCGTCGGCGAAGACAAAGAGGATGTTCCACCGCGGCGCATCCTCGGCACGCACGACCGATGCGAGCAAGGCGAGCATCGCGAGCGGCATCAAAAGCACGGAGAATGGGAGACGAGTTGTTTTCATGGGAGCGGGAGGGTGCGGGGAAAAGTGGCGGTCAGCGCGAGACTTCACGTTATCGGTGGCGATGACAACTCCAACGACGCCCGTCCTGCTAGGCACCAGCGCCTTCTTTCAGGAAAAGGAAGGCATCACCGCCGCCGCGCAGATCCGGGCCTTCAACACTTTGGAGTGGAAGCACGACTGCCGCGCCGCCTACGACGCACTCTCCCTGCGCACGGACAGACTCGGCAGCGTCATCCGCGCCTGTGTGCAACTGCAGGATTTGCCTCGGCCTATCCAAAAAAAACGTCGCCGTGCCTTTTCCGCTTGTTCCAAGATTCGAGTAAGTGCAAGAACGTTTAACGAAACATGAGGAATTGATTCATGGCAGACCCGATACATCTGATTGCAACGCGATTGAACACGCTGATTACGGAGAACAAGACTCTTCTCAGTTCCCGGCTTGGAGTCGCCGATTCCGTTGATGGGCCGAACGCCGAACGAACGCTCAGCAACACTTCGCTTCTCCTTGAAACGCTCGCGATTTTCTATGGCGATCCTAAGTCCGAGTTTTTTCCGACAATCATTACCACCGCGATACGCGGCCTCCTGATCCAAGCTGAGGGCATATTTGCGGGCCTTCCGGCTGACGATCAGCCTATCGCAGTCGACTCAGCATCGAGCCTGCTCAAACAGCTTGAGGAACTGTTCGTTTATTGCCTGAAGTATGGGCTTATCACTTATGGATTCACAAGCAAGATCGCGCAGGAACAAATCGAATTGATCCGACGCGCACGGCAACAGACCGAAGCGGCTGCCACTAAAATGTTAGCAGCGGTGAATGGGCACGAATCAGAACTCACCAGCAAGCTGGACACGTTTGGCAAGTCGCTGCTTCAGTCCGAAGCTGATTTCAACGCGAAAGTGACCGAGCGGCTCGATGCCCTGCAACCATCGATCGACGGACTCTCGGCCCTACTCACAGCGGGGCAGTCTAATTCGACACAGATTGGGTCGGTCTTGAATGCGGCGACGGAGAACGCCACGGCAGTTGGAAAAGTGCGTGCTGATCTCGATACGGCGGCCTCAGCGGCCACTGCGGAGTTCAGTGCCCGCAAAACCACGGCAGACGGGGAACTCGCGAGCATCCAAGCCCTTGGCCTTCAGGTGCAGAAGTTTGAGGCCGATGCCAAAACAATGCATCAAGCTGTTACCGACGCGAGGTCGAAGATAACCGAACAACTGACCCAGATCACAGCGTTTTATAGTGAGATCGAAGCGCACCGTAGCCAGATGACGGAAACCGGAAAGACGACCCAAACACATTTGGATGAACTGCGCAACAAAACGGATCAGTCCGTCACGGATCTTCGCGAGCGCGCTGGTCAAGTCGTTAAAACGAACGAGGATCTCATCGGCCAGATTAAGGACCACTTGAGAAAAGCGATCGGAGCGTCGTTGTTCACCGCCTTCGATACGCGGCGGAAGCGGCTCTCTATAGCAAGTTGGGTGTGGGCAGTCCTACTAATTGGATCCGTTAGCGGGACAATCTGGTTTGCCTTCTGGTTCGTCGCAGAGGTCGCCAAACTCGCCAACGAGAAGACGCTAGGTTTTCAATGGACTGTGGTCTATGCCCGCCTTGTCATCGTCGCACCGTTGGCATTCCTCATCACCTTCACGGCAAAACGGTATTCAAGTGAACGGCGAGCCGAAGAAGAGTGGGCGTTCAAGTCTGCCATTAGTATCAGCCTCGATCCGTTTCGTGACTTGATCGCGCGGATGAAGGAAGCGAATCAGGACACGGTCTTCGTTGAGAAACTGGTTTCCGAGATATTTGACAATCCGACCAAGCGACTCTACGCCGTGCCGCCCGTCACGGGGGAGAAGGACGGAACCGACGTTATCGGTCTAGTGAAGGATCTATTGGCCAAGATTCCCAAGGCGGACTAGCGCCGGTCGAGTGCCATTCCAGATTCGTGGGTCCGACGAGCCATGGCGTGAGGCGTGCGATGGCGCGGGCTTTCAGCCCTTGGTTGTTTCCCATCCAGAAACCTGGGGCGATGCCCCAGGCTGGCATGGGGCGGGCCTTTGGCCCTGTTGAACCAGTTCGCCCTGCGAAGATCAATCTGTTAGTCTGTTCTTCAGCCAGAAGGTGATGATTTCCCGCCAGATTTCCGTCGGCTGAAACATGAGGGTGTCGTGGCTGCATCCTGGAAATTCCCAGAGTCGCTTTGTTCCGGTGTAACCATCGTAAAGGCGGTGGCCAAACCTTTCGGGGATGACCCTGTCCTTTCCCGCGACCAGCACGGCGACTGGCCCGTGATAGTTCCCCAGGTGGTCCTGCGCAGGAAAACGATCCCGGAGGAGCAAATGCACCGGGATGATGAACACATGAGACTGCGCGATATCCGCGAGCCGGACATAGGGCGCGAGCAGGGCCACACCGGCGACCTTGTCCGGGTAATGCCCGGCCAGATATGCCGCCACGCCCGTGCCGAGCGATTCACCCACGAGATAGACCGGCCCGCTGGCGGAGAGGAGTTGGAATGCCTCATCGGCGGCCTCGCAGAGCGCGCGCTCGCTCGGCTGGCCGGGACGGTCCGCGTAGCCGGGATACTCTACGATGAAAATATCGAGCGCGGCGGCTGACTGAATCGCATCCGCGTAATGGCCGCATTGGAAGGCGCACCCGGCGTTGCCGTGCGTGACGAGCACCCGGCCCTGCGCGGGCTGCACGGGAGACAGGCGTTTCCAGCCGATCGGCTGGCCGGAGGGACTCGTCCAGCGCTCCAGCCGTTCACTCGCACCGGATTGCTCCACCTGGCCCGGAGTGAAGACCGGCGGAAAGTAGATGAGACGGCGCTGGAAAACGGCGACGACGGTGCAAGCCAGCAGGTAGAGCACGGCGGTGAGCCGGAGCCATCGCCAAAGGCGCCGTCGGGATGTCGGTTTGGGGTGCGCGGCCATCTCGCTCGTCCGGCTCATGCGGCATCCGGATCGGGCATTTCACTCCCGCAGACGATGGGAAGGTTTCTGTCCGCCTCCTGCCGCCGTCGGCTCATCTTTCTGTCCCGCATTCCAGATCGCTGCGCCGAGTGAGGTGCGACGGCGGGGATTTCCATGCGCCCTACCCCTTGGGCTTGGGCAGGCATTCTTCGATCTGCGCCAGGAACTTGGCCGAGGAGATCGGTTTCGTGATGTAGCCGGCGCAGCCCGCCTTGAAGGCCGCCTTGCGATCGGCGGGCTCCTCGGATCCCGTCACGACGATGATCGGGATGTCCAGCGTATCCGCGTATTTCTTGAATTGTCCGATGAGTTCCAGCCCGTTCATGTGGGGCATGTTCAGATCCGCCAGAATCAGGTCCGGCAGCTTGCCGCCCGCACTGAGCAACGCGGGCAGCGCGGAGTCCGCCTTCATGATTTCATAGCCGCTCTCCGCCAGCAGTAAGCTGAATACTTCCATCACCTGGGGATCATCCTCGACGATCAGAATGGTTTGCTTCGTGGGTTTCTTCTTCATGGCAATATGGGGTTGCTTGTGCGCCGGGCGGCAGCATCCCACGGGCGAAGGGCGGCCAGTCGTGTTCTCATCGGCGCACTGCGGTTTCATGCGCTCCCGCCCCTTGGTAGCAAGCATTATCTCGCAAATTCCGACCGCTATGGCCGGGTCCGAACACTCCGCAAGCCGCTCCAGTTTCGCTCTCATCCTGTCGGCAGTCCGATAGGAAAATGCCCGGCGGATCCTCATGCCCCGACGGGGTAAAATCATCCAGCCGAGAACTGGGACACAGCCACTGCCGGGGATTTCACCTAGCCTTTCGCACACCGCCGGGATTCCTTGGTTGCCTCCGGATGAAGCCATTTTTCTCCCACATTCTTCGCGGATTATTTTTCGCCGCCGCAGTCGGTGCGGGCGCGGCGGAGGTGGATTTCCGCACGGACGTGATGGCGGTGCTCTCGAAAGCGGGATGCAATGCGGGCACTTGCCACGGGAATGCGATGGGCAAGGGCGGCTTCAAGCTCTCGCTGCGCGGGCAGGATCCGGACCTCGACTGGCAGGCGCTCACGCGCGAGCAGGGCGGGCGGCGCGTGAACATGATCGAGCCCGCGCAGAGTCTCACGCTGATGAAGGCGCTCGGCGCCATCGCGCACGAGGGCGGGCAGCGGTTCGATCTCGCTGCGCCGGAGTATGACATCCTGCTGCGGTGGATTCGCAGCGGCGCGCGCGATACTGGCGCTGCGCGCAAAGTCGTGAAGCTCGAAGTGACGCCGACGGAGCGCGTGCTCGTCGAGCCTGCGAGCGAGGTGAAGATCAAAGCGGTCGCGACTTTTTCCGACGGCAGCACGCGCGATGTCACGCGGCTCGCAGTTTTCGATCCGAACAATCTCGGCGTGAAGGTGAGCGTGGATGGTGCGGTGACGCGCGAACACTTCGGCGAGACGACGGTGCTGGTGCGGTTCCTCGGGCAGCAGGTGCCGGTGCGGCTGGCGTTCGCGCCGGAGCGGAAGGATTTCGTGTGGGGCGATCCGGCGGCGGCGAACTTCGTGGACGATCACATTTTCAAAAAGCTGCGCACGCTGCGGATGAATCCCGCGGGATTGTGCGACGACGCGACATTCCTCCGCCGCGCGTGGCTCGATCTGCTCGGCATCGTGCCGACGCCGGACGCGGTGCGCGCATTTTCCGCCGACACGACGGCGGACAAGCGCGCGAAGCTCGCGGACTCGCTGATGCAGCGCGGGGAGTTCGCGACATTCTGGGCGCTGAAGTGGGCGGACCTGCTGAAGATCGAGGAGCGGCAGCTCGACACGAAGGGCATGGAGGTTTTTCACGGATGGATTCGCAAGGCGATCGCGGAGAACAAGCCGCTGGACAAATTTGCGGCGGCGCTCATCGCGGCGCGCGGGAGCACCTACACAAATCCGCCGGCAAACTGGTGGCGCGCGAACCGCGATCCCGTGACACGCGCGGAGAACACGGCGCGCGTCTTCCTCGGCACACAGCTCAACTGCGCGCAGTGCCACAATCATCCGTTCGAGCGCTGGACGCAGGACGACTACTACGACTGGACCAGCGTCTTCTCGCGCGTGGACTACAAGATCGTGGAGAACAAAAAGAAGGACAAGAACGACAAGAACGAGTTCAAGGGCGAGCAGATGGTGATGATGAAGCCGGGCAAGGCGAGCGTGCAAAATGCGCGCACGGGCACGGGTGCGAATGCGCGTTTCCTCGGCGTGGCCGCGCCGCTGAAGCCGACCGCCGAGCACGACGAACTCCAGTCGCTCGCGGAGTGGCTGCCGCATTCGCCGATGTTTGCGCGCACGCAGGTGAACCGCATCTGGGCGCAGCTCATGGGCCGCGGAATCGTGGATCCGTCCGACGATTTCCGCGCGAGCAATCCGCCGACGCACCCGGAGCTGCTCGATGCGCTCGCGAAGGAATTCACGACGCACGGCTACGACCTGCGGCATCTCATCCGCACGATCATGGCGTCGCGCACCTACCAGCTCGCGAGCAACGGCGGCGATGCGGATGACGAGGCGAACTATTCGCACGCGCTCATCCGCCGGCTCGGCGCGGAGCAGATCCTCGACTCGATGAGCACCGCGCTCGCCGCGCCGCTGAGCTTCCCCGACTGGCCGGGGACCACGCGACTCGCGGAACTCCCCGAGGGACGGAAGCACTATCACCCGATCAAGACCGACCTCGACCGCTTCGCGCTCGCCTTCGGAAAACCGCCGCGCCTCATCGCAAGCGATTGCGAACGCACAAATGAACCGACCGTCGCGCAGGCCTTCCAGCTCCTGAGCGGCCCGGTGATCAACGAATTGCTCACGCGCAAATCCAACCTGATCGGCAAACTGCTCACGACGACGAAGCCGGATGCGGAAATCGTCTCCGAGCTTTACCTCGCCACACTCTCACGCGAGCCGTCCGCGACGGAACTCGACCGCGCAAAATCCCACCTCGCCTCCGAGAAAGACAAACGCCGCGCACTCGAAGACCTCGCGTGGGCGCTGCTGAACGCGAAGGAATTTCTTTTCCGGCACTGATGACGCGCAGGCGTGGACGGAAGCCCACGTCCGCGCTCTCCCGAGCGCGCCTACGAGGGACGCGAGACGTTCAAATCTCACGCAAACAGCACGGCCAAATCCAGGCGCACTTCTGGCAGCGCCGTGCTCGCAAGCGATGCAGGCGCCGCGACTGACACCGTCTCAGCGAAACCTTGCCCGAGCGGCTGGCGATACACTTCCACGCGCTTTTCCCCGGGGCAGACGATCCAATATTCGCGCACTCCGGCTTCCGCGTAGATACGCGCCTTTGCGCGATCAATCTCCAGCGAACTCACGGCGACCTCGATGACGAGTTCCGCCTTCGCGGGATGCACCGTGCGGAAATCCCCCCGCGCGCCGCGAACCACCGCGATGTCCGGCTCCGGTTCGCTGTCGCCGAGTGTGAGCGGGCCTTCCTGACGGATGACGTGGCCGGGCTGGATCTGCCCTTCCAAAATCTCGCGGATGGCCTCAATGGTGTCGTAGTGGAGCGGTGACTTGGACATTTTTTCGATGACGATTCCGCAGATCAGTTCCGTGCGCCGGCCGTGCTCGTTGAATTCGCCGAGCTGGTGATACTCCGCGACCGACAACGGCGAGAAGCGCTGGCGGATTGCGGGCACTTCGAGCAGGGCGGTCATGCTGTGAGGCTACCATGTTCGATCATCAAGACAAGCGTACTCTCCCGAGCGCGCCTGCGAAATGCCTCCCAATTTTTCCGCATCGTGCTCCTTTCTCCCTCTGTGAACCGCGACTTTGCCTGCCCCAATTTCCGTCACGCCATCACCCGCCGCCACGCGCTGAAGGTCGGCGGGCTCGGGCTGCTCGGCATGAACATGCCGGGCCTTTTGCGCGCGCTGGAGGAGCCGCAGCGCATCAAGCCGCGCGCGAAATCGGTCATCTTTCTTTTCCAGTGGGGCGGGCCTTCGCATGTGGACATGTTCGACATGAAGCCGGATGCACCCGAGGGAATCCGCGGGCCGCACAAGCCGATGTCGAGCAAGGCGCACGGCATTGCGGTGAGCGAGAAACTGCCGCGCACGGCACAGGTGATGGACAAGGTGACGCTCATCCGCTCGATGCATCACACGATGAAGAATCACAACTCCGCGGGCTACTACGCGCTCACGGGGCACGCGCCGCTCACGGATGATCAGCGGTTGCGCGATTCGCTCGATCTTTTCCCCGGCTACTCCTCAATCGTGGACAAGCTCGCGCCCTCGGGTGGCGCGATGCCGACGGCAGTTTCGTATCCGCATGTGATCAGCGACGGCTCGGTGACGCCCGGCCAGCACGCGAGCTTCCTCGGCAAAAAGCACGACCCGCTGCTCGTGCTCCAAGACCCGAATGCGGCGTCCTTTTCGCTGCCGGAACTCAGTCTGCCGCAGGGCATCTCGATCGAGCGGATGCAGGCGCGGCGCGAATTGCAGAAGCTCGTGGATGCGCAGGCGCGCGTGATGGATCACTCGGCGAGCGCGCGCTGATTTGACAGCTACTACGGGCAGGCGATGGCGATGCTGCAGTCGCCGAAGCTGCGCGATGCGTTCAATATTTCCGCCGAGTCCGCAAAGGTGCGCGACTCGTACGGGCGCACGACTTACGGACAAAGCTGCCTGCTCGCGCGGCGGCTGGTCGAGGCGGGGACGAAATTCGTGACGGTGTATTTTGCACCAAGCATCGGCGGACGGAGCACGACCGAGGGCGGCTGGGACACGCACGGATTCGACAACACGCGGATGTTTCCCGTCATCGAGAAATATCACCTGCCCATCACCGAGCAGACGCTGCCGACGCTGCTCACCGATCTCGATGAGCGCGGGCTGCTCGACACGACGCTCGTGGTGTGGATGGGAGAATTTGGACGCACGCCGAACATCAACAAGAACGCGAGCCGCGACCACTGGCCGCAGTGCTACACGACTCTGCTTGCAGGAGGCGGCGTGAAGCGCGGCTTCGTGCATGGCGCGAGCGACAGGACCGGCAGCTACCCCGCGGAGAATCCCGTGCGGCCCGACGATCTCGCGGCGACGATCTACCATGCGCTCGGAATCGATCCGCAGACGGAGTTGCAGACCGCGGATGCGCGCCCGGTTCACGCCGCGGACGGAAAGCCGATCAGCGCGATTTTCACCTGAGAGGATTTTCGCGATGAGGGTCATTTTCAATTTGCGGATCGCATTTTTCCTCGCTGCGCTGGCGCTGACAGGCATGGCTGCCGCCGCCGATGGCACAGGTGCGCCGCCCAAGGATGTCGCGGTGGAAAGTCACGCCGGCTATTTTGTCTCAAACAAGTTCGAGCCGGACGCGCCGACGTCGTTCGTCGTCGCGACGGATCAGGCGGCGTTCGACAAGGTGTTCGGCGTCGCGATGGTGATGCGCGATCGGTCGCACCGGCTGCCGACCGGCGTGTTCGAGAAAAAGATGGTCGTCGCCGCGATTCATCGCGGCAAGGCGATGGTGACCTACGGGGCCGGGCACGCGAGCACCGATGGGAAGACGCTCGTCATCCGCTACACCGCGGATTCCGCGCCGAGCGCGAGCGCGGAATTTGCCTGCCCGCTGATCCTCTCGGTCACGAAGGGCGACTACGATGCGATTCAGTTCATCGAAAATGGAAAGCTGATCAGGACGGTGAAGACATCGCCCGGCCCAGCCTTCCAGATTGACTGCAAGAATCCCGGCGAGGTCACGGCGGAGAGCACCGCCGGACAGACTGTCTTCACGATCCAGGCCGGGCGCGGAATCGGCAGCGCGACGATCCGGCCGGAGGCCGGGCAGTGGCCGCAGAAGGTGATTGTGCGCGCGCGTCTGGGCGGCTTGGAGCAATTCGCGATCTCCAGCGGCAAGTTGAAGCTGTCCGGCTCGGTGCTCAGCCACAGTGGAAACAGGCAGCTCTTGCACCTGTGGACGGATGGAAAAGAGGGACCGCAACTTCACAAGGACAGCAAATACTGGATGGATATCCGCATGCTCGGTGCCGACGGAAAGGACGTGAACGGGCTGCCGCCGAAAGGCGGTTGGTTTGAGATGATTGTTCCCAAAGCGCTGTTCACCGATGCGAAGGACCTGCGGCTGGATTGGATTGATTTCTACCGTTGAGAGGGCATTCAACGGCCAACGCACGGGGGAAAAACAAAATGGAAAGGGCGATGGCGCGTTTGGTGTTCGCCCTGAACTGTGAGTTTTCGCCTTCGTATTATGTATTTTGAACTTTGCATTTCCTGCTCCTCATCGGCCATCGAGTCCCACTCCGGCGACAAGGATGGACATTTCCCCTGCGCGGCGGCATCACTTTTCCCAAATCCCCATGAAATCATCCCTCCTGTTTCTCTGCGCGTTCGCCGCTGCATCCGTGCTCCACGCCGCCGATGCGAAGCGACCGAACATCGTCTTCATTTTCTCGGACGACCACGCGTATCAGGCCATCAGCGCATACGGCGATCCGCGCAAACTGATCGAGACGCCGAACCTCGATCGCATCGCGAAGGAAGGCATGAGGCTCGACCGATGCCTCGTCACAAATTCCATCTGCGGGCCGAGCCGCGCGACGGTGCTCACGGGAAAATATTCGCACAAGAACGGCTTCTACAACAATTCGAACAGCAAGTTCGACGGCTCGCAGGTCACCGCGCCGAAGCTGCTTCAGGCGGCGGGATACCAGACGGCGGTCATTGGAAAATGGCATCTCATCAGCGAACCGACGGGGTTTGATTTCTGGCAGATTCTTCCGGGGCAGGGCGTGTATTATAATCCGCCGATGGTTCGCAACGGCGAACGCATCAAGAGCGACGGCTACGTGACGGACATCATCACCGATGCGTCGCTCGACTGGCTGAAGCAGCGCGACAAGACGAAGCCCTTCCTCCTCATGTGCCAGCACAAGGCGCCGCACCGCGAGTGGGAGCCGGCGCTGCGGCATCTCAACCACGACAAGGATCGCAAATACGACGAGCCGCCCACCCTTTTCGACGACTACTCAGGCCGCGGAATCGCGGAGCGCGATCAGGACATGACGATCGCAAAGACGATCACGCCGCGCGACATGAAGCTCATCACGCCCGGCAATCTCACGCCCGGGCAGAAGAAGGAATGGGACGCATATTACGAGCCGCGCAACGAGGCGTTCCGGAAGGCGAATCCCACCGGGAAGGAACTCACGAGCTGGCGCTACCAGCGCTACATGCACGACTACCTCGGCTGCGTGAAGGCCGTGGACGAAAGCGTGGGCCGCGTGCTGAAGTATCTCGACGACGAGGGCCTCGCGGAAAATACCATTGTGATGTATTCCGCCGATCAGGGATTTTTCCTCGGCGAGCACGGGTGGTTCGACAAGCGCTGGATCTTCGAGGAATCGCTGCGCGCCCCGCTGCTCGTCCGCTGGCCCGGCGTGACGAAGGCTGGCAGCACCACGCGCGACATCGTCTCGAACCTCGACTTTGCCGAGACCTTCCTCGACGCCGCAGGCGTGCCCGTGCCGAAGGAAATGCAGGGCCGCAGCATCCGCCCCGTCCTCGCCGGCACGACGCCCGCCGACTGGCGGAAGGCTTTCTATTACCAATACTACGAGTATCCGCAGCCACACCATGTGCGCCCGCACTACGGCGTGATCACGGACCGCTTCAAGCTCGTGCAGTTCTACGGCACGGGCGAGGACTACACGGAGCTGTTCGACTTGCAGAAGGATCCGCAGGAAATGAAGAGCGTATTCGGCCAGCCCGACTACGCCACGACGCAGAAGGAACTCCACGCCGAACTCGCCAGGCTCCGCAAGGATCTCGATGTGCCGGAAAAGGACGCGCCGGAGGCATTCGGAAACAAACCTCCCGGAGCTGGCGGGAAAAAGACAGGGAACTGACGTGCCCGCCCGCTGCCAGCCGTGACGACACACTCCGACAACGCATGGCTCGAACGGCGATTCAGCGCCGTGCAGAGGTATGCTGCGGAGCACCCGGGCGGATTCGTCTGCATCCTCGACCTCCGCGTTTCACATGCGGAGACACGGCCATTTTCGCTCGGGCCGTGGCTCGAGTGGGCCGCGCTCTCGGCACTCGCAGTGTTTGCCGTCTGCGACTGGATATCTTCGCAGTCTGAGTCCGCCACGCATCCCGGCGGCGGCCCTGTGCAGTTCGCCGAATCCACTTTCCCCTCCGACCTTCCAACAACACCCCAACAGTGAACATGAAGCCAATCCTCCTTTTCCTCACACTCGCATTCCTCACCCTCGCCGCAGGCGCGGAGCCGATTGATGACTTCCTTTTCCCACCCGACCTCATCGTGCGGGCTCAGGAGGATGTGAAGCTCACCGAAGAGCAGCGGAAGAGCCTCCGCGATGCGACGGACAAGATGGATGCGCGCTTCCGCGAGCTTCAGGAACGGCTGAAAGTGGAGAACGACGCCTTCGTCGCACTCGTCAAGGAGGGGCATGTGGACACCGCCGCCGCACTCGCGCAGCTCGACAAGTTCCTCGACGCCGAGCGCGAGATGAAGCGCGCGCAGATCGGATTCATGCTCACCGTGAAGAACGTGCTCACGCCCGAGCAGCAGGCAAAGCTCGGCGCCTTCCGCAAGGCGCAGGGCCTCGACCGCCCCTCGATGGAGGAATTTCAAAAACGGCTCGTCACGAAAGCCGAGCGAATCCGCATCGGTGTGGAAAAGCTCGCGGCTGGCGGCGGCGACACCGGCCCCGTCGCCGCCATCATGGAGGAAGTCCGCAAGCACATGGAGCAGGGCAAGCCAAAGGACGCCGAGGCGGCCATTGATCGCGCGCTGAAGGAACTGGAAGGCAAGTAGCGCTGAGCTTCGGCCTCCCGGAAAAACCCGGCCCTGACGGCACGCCTCCGCCAGCCTGCTCCCCCCCGCTCTCCCTCTCGCCAAGTCTGCTTTCAGCCGCACTGTCGCAGGCGGAACGGGGCAGGCGTATTCCCCGGGCACCGGCTGCTCACCGGCCAGGACCAGTTCGAAATCGACCGCACCCGACTAACTGCAGCCACTATGGCTACGGTAAATTACTCGTGAGCGACCACATCCATATCCATGTAAAAATCCCCGCGGAACGGGAGAAGTAAGCACCGCGCCGAAGCTTTATCTTTCCAGACCTAGCGCGCTCAGTTCCTTGCCGGAGCCGGATGGGCGACCAGATTCGCCACGGCTTGCTTCAGCGTTTCCTGAGCGGCGGCGTCGGCGGGGAGCGCATCGGCTCCGAATGCGGGGAGCAGATGATACCAGATGGCGTTTAGCTAGGTTTGAAAGGCGTTCGAGTCGGCGGTGATCGCGACACGGCATCCTTTTCGGGAATCACCACGCAGAGCCGGCCGGCGCGACCGGCGCCGGACGAATGGTGCGGAGGGGGCTTCGGAAGGTCTCTTGATTGCCGCGCCGGGGGTGGCGCTTGGGAAATTCGTTTTACGGCTTGGCGGCGGCTTCCTAAAACGGGCGGACCATGAAAATCCTCCCGCTCCGGCTCCGCGATGTCTGGCTTGCTGCGCTGATGACTTTTGGCCTCACCGATGGAGCGGCGGCGGCTCCGTTGGATCTGGATCGCGACCCGGCTTGGGCCGGGGCGTATCGAGCGGCGCCGATGGAGGTGGAGGAGACGCGGGTCTTCATGAAGCAACTCGCGCAATACGTCTTCGACCATCACATGAAGAAGACGGAGAGTTCGCCGCAGCGCGGGATCATTTACGAATATCTGCACGTGGCGCAGGCGGGAAAGCCGGACGGGTTCATCCAGGGCGAAGCGCTCGATACGATGCACGATGGGGCGTGGTTTGCGGTCGCGTTGGTGCAGGCGTATCGCGCGACGGGGGATGCTTTTTTCAAGGAGGTGCTGACGAAGTGGCAGCTCCCTTTTTACCTCAAGATGCTGAATCACTCGGACGAGCTTTTCACCGCGGAGCGCGACGACGGAATTGATGTGGGCTGGGGCAAGGGAAAGGAGTGGCTGCTGCTCGGGCGCGAGAAGGGCTTTGTGCCGTATTGGTGGGAGGATGGCGCGTCGGTGAGCCTGGAGATGATCGTGCGGAAGACGGAGCACCTGAATTTTCCCGGCCGCAATGAACTGGCGGGCCAGCCGAACCCGGAGAAGCGGCTCGCGGGGTATTCGCTCGGCTCGTCGAACCACATGGCGCAGGATCTCGCGGTGATGCTCGAGCAGTCCTGGCTGCTGCTGCACGGGAGCGCGGAGGCGGCGGATCAAAAACTGGCGGGCGAGGTGGCGGAGGCGGCGCGCAATCTCGCGGATTGCCGCGCCCGCCATGGCGTGCCGAATATCCCGGCGGTGCGGGCGGCGCTGGCGATCACGAGCGGCGATGCGGCGATGCGAAAGTCGCTGCCCGACGTGACGTGGAAAGGACTGGAGTCGGGGCGCAACGACTGGCGGCACGCGACGGTGGAGTTCAAGCCGGATGAGCAGGTGAAGGTGCCGACGTTTTGCGATGACCAGGAATACAGCTACTTCACCGGCGTCGCGCGCGATGGCACGCTGAGCGAGCCGCTGGCGTTTCGACTCACTTACGATGCCTTCACGCTGCCGAAGCTCTATCGCGCGTATTCCGACGACAGCGAAGTCCCGCCGGGCATCGGCATTTTTGAATATCCGTATTTTTTCGTGAATGGAAAACCGGCGGACACCCGTTCGCAGCGCAAGGGCCCGGCGGGGCGGCCACGGCCGATCGGTTCGCGTTTCGGCCCGCAGAATATGGTGGTGACGGGCTGGGCCCTGCAGGCGCTGCGAGCGCACCCCGGCTTGTGGGACACGGCGAGGAAAATGATCACGAAGCCGAACTATTTTCCGCCGGAAAATGAGGCGGACATCCGCGCCGCGCTCGAACGCGAGCTCGGCGGCGGGCTCCGCACCTGGCAGGCGATCTTTCAGGCAAAGGGCTACATCCCGACCGGCATCGGCACGGGCGGGACGGGCGCGGGTTTTCCATGGGACGACATCTCAGACACCGGGGGCTACGCGCATCTCATCAGTGCCGCGGCGCAGTGGATTTTTCTGCTCGAAGGCAAGACGGACTGGGCCTCGCAGCGAGTGCCTGAACCGCAACGGTAAAGTGAAGGCTGCTGTGTGGGTGAAGCGGTTCACTTCTTTGCCGGAACCGGATGGGCGACCAGATTCGCTACGGCCTGCTTCAGCTTGTCCAGCGCGGCGGCATCCGCGGGGAGCGCTTCGGTTCCGAACGCGGGGAGCAAATGATCCCAGATCGCGTTCATCTCGTTTTGAAATCCGTTCGTGTCGGCGGTAATCGCGATCACGGCATCCTTCTCGGGAATCACCACGCAAAGCTGGCCGGCACGACCGTCGCCGCGGAATGCATTGTGGGTGCAGCGCCAAAACTGGAAGCCGTAGCCCTGCTTCCAATCAATGCCGATGCCCGCATGGCCTTCCTGGTCGTTCGGCACCTGCTTGTTCGTGGCCTGTTCGACCCACTTTTCCGGGAGCAACTGTTTGCCGTTCCACTTTCCATTTTGCAGGTAGAGCTGGCCGAACTTCGCGATGTCTTCCGTGCAAAGCCAGAGGCCGTAGCCGCCGAGTGAACTGCCTTCGGGGCTGGCGTCCCACTTCGGATTTTCAATGCCGAGTGGCTCGAACAATCGCGGCTTCAGAAAATCGAGCGAAGTCGCGCCGGTGACCTTCGTGACGATGGCGGAGAGCATGTAGCTGCCGTACGTGTTGTATTTAAAATGCGTGCCCGGCGCGTGCGGGACGGACTGCGCGAGGAACTGTTTCACCGTCGGCGCGTTGTCGGTGATCTTCGGCTCGGCGTCGTGGCCACAGGTCATGGTGAGAAGGTCGCGCACCTTCATGGCCTTTAGATTGTCGGAAGCATCCGCCGGCGCGTCCGCGGGGAAGAACTTCAGCACGGGATCGTCCAGGCTCAGCTTTCCCTCCGCGATGGCGAGGCCGACGGCGGTGGAGTTGAAGCTCTTGCTGAGCGACCACAGCACATGCGGCCTGTCCGCCGCCTCGGGCTTCCACCATCCCTCGGCGATGACCTGCCCGTGACGCACGATCATGAAACTGTGCAGCGTGTGGATCTTGTCCACTGCTTCCACAAATTCGCCGATGCTCTTCGAGGAAATGCCCTGCGCCTCCGGCGTGCTCCGAGGCAACGGCGTGGCTGCGTGCGAGCCGGTGAGCGAGGTGAGCAATGCTGCGGCGATGAGCGCCGGGAGGAGGAGAATGTTTTTCATGATGAGGGAGAGGGTCGCGGATTCCGGTTTATCCGGCGTTCGTCGCGATGGCGAAATCCGTTTTCAGCCGTGAAGGCGGCAGTTTTGAAACGCAGAGACGCAGAGACGCAGAGACGCAGAGGAAGGAGATGATGGTGAGAGCGGATCATCTGCACCGCTTTCTCCGCGTCTCTGCGTCTCCGCGTTTAATTTTTTCCTTTCGGTACACATTCTTAACCATCATCGGCCCGCCGTTTCAAACGGGCGCGCACGCGGATGTCCCGGAGCGCAGGCCGCCTCAGAGACCCTTCGGCAGATCCTTGAATGCGTCTTTGAGAGCCTTCTCCGCTTCCTTTTTGATGGCGTCAATTTCTGCTGCGGGATCGCTTGCGGCGGGTGGTGTTGCCGACTCGGCACCGTCCCAATTGAGGCCATCGGCGAAAATTTTGATGGTGCTGCCCGACGCCGACGGCTGAATCATGATCGTCAGCTTGGCGTCGCCCAGTTCGCGCTTGAGGATGGCGTTCTTCGGTCCCTTCAACTCGCCGCGGCCGTCCTTCCAGCCCTGCTGCTTGAGCCCGGCCGAAAGTTCGCTGACCACCGCTGCGACTGGCTGCCCGCTGGTGAGGTGAATCTGCTTCACCAGCGCCTTGTATTGCACGTCCGCCGCATCCTTGGGGAGTGGCAGGCTCCGGGCGGAGATGGTCGGGGTGACGGCAACCTTGGCAGCCTTTGGGGCCCTGGCTGGTTTGGCAGGCGTTTCGCCCGGTGCAGCCGGCACATTTGCGCCCGGATTGGGCGGCGTTGCGCCCGCCTTCGCAGGAGCGATGCCCGCCGAGCGCAGCTTCTCCGGCAGCGGCGCGGCAAAGGTGAGGTCCACTTCCCACTTTTGTCCAAACGCATCGAGCGTCCCGCCCGTGGTTACATGTCCGGTGACATTTCCGCCGGCGATCTTGAACTCGGCCATCTTAATCTCCCCGACCGAGCTGAATCCCGATTTCTTGTGCGCGCTGTGGGCCACCTCGCAGCCGAAGATTTGACCATCGTAAAACACGCTCAGAATGAGCGCGCTGCCGAGCTTCCCGAAGCCCGCATCCCACGATGGCTTCTTCGACGTTGCGGGATTTTTCTCGGTGAAAATCAGCTTCACCGCTGGCTTCCCGCTGAACTCCTCGCGCTCCTCGACGAGGACAAACTGGATCGCGGCCGCCTTGCCGTCGCCGATGAACTTGCCGGTGACCGAGGGCTTCAAGGGCGGTTCGAACTTCGCGGGAGATGCAGTGGCGTCCTGGGCAGAGGCGATCCCGGCAAAACAGGTGGTGGCGAGGATGGCGGCGAGCAGCCAGGAGCGAAGGGTGCGGCAGGTTTTCATGGGATGGGTGGAGATGGGAAATTGGGGCAAAGCGTGCCTGCCGAAGAAATCGAACTCCAGCCGGAACTGTCCCGTTCGGTGCGCTCAGTGCTCCAGCGCCGCGATTGGGATCATGTCGCCGGACTATCGCGCCTGCGAGACTGAGGTTTTCCTGCCGTCGGATTTCGTCGGGAATCTGGGAGTGATGCTGAAGGGGAAAAGCCGGGGCGCGGTTGAAGGCATCGCGCGGGCGGCGGCTGCACCGTGAGCGAAGGATGGGGCGTCCATTTTCAAAAACCCGCTGGCTGTCCCGCGACTGCGGCGTGATGCTCGGGGCATGAAGATCACCGTCCGCAAATCCGGCGAACGCGGGCTCGCCGAGCATGGCTGGCTCAGCTCGCGGCACACGTTTAGCTTTGCGGATTACCACGATCCTGCGCACATGGGTTTCCGTTCGCTGCGGGTGATCAATGAGGATCACGTCGCGCCCGGCGCCGGCTTCCCGACGCATCCGCACCGGGACATGGAGATTTTCAGCTACGTGGTCGCGGGCTCGATGCAGCACCGGGACAGCATGGGCAACGGGCGGGTGCTGCTGCCGGGGCAGATTCAGCTCATGAGCGCGGGCACCGGGGTGACGCACAGCGAATTCAATCCCTCGGCGAAGGAGGCGCTGCATCTCCTGCAAATCTGGATCACGCCTCGCGAGCGGGGGCTGACGCCGGGCTACACGGAGTGGCACCCCGACGCGGCGCGCGACGGCGATGCGAAGGTGCTCGTCATCTCACCCGACGGACGCGAGGGCTCGGCGCTGATCCACCAGGATGCGGATGTGTTCCGCGTGCGGCTGCGCGCGGGGCAGCGCGTGTCGCACGACGTGCGTCCGGGGCGCGGGGCGTGGCTCCAGCTCATCGCGGGGAGCGTGAGCGCGAATGGCGCGGCTCTCGTCGCGGGCGACGCGGCGAGCACGGACGACGCGGGGGCGATCACGATCGCAGCGGGCGAGGACTCCGAGGCGCTGCTGTTCGATCTCGCGTGAAGATTTCCGCCGCGAGACCCGTCCGCTATCGGATCGGGTCGGCGATGAGCCGGTGCGGTGCGCCGTATTTCTGATCGTAGTCCAGCCAGTGGACGTCCGATGCGTCGAAGGTGATGGTCAGGATGCGCCAGCGGTTGCCTTCCTTTTTCAGCAGCGCAGTCACGCCGCCGTAGAGCATCCCGGCTTCGATCTCGGATTTTGTCTCGCGCGGGTTATCGCGGAATGCCTTCGACTTGCGGAAGTCCACGGGGTTGCCGTTTGGCTGGATGGCGGTGCCGAGGAAGAACACCCAGTCGCCCATCACGCGCAGCTCGCTGACCTTGAACACGACGGCCTGCCCGAGGTGTTCCTCGGCGGGAATGCGGATCGTGTCCATGAGCTGCTTGCGGAGCGCGGAGCCGGCGGGCGGAGTGAAATAGGGCGCCTTTTCCCCTGCCGGCGCGGTGACTGTGAGGCCGGCGAGGAGGACGAGGAGAAGGATGGAGCGCATGGCGATCCATTAGCGGCGCGCGGGTGAAAGCGCAATGTCCGAACGGCGCGACAGGGCCCGTTCGCGAAGGGAGCAAACTGACGCGGGATGCGCGGGCCTACTTTTTCTTCGGCTGCTTCACGGCGCGCGGCTTGCCGGCCCAGTCTCCGGTGATCGTGACGGGCGTGTCGCGCTCGACCCATTCGTAGAAACGCTTCGCGGGGTTGTCGCCGCTGGCCGGCAGGCGGATGCAGCCGTGCGAGGCGGGATAGTCCGGCACGTACGAGAAGCCGTGGATGAAGAAGTGGCCGTGTACCTGCACGCTCCAAGGCATCGGGGCGTTGTGGAAAAGCCGGGAATAATGCATCCGCTCCTTGTCCCCCGCGGTGAACTCCCCCGACGGCGTCCGCCATCCCATGCGCCCGGTGCTCACGCGGCTCTGCATGACGAGGCGCTCGCCCTCGTAGGCGAAAAGCATCTGCTCGGTCTTGTCCACGACGACGCGCTTTTCGATGACGGGCGGCTCGGGTGGCACAGTCGGTAATGGAGGTGCAGGCACGGACGGCGCAGGGAGTGCGGGCGGTGCAGGCGGGGTTTCCGTCTGCGCAAATGCGCGCGGCACAAACACGCACAGCACGATGATGAATGACACCAGCCAGCGCCCGAAGAATGCCGGTGAAGGTGTGCTGTCAGTTTCCATCGTCATAAGTTTCATGAACCATCCGCATACTCATTCCTGCCGCAAGTCCGCGCCAATGGCAATGCGGATCGCAGGGCAGGCGCATTAAAATATTTCGCCAGCCCGATGATGGAAATTTCGCAGCATCAAGGGAGATGCGTGCGGCAGACTCAACATCTTGCATCTTACATCTAACATCTTACATCTAACATCTAACATCTAACATCTAACATCTAACATCTAACATCTAACATCTAACATCTAACATCTAACATCTAACACTTAACACTTAACACTTAACTCTGAGCGCCTAATGAATGGCAATCCGATGCGGGGACGCCTGCCCTTAAAAGTTAAGCGTCAGACGTTCGATGTTAGGCGTTGAGCCCCGCGCAGCGGCCTTTCGCTGACAATGTCTGCGCCGCAGTTTTTTATGCGTCAGCCCTGCACGACTAAGCCGGAGCACCGCACCCCCGATCACCATCCCGGCGGCAAATCCGTCAGCGTGCCTTTCAGGATCGCATGGATCGCCTGCTTCTCCGCGACGGGCAGGCAGGCGTATTCCTTCACCGGCTTATCGACGCTGAGCGCCTCGCGCAGGCGGATGTAAATTTGCTGCTTCATCCGCGCGGGCAGGCCCTGAAACTCGGGGCTGTAAATCATGTAACTGCACCGGAAGCGGAACAGCCGCGTGCGCAGATCGAAGTCCCGAAGCGAAGCGCCCTGCACCACGCGGCGCTTCGCGAGAAAGTCCGCCTTGAACGCGCCGTCGCCCTCGATACCGCCCGTGGGCAGCGGCACTTCGTCTGCGAAGAGGAGATAGCGGGTGACGATGCGCGCCTGTTCATCCAGCTCCGAATAGTGCGCCGGGGTGAGCGTGCCCTTGTCGAGATGGAACGCGGTGCGCGCGCGATACGATGCCTGGAGGATGCGGTTCGCGGCGCCAGCCTGGTGCTCATGCACGAGCTGCGGCAGGATGTCGCTCGTGGCGACGGGATATTTTGCAAAATCAAAAAGCTGTCCGGGGCTGATCACGGACTTCGAGATGTCCTCGCCCGAATAGCGCCCAATCACATTTCCCCACTCGCCCGCGATGCCGCGGTCGCCGCTCACATACCAGCCGCCGAATCGCTCGGCAAACGGGATGGCGTGGCCGGTCTGCCCGGCGCGGAAAGTTTTCAGGCTGCCGCCGGTCGGGCCGGGGATCACGGACTTGATCACGATGCCCGGCACGAAGCCGGTGTCCTCGCGCGTGTGGCAGTTCACGCACTTCTCCGAGCGCTCGACGGCCATCGGGCGCGAGCCGAGCGGGATGTCGAACATGTAAAAAATCGCGCCAAGCTCCGGGTCCATCGAGAGGATTTCGATTTTCGCGCCGGGGATGTAGCCGACGTAGAGGCCGTCGTTGAAAAAGATCGCGCGCGGATTTCGCGGAGTGATGAAGCGGAGCTGCAGGCTCGTCGTGGAGAAGACGAGCATCTGCGACGTCGCGGGGATATCGAGCGCCTTGAGCAGGCTGATGACGAATGCCTTTTCGCCGCTGTGATCCAGCGGGATGCGGCCGGACTCGAGATCGGCCCTCAGCTTTGTGAAACGATCTTTCAGGGGGGCCGTGTGGTAGTTGTGCGGCGGCTCGTCGAAATCCTTGTAGCTCTGCTCTGCGCACGCGGACGCGGCGAGCAGGATGCCGGGCAGAGCTGTGAGGAGCCGGAATGTCATGAGCGGTGCGAATGTAGATGTCTGATTCCCGGTGAACAAGGCTGCGTTCCTGCCAGAAGGCCGCGCGGGTGTGATTGGACGAATGTCCATTTCCTCGGATCGGCTTTCAAATCGCACCCAACCGCACTCCCTCCCAAATTCCGCGGAGCAAATTCACGGCACAATGCTATTCTCCAGCGCAACGATGCCAGCTTTCACCACCCGCGAAGAACTCCTCGGACTCGCCACCGCATTTCGCGACACGGCTGCGGCGGACTTGAAGCGCGCGGAGACTGCGGACGATGTCCACGCGCTGACGCTGCGCGCACACGCGCGGCTGAACGAACTCGAGACGCAGCTCTTTGCCGAACATCGCGTGTGCGTGGACTGCAAGGCGGGCTGCGGGACGTGCTGCCACCTCGGGAAAATTGACGCGCGCGCGCATGAGATTTTCGCGCTCGCGGACTGGATCACGCGGAATTTTTCCAGCGATGAACGCGATGCGGTGCTCGGACGCGCGCAGGCACACGCGGCTGCGGTCGCACCGCTCACGCTCGAACAACACCTCCGCACCGTGCGCGCGTGTCCCCTGCTCCGCGACATGAGTTGCAGCGCGCACCCCGCGCGGCCCGGCGTGTGCCGCATCGGGCACTCGGTGGATGTGCGGATTTGCGAGCGGGCGTTTCAAAATCCAAACGACCTTACGGCGAAGGGCGGATCGCACGCGGTGTCGAAGCTCGCGATGACGGTCGCAAGCGACGGCACATCGTTCGCATTTCTCGAAGCGGGCCTCGACAAGACTGCCTACGATCTCGGCAGCGCGCTGGCGGAGGCGCTCGGCGATCCCTCCGCACAGGAACGCTGGCTCGCGGGCGGACGCGCATTTTCAAAATCCGCAATCGCGAAGCAGGAGCCGGCGGCGGACTAGTGCTGCGTCAGCGGTGAAATGATGGGTTCGTGTATGTCTCTTGCCCCGCAGGGGCATCGGAAAATAGGCGGGGGTCGAGCGAGGAACGAGCGACACCCCCGGACTTGCATCCAAAACGAGAAACCGCCCCGGCGGGGCGGCGGAAGCGTGGCCGCGAGCATTCCGGCGCACCCTCCGGGACGCATTCGCATTCGCCGCTGATCCGGGGGTGCCGCTCGCTGCGCTCCCTCTACCCCCGGCTATTGGCCGTTGCCCCTGCGGGGCAAAAGACGCGTCCGAACCCATCACTTCACGCATGACGCAGCACTGGATTTTATGGAACCACGGATTGCACGGATGACACGGATGGGCAGATCTCGCCCGACGGGTGGCGCCCGCCACTTGCGCCAAAAGTTTTTGCACGGCAGCCAACCGGCCATTTTTCATCCGCGCCATCCGTGCAATCCGTGGTCAATCTCATCGTCGTTTCCACGATCAGCGGCAATGGGCGAGTGAATTTCCCCTCGCGCGGCGCGGGGCGGCTTCGTAACTATCCGGGCAATGAGAAGCATGACCGGATACGGCCGCGGACAAAGCGTGCATGATGGCGCGAAGTTCACCGTCGAACTCAACTCGGTGAACCGCAAGCAGAGCGACGTGGTCGTGAGCCTGCCGCGCGAACTCGCCGAGCTGGAGCCGCGCGTGCGCGATGCGATCAATGCGGAGATCACGCGCGGGCGTCTCACGGTGGTCATCGCATTTCACGCCGGAGCGAGCACGCCGCAGAATCTCGCGCTCGATCACCAGCTCGCGCGCACTTACTATGATGCGATGCTCGAACTTCAGAAGGAGCTGGGCGCGGGCGGTACCATCAGCATCGAGACCGTGCTGCGCGCGCCGGGCGTGCTGAAGGCACCGGAGGAGCAACTTTCACCCGACACTTCATGGCCGCATGTGGAGTCCGCGCTGCGCGATGCGCTCGCCGATTTGCTGAAGATGCGCGAGAGCGAAGGGAAGCATCTCTCGGTGGACCTCCGCAAGCGGCTGAAGATCGTGCGCGATGCGGTGAAGAAAGTGCGGAAGCTGCTGCCGGATGTCGTGAAAAAATACCGCCAGCAGCTCCACGATCGGATCACGCGGGCGGCGATCGATCTGCCGATCGATGACGATCGCCTCGTGAAGGAGGTCGCGATTTTCGCGGACAAGAGCGACGTGACTGAGGAACTCACGCGGCTCGCGAGCCACTTCGATCAGTTCGAGCATCACCTCGCAAAGAACGAACCCGTGGGTCGCACGCTGGAATTCATGTGCCAGGAAATCGGGCGCGAATTCAACACGCTCGGTTCGAAGGCGAACGACGTGGAAATCTCGCAACTCGTCGTGACGTGCAAGGCGGAGATGGAGAAAATCCGCGAGCAGATCCAGAACATCGAATGAACCGCGACGGCATCCTCTTCCTGATCTCCGCGCCGTCCGGTGGTGGCAAGAGCACGCTGCTGAAGATGCTCTCGGACGAGCCGGATTTTGTGTATTCGATCTCCTGCACGACCCGCGCGCCACGCCCCGGCGAACTCGACGGATGCGACTACCATTTTCTGAGCATCGCTGAATTTGAGCGGCGGATTGCAGCGGGTGAATTCATCGAGCACGCGCAGGTGCATGGAAATTTCTACGGCACGCTGCGGCAGACGATCCTCGACAGCATGGGCAGCGGGCGCGACGTGCTGATGGACGTGGACATCCAGGGCGCGGCAAAGATCCGCGCGGATGCCGATGCGCGGCTGCAATCCGCGCTGGTGGATATTTTCCTGATGCCGCCGAGCATGGATGAAGTGCGCCGCCGCCTGCTGAAACGCGGCACCGAGACGCCCGAGCAACTCGATGTGCGGCTTCGCAATGCGAAAACGGAGATGGCGGCGTGGCGCAACTACCGCTACGCAATCCTGAGCGGCACACCCATGCAGGACTTCGAAAATTTCCGGGCAATCATGCAGGCGGAGCGCATGCGCGCATCGCGGATGATGCTAACTTTTTAACACCACATGAGCGCGCCTGTCATCGTCCTCGGAGTCACCGGAAGCATCGCGGCATACAAGGCCGCGGACCTCGCGAGCCTGCTCGTGAAGGGCGGCGCGGAGGTGCATGTGGTGATGACTCAGCACGCGTGCGGCTTCATCACGCCGCTGACGATGCAGACGCTCTCGCGGAATCCCGTCGTGACGGGCGCGGCGGACGCGCAGACGAATTGGAAACCGGGGCACATTGACCTCGCGGATCGCGCGACGCTGCTGCTCATCGCGCCGGCGACTGCAAATGTGATCGCCGAACTCGCGCACGGACTCGCGGGGCATCCGCTCACGGAGATCGCGCTCGCCACGCAAGCGCCGCTGCTGATCGCGCCCGCGATGAATGGCAGGATGTGGCAGCACGCCGCGACGCAGGCGAATGTCGCGGTGCTGAAAAGCCGCGGCGCGGAATTCATCGGGCCGGATGCGGGCATCCTCGCGTGCGGCTACGAAGGGCTCGGAAGACTCGCAGTGGTCGCGGAAATCGCGGAGCGCGCGTTTGCGAAATGTGGAAAAGCGCAGGCGGATCAGCGCAAGAAAAGACTCCGTCAGAAAAAAAAGTAACGAAATTTTCCGCTGCATTCGCAGCGTGAAATGCGCGTTGATTTTGAAAAGCGCGCGCGGTGGCCGACAAGTCCGCATACCTCGAATTCTCATAGGTAAAACGGGCGCGGAAGTGTTCCACGATGCAAGGTGTTCCACCACATTTTTGCGCGCGCATTTTTCCGCGCTGGACGACGCGACCGCAAAATATTGTGTCAAACATGCAGGATTGTTGTTGACGCATCTATCCGTAGTGGATACTCCAAACACATCGAGCGTGATGATTTTCCGCACCTCCCATAAATTCCCCGAACAAATTTCTCAGTCCCGCCACTGCGGGCAGGAAGGGGGTGTCAAATAATGGCCGCAAAGAAAAAAGCCGCAGCGAAGAAAGCTGCTCCTAAGAAGAAAGTCGCAGCGAAGAAGAAAAAGTAGGCTCACGCCTGCTCAACCTAACAATGGGAGGCGAATCTAACGGTTCGCCTCTCATTTTTTTTCCGCCAAATGATCCGGACTCCGCAGACGGATTTGCCGCGAAAAGGCGCAGGAGGCGCAAAAAGTAGGCGAGGTTTGAGATGTAGCGACGACGACCCGTCGGCAGGCAGGATGGGCGGAGGCGGCGGGATGGAGCGGAGCGTAAACGCGGGCTTCCGCCCAAGCCTACGATCCCCACCACCTCGCGACGCTCGCCGGCACACGGATTGAAAATCCTCGCCTGCTTTTCGCGCCTTCTGCGCCTTTTCGCGGCTGCTCATCGCGGATCGGCCTTGCCGCAAGCGCACGCATCCCGCATTCATGACCGCACTTTCCGAATGACCGACATCTCCGCCGCCCTCGAAACCGCCATCCAGTCCGCACGCGAAGCTGGCGCGCTTCTCACCAAGGAATTTGGCCGCCCGCCGGAGGTCAACGAAATGCACGCGCACGACATCAAGCTCGTGCTCGACGTAGAGACGCAGGACTTGATCACGAAACGGCTGCTCGGGCGTTTCCCGGATCACGCGATCTACGGCGAGGAAGGTCTCGCGGGCGACCAATCGAGCGAGTGGCAGTGGATCGTGGACCCGATTGACGGCACGGTGAATTATTTCTACGGCCTGCCGCATTACTGCATCAGCATCGCGCTGCGGCGGGCCGGCGAAATGCAGCTTGGCGTGATCTACGATCCATCGCGCGACGAAATGTGGGAGACGGTGAAAGGCGGCGCATCGCTGCTGAATGGCAGGCCCATCCGCGTGAGCGATCGCACGGAACTCGCGGACTCGGTGGTGAGCATCGGCTTTGCAAAATCCAAGGCCACGATTAACGCCGGCCTCCAGCTCCTCCCGAAATACGTCGAGCGCGTCCGAAAGTGCCGCATGATGGGCAGCGCAGCGCTCGACCTCGCATACGTCGCCACCGGACGGCTCGACGCCTACATCGAGCAGAGCGTGAGCCTCTGGGATGTCGCCGCCGGGATGCTGCTCGTGGAAAATGCGGGCGGCCGTTTTGAAATGACCACGCGCACCGACAACCCCGACAAAATTTCCGTCCGCGCGTGGAACGGAAAAGTCCAGCTTCTCCCCCACGAATGAATCTCGTCGGAACCGGCTACGACGTCCACCGCTTCGCCGAGGGGCGCAGACTGATCCTCGGCGGCGTCGAGATCGCGCACACGCACGGGCTCGACGGCCACAGCGATGCTGACGTGCTCTGCCATGCGATTGCCGATGCAATCCTCGGCGCGATCGGCGAGCGCGACATCGGCCATCATTTTCCAAACAACGATCCGGCGATCCGCGGCATCAGCTCGCTCGAAATCGTCCGCAAAGCCGCAAGCCTCGTGACCGCCGCGGGCGGAAAGCTGATCAACATTGACTCGTGCCTCATCGCCGAGGAACCGAAGATCGGCCCGCACATTTCCGCGATGAAGGCCAACCTCGCACGCGTCCTCGCACTCGATGAACAGCGCGTCGGCATCAAGGCCACGACGAACGAGCGCATGGGCTTCCTCGGACGCGGCGAAGGAATGGCCGCGACCGCCGTCGCCAGCGTCGAGATGCCCGGCTGACACCTCGCACGGTGAGCACGCGAGCCTCGCTGTTCGACTCCGCCTTCCTGGCGAAACTGGAGCAGCTTCACCTGCTCGCGCGGCGGATGTTTCGCGGCGAGAGGCGAGCGGAGCGCAAGACGCGGCAGATCGGTGCGAGCCTCGAATTTGCCGACTATCGCGAATACACGCCCGGCGACGAACTGCGCAGCATTGACTGGCACGCTTACGGCCGGCTGGAGCGCCTCTTCGTGAAGCTCTACGAGCACGAGCAGGATCTGCCCGTGACCTTCCTCGTGGATTGCAGCGCGAGCATGCGGTGGCTGCCCGAGGAAAAGCCGGGCGCGCTCAGCAAATTCGATCACACGCGCCGGCTCTGCGCCGCACTCGCATACATCGCGCTCGCGAATCTCGATCGCGTGAACATCCATTTCTTCGCCGCAAATCCCGTCGCGGAACTCGGTGTCGCGCGCGGAAAGGCGGAGTTCCATTCCGTGCTGAAATTCCTCGACGCGCCGCCGGATCCCGACGGTCCGACGCGCCTGATGCACAGCGTGCAGGCCCTCGCGCAGCGCTCGCGGCGGCGAGGACTTGTCTTCGTGCTCAGCGACTTCTTCGATCCGCGCGGATACGAGGAGCCACTCGGCCTGCTGCTGCACAGCCAATTTGAAGTCCACGTCATCCAGGTGCTCGCGCCCGAGGAACTCGCGCCGACGGCCATCGGCGATCTCAGTCTGCGCGAAATCGAAATCGGCACCGCAATGGACATCACTGCGAACGAAAACCTTCTGCGCCGCTATCGCGACGAGATCACGAAATTCAACGATGCGCTCGAATCGTTCTGCCTGCGGCGCGGCATCGCCAGCGCGCGCGTGACGACGGACACGCCGTTCGAGGACACCGTGCTGCGCGCACTGCGCGATGGAGTGATGATCCGATGACGTGGCTCCAGCCATGGGCAGCGTGGGCTTTCGCCGGAGTGCCGGTCATCGTGCTGCTGTATTTTCTCCGGCTGAAACGGCGCACGCT
The DNA here is from genome assembly GCA_038238025.1 of Chthoniobacterales bacterium. Classification (GTDB taxonomy): domain Bacteria; phylum Verrucomicrobiota; class Verrucomicrobiia; order Chthoniobacterales; family Chthoniobacteraceae; genus SXWH01. Next base: position 29,879 of record JBBRYC010000013.1, read on the forward strand.
CCCAGTTTCCACGCTCATGTTCTGGCAGCGCGTGCAGAAGGAAAGCGGACGCAGCGCGTTCTTCAGAAAGTTCCGCCACCTCCTCTCGCTGCTGCTGCACCTTCTCATCTTCCTGCTGCTGCTCGCCGCACTCGCGCGGCCCGTCTTCGAGCGCGGCATCCGCGAAGGCTCCGCGACGGTGCTGATCCTCGACACGCGCGCACGCATGCAAGCCGTCGAGACCGACGGACACTCACGATTCGAAAATGCGTTGCGGCTTGCACGCGACTACGCACGGCAAGCTGGCGGCGGAAGAAACATCGCCCTGCTCACGCTCGGTGAAGCGCCGACGGTGGCGGTGCCGTTCACGGACGATGAAAAGCTGCTGCTCGACGCGCTCGCGCGGATCTCGCCGACGGACGCGAGCGGCGAAATTTCCACCGCGGTCTCGCTCGCCGACTCGCTGCTCGCTGCGCGCAAAGGAAACCACCGCATCGTGCTCCTCACCTCCGGTGCAAACGGCACGCTTCCGAAAACTGCGGGCGAACTGATCACACACACGCCCGGCACGCCGCGCGACAATGTCGCGATCACGCGCTTCGCGACGCGCGCGCTGCCGGCAAATCCCGAGACCAGCGAGGTGCTCCTCGAAACGCAGAACTTCGGACGCACGCCCGTCCGCGCCGAGGTGGAACTCGCATTCGACGGACGCACACTCGAAGTGAAACCGCTCTCACTCGCGCCCGGCGAACGGCGGCTCGACATCTTCACGTCGGTCCCCCGCCCCGTGCGTGGCGCGCGCGGCTGGCTCACGGCGAAGCTCTCCGCAGCCGACGCACTCGCGCTCGACAACATCGCGTACGCCACGCTGCCGCCGACACGATTGAACCGGGTGCTTCTCGTGTCGAAAGGAAACATCTTCCTCGAAAAACTGCTCGGCGTGGACAGTTCGCTGAAGTTCCAGTTCGTCGCGCCCGACTCCTACCAGCCGGGCATGAGTGAAAAATTCGAGGCGGTGGTTTTCGACGGAGCCGTTCCGCCGTCGTTTGTTCTCAACACGACGCGTGGCAATTTTCTTTTCCTCGAGGCGACACCATTTGCGACGAAGGATGCGCAGCTCGAACAGCCTGTCATCACCGATGTGGACGCGACGCATCCGACGACGCGACTCGCGAGCCTGCAGAACATCGCAATCCTCCGCGCACAGCCGCTCGCCCTGCCTGCGCCGCACGACGGCTGGACTTTTTCCGCACCGCTGCGTTCCGCCGGGCATCCGCTGCTCATCACCGGCGAACGCGGACGCCAGCGCATCGCCGCGCTCGCATTCGATGTCCTCGATTCCGACCTCCCGCTGCGCGTCGCGTTTCCCCTGCTCATCCACGGCACGCTCGACTGGCTCTCCGGCGGGCGAGCGGAATCCGCACCGTCGCTCGCCGCTGGCGAAGTGCTCGCGCTGCCGACTGGAAAACGCATCGCGCAGACACCGCACACCATCCCGGCCGCAGCGACTTCATCAGCCGGATCACCCGTGATCCGCGATGCGGTGCGGGGTGATGCGAGGCAGGAGCCGGGCGTCACAGGATTTTTTCAACCGCTGAAAAACGGCTTCTACGAGATCACCGATGCCGACGCGAAACGCTGGCTCGCGGTGAACACATTCAGCACGGCGGAATCCGATCTGCGCCGCGACGGGAAAAACGCCACGGATGAAAAAGTGAATTCGCCCGCAGCGATTCCTGTCCCCGCATTGCACTCATCGCTGTCCGCGCTGCGCGGCTTTCCGCCGTGGCAGTGGCTCGCGCTCGCAGCCTTCGCGCTGCTCACCGTCGAGTGGATGCTCTTTCACCGGAGAAAAACGGAATGACACCATCTTCCAAAGCAAACCGCGGAGTCACGCGAGGGCGCGCACAAAGCAGGCGAGATTTCCAATCTCGCGCGGGCGAGCGCAGCGAGGTGGATGGGAAACCGTGCGAAACTCGGGAGACATTCAAATTTCGGAAAGCATTTGCTCCGCGCCTTCCCGCCGCCTCCGCCCATCCTCCCGCGCGAGATTGGAAATCTCGCCTACATTCGCCCGCCGCAATCAGACTGCCTGGTGAATCCCGAAAGATGGTATGATTCGATCTTTCGAGTGCGCCCATCCGTGGTTCCTCGCGCTGCTCGCGGCGCTCGTGCTGCTGCCGCTGATGTTGCGCGGATCACTTGCGGGATTCGGTCGCGCGCAGCGCATGACATGCTCGCTGATCCGCGCGCTGCTGCTCGCGCTGATCGTCCTCGCGCTGGCGGGGGTGCGGGCGTTGCTGCCGTCGTCGGATATTGGCGTGATCTTCGCGGTGGATGCGTCGGCGAGCGTTTCGCCGGAGGCGGCAAGAGCGGCTCGGGAATTTGTCGTGAGTGCGCTGCGCTCGCAGCATGCGGGCGACACTGCTGGTGTCGTCGGCTTTGCCCGGACGGCGCAGGTGTGGCAGTCGCCGCAGGAATCGCTCGCGCCCGGCGAGTGGCCTGCGCTCGCGGATGCGAAGGCGACGGACATCGGGCATGCGCTGAATTTTTCGAGTGCGCTGTTTCCGGGCGATCAGTCGCGGCGCGTGGTGCTGCTTTCGGATGGAAATGACACGAGCGGCCATGCGCTCGAAGCGGCCACCCGGCTTGCCCGCTCGGGTGTCGAGGTATGGACGGTGCCTCTGCGGAATGCCGAGAAGCCGGAGGTGCTCGTCGAGCGTGTTGAAGTTCCGGCGCGGCTGAAGGAGGGCGAGGCGTTTGATCTCACGGCAAACATCCGCAGCAGTGTCGCGACGACGGCGAAGGTGCGCGTGTATCAGAGCCAGTTTCTCGTCGCGGAGCGGGAGATGGCGGTGAAGCCGGGCGACAATTCTTTCCGCGAGGCGGGGCTGCATCCCGAGGGGAACTTCGTGCAATACGATGTGGAGATCGTTCCTGCGGCGGACACGCTGATCGAAAACAACCGTGCTTCGGCAGTCGCAAGTTTGCGGGGGCAGCCGCGTGTGCTGCTCGTGGATGGCGATGAGCAGAAGGCGCGTCCGCTTGCGAATGCGCTGCGGGATGCGCGCATCGCGGTGGAGTTGCGCGGGGCTGCGGGCGTGCCGCGCACTTTGGAGGACTTGCAGCAGTTTGATCTTTTCATGCTCAGCGACATCGGTGCGCTCTCGCTCGGGCGCGAGCAGATGGAACTGTATCGCCGCTGGGTGCAGGATTTCGGCGGCGGCTTCGTGTTGCTCGGGGGGGAGAACAGCTTCGGTGTCGGCGGATATTTCCGCACGCCGATCGAGCAGATGCTTCCGGTACGCATGGAGCACAATGACCGCGAGGAATTGCCGACGGTCGCGCTGATGATCGTGCTCGATCGCTCCGGCTCGATGACGGCGCAGGCGGGCGGGCAGACGAAAATCTCGCTCGCGGATCAGGGCGCCGCGATGGCGCTCGGGGTGCTGAGTCCGCGCGACTATTTCGGCGTGCTCGCGGTGGACACGCGCGCGCATGTCGTCGCGCCGCTGGAGCGGCATGGGGCGAAGGAGCCGATCGTGCAGCGCATCCTGGCGATCACGGCGGGCGGCGGCGGCATCTACATTTACACGGGGCTCGCGGAGGCGTTTCAGGCGATGCGCGAAGTGAATGCGCGCATCAAGCACGTCATCCTTTTTTCCGATGCGGCGGACGCGGAAGAAAAGGTCGCGGGCGAACAGCCGGATGGCGCGCAGGGCAGCGGCAATTCGCTCGATCTCGCGAGTGCGATGGCGGCGGCGAAGATCACGACATCCGTGGTCGGGCTCGGCAGCGAGCAGGACAAGGATGTGCCGTTTCTCCGGCAGCTCGCGGAGCGCGGGCAGGGGCGATTTTACCTCACGAATGATGCGACGACGCTGCCGCAGATTTTTTCCACGGAGACGATGAAGGTCGCGCAATCCTCGATCGTCGAGGAGCCGACGCTGGCGGTGCCGGTCGCGAAGTCGGCGATCACCGCGGGCATTGACTGGGCGCAGTCGCCGCTGCTGCTCGGCTACAATGCGACGAAGCCGAAGCCGACGGCGGAGGTCCTGCTCGCGACCGAGCGCGGCGAGCCGCTGCTCGCGACTTGGCGATACGGGCTGGGGCAGACGGCTGCATTTACGAGCGATGCGAAGGCGCGCTGGGCCGCGGAGTGGATGACGTGGCCGGGCTATGCGAAATTCTGGGTGCAGACTGTGCGAGGGCTGCTGCGCAAGGGCGGGACGGCGGCGTTTGAGATCACGCGCAGCGAGACGGGCGACGCGCTGGATATCCGCGTGGATGCGGTGACGCCCGAGGGCGCATTTCGCAACCGGCTGCCGATCACGATCCACGCGCGCACGCCGGATGACAGCACTCAGACTGTCACCGCCGTGCAGGACGCACCCGGCAGTTATCGCGCGCGCATCGCGCTGCCGCAGGAAGGCGCGACGATCGTGAACGTGTCGTCGCCGGAGTTGCCGGACGGTGGCATGGCGTTCGCACACACACGCAGCTATCCGCGGGAATTTCTTGCGAGCGGGACGAATGAAACGCTGCTCCGTGAAATCGCGGCGGCGGGACACGGGAGGTTTGATCCGCAGCCGTCGGAGGTTTTTGCGCGGGGCGGGCAGGCGGCGCAGCGACGGCGGGATCTCACGAATTGGTTTCTGATCGCGGCGCTGGCGCTGCTGCCGGTGGATATTTTTCTGCGGCGCAGGACTTGGCGGTGAAACGCCGTGGCTGATCATTTTCGGGTGGAGCACGCGACTCGCGTGCTGTTTCCGGCGACTCGCCGGAAACACCCGACGGTGCCACGATGCGGGCTGCGTGCGCAGATTTGGAACGTTTCGGGTGATCCGAAGATCAAACTGCAAACACCGATCCTGCGGGTGTCTGCGGCGAGTCGCCGCAGACAGCACGCGAGTCGCGTGCTCCACCCGGAGTGTGGCTTCGCCACTGACGCGCGGCGCTTTGACATCAAGCAGTCTTCGCGTATCTCTGGGTTTCCAATGCCGACACTGCACTTCACCAAGATGAATGGAGCCGGGAATGACTTTGTCATGCTCGACAACCGCGACCTGAGCCACACGCTCGACAAGGCTGCCATCGCGCGGCTTTGCGACCGGCATCGCGGCGTCGGCGGGGACGGGCTCATCGCGGTGGAGCCGGCGCAGAACGGCGCGGATTTCCGGATGCGGTACTACAATGCGGACGGCGGTGAGGCGGAGATGTGCGGGAATGGCGCGCGCTGCTTTGCGCGATTTGCGAGCCGTGTCGCCGGGAAGAATGGCGCGATCACTTTCGAGACGCAGGCCGGTGTGATCGGCGCGCGGCTGCTCGGCGATGAGGTGCAGCTCGCGATGTCCGCACCGCATTCGCTCGCACTCGGCGCGGAGCTGATGGTCGCGGATGAAGAGCTGACGGTGCATTTTCTGAACACGGGCGTGCCGCACGCGATCGTGTTTGTGGAGGATTTGGGAAAGACGGACATCGTGCGGCTTGGCTCGGCGCTGCGGTATCACACGCAATTTGCGCCGAAGGGGACGAATGCGAATTTTGTCGGGAGGCTGCCGGATGGCTCGATCGCGATCCGGACTTACGAGCGCGGCGTGGAAGGTGAGACGCTGGCTTGCGGCACGGGCGTCACGGCGGCGGCGCTGATTTTTGCGCGGCTCACGGGCGCGGCATCGCCCGTACGCGTGATCGTGCGCGGGGGCGACACGCTGCAGGTGGGATTTGAGACTGACGGCGATGGGTGGAAGAATGTGACGCTGACAGGGCCGGCGGATTTTGTTTTCGAGGGTGAGGCGGCGCTGGAATGACGAAGTCCGGATGACGAAGGGGCGGCGGTGGTGGTTCTTGGTTCTTCGCTCTTGGTTCGCCGTTCGCTGTTCGCGGTTCGTCATCCGTCATTCGTTCAGCCCGCCTCCTTCCGTCGGCGGCTACTGAGAAACGACATCGTCATTCGCCGTCCGTCATTTTCACTTTGCCAGCGTACGTGGCGCGGCTATCGTTGGGGCAACCAAACGCCCCCGCATTATGATTGAACTTGAGGTTTACGCCGCAGGAATCCGCAGCTTGGAAAAAATCCTGGAACTCGACCATGAACTCGAGGCGATCCCGGGGCTGCACTACAAGGTGGATAGCAACCACGACATTATTTACCTGGAGTTTGAGCACCCGGCGGTCTCGGTGCAGGAGCTGAAGGGCATCTTCGCGAAACTAGGGCTGGATGCGAAATTCGTCGGGACGATCCCGCCGGAACTGAACCCGAAGAAGACGCGGACGCAGCCGATTCGCCTGCCGGCCTAGGAGCGCGAATTGGCAGCCGGACTTTCACCCTTGCCCCGAGCGGGCTGCACCATTGCGCAGCGCACCCGGGGGGATCGCACGCCCGCATGATCACCGCGCTTGGCCGCACGACGATGGAGTCTGTCCAATATCTCGGGCAGCTCGGGATGCTCACGTGGGAGACGGCGAAGGCGATGTTCGTCGCGCCGATCCGCTGGCGGCTGGTGCTCCAGCAGGTCATCGAGGTGGGCTCGCGCTCGCAGGTGGTCGTGGCGGTGACGGGTGTGTTCACAGGCGCGGTGTTTGCGGCGCAGATTTATTTTCAGTTCCAGCGGTTCGGCATGGCGTCGGCGGTCGGCTCGGTCACGGCGCTCGCGCTTTTCCGCGAGCTGGGGCCGACGCTCACGGCGCTGATGGTCTCCGGGCGCGTGGGCGCGGCGATCGCGGCGGAGATCGGCACGATGAAAGTGACCGAGCAGGTGGATGCGCTGCGCTCGCTGGGCGTCCATCCGATCGACTACCTGATCGTGCCGCGCTCGATCGCGCTGATGGTCTCGATGCCGCTGCTCGTGGCGGAGGCGTGCGCGTTTGGCGTCATCGCCTCGTATGTGATCGCGGTCCCGATGCTGCACGTGGCCGAGGCGCCATACCTGCGCTACCTGAACAATTACATCCACCCCAGCGACATCGCGATCTCGCTGATCAAGGGGTTCGTCTTTGCAGTCATCATCGCGTGCGTGGCGTGCCACGAGGGATTGGAGACCTCGAACGGCGCGGCGGGGGTCGGGCGCGCGCCGACGCGAGCGGTGGTCATCTCGTCGCTGGCGATCCTCGGGATGAATCTCATCCTCACGTTCGCGCTGAACATCATCTTTCCCTCGGGCCGATGATCGAGGTGCGCGATCTCTCCAAGAGCTTCGGCGGCAGCCCCGTGCTGCGCGGGGTGAATCTCACGATGGAGGAAGGCAAGACGCTCGTGGTGCTCGGCCGCTCGGGCTGCGGAAAGAGCGTGGTGCTCAAGCATCTCATCGGCCTCCTGAAACCGGACGCAGGGTGCGTGCTCGTGGATGGCGAGGACATCACCAGCCTGCCCGAGCGGAAGCTCACGGCGGTGCGCAGAAAAATCGGGATGCTGTTCCAGAGCGCGGCACTTTTCGACTCGATGAGCGTGGAGCGGAACCTCGCATTCCCGCTGCGCGAGCAGGGCATGACGGACGAAAAGGAAATCGATGCACGCGTCGCCGAGGCGCTCGACATGGTGGGCCTCGGCGGCGAGCAGTTGAAGATGCCGGCAGATCTCTCGGGCGGCATGCGCAAGCGCGTGGGCCTCGCACGCACAATCGTGGGCAGGCCGCGCTGCGTGCTCTACGACGAACCGACGACCGGGCTGGACCCGATCACCTCGGACAGCATCAACCACATGATTCGGCGCTTGCAGCGCAAGCTCGGCGTCACTTCCATCGTCGTCACTCACGATATGAAGACTGCCTTCCACTGCGCGGACCGGGTCGCGCTCCTGCACGACGGACTCGTGCATTTTGACGGATCGGTCGAGGAGCTGCGTGCGTCCAAGGATCCGGTGATCACGGACTTCATCGAGGGCCGCAGCGACGAGACGGACTAGACGGCATGAAAAACGATTCTCGAGGCATCGAATGGAAGGTGGGGCTCTTCATGCTCATCGGCCTGGGGCTGATCGCGGGCATGGCGATCCAGTTTGGCAAGCTCGGGCAGGGGCTGAAAAAGTATTACATGATCACCGCCGAGTTCCAGAATGCGAGCGGGCTGCTCAAGGGCGCGGACGTGTACATGGCGGGCGCACGCGTCGGCTTCACGGCGGATGCGCCGCAGCTCATCGAGAAGCGCTTTGCCGTGAAGGTCGTGCTGAAGATCAAGGAAGGGGTGAAGATTCCGCGCGGCTCGTCCATCCTCATTGGCTCGTCTGGATTTCTGGGCGACGCATTCGTGGGGATCAATCCGCCGGCGAATCCGAACCTCAACGACAACCTGAAAAACGGCGACTATGTGATCGGCACGCGGCTGGACGGCTTCGGCGATCTGGCTGTGAAGGGTGCCGACGTGATGGAAGAGCTGAAGAAGCGGCTCCAGGAACTCGAGGCGCCGATCAAGGACATCCGCGAGCGCGTCCTTTCCGACACGAACCTGAAGGCGATTGACGAGACATTTTCCTCGCTGAGCGAACTGACACGCGACCTGAAGGGCAGCGTGAAGGGCATTGACGACGTGATCACCAAGGCGAAGGAAGCGGTGGACGCGGTGAAGGAAACCGTAGGCTCCGTGAAGGCACCGATCGCGAAGATTGATGCCGCGGCAGCCGATCTGAAGGTCACGCTCACGAGCATCAAGAGCGCCGCGAACTCGGCGGACAGGGCGCTCGATTCCGCGAGGGTGCTGATCGGAAAGGCCAACACCGGCAAAGGCGCGCTCGGCATGCTGCTCGCGGACAAGGAGACAGGCGACAACCTGAAGGCGCTCATCCAGAACCTGCGCGAGCACGGCATCCTTTGGTACAAGAACAAGGCAAAGTAGCTCGGCGGCGGTGCTGATTTAACGCAATTTCACGGACTCCGCTCTGGCGTGCCCCCTGCTGGCACGTATCTGTGACACACACATGAATACCGGCCCAACCATCACGCTCCTGCGGGCGCTCTTCATCGTGTTCACCGGGTTCCTCGGTTCGGAAATCGGCAACAGCATCTGGGGCTATCCGAAGCTCGGCATCTGCGGCGGCGTTGCCTTCGGCCTCATCGTCGTCCTCGCAGACCGGCTGCTGAAGGGCTTCTCGCTGCGGATGTTTTCCTCCGCGACATTCGGCCTGCTGCTTGGCTTCATCTCCTCGTGGCTGCTCCTTGCGTCAGGCGTGCTTTTTCGCACTCCCGATGATGTGAAATGGCTCATCAGCCTCACCGTCTATGCCACCTTCGGTTACATCGGCATGATGCTCGCGATGCGCAGCAACCGCGATGAATTCACGCTCATCATCCCCTACATCCGCTTCCGCGACCAGAGCCCGAACGACATGCCGATCCTCGTGGACTCAAACATCATCATTGACGGGCGCCTCGCCGAACTCGTCGCCACGGGCTTCCTCTCGCGCTCGCTGATCATCCCGCGCTTCATCCTCGAGGAATTGCAGACGCTCGCGGATTCGCACGATCCCGCGCGGCGGGAAAAAGGCCGCCTCGCGCTTTCCCGGCTCCAGGATTTGCAGCGCGACCCGACGCTCACCGTCACCATTCACGAGGTTCCCGTGGATCCGTTCGCAGCCGTGGATTCCAAGCTCATCCAGCTCGCGAAAATCCTCAGCGCGCGGCTGCTCTCGAACGACGGCAACCTGTGCAGCATCGCGCGACTCCAGGGCATCACTGCGCTGAATCTGAACGACCTGAACAAGGCCCTGCGCCCCGTCGTCGCCGCGGGCGACGAGATCACGCTCACGCTCACGAAGGAAGGCCGCGAGGCGCACCAGGCCGTCGGCTACCTCACCGATGGCACGATGATCGTCGTGAACAACAGCCGCGCGCAGGTCGGGAAAAATGTGCGCGTCGCGATCAGCTCCGTGCGCCAGACGAGCGCAGGGCGGCTTTTCTTTGCAGAGCTCGCCGAGTGAACCGCGCCGGAGCGCCGGCACCGGGGCAGGACAACCACGGTTCACACTCGGCCAAATTCGGAGTTTGCGTGCGCGCCACCGGCGACTAATTCAGTCCCCTCCACTTTTATGAACCTCACACGCACAGCTTACGGCACCTGGAACGGCGGACGATACATGCACTTTGGCGAAGCCATTGACGAGGCGCGCTTCGACGCCTGCATCCTCCGCGCCTACGAAAAAGGCATCCGCACCTTCATGACCGCCGACGTGTACGGCAACGGTGCCGCCGACGAGGCCATCGGCCGCTCGCTCGCCGGTGTGCCCCGCGACACCTATTGCCTCGTCGGCATCATCGGGCACGATTTCTACAGTGCCGCGCGCGACGGGCAGAAGGGCTTCCCGCGCTTCACCGATCCGCGCCTGCGGCAGCCGCGCGATTTTTCCGAATACGTCCGCATGGCCACCGAGCGCTCGCTCACAAGATGCAGAACTGATCATTTCGACTGCCTCATGCTCCACAATCCCGACAGCATCGGCTATTCGCAGGACTCCGTGTGGAAGGCGATGTCGCACGTGCAGGACGAGAAAATGACCGAGCTGATCGGCGTCGCGCCCGGACCGGCAAATGGCTTCACCCTCGATCTGATCATGTGCTTCGAGCGCTTCGGCCCACTGATCGACTGGGCGATGGTCATCCTGAATCCCCTCGAGCCCTGGCCCGGCAACATGGCGCTGCCCGCTGCGGTGAAGAATGACATCAGCCTCATCACCCGCGTGGTGGATTACGGCGGGCTTTTCCACGATGACGTGCGCCCCGGCCACACTTTCGGCCCGCGCGATCACCGCACCTTCCGCCCCGCAGGCTGGGTGGATGCGGGCAGCGCAAAAATAGACGCCATCCGTCCCATCGCGGAAAAGCACGGCCTCACGATGCTCCAGCTCGCGTGCGCGTGGAATCTCTCGCAGGCCCCGGTGAAGAGCGTCATCCCCACGCTCATGCAGGAATGCGCACAGGTGAACGGCGTCACGCCCAAGACCATCGAGCAAAAAATTGACGAACTCGCCGCACTCCCATCCGTCACGCTCAGCGAGGACGAGGTCGCGCGCATCTTGGAAATCGGAAACAACAAGGGCTGCATGGATCTCAAGGGCGGCAACCCCGGCCACACCGGCGACCCGCTCCCCGACCGCTGGCCGCTGAACGACGAACTGCTCGAAATTGCCGCGCGTTGGAAAATCGAGCCCGCGCGCGACCTCACCTGCACACACGGCAAGGCCGCGTGAGATTTCCGCCCACGCCCAGGCTTCCGATGGAGTGCGAGCGGCAGACGCGGCATAGCGCCATCCGCAAAGGCAACGGATCGTGAATCCAAAATTGATGACAGCCCCCATTGGCACCCGTCATGCTGACCGAGCATACGCGAACCCGATAAATCAATTTTCCGAGCCGATGATCACACTTCTTGAATGTGCAATGGCTCAAAGAAACGATGCACTCGCGGAAGCCGCGGCGGTTCCGCATCCCCATCACCGCAGGCAGCGTTCCAGAAAGTGACGGACTCACGGCGTATGTCTCATTCCACAAACAATTAAGAAACGATTCCAATGCCGAGAATGAGCTTGTAATCGGTTCGTGCTTTCGCGAAAGCAGCAAACTCAAATTCGTCCACCTCCGCATCAGATTTCCACTTTACAGCACCGAAGCCAGATGCTAATAAGTAACACTTTGAAGAACGCCGCCCCAGGGATCCGCGTGGATTGCTTTTTCATGCTTTTGTGCATGTTGTTGCTCTGCGTGCCGACATCGAAGGGCGCGATCGTCAACGGGGACTTCGAAGACAGCGCCGACCTCAGCGGCCCGATTGCGAGCGCACCGCTGACGAACTGGTCGCCGACGCCCGCGGGAACCGCCATCGTCCTCGGAACCGATCCGTTTTTCCATAACAGTGATTTCCACTCACTCGTCAGCGCCGGCGGCGGCACCACGGGCGGCTCCATTTCGGCGTTGTTCCTCAACGACCAAGGCGTCAAGGCCCCTGCAAACTCGATGGCGAGCATCACGCAGAATGTCAGCACCACGCCGGGCCAGTTTTATGACATCCGACTCTGGGTTGCGAACCTGAGCACCACCAGCACCGGGGCGGGAGACCCGAGTGCCCGGGAGAATCTTTTCTCGGTGATGTGGGGTTCAACTCTCATTGATTTGTCCGCCATGTCCGTCGTGGGTCACGAACATTTCGCGGCACCGAATCCATCGAACCCGAACGCTGTCGAACTCGCCGGCAACTCGGGCACCTACGTCCTCGCGGCGGATTCCGCCTGGACGCTGGTGATCATCCCGAACCAGGCGGCGGCGCTCACCGGATTGACGACGACGCTCACCATCTCCGCGCAGAACAACAACAACGCGACCGCGGTGGACGCGGTGGATGTCACGCCGGAGCCCTCCAGCATCGTGCTCCTGATCGTGGGCGCGGCATTCGCGGGCACGCGCCGCAGGCGTCAGCAGCGGGCGGCGTAGTCCGCCGCTGCGGGGGAACGGTCGCGCTCGGAAGATGCGCGCGGTGCGCTCAGGCGAGCAGCGCGCGGATTTGCGATTCCCTCGCGCGATGCGCGCTGTCATCCATCATCGGGACGCCCGTGATTCCGGCGGGAAGCTCGGGAAGGTGAATCCACGAACGGCACCCGCCAAACTTCGGCGAGTCCGGAAAGACAAAGGGCGCGCTCAGTTTTTCCACGCGCACGAACGCGACACTCACGCAGCACGTTTCAACTTCCGCGCCTGCGCGCCTGGCCGATGGCAGCTCGTAGCGGAATCGCTTTTCGATCTCCGAGTCCTGCCAGTGATGGAATGGCGCGAGCCTCCGCACGACCGCGAGATCCGCGACATCCTGCGTCCACTCGACCCGCACACGCAGCGAGATTTCGTGCTGCCCGTCGCGGCGCGGCGCGGGCAGCGCGGTGTCCGGCGGGAGCTTCAGCTTCGCGACCTGCTCGTGAAAGAGCGTCGGGAAGAGAAAAAACTCCGGATGCTCAAAGCGGAATCCCGCGCGCCCCTCCGCAATGCCGCCCTTGCGGATGATGATGCTCTGCGCGCCGCTGCCGAGCGCGTCGCACACGAGTGTCCATTCTTTGAATCCAATGCTCATGCACCCCGGATAGCGGAAACCAGCCCATGCGCGCAAGGCGCCGGAAGAAAAGTTCCAGCGCGCGACAGCCAACTTTCAACGGCTGGCTGGGCGGTGGACGTTTCCCTCGCGCGACATCCCTCGCGACGCCACTTGCCCCGCGCCCGCATCCCGCGCATCATCCGCCAGTGCCCCTTCATCTGGATCTCCATTGCCACTCGTGGTTCTCCGGTGATGGCGTGAGCAGCCCGGAGGCGCTGATCGCCAGCGCGCGGAGCAAGGGCCTCCACGGCTTCGCCATCACGGATCACAACACCTGCGACGCATACCACTACATGGTGGAGCGCGGCCTCGCCCGTGCGGACGGCACACCCGTGGACGGCTTCCTCGTCCTCCCCGGCGTCGAGGTCTCCACCGCCGAGGGCCACCTGCTCTGCATCGGCGTCACGCTCCCGCAGATGACAGGCGAACCCGCCGCCGCAGTCGCGCGTGCCGTGCAGGCCGCGGGCGGCCTCGCGATCCCGGCGCACCCGTACGACCTCTTCCGCGCGGGCATCCGCGAGAGCACGCTCGACACGCTGAAAATGGACGCCATCGAAGTCTTCAACGCCGCGATCTCCTGCCGCAGGTTCAACGACAAGGCGCGCGCCTACGCCGAGCGGCGCGGCCTGCCGATGATCGCCGGCAGCGACGCACATCACGAAGCCGCCATCGGCACGAGTCACATGATTCTTGAGACGGATGATTTCACCGTGCGCGGGATCCTTCGCGAAATCGTGAAGGGCGCGCGCCGCCACGAGCAGCTCCTCTCCTTCCGCGACAAGCTCCGCAAGACGCTGAACAACTGGTTCCGCCTTCGCCGCCGCCGCACCTTCACGCCAAAAGCGCAGCCGCCCGCACCGTAGGCTTGGAAAAGCGCGGGCACTTTTCCGCTGCGCAGATCAGCCTGCGCTCTGACCGGCGCAGCTACGCCAGCCGCACCGCGCGCGTCTTGTCCAGCTTCAGCACATCGCCCGCGCTCATCGCCGGCGTCGCCTTCGCATCGCCCACCTTCTCTCCGCGAAGCTGGATGCTCCCCTGCTCCACGAGCCGCCGCGCGTCACCGCGCGACTTCGTGATTTGAAAACACTGCGCATACGCCGCCACCACCACGCTTACGATGTCCGGCTGCAAGCCCGCGAGCGCCAGCGACGGCAGCTCCGCGTGATCGAGATCCTTCTTGGAAAATCGCGTCTCAAATTCCGCACGCGCAGCCTGCGCCGCCTCCTCGCTGTGGTAGCGCGCCACGATGCGCGCCGCGAGCTGCTTCTTCGCCTCCATCGGGTGAATGTCCGGCACCGCCTCGCACAGCAGCAGCTCGTAGTACCGCGCCATCAGCGTGTCGCCGATGCTCATCAGTTTCCCAAACATCATCTCCGGCGCCTCCGCCACACCGACGTAATTGCCGAGGCTCTTCGACATCTTGTTCACGCCGTCGAGACCCTCGAGCAGCGGCAGCAAAAAGACCACCTGCTCGTGCTGCCCCTCCTCGCGCTGGAGCGAGCGGCCCACATGGCAGTTCAGGAGCTGATCCGTCCCGCCCAGTTCCACGTCCGCCTTGATCATCACCGAGTCCCACCCCTGCATGATCGGATACTGAATCTCGTGGAGATACACCGGCTCACCCGCGTCGAGCCGCTTTCGGAAATCCTCGCGCTGGAGCATCTGCTGCAGCGTGACATGCGCGTTCAGCTTCATCACCGCATCGAACGTCATCATCTCAAACCACTCGCCATTGAAGACCACCTTCGTCCGCGACGGGTCGAGAATCTTGAACGCCTGCTGCTTGAATGTCGTCGCATTCGCCATCACCTCATCGTGCGTGAGCTGCCGCCGCGCCTTCGAGCGCCCCGACGGATCGCCGATCATCGCCGTGAAATCCCCGATGATCAAAATCGCCTGATGCCCGAGGTCCTGGAACTGCCGCAACTTTGAAAGCCCCACCGTGAACCCGAGATGAATGTCCGGCGCCGTCGGGTCCACGCCCAGCTTCACATTCAGCGGACGCCCGAGCCGCAGCTTCGCCAGCAATTCCTCCTCGGAAATAATCTGCGCGGAGCCGCGCTTCAGGATGGCGAGTTGTTCTTCAGGCGACTTCATCAGGAAAAAATAAGCGCGCCTAGATAGTCGGGCCGCGCGCGACTGCAAGGCTGGACTCCGCCGGATCGCGCACGCCTCAGTTTTTGTTCAGCAGCGACTTCACGTCCTGGATGCTCATCGGCTTCAGCTCACCGCTCCAGCTCTGGCCGCCCTCGCGCTCGCCGCCGATAGGCATCATGCCTCCGCCGCCCTTGTCCAGCGCCGCCTGCCTGCGCCCGATCGCGACGAAACGCTTCTCCGATCCAGGGAGAGTGCGTCCTTGCAGGCCCGTGTTCGCATCCCGGCTCTCGCGCGTCGCATACGTCTTCGTTGGCGACGTGAGCTTCGCAAACCACGACTGCTTCGTCTCCACGCTCTTCGTCGCAAATTGCGAATCCGAGCCCCACGCCTGCTTCGTCGCAAACGCGCCGGTTGCGAACGACTTCGTCCGCGTCCTGTCCACAAAATGAAACGCGTTCGTCGCCGCATTCTTCCCCGTGATCGATCGTCCGCTGCCGAAATTCGCCACGCTCGGGTTGAACTCCTTCGTGTAGTCGGGCTTCAGTACCTGCTCCTCGCGCGTGGTCGGCTTCGGTGCAGTCGCCGCATTCAGCCGCTCCTGCTCCTTCGCACGGCTGTTTGAGAAGAGCGGGAAAAGCCGCATCTTTTTCCGCTCCTGCTGCTGCTCCTGCTGGTCGTCCTTCCGCTCCTGCTGCTCCGCCGTGCGGCTCCACGGCCAGTGAAATGACCGCGCCTCCGCGCCCACAGGGCACGCAGCCATCGCCAGCCAAATCAGCACGGAACGTCGCATTCGCATACCGATGCCACCGGAAAACCGCACTGGCAAGGTGAACTTCCCGTCTTCAGCGGCGCGCGGCGTCGTTGGCCTTCTCCCAAAAATCGAACGCCGCCTCCCGCTCCGACGCCGACTGCGAGACTGAGAGGAACCGCCCCAGCACCGCCTTCGCCTGCGCCGCATCACCGCGGGTCATCTGAATCTCCGCCGCACGCCGCGCAAATTCCCACGACACCGGCCGCAGTTCCGACGCACGCTCCGCGTGTCGCAGCAGCGCGTCCGCATCCCCGCGCCGCCCCGCCCACGCGGCATGAAGCGCCTCGTTCTCCGCAGCCGCATCCGGCATTCGCGACAGCGCAGGCTGTGCAAAAAGCTGCGCGCATTTTTCGAACTCCCCCGACTTCACCGCCGCGCGCCGGAGCCGCGCGCAGTCCACCCGCGGCACACCGCCGCCCTCCGCCGGGGATTCATCCACCGCGCTCACGAGCGACGGCTCCGCCGCCACGAGCGACAGCGCCTCGCGCACACGCCCCCGCTTTTCGTGGAGCGAGAAAATCGCGAGCGACAGCTCATGCACCGCGCGCGGCGCGAGCCCGAACTCCGCAGCCACGTCGCGCCACCGCGCGAGTTCGCCGCCCGCGTCGAGATACTCCGCGAGCGCCGCATATTCATGGCACACCGGCTCCGCAAACGCCCGCCGAAGCAGCAGCCTCGCCGCGCGGAAATTGTTCACCGCGACATGCACGCGCGCCATTGCCACGAGCACGGACGGCGCGGGCGAGGGTCCGCCCTGCCGCATCGCGAGCGAGAGAGATTCACGCGCCCGCGCAGTGTCGCCGACTCCCAGCCACGCGCGCCCCAGCGCCTCCGCACCGCCGGTGAATCCCGCCAGCCACGCGTGCTGCCGCAGCACCTCCGCAGCGCGCTCGCGCGAGCCGTTTGCTGCAAGCAGCCGCACCCATTCGAGCAACGCATCCGCGGATGGCCACCCGTCCCGCGCCGCGCGCTCGGCCACGAGCAACTGCAAATCCGCACGCCGCGCCCCACGCGCGATGGCACCGAGTTCCTCGATCATTCGTTCGGAAACGTCCGCCCTCCCGAGCAGTGTCGCGCAGATTTGCCGCGCCGCGTCCGCATCCTCAGCAGCGCACGCACGCCGCAGCAGCACCAGCCCGGCCGCGCTTTCACCCGAACCCGCGCGCCATGCGGCATCGAGTTCGCGCTTCCACTCCTCCGCGATCCCGAGCCGCTGCGCGTAGTGCTCGAAAAATTGGAAATATCCCTCCGCGAGTTCCGGATGCTCCCGCACAGCCTCGCGCATCCGCTCCTGCATCCGCGCAAGAATAATCCGCGACGGCGGGAATCCGGGGATCGTCAGCAGCATCGAGCGCGCCTGCATCAGCGCGAGCGGCTCCGTCGTCTTCGCAGCCGCGGCCACGAGCACGCTGCGGGCGGGCGCACCCTCGCCCTTCAGCGCCAGCACTTCCGCCGCCGCCATCGCAGCCTGCACTGCGCTGCTGCCCGTCAGCCGCGCGAGCGCCACGAGTGCATCGTCCGTGCGTCCGTCCTTGCAAAAAAGCTCCGGCAAAGACAGGTCGCCCGACGGCCCCGAACGGTTCCGCACCTCGATGGCCTCCGCAAATTTTCCGCGCCGCTCCAGCACGCTCGCCAGCGCGCGGCGCGCGGGCGCGCTCCCGCCATCGCAGCCGATCATCTTTTTCCACACCGGCGCGGCCTCCTCCGCCCTGCCAGATCTTTCCAGCAGCAGCGCCTCGCGCATCAGCAGCCGCAGCTCCTCGGGATTCCGCTCCACGGCCTTTTCGAACACCGCGAGGGCCTCGTCCGCTGCACCGCGCGCCTCCAGCAAGTCCGCAAGCTCCAGCGCGAATTCGCGCAGCGTCGTGTCATTTCCGGGATTGATGCGCTCCTCGATGCAGCGCCGGCGGACGGCCTCTTCCATCACCACGTCACCCGCGTTGCGCGAGGCATCCACCACTTGCCGCAGCGTGCCCGGATTCTGCGGATCGATCTCCCATCCCAGCTTCCAGACCGCCACCGCGTGCGCGGCACCGCCGACCGATTCGAGCGCCTCCGCGAATCGCGCGCGCGCACCGGCATCCGCAGTGTCCCGCAATTTCGCGAGCATCGCCTGCCGCTCGATCGCACCGCCCGCGAGGTACGCGAGCGCATCCCGCTGCGCGCCCCCGCGCAGCAGCACCTCATGCAGAATGGGCCGCACGCTCCACTCCCCGCCGCGTGTCCCGATTTTCGGCGAACCCACGCGCACGCCCTGCTCCTCCTGCAACGCGCGCAGCCCCCCGTCCGCGAGCGCCACATCGAGCGTGTGGCGCGCAAGCTCCGGCAGCTTCCACTCCGCAAGCTGAGCCGCCGTGCCGTGCGCAAAGCTCCACTCGCGCAACGCGGAATTCCCCTCCTCCTGCGCCGCCGGGCCGACGGGATGCATCCCGAGCAGCCGCGACAGCGCGGCGCGTGCATCGTCATCCCGGCCATCGAGCGCGAAAAGGAGCGCCCTCACTTGCAGGCCATGCACCGCCCCCTCGTCCGCAGATCGCAACCGCTCGCGCACAAACGCCGCACGCTGATCCTGCGGCAGCAGAAAATACAGATCCCGCATCGCAGCGTACACCGGCGCCTCGAGTGACTCGCCGTCGCCGTCGCACGCCGCAGCGAGCACTGCTCGCGCCTCGTCCATTTCCCCGAGCGCGAGGTGCCACCGCGCCAGTTCGCGACCCGTGGCCGCGCGCTGCGGCGTATTCGCAAAAACTCTGCGCCCGAGCGCAATCGCCTCGCGCGTATGATGCCACCGCGCGAGTTCCTCCGCGAGCGGCCACAGCTCCGCGCGCCCGCCCTCGGGGAACACGCCCTGCATCATCGCGACCGACACAGGGACGCTGCGCGACGACAGCACGTCTGCAAACGTCCGCTTGAAAAGCTCCGCATCCTCCGCCGTGCGCGCATCCGCATTTAGCCACTCGCCAAGCCGCGCAAACGCACCGCTCTCGAATGCAATCCGGATGAACGCCTGCCAGTGCGAACGATCCGCCGGATCCGCAGCCGCATTTTTTTCCACCAGCGGGAGCACCGCATCGCGCGTGCCGGAAAAATGCAGTGCCCACAGTGTCTCGGCGCCCGCACCGGATTCGGACGGGCTCCATTCAGCGATCCATTTTTCCAGCGCCGCACCGCCCGTGTTCCGCGCGATCTCGGCAAGCCTGCGGAGCGCAGCGAGTCGTAATTTTGTGGCAGACTCCATTCGCCGTTGCGATTTTTCAAACGTTCGCCGTGCGCCGCCCCCGGGCCGAACCTCAATCCGTGTCTCAAGGCTGTCCGGCGTTGCTGGGGTCACCGGAAAATCGCCGGAAAAGTCCGAAGTGTGAAGTGAGCCGAACATCGCATTCCCGCGGTCTGTCAGTCCCATGTTGAACTCACTGGGATACACTGCCTCTGTCACCGTCGGCGTGAGTTTCATCACTTTTTCAAATGCCACGCGCGCCTCTGCGAGTTTTCCTGCGGCGAACTTCAATTCTCCGAATTCGGATGCCGCGCGCACGTCCGTCGCATCGAGCGCGCAGAGCTTGCCGAGGAGATTCGCCGCCGTCGCGTGATCGCCCCATTGCAGGTGAAAGTCCGCGGCCCTGCGCAGCACGTCCGGATCGCGCGGAAATTTCGCCACGACCTGCGCCCATGTCCGCTCCACGGCGTCGAGGTCGCCGCTGCCTTCCTGCAATGCCGCAAGCCGCAGCCATCCGTCGGAATGCTGCACCTTCGACATCCGCACAAACTGCTCCTGAAGCCGCACGGCGAGATCGAGTTTGTGAAGCCCCTCCGCCTCGCGCACGAGTTCCGGCAGCACGTCCGCATCCGTCGGCACCGAGAGCGCGGCGTCGGTGAACATCCCGGACGCCGCGGCCTTTTCACCCATGAGCTTGAGCACGCGGCCAAGCGCGATGGCCGCGACATAGTCGTCCGCCTTCGCCGCACGCCGCTTCTCGAAAATGCCGCGCGCCCACGGCAGCAGCGCGTGGCGCTGGCAGTAGAGCAGCAATTCGTCGAGCCTCGCGAAACGCGTGCGTTCGTCGCTGGAATCATCCGCGCCGCGCAGCATCAGCTCCACCGCCTCGTCATGCGCGCCGGTCTTTTCCAGCATCCGCAGCAGGGACGCCGCCGCCTCGCGACGCCGCGGCGCAGGCGCGAGCGCGAGCACGTTTCTCCACGTCGCCGCCGACTCCGTCACCTTGCCCGCCCGCTCCTGCGCGGCCGCGAGATCGGCGAGCGCGTCCATGCTTCCCGGATTCGACTTCACCAGCTGCGCAAAAATTTCCAGCGACTCCGCGTGATCGCCGCGCTGCAATCCCACCTGCGCAATTTCGCGCAGGTAGCCGTCGCGCCCGGTGGGATTCAGCTCGATGAGTTCGCGCAGGTACGCGACTGCATACGCGCCCTCGCCATTCGTCACCGCGTGCCGCGCGAGAAATTCGCGCGCCGCGGGATTCCTCGGCTCCATGTCCGCGGCCTTCGCGGCGAAGGTCACGGCGCTCGACTTGTCGCCATTCCACGCCTTCCACCGCGCTACGCGCAGCCAGCCCGCGGGCGACTTCGCATCGTTCGCCTCGCGCATCAGGTCGCGGATGAATCCCTCGACCAGCGCCGCGGCGGTCGCACCCTTTCCGGTGCCCGCAGGCACGGCCTCGGCGCGGATGCTCTCGAAAAGTTTCCCGTCCACCTCAAGCCGCTCGGCATCGCTGCTGCTCGCCGCGTACGCCCGCAGAAATGCCGCCTTCGCCTCCGCGCGCTGCGCGAGCACCGCGCGTAATTCGCCAAGCAGCAGCAGCGCCTCCCGCGATTCCGGCGTGAGGCGCACCGCGGCCTCCGCCTCCGTGACAGCCGAAGTCAGTTCGCCCTGACCCTTCAGATGCTGCGCGACGACAAGCCGGCGGCGCGACTCCTCGGCAGGCGCATCGCCGCCACGCACGAGACGCGACAGCACCGCGCGCCCCTCGTCCGGCTTCCGCTGGGAAAAGTAAAATTCCGCGAGTGACAGCAGCGCGTTCTCCGCACCGCTCCGCGCATCCGAGGACAGGTGTTCCTCGATCGCATCGAGCATCCGGTGCTCCTGAAAAAATGCGAGGGCCGCGGCGCGCAGGATTTCGTCATCGCCACGCGCGGCCAGCAGCGCCGCGATCCGCTGACGTGCGGCAGCGCCCTCGTCCCGGCGCAAATCCAGCCGCGCACGCTCGAAGACGAGGTCGGTGTTCTTCGGCTGCGCCGCGATCACTTTGTCAAACTGCGCTGCCGCGGCATCGAGCTGATCCATCTGCGCGAGCAGCCGCGCGAGCCGCAGCGAATGTTCCGAGTTGCCCGGCACAAGAGCGGTGACTTTCTCCAGCCACACGCGCTCCTGCGCAGGATTGCCGGTGCGATCGTAAAACTCCACGACCTGAAGATACCCGCCGAGGTCGCGCGGATTCGCCTCCACCTGGGCGAGCCACTTTTTCTCCAGCGCACTCTCCGCATGAGTGCGCTGGGCGAGACGGATGATTTGCCCGAGCAGCTCCGCGCGCAGCCAGTTCCCCGGCGCGGTGCCTCGCACTGCGCGTTCGAGCGCCTGCATCGCATCGTCCGGGCGCGCGGCGGCGGAGTGAATCGCGGCCATCTGCTGCAATGCCTTCGCGCGCTCCGATGGCTCCGCGTGCGTGGAAAGAAACTCCAGGTGCCTGAGCGCAATCTCCGACTGCCCCGCATCCGCACACGCGTGCGCGAGACGGCGGCGCAGATCGAGATCGTCCGGCGAGAGCGCGGCCATGCGCTCCCACGACGCGGCAGCCTTCGCTGGTTCGCCGGCGGCGCTCCATGCTGCGCCGAGCTGCATCAGCGTGTCCTGCATGCGCGCATCGTTCTTCGGAAAAATCGCGAGCGCCTTCTCGAAAAATGCCGCCGCGGCACGAGGACGCGCGCCTTCACTTTCCATCCGGCCCAGCGCGAGCAGTGGCAGCGGACTCGCAGCGTCCGCCTTTGCCGCGCTCTCGAATGCCGCGCGCGCCTCGTCGTCACGCCCTGCCTTTCGCAGCAGCAGCCCGAAGATCATGCGTCCGGAAAAATCCTCGGCCTTCGCGCAGGCTGCGAGCAGTTCTTCCGTCGTGCCGCCGTCGAGCGCTCCCTTCCAGAGCCGATCGAGCGCGATTCCCTCTGCGGGATTTGCCGCGAGCATCTGCCGGTAGCGCTCCGCAACGCGCGACGAAAGCGGCTCCGCCTGCGCGAAAGCGGAGGCAAGCACAGCGGCGGCAAACATGCGGCGGACTCGCATCGCGCCACTATTCCCGCCGCGACTGAAAACACAACCCCGCCGGGTAGTGACTCAGTTTGAAATCTTACATCTTTGTCTTGCTCTTGCTCCGGCTCTCTTTGCCACGGTTTGAGAGCACGAGCACGAGCACGAGCAAGACAAAGACAAAGAGAAAGAACCGCCCAACAGTCAAATTGAGCCAATCCCCCTCCGCCGCCCGCGCCCCGCTACGTCACTTCGTGGACTTCACCTCGATCACATCGTGCGGTGCGCTCTCGCGCTGTCCTGCGCTCGTGACGCGGATGAATCGCGCGGCCTTGCGCAGCGCGGGAAGATCGCGCGAGCCGAGGTAGCCGAGACCGCTCTGCACGCCGCCGGAGAGCTGCGCGAGGACGAGTTCGACGGGCGGGCTCACTTCCTTCAGCGCCTCGATGCCCTCGGCGGCGACCTTGCGCGCCGAGTCTTTCGTGGAATGTCCGTAGCGCGCGGCGCTGCCTGCGGTCATCGCGGCTGCGCTGCCCATGCCGCGGTATTGTTTGTACAGCTTGCCGTTGATTTCCATGATCTGCCCCGGCGCCTCGGGGCAGCCGGCGAGCAAGCTTCCGCAGATGACTGCCTGCGCGAGCGTGAGCGCCTTCACGATGTCGCCGCTCTTCACCACGCCGCCGTCGGCAATGAGAGTCACCCCGCATTTTTCCGCCGCGCGGCTCGCGACGTAGAGTGCGGTGAGCTGCGGGATGCCGACGCCCGCGACGACGCGCGTGGTGCAGATGGAGCCGGGGCCCTGGCCGACTTTCACGACGTTCGCGCCGCACTTCGCGAGATACTCGACGCCCTCGCCGCTCGTCACGTTGCCCGCGATGATCGGCAGCTCGGGAAATGCGCCGCGGATCAATTTCACCGTGTCGCCGACGCCCGCGCTGTGCCCGTGCGCGGTGCTCACGGCGATGACGTCGCAGCCGCGTTCGACGAGCGCGCCCGCGTGGCCGAGGATGCGGTCGCTGTCGAGCGAGCCATCCGCCTTTCGCAATCCGATGATGCTCGCGCCGCAGAGCAGGCGGAATTTTTCATCGCGCGCGGGCTTAAAATGCGAGCCGTGCTCGTGGAGGATGTGCTCGATGTCGCTGAGGGTGAAAAGGCCGCGCAGCGTGTCGCCGTCGCCGACGACGAGCAGCTTGTGGATGCCCATGTGCGCGGTGAAAAAACTGTCCGCCGCCTTGATGGGTTCGCTGCCAAGTTCGCGTTCGTGAATCGTGTGGACCTGCGCGCGCGGCATCATCGCCTCGGCGACTTTGCGCGTGGCGTAGCGCTCGCGCACCACATGGCCGGGCAGCAGTCCGAGCAGCGTGTTTTTTTCATCCACGACGGGGAACGTGCTGAAGCCGAAACGCCGGTCGTCAATCATCGCGAGCACTTCGCCGATGAGCTGGTCCGGGCCGATTTTGATGGGCTCCTGGATCAGGCCGTGAACGTTGTTTTTCACGCGGCTCACCTCGGAGAGCTGCTGGCGCTCGGGCATGTTGCAATGGATGAGGCCGAGGCCGCCCGCGCGCGCCATCGCGATGGCCATCGGCGATTCGGTGACGGTGTCCATGTCCGCGGAGATGATCGGCAGGCGGAGCTGGAGCCGCTCGTGGAGCTGCGTGTCGAGGTTCGCGTCGCGCGGGATGACTTCGCTGTAGAGCGTCGCGAGCGTGACGTCATCGTAGGTGAGGCCGATGCCGCTGTGCTTCGGGAAAAACTGGTCGGCCGGCTGGTAGAACTGGTCGTCGAGAGGTGCCATGTCGAACCCTGCCAGAAGCGCGGTGCGGATGAAAAGCGGGAAGTGCGGCTCCCCCTCTTGATCTTATTCTTATTCTTAATCCTATTCTTACTCCTCCGCCGGGCGCGGTCACGGCGGGGGAATATGAATAAGAATAAGAATAAGACGGGACTCCCGTGTCACAGCCGCGAGATCCGCCTGCGGTCCGCGAGCGCGTTGCAGCTCGGGCACCTCGGAAGCTCGATGCCGGTGTCGTCGCGAAACTCGAACGCGCACAGGTGGCATTTCACGAGGCTGCGGACGGAGTGTGACTCGCGGCGGTTGCGGCGGAGATTGTGCAGCCCGGAGGCGAGCAGGATGATGCCGAGGCACAGGCCGGCATAGACGTAGATCAGCTCGTGGAGTTCGAGGCGGAACATACGGCTACTTTTGCGCGGCGGGCGCGATGATATCGTCGCCCCACGCGATGGTGATCGTGCCCCATTGCACGGCGTCGCCGCCCTCGGAAAAATGGAACGCGCGGACGAACGCGGACGCAGCGGCGTCGAGCACATTGTCGCCGCACGCCTGCTGCACAAATGCGAAGCGCGCCTCACCGGCGCCGTTCACACCGGCGAGGATGATCGTGGGCTGCACGATCGAGGCCGTTTTTTCGCGTGGCGTGAAGGCCGGATGATCCTTTGCACGCGACAGGAGCGCGTCGGAGAATCGCACCTCCGTCGCCTGCGGAGCAACCACGGCGGGCGTGATTTTTTCCGAAGGCGAGACGCTGCGGATCAGCACGAGGGGATCGCGCGCCGGGGGAACCTGGAACGTCGGCGGCTCGGGCGGCGCACCGAGCGGCTGTGTGCGGACGATTTGAAACGACGGGCGATAGGTGCCACCGAGCAGGCCCGTCGGCTCGACAGTCTGCTCTTTTGCCACGAGCGCGGGGTCGTGCGTGGCGATCCACTGGAGCAGCGCGTCGGTCTCGGGATTGCGCTGCGCCGGGTCGGCGGGCGCGGTGAGAATCTGCACCATCGGCGCCGTGCGGACCGCGCGCGGCTGCGCGGGATCCCTGCCCTGGAAAAGAAAGAACGCGGCACTGTGCAGGAGGAACGAGACGAAGATGAAAACCGCGAGCCACCACGAGCTGCCCTCGCGGTCGGCCCATGTGAAAATGACCGGCGTGTCCCGTTCCGTTTCCTGCACGGTATCCTGCGCCATGGCGTTCATTTTTTTGGGATGTCGCCCGCGAGGATCACCGAGTAGCTGCGCCGCAGCGCCTCGTCGGCGACGGCGGTGACCCTGCCCGAGGGCGTGCCGGCGTCGGCCTTGATGATGAGCCATTTTTCCGCGGCCTTGTTTTCGGAAAGATTCGCGAGCAACTCCTCCATCGTCACCTCGCGATCGCGGTGGTAGATTGCCGGGATCGGGCCGCCGGTGATGGTCACGATCTCCGCATTGCGCTGCGTGCCGAGCGCGAATGACGTGGTCGGCAGGCTCACCTGCACGCCCGGCGTGAGCGTGAACTTTGACCCGAGCACGTAGAAGACGAGGACAAGCAGGAGCACGTTCAGCAGCGGCGTGATGCCGAACAGCCCGAGGTGAAAATGATAGCCGCGTTCGAGCTTCACGGTGAGAGCGTTTCCGTGCGGCGCGGCGGCTCGTTGAACTCGATGATGTCGGAGTGCTGCCGGCTTTCCACGAGGAGATTCACGACCTCGATCCCGGCGCGCTCCATGTCGTGGATGACCGCGTTTGCGCGTGCGCTGAGATACGCGTAGCCCATGGCGCACGGGATGCACACGGCGAGGCCCGCGGCGGTGGTGATGAGCGCCTGGTAGATCCCGTTGCCGATCTCCGCTGAACTCGTGAGGCCCGTCGTCGCGGCGATTCTTTGAAAGGCCTCGATCAATCCCGCGACCGTGCCGAGCAGCCCGAGCATCGGCGTGAGAAAGGCGAGCGTCGCGAGCATCCCGAGCCGGCGTTCGAGGCGCGGCACTTCGAGCTGGCCGGCTTCCCCGACGATCTCCTTCAGCTCCGTGCGCGGCGCGCTGTGACGGATGATGGCGGCGTGGACGACGCGCTGCACGGGGCCCTTCGTCGCGGCGGCCTCGGTCTGCGCCTCCGCGTAGCGCCGGCCGTGGATGAGGTTTGCGAGGCCGCGCATGAATTCGCCGACGCGGACGCTGATGCGGTGGAAATAGATCAGGCGTTCCAAAAACACGGCGCTTCCGAGCACGCTGCAGACCAGAATGAACCACATGACCGGGCCGCCCTTTTGCATGAAATCGAGGAGCATGGCGCGGATTCTACGCGCTGCGGATTGCATGGCGAAAGGATGAAGTTTCGATTTCGCGCCGCGCCGCATCCGCGTATGAACGGCGCGTGCGAATCATCGCGATCGATCCATCACTGCGCTGCACCGGCTTTGCCCTGCTGGAAAAAATCTCCGGCAATGTGCGGACGATCGAATACGGCGTGGTGAAAAATCCGCCGAAGCTGCTGCCGAGCGGATGCCTCGTGGCGATCCGTTCGCGCATCGCGGAACTCATCGCGCAGCACGGGCCCGAGTGCGCGGTGATCGAGGGCGTGATTTTTGTGCAGAGCCACCGCACGGCGATCACGCTCGGCGCGGCGCGCGGTGCGGCCATCCTCGCAGCGGCGGAGCGCGGGCTGCCGATCTACGAATATGCGCCGCGCCGCGTAAAGCAGAGCGTCGTGGGACAGGGCGGCGCGCAGAAGCAGCAGGTCGGCTTCATGGTGCGCGTGCTCCTCGGGCTGAAGGAAACTCCGCCGCCGGATGCTGCGGACGCGCTCGCGATCGGCCTCACGCATTTCCAAACGGCGGAAAGCGCGCGACACGGTGCAGTCGTGCTGGAGCGGATATGAACGTGCGCTGGCTCGGCAGGATCAGCTACGGCGACGCGCTCGCATTGCAGGAAGATATCGTCGCGCAAAAAGCGGAGAATCTCGATGCGCCGGATGAATTGCTGCTGCTGGAGCATGATTCCGTTTTCACGATCGGGCGCACGAATGATCACAGCTCGCTGCGTGATCCTGCGGCGCTGCCCGCGCCGCTCATGGCGATCAACCGCGGCGGCCAGGCGACGTGGCACGGGCCGGGACAGCTCGTCGGCTACCCTCTGCTTGATTTGCGAAAGCGCGGCTCTGACCTCCACCGCTACCTGCGCGACCTTGAGGAGTTTTTGATTTCGCTCTGCGCGGAGTTCGGTGTCGCAGCGTCGCGACAGGAAGGACTCACGGGCGTGTGGGCTGGCGGGAAAAAAATCGCGAGTCTCGGCGTCGGCGTGCGGCGGTGGATCTCGATGCACGGCTTCGCGCTGAATGTGTGCGGCCCGCTCGATGGCTTCGCGCACATCACGCCGTGCGGTATCGCCGGAGTCGAAATGACGAGCCTCGAGCGCGAGGGTGCGGCGGGCGTGACCATCGAGGGTGTCGCCGCAAGAGCCGCGGAGCGGATGCCTGGATATTTCACGAATCGTACGGCTTCGTGAAAACCGTAGGCGTGGATGCGCCACTTGGAGCGCCGACATTCCTGTCGCCGCTCCCGGTGCCGACATCGCCGTTGGCAAAGCTGTGCCGCGCTGTTCTACTTGCGCGAATTTCCTCCCGATGAATACCGACACCGACTCTCCGCCGCCCCCACCCATCGCAGTCGCTCCGGACGAAAAGGCGGAGGTGTTCCGCGAGGGCGATGTGCAGGCGATCGAGTATTTCAAGGAGGCGCACGCACTGCTGCGGCATCAGATCGGGAAGGTGATCGTCGGTCAGGATCTCGTGATTGATGAACTGCTGATCGCCATTTTCACGAAGTCGCACGCGCTGCTCGTCGGCGTGCCGGGGCTGGCGAAGACGCTGCTCATCTCGACGCTCGCGCAGGCGCTGAATTTGCAGTTCAAGCGCATCCAGTTCACACCCGATCTCATGCCGAGCGACATCACGGGCACCGAGGTGATCCACCACGATCCCGCGACGGGCGAGCGCGCGTTCAAGTTCCTGCCGGGGCCGATTTTTGCGAATGTGATCCTCGCGGATGAAATCAACCGCACGCCGCCGAAGACGCAGGCGGCGATGCTGGAGGCGATGCAGGAAAGGAAGATCACCGTCGGTGGAGCGGATCACAAATTGCCCGATCCGTTCTTCGTCCTCGCGACGCAAAATCCCGTCGAGCAGGAGGGCACGTATCCGCTGCCCGAGGCGCAACTGGACCGGTTCATGTTCATGATTTACGTGGACTACCCGAGCGCGGACGAGGAGTTGGAAATCATGCGGCGCGGCACCGGCGGCAAACCGGCGACGGTGCGGCAGATTCTCGGCAATGAGCACATCCTCTACCTGCAAGGCACGGTGCGGCGGATGCCGGTGGCGGAGCACGTCTTCCGGTACGCGCAGAAGATCGTCGCGGCGACGCGGGCGAAAAGCCCGCAGGCGCTGGACTTTTGCAAGAAGTGGATCTCGTGGGGCGCAGGGCCGCGCGCCTCGATGAATCTGATCCTCGCGGCGAAGGCGCACGCGATCTTGCGCGGGCAGGTCTATGTGGGCTGCGAGGATGTGGCCGCAGTCGCGCCGAGCATCATGCGGCATCGCATCATTCCAAATTTTGCGGCGCAGAGCGAAGGGGTGACGAGTGACATCATCACGCGGATGATCCTGGATAAGATTCCGAAGGATGAGTGACGCGGTGACGCACTTGGAGCGGCGAAACCGCTTCCCGGGTGGAGCACGCGACTCGCGTGCCGTCTGCGGCGACTCGCCGCAGACACCCGCAGGATCGGTGTTTGCAGTTTGATATTCGGATCACCCGCAACGTTCCAAATCTGCGCACGCAGCCCGCATCGTGGCACCGTCGGGTGTTTCCGGCGAGTCGCCGGAAACAGCACGCGAGTCGCGTGCTCCACCCGGAAGAGGCTCGGCGGCTGCCCTGTCAGCAGCCGAAGGTCTTGCGGAGGTAGTCGCGGCTGCGTGTGGCGATGGCTTCCGGGCCTTCGTCGAAGTTGAAGACCTCGACTGAGACGGTGCCGTCGTAGCCTGCGTCGCGCAGCGCGGCGGCGATGGGCGCGAAGTCCATGTCGCCGAAGCCGGGGCCTTTCAGATTCGGATCGTTTGCGTGGAAGTATTCGAACTTGCCCGCGCTCTCGCGGATGATTTGCGGGATCGGGGTGGGCTCGGAACTCATCGCTTTCACGTCGAGAATGATGCTCATCGCCTTGCTCGCAAACTGCGCGGCAAAGCGGCGTCCCTCGGCGGCGGTGTTCACAAAATTCGTTTCGCTCGGCGCGAGCGGTTCGAAGCACAGAACGACTCCGCGTTCCTCCGCGCGGTTCACTGCGGCGCGGAAGACGTCCGTGGCCCACGCCCACGCCTGCTCATACGTCACGCCGTCCATGAGGTTCCGCTGCTTCGGCGAGCCGACGACGATGCGCGTGCCACCGAGGTCCGCGCAGCAGTCCACGAGTTCGACAAAATAGTCCGACGTGCGAGAGCGCACCGCGGCGTCGGGATGCGTGAGGTAGATGCCTTCCGTCTGCACGAGCACCCAGTGCAAGCCGCTGATGCCGATGCCGATTTTCGCGGCGAGCGCGCGGATGCGGGCGCGTTCGGCGGCGGAAATATCGGTCACCGATTTCGCGACGGTGAATGGCGCGATTTCCACGAAGTCGTAGCCTGCCTTTTTCGCGAACGCGAAAGTGTCCTCGAGCGACCAGTCCTTGAAAATCTCGTTGCAGATTCCGAATTTCATCCGCGCAGAATGGCGTGTGCGCGGCGCGCGGGGGAAGGGGAAAGTTGAGAGGGGATGAAGCCGTGTAGAAAGATCCGCCAAGACTGCACAAGAAGACAGAGCGATGCATTTCCCGGGTGGAGCACGCGACTCGCGTGCTGTTTTCGGCGACTCGCCGAAAGCACCGGACGGCGCCACGATGCAGGCGGCGTGCGCAAATTTGGAATGCGCCACGCAGATCGAAACGCAAGTGACGCACGCCGATCCGGCGAGGTGTTTCCGGCCAGTGGCCGGAAATGGCACGGGAGTCGCCGCTGCGCGGCGGTTCAGCGGATCCCGCGCGCGATGTATTCGCGCGAGAGTGTGACGTAGCGATCCGCCCACACGCGGATGCCGGCCTGCTCCTCGGCGTCGAGCGTGCGGACGACCTTTGCGGGCGTGCCGAGGATGAGCGAGCCGGGTGGAAAAATCTTTCCGCCGGTGACGACCGCACCCGCGCCGATGATCGAGCGCGCGCCGATTTCCGCGCCGTCGAGGACGATCGCGCCCATGCCCACCAGCACCTCGTCGCCGATTTTGCACGCGTGCAGGATGGCCTTGTGGCCGACGGTGACGAGTTCGCCGACCTCGGTGCCAAACGCATCCGCGAGATGGATCACCGCACCGTCCTGGATGTTCGAGCGCGGGCCGATGACGATGCGATGGATGTCCCCGCGCAGGACGCACTGGTACCACACGCTCGACTCCTCGCCGAGCGTCACGTCGCCGATGATGCTCGCGTTTGCCGCGGTGAAAGCCGTGGGGTGAATGCGTGGCGAAGTGCCGAGGTGATGCGTGATCCGCTGTTGAAAATCCATGCGCAGATGCTGTGCTTCGCGGCATGAAAAATCAACGATGGATGCGGCGCGCTTTTCCAGCAATTCCGGCACGTTTTCTGAGCGGAAACCGGGATGCACCGGGACACGGCGGAAGGTTTTTTGGAAACCCATTGACTCGCTGATTTTCGGGTGACACACAGCGGCCCGAATCCGAACGGCAGATTCATTTCGCAAAACCATCCCCCCCCCACCCATAACTCATCATTCCCATGAACAAGGCAGAACTCGTTTGCAGCGTGCAAAAAAATCTCGGCAAAGACGTGAGCAAGGCCGCCGCGGAAAAGGCCGTGAATGCCGTCGTGGAATCCATCGCGGCGACGCTGCGAAAGGGGAAGAATGTGCAGTTGATCGGGTTCGGCACGTTCAAGGTCGTGCATCGCAAGGCGCGCATGGGCGTGAACCCGAAGACGGGCGAACCACTGAAGATCAAGGCGTCGAAGTCGGTGAAATTTGGCGTGGGGAAAGAGCTGAAGTCGAAGCTCTGAGACGCAATGCGGGCTGGGCGGTTGTTCTTTTTGAAACGCAGAGACGCAGAGACGCAGAGGCTGTGAAAACGAGGGTGATGCGACGCGCCGAACGTCGCTGTGGATTTCGTGATGTTCTTCTCTGCGCCTCGGCGTCTCCGCGTTTCAACAATGAACCTGCAATTCATTGTCGCTGCTAAGAAGCGCGTGGCCCCGCAGTTCCCCTCTCTGCCATGAATTCTCCACTTTCCCGCGGTGTGTCCGCACTCGCCGCGCTGTGCTTCGCGA
This sequence comes from Chthoniobacterales bacterium, assembly GCA_038238025.1. Classification (GTDB taxonomy): domain Bacteria; phylum Verrucomicrobiota; class Verrucomicrobiia; order Chthoniobacterales; family Chthoniobacteraceae; genus SXWH01. The sequence continues at coordinate 61,213 of JBBRYC010000013.1, forward strand.
CCTCCGTTTCATTTTCCGCCGCGCCGCCGAAGAAGGAGGAGGTGGAGGATCCGAATGCGCCGGTGAGCTATTTCAAAAAGGTGCGGCCGGTTTTGCAGGCGAACTGCCAGGGGTGCCATCAGCCGGCGAAGGCGAAGGGCGGGTATGTGATGACGGATTTTGCGAAGCTGCTGCGCGGGGGCGATGATGCGGAGAAATCGGGCGCGGCGATCGTGCCGGGGCAGCCGGACAAGTCGCATCTCGTCGAACAAATCACGCCGGTGAAGGGCGAGGCGGAGATGCCGCCGAAGAAGGCGCCGCTCGCGGAGAAGGACATCGCGCTCATCAAGCGCTGGATCGCCGAGGGTGCGAAGGACGACACGCCCCAGAATGCGAAGCAGCGGTTCGACGCGGAGCATCCGCCGGTTTATTCGCGGCCTCCGCTGATCACTTCGCTCGATTTTTCTCCCGATGGATCGCTGCTCGCGGTCGCGGGATTTCACGAGGTGCTGCTTTGGAAAAGTGATGGCAGCGAGTTGGTCGCGCGGCTCGTGGGTTTGTCGGAGCGAATCCAGTCGGTGCGATTTTCACCCGATGGGAAGAGGCTCGCGGCGGGCGGCGGGCGTCCGGCGCAGATGGGGGAGATTCAGATTTGGGACGTGGAGAAGCGGAAGCTGCTGCTCAGCGCGCCGCAGGGATTTGACACCGTGTATGGCGCGAGCTGGTCGCCGGATGGGAAGCTCGTCGCATTCGGCTGCGCGGACAAGACGGTGCGCGCGATTGACGCGGAGTCGGGCAAGCAGGTGCTCCAGCAGGCTTCGCACGACGACTGGGTGCTCGGCGCGGTCTTCACCGGCGACGGATCGAAGCTCGTGAGCGTGGGCCGCGACATGACGGCGAAGCTCACCGAGGTCGCTACGCAGCGGTTCATTGACAACCTCAGCAGCATCACGCCCGGCGCGCTGCGCGGCGGATTGCAGGCGGTCGCGCGGCACACGAAGCGCGATGAGTTTCTCGTCGGCGGCGCGGACGGCGTGCCCCAGGCGTATCGCATCGAGCGCAAGGTGCAGCGGCGCATCGGGGACAACGCGCTGCTCATCCGCCGCTGGCCGGCGATGGAAGGGCGCATCTACTCGGTGGCGTTCGCGCCGGACGGGAACTCGTTCGCCGCGGGCAGTTCGCTCGACGGCAAGGGCGAGGTGAATTTCTACAACTACGACTTCGACACCACGATGCCCGCGAACATCCTCGCCATCGAGGGCAAGGCCGGGCGCAGCGACGCGGACAAGAAGACGCTCGACGCGCACTACACGAGCAACGTGAAGCTGCTCGCCGGCGCGAAGTTCGACGCCGGCATCTACGCCGTGAGCTACAAGCCCGACGGCACGCTCGCCGCCGCCGCCGGCGAGGACGGCAAGGTGCGGCTCATCAATCCCAAGGACGCGAAGGTCGTGAAGGAATTCGTGCCGGTGACGGTCGGGCCGGCGACTGCGGCGGCGCATTGACCTCAGCGACGCTTTGAATAGAATCTGCCCATGTCACTGGCGCAGCTAAAAGATCAGGCAGCCCATCTCGGGCTGCTCGAACAGCGGGAGCTGATCGCATTTCTCATTTCCCGGCAGACCGAGCAGGACGCGGAGTTCAAGCAAACACTGGCGCAAAAAATCGACGACAAGGATTCATCGCACTGGGTTGAACTCGATGAACTCAAGAAGCGCTTTTCTGAGTAGCCTGACTGATGGACTACCGCCTGCTTGTGGATTTGGAGGCGATTGCCGTCCTCGATTCCATCCCGAAGCGGGTGCGGACACGGCTGCTCGATCATTTCACCAGATTGCGTTCAACGCCGGATCGATACTCGGACTACCATGAGCAAGACAGGACTGGCCGCCGCGTGGAGATCAGCGTGTTCGCCGGATACTCCATCCACTACTGGATTGATTTTGCGGACCGGCACATCAAGGTCTTGGCGATTAAACCTGCGGACCGTTAGCACCGTGCAACTCATCAATCCCAAGGACGTGAAGGTCGTGAAGGAATTCGTGCCGGTGACGGTGAGCGCGACGACGGCGAATGCGCATTACGCTTTGATACGAGTATCATAGAATCATCAATATGATCGAACCTAAACAAAGGGCTTCACCACCAGATATTGCTGAGTTCTTGATCGCCGCAAATCACGACTGGCCTGCTAAACACGGTGATTTCGTGAGACAAAATTTTGGCAGCGTTCCGGGCACGCCTCTCAACGACGTTTTCCGCGAGATCATATATTTTCTTAACTTCTCTACAGACCTAGCATTTTACCTGATTCTGAAGGACAAGCCTGATCTTGAGAAGGCACTCCGCAACGCTTTTACGATTCATTTGCGGCACTTCATTTTGGAGCATGGTTGTATGCCGCTTCCCTATGGCGAATGGCTAGGGGACACGAGAATTTGGATGACAACCGGTGAAACTCCCATTGATAGCGGAACTCCTCTCTCGAACTTGGATAAGCGATTCAGTCTCTATTCCGAAGCATTGAGGCGGGGCAAAGATAAGTATCCGGGGGAATCGCTGGCATACGTCTTGACAGCTTTATGTGGCACGAGCGACATCGCTATGATCGCGTATTTCGCAGAAGTATTCTCAGGTAAACTTGAAGGAATCCGGTTCGTTCTCGACTCGTTTGAGGTTACACTTTGAGTTTCCGAAAAGACCGGAACGCCCAGCCTACAATGAACTCCCCGCTCCACGACCGCGCCGCATTTCTCACGCGGCGGCAATTTTTTGCGAAGGGTGCGCTCGGCGCTTCCGCACTTGTCCTGAGATCGGCACGGCGTATTTTCCGACCATGAGCGCTGCACAGATTATTGATGAACTCCCGAAGCTGACTCCCGCCGACCTGCTGGCCGTCCGCCGCAAGCTCATCGAAATCAGCGAGGAGAACGACGGCGTCGCGCATTGTGATGCAGCGGCGCTGGAAGGCGCGCAGATTCTCGACCAGCTGGAGGCCGGGGACGGTGCGTGCTGAACGGGGCGAAGTCTGGCAGGTTGATTTTGTCATCGCTGCCAAAGTGCGTCCCGCGCTGCCGCTCACCGGAGAACCGGCGGATGATCAACTCGATCTGTTCACCGTGCTGCCTCACGCGGCCGCGCTGCGGGGCAATCGGTGGGAGGCGCCGCATCTCGACAGGATGAAAAACCCGGGTAGTCTGCCGGTATGAAAATCACCGAGGCAAAGCCCATGGATCGTTTCCGGGTGTTCCTTCGATTCGACGACGGGGCATCGGGGACCGTTGATTTGAGCGGCATGGCCGGTCGCGGAGTCTTCAGTGTCTGGCTGCAAGAAGGCGCTTTTGAAAAGCTTTCCGTCAGTCCGATTGGTGCGCTGCAATGGCCTGGGGATCTCGATTTGTGCCCTGATTCCCTCTACCTCAAGATGACGGGCAAGACTGCTGACGACGTATTCCCCGCTCTGCACCACGCGCCTGCTCATGCCTGAGGTCAGCCGATTTTATGGAATCGTCATCCAGATTTACTATGGCGATCATCCACCGCCTCATTTCCACGCCCTTTACGCCGGACACGTCGCCAAGATCGCAATCGGGACGCTGCAAGTCATTGATGGCTCACTCCCGCAGCGTGCCTCGGCTCTCGTCATGGATTGGGCGTCCTTGCATCAGCAGGAATTGCTCGAAGCATTCAACCGCGCCGCGGCACTCCAATCACCCGGCAAGATTGCTCCTCTGGAATAGTCTCTCAGCACGTCAATGAACTCCCCGCTCCACGAACGCGCCGCATTTCTCACGCGGCGGCGATTTGTTTCCGCAGGGTGACTACGGGTGGCACCCGCAGCCGGTGCCGCAGCCGCCGGGATTTTCACCGGTGAGTTCGCCGGCGGGGGCGGGTTCGCCGACGACTCGGACGGCGAATTTCATGTCCTGCAGCGCGATGTGTTCGCGGACGGCGGTGATGAAGTGCTCGGTCATCGAGTCGGGCGGGAGGGCGCAGTCGAGCTGGAGGCGGACGGGCTTGCCGGCGAGGTGCGGGAAGGCTTCGGTCATCTCGCCGTCGAGGGCGAAGCTGAGGTAGGAGTTCACTTTTTCCTGGAGCTGGAAGATGCGCTGCTCGGAGCCGTCCCACGGGCGGGGCTCGACCATGATGAGGACGGCTTCGCCCGTCTCGCCGTCGAAGGCGAGGGCGTCGAGGCCGCGCGGGTTTTCGACGCCGAATGCGCCGGGCTTTTCGGCGGTTTCGCAGGGCTCGGTGGTCTGGTGCTGGCAGCAGGAGTCGCTCATCGCGCAAAGGAATGGACGAGCAGGGGCGGTCTGTCAAAGGATGTGCGCGATGAATCGTGCGTGCCCAGAGTCCGCCTCCGTGCGCCTCTCAACTCTCAACCCTCACCTCTCAACCCTGCAATGAAAGCGATCCGCGTGCGGGCCTTCGGCGGCCCGGAAGTCCTCGAACTTTGCGATGTGCCCGAGCCTCAGCCGGGGCCGGGGCAGGTCGTCGTGCGCCTGATGGCCGCGGGGGTGAATCCGGTGGAGACATATATTAGATCCGGCGCGTATGCGAAGCTGCCGCCGCTGCCGTGGACGCCGGGTTCGGATGGCGCGGGCGTGCTGGAAAGGGCGGGCGCTGGCGTGGAGCCGCGGCTCTTGCCGGGGCAGCGCGTGTGGGTGGTCGGGAGCCTGAGCGGGACTTACGCGGAGGCGGCGGTCTGCGATGCGGGGAGTGTGTTCGCACTGCCGGAGCGCGTGACTTTTGCACAGGGCGCGGCGCTGGGCATCCCCTGCTCCACCGCCTGGCGGGCGCTCATGCAGCGGGGCGCGGCGAAGGCGGGCGAGACGGTGCTGGTGCATGGCGCGACCGGCGGCGTGGGCATGGCGGCGGTGCAGTTTGCAAAGGCGGTGGGCCTGCGCGTGCTGGCAACCGGCGGCAGTGCGGCCGGGCGGGAGATGCTCGCGGGGCTCGGTGCCGATATGATTTTCGACCACAGCGCCCCCGGCTACGAGGATGCGATCCGCGCGGCGACGGACGGGAAAGGCGTGGATCTGATCATAGAGATGCTGGCAAATGTGAACCTCGCGCGCGACCTCCCGCTGCTCGGACGCGGAGGCCGGGTCGTGGTGGTCGGCAGCCGCGGAAGCATCGAGGTGAACCCGCGGGAACTCATGCTCCGCGATGCCGACGTGCGCGGAGTCATGCTCGCGAATACCCCGGCCCCGGAATTGGCCGAATGCCACGCGGCCATCGGGCGGCACCTCGCGGATGGCAGCCTGCGCCCCGTCATCGGGCGGGCATTCCCGCTCGCCGAGGCCGCGGAGGCGCATCGTGCAGTCATGGCGGCAGGGCACGCGGGGAAGATTGTCCTTCACATCACTGACAATCAGTGATCGGGGAGCCGCGATTTTTTGAACGCGAGCCGGAGCTGGGAAGTTATTCACCGGGCATGCATGGATCGGACATAGGGAACGGAAAGTTATTCACTCCTATTCACAATCCGAAAAATAATTGTTGCCTCGATCCGGGCAGAAGGCTAAAAACCGCACCGTGCCGAAAGGCATGAAGCAGATAACCACAAACACACCACCACTAAAACACATGAACACACGTAACATCACCACGTTCGCAGCATTCGCCGCGGCGTGCTTCGCAGGCTCCACCGCCTTCGCAGCCCACAAGGGCCACCATGACGACAAATACGTCAAGCCGGTCCAGAAGAAGGTCATTGAACCCGTGCAGGAATCCTGCATCACGGGCGACATCGGCTTCGACGTCGTCAGCAACTACATCCGCCACGGCATCGCCTTGGAAAATCAGGGCCTCATCGTGCAGCCCTACGCCGACCTGCACTTCCGCATCTACAAGGGTGCGGGCGCGCTGACCTCCGTCACGGCGGACATCGGTATCTGGAATTCGTTCCACAGCCACAACCGCAATGCTGGCCGCACGGCGCAGAACGGGCTTGGCGGTGCCGGCCTCGGAAGCCAGACCACTGCGAACTGGTTCGAGTTCGACTTCCAAGCTGGCATGACGTTCACCTTCGACAAGCTGAGCCTCGGCGGTTACTTCAAGACCTATGAGAGCCCCTCGTCGGTGTTCCAGAACACCTATACGGCCGGTGCCATAATCTCGTATGACGACAGCGGCGCCCTCGGTGCGTTCGCAATGCATCCTTACGCCTTGGTTGAGTTCCAACTCGAAGGCACCACGGGCAATAACTTCCGTGGCGGCCAAGGCTTCCATGGCCGCGGCCAGTACTACGAAGTCGGCATCGCCCCCGGCTACACCGTCGGTGATCTGACCCTGTCGCTTCCCATCAAGGGTGGCTTCGGCAGCGGCGGATTCTACCTCGGCAACCGCGGCTTCGGCTTCATCTCCGCCGGTGCCCGCGCCGATTACACGCTGCACTTCATCCCCGCCTGCCTCGGCAAGTGGAGCGTCAACGCTGGTGCGACCTACTACCGCCTCGGCGGGAGCAACGGCCCGATCGCCTTCAACGGCGCGTCCGGCGTCGGACTCTCTCAGGCCCGGACAGACAAGAACCAACTCGTGTTCCAGGGCGGCCTCAAGGTCGCGTTCTAAGGATCGCGTTCCAAAGACACAGGGCAGCCTGTTCTGAAATTCAACTCCCTTGGGGCGGCAACGTCCCAAGGGAGTTTTTTTTGAAGTGATCTCCCAGCCTCTGGTACTTTCCGGACGCAGGCCTCGCCGCCACAAAACAAATGCGCCAGACCTTTCGGTCTGGCGCATTATTTTGAACGGATTTCGGTTTGGACGATTGGCCGATAACTTAGAACGTCATCAGGAAGTCGAGCCCCGCCGTAACCATTGAGCGGTTGCTGGAGTTGTTGAACGGCCGGGTGTTGTTCAGCGAGGTATCCACCCGCACTTCCGGGCGGATGACGAGGCTGAACGGTTTCGGGATCGTCGGCTTCAGGGTCATGCCCACGGTGAGCGCTCCGTAAGTCGTGCTGCCGCCGCCGACGGTGCGCGGGTCGGTGACCGCCTCTCCGCGCAGTGCCCGGACGGGATCATGCACATTGGCAAACGACGTGACGTAGAACCCCTTCTCATCCCGCCACACCTCGGCGCGGACGCCGGCACTGATCTTGTCGTTGAACGCATATGTGAAATACTGCGCCACACCGTAACCGCGGGCGTTGGCCGCCGCGTCATAGATGTAGTTCAGATCGGTGATAGAGGTGAACTTGTCGGTGACCTTCCACGTCGCGGTGATGTCGCTGAGGTAGCGCTGGCTGCGGTTGTTGCCAGCCGTTTCGGGACCGATGTGCGTGGTGGCTAGGACCGCGAATTTACCCTCGTTGAAGTTCAGCCCGATGCCGCCGTGGAAGGCCGGTGAGCTGTTGTTGTCCTGAAGGCTCGTGTTCACGCCGCGGGTGATGCCGGCGTAGAGGTCCACCACTTTGTTAAGGTGGGTGGTCGTCATGATGCCCGTGTGATTGAACGGGATGCCGAAGTTGAAGATGTAGCTGTGCGAGTAGAACACGTTGGTGCGCGGGTCTATCGTCTCCGCACCTTCGAGCGTGACGAACTTGCCGATCTTCACGTCCACACCGCCCGAGGTGAGCGCCGCGAAATGCAGGTTCAGGTATGCTTCGACGACATCGAGTTGCTGGTATTTGGTCTTCAGCGCCTTGTCCAGCAGCCCCATCGAATGGATGAAGCGCGCATCCGTGCCATACATGACCTGCGCCTTGAAGCCATAGTCAAAACCCGTGGCCTTCGGATCGAGCGCGCGCTCGAAAGTGATGACGGCTTGGTTGAGCAACGGTTCATTCGAGCGGTCGTCGAAGAGCCTGCCGAAGTTCTGATTATCCGCCGGTGAATTGAAGTTGCCGGTGAAGCCGCCCTCTACCCAGCCGGAGATGGTGAATCGCGGCGTGGATTCCACTTTCTTCACTTCTTTTGCTTCCTTGGGTCCGGCAAGGCCGGTGTGCGGGGTGGCGATCAAACCCGCAAGCGCGGTTGCAGCGCCGAGGGCGGTGATTCTGAACGTGGGTCGTTTGGACATGGATGGTAGTGTTGTTAGGTTGGTTAGTGTTGGGGCCGAATTATCGGCAGCGGCCCTCTAGCACGGACTCTGCCAAGCGATATAACGACAAACGAATCTTTCATCAAAACGGCTTGCAAATCATTCGACGCAAGCAGCTAAAGTTTTTTAAGAAAAACTTTTTCCCGCGCGCTGTGAGGTCCAATATCCATCTGTCACCTGCGCAAATCGCCGCACATGTGGACGAAAAAAACCAGTGAAACGCGGAAAGGGTCCGCCGAATACGAAACTGGATAAGTTCGCGCAGTGCGACTGGAGATGCACATTGCAAAATCATCATTCGACTTCCCCCGCACCGGCACGGTATCCCGGCGGGATGTTCACCCGCCGTCATTTCCTCGCCACCCTCGCCACAGCCGCAGTCGCACCGAAACTTTCCGCAGCGGATGCCGCGAAGCCGCACGCGAAGATCAAGCTCGGCTTCGACAACTTCGCCGTGCGCGCGATGGGCTGGAAGGCTTCGCAGCTTCTCGATCACGCCGCCTCGCTGAAGTGCGACGCGCTTTTCATCAGCGACATTGACTCGTACGAGTCGCTGGAAAATTCCGCCCTCGCGGAGGTGCGCAAAAAGGCGGCGGACCTCGGCATCGATCTCTTCGCCGGCGGCTGGAGCATCTGTCCGACGAGCGTGCGCTTTAAGAAAAACTGGGGCACGGCGGAAGAGCACCTGCGCACAGGAATCCGCGTCGCGAAGGCGCTCGGCTCGCCGGTGTATCGCGTGGTTCTCGGTGCCGGGGAAGACCGCAAGACACCCGGCGGCATCCGCGCGCGCATGGCGGACACGGTGACGGTGCTGAAGGCGTGCCGTTCCGCGGCGATGGACGCGGGCGTGAAGGTCGCCATCGAAAACCACGCTGGCGACATGCACTCGTGGGAACTCGCGGACCTCGTCGAGGAGGCGGGCAAGGATTTCGTCGGCGTGAACATTGATTCCGGCAACGCCGCGTGGACGCTCGAAGACCCGCAGGATGTGCTCGAAAACCTCGGCAAATACACCATCTGCTCCAGCCTCCGCGACGACATGATCTGGGAGACCGACGACGGCGCGAGCGTGCAGTGGACCGCCGCGGGCGAGGGCCTCATGGACTGGAAAAAATACGCCGCGCGCTGGGCCGAGCTGTGCCCGCAAGTGCCGATCATGATCGAGACGATCTCCGGCTTCGCAAAAAATTTCCCGTACAAGAAACCCGAGTTCTGGCAGCACTACGACAAACGCCCCGAAGCCCTCGCACATTTCGAGGCGCTGGCAAAACGCGGCCACGCCCTCCCGCCTTTCAAAGCCGAAGGCCCCGACAAAAAGCTCGCCGATCAGGAATATCAGAAGGGCGAACTCGCCCGCTCGATCAAATACCTCCGCGAAGTCATCGGCGTCGGAGTGCGCGCCTGAGCCGGATCAAATCTCGATCGGCTTGCTCCGCAGATAGGGCTTGTCCGGCGCGGCGAAATTTGCGCGATAGCCGTACGCATCCACGAGCGCCGCGTGCTCCTTCGTGACCGCAAGGATGTTCGTGACTCCGTAAACGCCGTTCTTCGGCGGATACAGGCACTCCTCCAGCGCGTGAAATTCCGTGTAGCCGCCCGCACGCAGCGCATCGGCCACGTCGCGCGCAGTCACGTTGCGTTCCGCGAGCGCGCTCTGGTTCACTTCGAAAACAATCGGCGGACGGTGCACCGCAAAAAGCCCGCACGCCCCGAGGAACACCTCCTTTTCAAAGCCCTCCACGTCCACCTTCACGATCACCGTGCGCTTCCAATCCTCCGCCGCGATCACCGCGTCGAGCCTGCGCACGGGCACGGTGATTTTCTGGCTGTTCGCGATTTCGCGGATGCTCGCCTCGCCGAGGTGATCGGGATTGATGAAGAACGCCGTCTCCCCCGTCTGATCCGCCAGCGCGGTCTCGTGGATGCGCACTTTCCCCGCGACACCGTTCGCCGCCGCGTTCTCCGCGAGCAGCTTCGCGAGGCCCGGCTGCGGCTCGAAGCACACGGACTCGCATCCAAAGTAGCGCTACAGCCGGATGGACAGCGTCCCGAGATTTGCCCCGACATCCACGAACAGCGGATTCTTTTCCGCCGTCCGCGCGAGCGCCATCCGCAGCAGCTTGTAGAGATGCGGCTCATCTTCGCCAAAAGTGAAAAGCCGCAGTGCGAGCAAATCGCGCCGGCTGCACCGCACGCGCGCGGGTCCGCCGGCGAGCCGCGCCTCGATGTGGTAGTCGCCCGCGGGCAGCAGCGAATCCATGAGCCACACGAGACGCCTCCTGCCCTTGTCGAACGGATAGCAGTGCGTGAGCCGCGAGAGGGCGGAGGCTGCACAGAGGCGGAGGCTACGGACAAACTTGCTCATGAGTCGAAATGCGGAGCGCTCTCTACTTTCCACCGCGATGGAAGTCCAGCCACACACCCGGCGCGAACCGGACGCCTCAGACTCCGGCTTTGAAAATTGACGCTGTGCGACCTCCCCCGCAACAGTGCCGCAGCGATGAGCGCACCACTCCCCGAACTCACAAAAATCCACGCGCCGCGCGATGTCGCGCACTATCCGGCGCTGGATCTCATCCGCGCGTTTGCCTGCGTGTGGGTGGCGGTCGCGCACCTCACCATCATCACCGGCCACCAAGTCTTCATGCTTTCGCAAGGGCAGCTTGCGGTGGATCTTTTCATCTTCACCTCGGGATTCCTCATGTGCCTCGTGCTGCACGACGGACGCGATCCCGCGGGAAAAATCGCGGTGCCATTTTACGTCCGCCGCTATTTCCGCATCGCGCCAGCGTTCTACACCGCGGTCGTGCTCTACGCGGTTTTCCATTCCGACTTCCTGCGGTTGCTCGACGCCGCGCAGATGCACTTCGCCACCGCGCAGCGGGAAAATTACGCCGACACCGGCACCCCGCCGCACACGCTCGTGCTGCACGCCACCTTCCTGCACGGCCTCTCGCCCGGCGACGCGCTGCGGGTTTTCGGCCCTGCGTGGACACTCAGCCTCGAGGCGCAATTCTACCTCGTCGCACCGTTCGTGATGCCGCTCCTCCGCGCGCGCCCGCTCGTCACGCTCGCCGCGGCGTTCGGGATCAATCTCCTCGGGAATTTCCTCTTCGGCACATTCGCACGGCACGGGGCGTGGGTGCATTTCGAGTACCCCTCCGTCCTGCCCTCCCGCATTTTTCTTTTTCTGATCGGCGCGTGGACCTGCATGTTCCTCTCCGATTCCCGACGCAGCCGCGGCCTGCTGCTCGCCGCCGCGTGCGGCGCGGCGTTCGGTTTGTTCGGGGCAAAGAGCGGCATCGTCGCGACCTGCGGCGTCGCGCTCGTCTGCGCGACAGCCTCGAAGCATCTGCCCGCGCGCGCGCTTTTCTACGGCATCATGCGCTCCGCGCCCGTGCGCTTCATCGCAAACATCTCGTACGGCATCTACCTCTTTCACATGTTCCTGATCGCATTCTGCTTCGCGATCATCCGCAGGATTTTCCCGGCCTCCCCTGCCCCACCCGCCGCGACCGTCGCATATTTTGCGATGGTCCTCGTCGCGATGTGCGTGGTGTCCGCGCTCGTGTTCCATTTCATCGAGGAGCCGATGCGACTCCTCGGCAGGCGCATCGCCGCGCGGATGAAGCCGCGGGTGGAAACGAAAACACAGCCCGGCGCTGCGCGGTGATTCGCCCCGCATGAAACGCGCAAAGCTCTGCCTGCTCGTGCTGCTCGCATTTTTCGCCGGCATCGCGGTGCAGATATTCTGGCCGCTGGAATGGTGGCGCGCACTCGGCACGAAGGCGCTCCAGCGCCTCCGCCACGGGGAGAGCCCGGGCATCCTCGCGGGAAAAAAGAACGTGATGGTCGCGCTCACGTTTGGCCAGTCGAACGCCGCGAACAGCGGCGAAACGCGTCACAGCGCAGGCCCCGGCGTCCACTATTTGTTCGGCGGAAAAATCTACCCTGCCCGCGATCCGATCCGCGGCGCGACCGGGATCGGCGGCAGCGTGTGGCCGCGGCTCGGCGACCGGCTGATGAAAGACGGAAAATACGACGCCGTCGTCTTCCGCTGCTGCGCCGCGCACGGCTCGATGATCGCGCAGTGGGCGCCCGGCGGCGGCCTGCACTCGCGCCTCCTCGATGCCATCCGCGACTGCCAGGACTCGGGACTGAAAATCACGCACCTCCTCTGGCACCAGGGCGAGGCCGACGTGGAAACTTCACCCGCGGAATACGCGCACCTTTTCCACGCGATGCTGGATGCAATCCGCAAGCAGGGCGTGGATGCGCCGATCTACGTGAGCGTCGCCACCGCCTGCCCGCGCCTCGTCACCACCGACGCCCTGCGTCGCACGCAGGAGGCGCTCGTGCAGCCGAAGGATTCCATCATGCCCGGTCCCGACAGCGATCTCCTCGGCGAAGAGATGCGCCACGACGGCGTGCATTTTTCAAATGCCGGCCTCGGCCACCTCTCGGAGATGTGGTTCGAGGCACTCGTTCCCGGCGTGACGAATCCGGCGCAGCCGCCCCGTCCACCTCAGAACTGAAATTCCTTCTCTGCGAAAAAGCGTTCGCCCGGATGCTCTCGGTTGAAGGCCTCGTTCTTTTTCCGAAATTTGCGGATGCCCGGGATGCGGCGGAAGCACTCCGCGAGCGCGGCGAGATCCCACCATGCGATTTTCCAGCGGAGCTTCACGACGTTGTTTCCAAACATCACGAGCCACATTCCGAAGCCCATCGCGAGCGCCTTCCAGAACGAAAAATATTTCCACGCGATGACGGTCTTGCCGACGCGGTTCGAGATGTAGCGCCGCCGGCCAGCCGTCTTTTTTCCGGAGGGCAGCGCCTTGCCGGTGTTCGACATTCCGACGGCGTGATAGACTTTCGCTCCCGGCACGAGCGCGACTTTCCAGCCCTGCTGCCATGCGCGGATGAACATGTCCGCGTCCTCGTTGTCGAGGAAGAGCGAGGTGTCCCAGCCGCCGATTTCCTCGTACGCCTTGCGGTGCATGAGGAGCGCCCCCGCGCACGGCCACGGCACATGCGCGCCGTCGGGCAGATCCACGTTGAACTCGTTCGCGTAAAACGGATGCACGCCATTGATCGCCCACCGGCAGCGACGCAGCCGCGTCCCGCCGTGAATCCACATCGTACCGTCGTAGTTCCACTGCCAGGGATCGGCGGCGCAGATGCGCTTCTCCAGGTCAATGTGCTGCTCGAGCAGCCGCAGGCAGTCCGGGTCGAACCACATGTCCTCATTGATGAAAAAAAGGTGCTCGCACGTGGAGGCAAGATAGCCGCGGTGATAGCCGCTCACGAGCCCGGTCTCCGGCGGCTCGGAGACGACCTTCACCTCCGGGTGCATCGCGAGGAATGCCGCGGAGCCGTCCTTGCTGTGGCGATCCACGACGATGATCTCGGTGCGCACGCCGCGCTGCGCGGTGAGCGTCTCGATGAGGCGCGGGAGAAATGCCTCGCCGTTCAAATTGCTGATGATGACCGAGACCGCCATGATGCTCGTGTTGCAAAAAACGCCGCGCCCTACGCCCAGCTCGGCGGCAGCTTCTCGCGGATCTCGATGTTCTTGAATTCCACCGGCCGCGCGGGGCCGCGCGATTTCACCCATCGGGCCATGCGTCCGATGCCGTCCTTCAGCGAGACCGGCTCCGTCTTTCCAAACACGCCGCTCAGCTTCGAGTGATCGCTGAATGCGTGGACGACCTCGTTGCGCGCGGGCAGGTGGCGGAGCTTCGCCGGCGCATCGAATGCCACCGCGATTTCGCGCGTGAGATCGAGGATCGTGTAGGGCGTATCTGCGCCGATGTTGAACGTCTCATTCATCGCGCCCGGCGTCTCCGGCGAGCGCGCGATGATCGGCGCGACATCCTCGATGTGCGAAAACGCGCGCGTCTGAAGCCCGTCGCCGAAGACCGGCATCTCCTCGCCCTTCAGCGTCTGGTTCATGAAAATGCCGATCACGTTGCGGTACTTGTCGGCGATGTTCTGCCGCTCGCCATAGACGTTGTGCGGGCGGAACACGATGTAGTTCAGCCCGAAGAGTTCGTGCGCCGCCTTCAGGTCCAGCTCCACCGCATACTTTGAAATGCCGTATGGATCCTCCGGCTGCGGAACGAGCGACTCGGTCATCGGCACCTGGTTGCGCCCGTACACCGCGATGCTGGATGCGAAGACGAAGCAGCCGACTTTCTTCCGCACCGCGAGGTTGATGAGGTTGATGCTCCCGAGGAGGTTCGTCGCGTAGTTGTACGAGCGGATGAAATGCGAGAGCCCCTCCGCCGCGTACGCCGCGAGGTGATAGACGGTGTCAAACGGCCCGTGCTCCCAGAGCGACTCGCAGAACTGCGCGTCTTTGATGTCGCCCTGCACCCACTTCGCGCGCGGGTTCACATTCTCGATGAAGCCGCCGGAAAGATCGTCCGTCGCGACCACCTCCATACCGAGGGCGATGCAGTGATCCACGACATGCGATCCGATGAAGCCGGCAGCGCCGGTGACGAGAACTTTCTTGGACATGGGGTGTTGGCGAAATGAACAGGGGCGGCAAATCCGCCGGGATTGGGGCTTGGCGGACCGTCAGTTATTTCGGGGTCGCAGATACTGCATTTCCGCTCCGCCAGAGGACAAGGGTTTTCTGCCGGGGGCTCACTTCCGTTGCGCAACGTAGATCAGTTGCACACCGAACAGTCCAGGGAGTATCCGCCCCGCAAAACGGGTGATCGATTTGCGCAACCCAGCCGGGATGAGCCGTCCGATGAACGGAAGCGGCATGTGCGATTCTGCATAGGCATGGACGACACGGAAACCGTTTGATTCCAGAAGCCGGCGGCCGCTTGCGAAGGTGTACCAACGGAAGTGTGTGTTATCCATGATGCCGCCGTCCTCATATTCAAATCGTCCGAAGATAAGCCGGAGGCGGTATCGGAAATTCATCAGGTTCGGCAGCGCCACAATCAAGACTCCCTCAGGCGAGAGGCGGGCAGCGGCATCGCTGAGGAGTTTTTCCGGGAAGCAAATGTGCTCGAGGACGTGCGATGCCAGCACCACATCGTAAGAAGCCTGCGCTCCTGGCGGAACCCCTTGTTCCAGATTATGGACGAACACTTCGGAACAGAATTGCCGCGCCTTTTCCGCCTCCTGCTCTGAGAGCGTCACTCCGTCAATGTGCCCGACCTTTGCAGCCAGAATGCTCGCGTTTCCGCCAGCACCACAACCAAGGTCAAGAACATACTTTGCGGTTGGCGGCACCCATCGGATGACCTCGTGGTTCCCGCCGTTGGCATAGACTTTCTCTCGGACACTGGCGGCGCTCATAAGATTGGGTGTGATACGGCGAAGACGGATTGCGGCATGAAAATTTTAACAGACATCCAAACGCGCCCTACCTGCAAGGCGATTCCCGCATCCTTCCGGATGCGAGATCCCACAACCGCCTCCGGAAGACTTTTGAAACGGAGGGACTCACAATGGGAATCATTTCCCGTCAAAGACGCTTGGATGTTCCCGTGAGAGTCGGCAAAAAACTGCGATTCTACTCGCATGATGCAGCCTTTCGACAAAGCAGTCTTTCGTATCCGGGCCACGGTCTCGCGTCTGAGATCGTGGCCGCGAACCATTTTCTGGCGCTTGCTGGGCATGCGGGTCGGCCCGGGGACTCGGCTTCCATGCATCCACGTCACCTGGCCACATCAAGTCTCCCTCGGTGCCGGGTGCATTCTCGAGCACGACATTTACTTCAAGTACGATGGCCCATGGCGTCCGGGGCCCTCGATTGTCGTGGGCGATGAAGTCTTCATCGGAACCGGATGCGAGTTCAGCATTCACAATCAAATCGTGATCAGGAAACGCTGCCTGATCGCTTCAGGCTGCCGTTTCATTGATCATGATCACGATGTTGCGAGACCGAATCCAGCGGAAGCCGCCAAGCCCGAGCAGCCTCGGATAGCTCCGATTATCGTGGACGATGGTGCGTGGATCGGCGCGGATTCCCTGATCTTGCGCGGTGTCACCATAGGCCGTGGTGCCATCATCGCAGCGGGAGCGGTCGTCACGAAATCTGTCGGCGAATTCGAGATCTGGGCAGGCGTGCCTGCGAAACAAATTGGTGTCCGCCCAGGCGGAACTTCGCCCGTGTAATTGGCGAACGGACGCCTGTCAAAACTGGAACTCTTTAGCGTTAAAGAACATTTCACCCGGGCGCTCGCGGTTGTAGCGGGCGTTGCTCTTTCGGAATGCGCGGATGTCGCCCTGCACCGACTTCGCGCGCGGGTTCACATTCTCGACGAAGCCGCCAGACAGATTATTTGTCGCGACCACCTCCATGCCGAGGGCGATGCAGTGATCCACGACATGCGATCCGATTAATCCGGCAGCGCGGGAACATCCGCACAAAACAACTTCAAGACCTTCCGAAATTTGACCTCGGAAATATGCGCGCGGCGGATGTATCGGTTCTTCACTTGGTTTCAGCATGTTACCCGCCTTCCTCTCTCGTAAAGCTGCGAAGACCCACTGCATTTCCGTTCTGCCGGAAAACAAGGGTTTTCCCCCCGTCTCATTTCCAGTGCGCAACTGAGATCAGTTGCACGCCAAACATCCACCGTGCGTCGTGCTCACATTCCCACCACCCGGAGATGACATTCCGGGACCATGTCGAAGCGATTAGGAAAAGAGCCGCTTGTAATCGATTTGATAATTCAAGTTCTGGCTCCGTTCTCCGATCGTCCGTGCCGGCGCACCGGCGACGATCGCGAACGGCGGAACATCCTTGGTCACGATGGCTCCGGCCGCAACGACAGCCCCACGTCCCACGGTCACCCCGCGGAGGATCATCGCGCGCGTTCCAACGACCACGTAGTCCTCGATGCGAACGGGCGCGGACCGTCCGGCACAATCCGGCGCATGAGGATCATGGTCGGCGGTGAGAATGCACGCTTCTGCAGCGATGCCCACATTGCCCCCAATCTCCAGGCCGCCGCGCGTGTCGAGCCGGCACTTCTGATTCACCACGCTGTGGTTTCCCATTTTGAAACCAGCCCGCGAATCGAACCAAGCATCCATGAAAATGTAGCTGTGATGCCCGATCTCGTAGCGCATCAGCCGCCGGTAAAATGCCAGCCGGATGCGGTGACTCGGCACTCGGGCAATCACACGGTTGCACAAGTAGAGGAGTCCTTCGCTTCGCAAACGCTTGGTAAAAGCCTTCATGGAATTTTTCAGGTTTGTGGGCTTGGAGGATTTTCCGCATGCGCGGCCTCCGTTTTTCCCAGTTCTCGCCGGGCGATGTAGATGTTCAGGAGAATGGGTGGCACGCAACTCAAACAACCGAGAACGAGCACGCCGCGCACCGTGGAAATATCCAAGGTGAAAATCAGAATCGCCTGCGTCAGTATTTCCATCGGGATGGTAACGAGCGCGGACGGTATCCACGCCTTGCTGAACGTGAGCCCATACATGGTCATGAACATCGCACCCATCGCTGCATTGAGCATCATCAGCCACACCTCATGCTCCAGATTCGCATACTGCGAGCCGAGAATCCACAGCAGCGGCCTGGGGAAAAAGGCGGACGCCGCGACCAGCAAGCCGAAGATGCAGGTACACCCCCCGATGGTCTGCCAGTATCTTCGCCGCAGGATGCCGCGATCCTGACAACGCGCGAAACGGGGCAGGACAATGCCGTTGGTCACGGATGCGATCAGCGCAAAAATCACCGCGAATCTCCCAAGTGCCCCGATCTCCGCAACGCGCTGCGAGCTGCCGAACAGACTGATGAGCCAGACCCCAATCTGGGCCTGCAAACAATAGAAAATCGTCAGCGGCGCCTGTCGCTTTACGACGGAGAGAATCTCCACGCGGTATTCGGAGGTCGGCGGCGCGGTGCAATCCACGGCAGCACGCGTCCATTTGCGAACCAGATACAACTGCAATCCAGTGGCAAGCGTGCCGATGATCACTGCGACACGGGCATCAATGAAAACAAGCACGGCGATTCCGATCAGCACGATGCGAAGCAACGCTGCAGCCAGCCCGATGCCTTGCATCTGCCTGATCTCCTGCCGTAGCGAAATGACTACCCCGAGCACGCTCGCAGTGAGCTGGAGCAGAAAGCCCGAGAGCGCCGCAGGCAACAGCACCACGATGACCCCCGCAGGTGCTTGGTTTCTCATCAGCATCCAGATGAAAACCGGCGTCACCACAGTGATGCTGCCCCACGCGAGTGTCCGTCGCAATTGGAGTGCCGTGCGGATCAGTGAGCCGAAGCGGACATTGTCCTGCCACACACGCCCACCTATGGACGAGAGCGCGCCACTCACACCGCTGTCCGCCAGCATGCCCATGGTTGCGGCGAGTGAGTTCGCAATCGTGAACCAAGCATAGTCCGGCTTTGAGAGATTGCGCACGATGAGGATGCCACTGAGAAATCCCACCGCCTGAATCACAATTTGCACCGCACCGAATCCTGCAAGCAGGCGGAACCAGCCGAGCAGTTTATTGCGACGCTGGGAGTGCTGGCCGGTCATTCGTGATTGCGGAGGATGATCACTGCCAGGCTATTTGGAGGCTCCGGAATGTGCGTGAACGCGACAGAGTCACCGAGCGGAGTTCTGCCATTGCTGAATTGTCACCCGCAGCGCCTGTGCGAGCGGCTGCGGCTGCCACTGCGGGATCAGCGAGCGCAGACGCGAGCTTTCCGCGCACCAGCGCGCGGGATCGCCGGGGCGCGCGATGCCGCGGGCGGTGATTTTTTTTCCGGGGGCGACGAGCGCGCGGATGTTCTCCGCGAGCGTGAGGACCGGCGTCTCCACTCCGGCGGCGACATTCAGGATCGTGCATGCGCGGCGCGGCGCGGCGGGCGCGAGCATGAGCACGGCGCGGGAAAGATCGTCCACGTGGAGGAAGTCGCGGGTCTCATTTCCGGTGCCTTGGAGTTGCACGGCTTCGGCGGCACCCGCGAACTGCTCGTAGAGTTCCGAGACGAGCAGCCGCCGCTGGCGCGGGCCGAAGACGGAGAAGAGCCGGCACACGACCGTGGCCACGCCGAAGCACACGGCGTATTCGCGCGCGAGGATCTCGCACGCCATCTTGTGAAATCCGTACGGCGAGATCGGCGCGCACACGGCATCCTCGGCGACAGGAAGGCTCGCGGGATTTCCGTACACGGCGGCGCTCGATGGAAAGACGACGAGCGGTTCGCGGCCGGAACGGCGCACGCCGTCGAGCACGTTTGTGAGCGTGACGGCGGTCGCGCGGAAATCGCCGATCGGATCCACGATGGACGCCGCGACGGACGCGGAGCCCGCGGCCTGCAGCAGCAGACCCGGCGCGAAGTCGCGGATGATGGGCGCGAGATCCGTGCTCGCGGCATCCGCCTGGACGTGGCGACCCGGCCAGCCTGGGTCGGGCTGGCTGGAGCGGCTGACACCGAGGACTTCGTGCCCTTCCGCCGCGGCGAAACGCCCGAAGCTGTCGCCGACAAATCCGCGGCTGCCGGTGATGAGGATTTTCACGGGGCGATGAAGATGGGGGTGAAAGTGATCACGGGGATTTTCCGGACGAAGCTATGGTGCGACGCCGAGGCGCGACAAGTGGCAATGGCTTGCCCGGCTCAGGGTCCGAAGAGCAGCCCGATCACGCTTTCGACGCCTTTTTTCGCCGTGCCCACCGCCCCACCGACGGCCTGCGTCGCGGTGTCCTCGACCTTTTGCACGACGGCATTTCCCGCCGCGATGAGGAGCCGCTCGGAGAGGTCCTCACGCGGCGAACGCACCGGACCGGTGATGCGCAGCGGCGTCCACGCGTAGCCGTCGCGCGGGGCGCTGAAGACCTTGTCCTGCGAGCCGGGCAGGAATTGCAGCGGCGCGGGCGTGATGCCGAGATCGAACGTGCCGTCAATGACTCCATTCGAGACGGTGAACGCGCCCTTCACGATGATGAGCCGCTCGCTCTCCACGGTGAGATTCGTGACGTGCAGCCCGCTTTCATCGTAGCGGAAATCGCCGCGCACCTGGTTGATCTGGAGCCTGCGAAAACGATCCGTCTTTGTGAACTCGGCGATCTTGGTCAGCACCGGCAGCGCCTCGAGGACGGCCTGCTGCAACTCCGCGTGGCCGGTGACGACGGGCAGCGACGACGCGCCGTCGCGCAGCGAAATCAGGATGCGTCCGTCGCCCTTCACGCGGCCATGCAGCCGCGCCTTCCAGTCGTCGGGGAGCAGCGGGGTCACGTTCACGCCGCTGACTTTGAATTGCAGATCCACCTTCTCCTTTTCCGTCACCTCGCCGGTCACGGTGGCCTCGCCACCCTCGGCGCGCAGCTTTGCCTCCTGCACAAAAAGCACGGGCTCCTTGTGCACGACGCGCAGTGCGGTGATGTCCATGTCCGGCAGCCCGCTTTGTTTCGCGCGCCCTCCGTCGCCGATGAGCTTCCATCCGCCCTCGACAGGCGTGCCCGTGACGGCGAGCCCGGTCACCGAGCCGCCTTCCCAGTTCACGAGCATCTCGCGGACGGTGATGCGGCCGATCTCCGTGAGCTTGTCCTCCTTCTTCGCGCGCGGCAGTTCGAGCGGCAGTCGCTTCTCGAAAAAATTCACGGCGACGCGCTGCACGTCCACGCTCTCGACGCGGAATTTTTTGTCGCCAAAAAGCATCCGCCACACGCTCGGCAGCCGGAACTCGCCGTGAATGTCCTCGACGCGGATGTCGGAAAATTTCCCGTCGCGCGCGCCCTCGCCCGTGAGCCCTGCGCAGGAAAATTCCGTCGTGTCGAAACGGATGGGCGAAATCTCCACCTGCGCCTGCAACTGCTCCGCGGTGCGCGCGGCGATCTGCTTCCGAAACTCGGGGCTGCGCAGGTACGAGTTCACCCACGCCTTCACTCCCGCGAGGCCGGCGAAAAGCAGCACGACGAGCACGACGCCGGTCCACGCGAGCACCTTGAACCAGCGGGAGGAGGAGGATTTATTGACGGGGCGGCGGGCCATGGAGGAATGCGGAATGGACGAGGGTGGCTTGCAAATAAAGCATGATTTGCGCATTTGGCAGCGCGCGATTTTTCCCAGACCGTCGCGAGAAGCATCCGAACCCCCAACCCGCCCCGTGCTCGAACTCAAAGACGTCTCGCTTTCCATCCACACCGGCGAGGAGGAGCAGTTCCTCCTCTCGCAGATTTCAGTGCATCTGCCGCACGGACATTTTGCGGCGATCATCGGCCCGTCCGGCTGCGGGAAGAGCACGCTGCTGAAGGTCATCGCGGGCATCAAGGAACACGGCGCAGGCGAGATTCACTGGCAGGGGAGAGACGTGATGACGGACGGCGATCTCGATCCGCACGAGATCGGCTACGTGCCGCAGTTCAGCATCGCGCACGAGCTGCTCACGGTGGAGGAATGCCTCGAGAGCACGCTGAGGCTGCGCGTCGCCGGGCAGAGCGGGGAGGAGCTGGATGCGCGCATTGACAAGGTGCTCGCGGCCGTCGGCCTCACGGACATCGCCGACCGGCGCGTGTCGCTGCTCTCGGGCGGGCAGAAGCGCCGGCTCGCGATGGCGATGGAAATGGTGAGCTCCCCTTCCCTGCTGCTGTGCGACGAGGTCACGAGCGGCCTCGATCCGAAGAGCGAGGACGAGATCGTCCACCTCATGCACGATCTCTCGCGCAGCGATCAGCGCATCGTCCTGAGCGTCACGCACAGCCTGCAGCATGTCGCGCTGTACGACAGCGTGATCGTGCTTTACCAGGGCCACCTCGTCTATCATGGCGGGCCGAAGCTGCTCGCGCACTACTTTGGAATCACGAATCCCGCGGACCTCTATCCGCGCCTCGCGCAACGCACAGCGGGCGACTGGCATCGTTCGTGGGAAAAATACCGCGCGTCGTACTACGAGCAGAGCGGGCTGCCGGCGATCGCCGCCGCGCCCGCTGACGAAAAATCCGGGAAGGCCGCCGCGAGCGAGGAGGAGGAGATCGAGCGGCTGCGCAAGATCGTCGAGGAAAAGGAGAAGGCATCCGCGGAGAAAAAGGATGATGCGGGTGACAATGAAACGCACAAATCCGAGACGGTCGTGCCGAATGCATTCGCGCAATTCGGCGTGCTGCTCGCGCGGCGGTGGAAACTTTTTTTCCGCGACCGCGGCCAGGTGATCCTCCAGCTCGCGCTGCTGTTCGGCTTCCCGTGCCTCGTCGTGATTTTTGCATTCGACGGGCTGCCGCAAGTGAAGGGGCTGGTCGCCGACGGCGGTGCAAATCTCCTCGAACGCGCACGCCAGGAAGCCGCCGCGCTCCAGCAGATCGCGAAGACGGGCACGCTCGTCAGCGGCCTCATCATGTTCCAGGTGATCCTCCTCGCGCTCATGGGATCGAACAACTCCGCGCGCGAGGTCGCGGGTGAGCGGAACCTTTTTGAAAAGGAAAAATTCGCCGGCCTCAGCCCGCTCGCGTACGTCGCGAGCAAGGTGACTTTCCTCGGAACGATCGTCTTTGCGCAGTCGGTGTGGATGACGGTTTTCGTGAACATGATCGTCGGCTTCCAGGGCGATTTCGTCGCGCAGGCCCTCAGCCTTTTCCTCGTGAACGCGGCGATCACGGCGGTCTGCCTCGGCATCTCGTCGTGGACGAAAAGCGCGGAGCAGTCGTCGCTGCTTTCGATTTACCTCGTGGGATTCCAGCTTCCGCTCAGCGGCGCGGTGCTCGCGCTGCCAAAGCTGCTCGCGCCGGTCACGCAGGTTTTCATCGCGAGCTTCTGGGGCTGGAGCGGCTTCATCCGCTCGATGGAGAACACGCGCTACTACGATGCGATCAAGCAGATCGCGCAGACCGAGCCCGCGGGCGGAACGCTCTGCATGCTGGTGCTCACCGCGCACGTCGCCGTCGGGCTGTTCTTCGCGTACACAGGCTGCAAGAACTCGCGCTGGGAGTAGCGCGTGCAATTTGCCTGCTGAAAACCGGCGGTAGTGTATCAGTTTGAAATCTTGGTGACGGCTGCCGGGGTAACTGCCACCGTGGAACCGTGCGGAACTCCAAGGTGATAGGTTTGGGCTGCATCTGGTTTCTCGTGATGCCGTTGGTCATCGGAGCAATGGCGTTCATGTTTTTTTTGATGTTTTTCAACCCTCACGGCAGTGTGAGTTCGTCCGACTCCTCTCATGGCAGCGGGGTGCTACTTGCCGTGCTTATCGTTCTCAGCGCACTTCCTTTACTGATTTACCTTGTGCAGCGCGGTTTTTCCAAACGCCGCAAATGACGCAACCCAAGTTTGTGATTTCAAACTGATACACCACCAAACCGGCGCGCTGCTTGCAGCGCGTGATGCCACCGTGGTAAAGCGCGCGGATGCCAGCCGAACATTCGTCCCTCAAACTCCGCGACCCGATCGGGCTCAGGAAGGGCCGCCTGCTGGAGGATATCGTCCACGAGGAAATGTCCGCGAAGGCGTACAAGCACGATCTCCGCGAGGCGCAGCTCGAACTGCTCACGTGGCAGCGGCGGCTCACGGAGACGAAGAACAATGTCATCATCGTGATGGAAGGCCCGGACGCGGCGGGGAAGGGCGGCGCGATCAAGCGGCTCGTCGAGCGGCTCGATCCGCGGCTGGTGCGCGTGCATTCCACCGTGAAGCCCTCGAGCGACGAAAATGAGCGGCACTACCTCTGGCGCTTTTGGCAACGGCTGCCGGAATACGGGCGCACGGTCATCTTCGACCGCTCGTGGTACGGGCGCGCGCTCGTCGAGCGAGTCGAGGGATTCTGCACGCCCGCGGAGTGGAAGCGCGCGTATCGCGAGATCAATGAGTTCGAGCGCCAGCTCCTCGACGACGGGACGATCATCATCAAGTTTTTCCTCTTCATCACGAAGGACGAGCAGCTCACGCGGTTCAAGGCGCGCGAGGCGGACCCGTACAAGCACTGGAAGATCAGCGACGAGGACTGGCGC
The DNA here is from genome assembly GCA_038238025.1 of Chthoniobacterales bacterium. Taxonomy (GTDB): domain Bacteria; phylum Verrucomicrobiota; class Verrucomicrobiia; order Chthoniobacterales; family Chthoniobacteraceae; genus SXWH01. The sequence continues at coordinate 85,169 of JBBRYC010000013.1, forward strand.
AACCGCCGCCACTGGAAGGAAAACGCGGAGGCCGCGCAGGACATGCTTTTCAAGACATCCACCGAGCGCGCGCCGTGGCATGTCATAGGCGCGAACTACAAGTGGCACACGCGCGTGAAGGTCGTGAATGCCGTCGTCGAGGCGATCGACAAGGCGAAGCTCCGCGACTCCGCGCTATGAGGATTGCAGCATTTTTCGCCGCCGCATTTTTTTTCGCCGCCTGCGAAAAGCAGGACAACGCGCGCGAGGCCGTGGATCTCGGTGACAAGCGCACAAAACTCGGCGCATACAAGGAGGCCGTGCGCGCGTACGAGAGCGCGCTCGACGGCACGGTGAAAACCGCTGAGGTCCATTACAAGCTTGGCAACCTATACGACGACAAGCTGAAGAACCCGCTCGCCGCCATCCACCATTACGACCGCTACCTCGACCTCGTCCCCAAGGACGGACGGTCGAAAGAGGCAAGAACCGCGCGCGCTGACTGCGAGAAACGCCTGAACCTCTCGCTCAAGGACGGAGGCCTGATGACCACCGCCGAGGCCGCGCGCCTGCGCAACGAGAACGAGCGCCTGCGCAAAGACCTCGTGGAGCTCCACGCCATCAAGCCCACGCCCGCGCCGCATTCACCCGGCGCCGGCGGCGCAGACAAGATGACGCCCGGCGCGCGCACGCACACCGTGGAGAGAGGCGAGACGCTCGCGTCCATCGCGTTCAAGTACTACCGCAACCGCGCGAACGCCCCGAAGATCAAGGACGCGAATGCGAATCAGCTCGGCGGGAAGGACAACATCAAGCCCGGCATGACGCTCATCATTCCGGATCTGGCGAAGAAGAAACCGTGAGGCATCGGGAGGGGCTCAGTCTGAAAACTTCTGTCTTTGTCTTGCTCGTGCTCTTGCTCTCTTTGCCCTCGCCTTCGAGAGCAAGAGCAAGAGCAAGACAAAGAGAAAGAGTCGCGGGACACTCGTGCTGTTCCGCTCCCACGCGCCTCGCGGCTTGCGGCTTGCGGACGCGCCGCTCCGCCGCTATCTCCGCCGCCGCACATGACCATCATTGACCACGAATTCTCCGACATCGCCACGCCGAGCGGGCCGATGCGCACGCACATCTTCCGCCCAGCGGCTCCGGGGAAATATCCCGCCATCTCGCTCTTCTCCGAAATCTTCCAAGTCACCGGCCCGATCCGCCGCACCGCTGCGATGCTTGCGGGCCACGGCTTCGTCGTCGGAGCGCCGGAGATTTTCCACGAGTATGAGCCCGCTGGCACCGTGATCGGCTACGACAGCGCCGGCGCGGATCGCGGGAACTGGTGCAAGCAGGACAAGCCGCTCGCCGCATACGATGCCGACCTCGCCGCATTGCGCGAGTTTTTGAAGACGCACCCGAACAGCACGGGCCGGCTCGGCTCGATGGGCATCTGCATCGGCGGACATTTGAATTTCCGAAACTGCTTCAGCCCCGACATCCGCGCGGGCGCGTGCTTTTACGCGACGGACATCCACAAGATCGAAAGCCACAAGCGCGGCCTCGGCGCTGGCATGGCCGACGACACGCTCGAACGCGCGCGGCGCGGCGACATCAAGGGCGAATTGCTCATGGTGTGGGGCAGGCAGGATCCTCACGTGCCCTTCGAGGGCCGGATGCAGATCCGCCGCGCACTCGAGGAGGGCGGCATCAATCACCAGACCTTCGAGGTGAACGGCGCGCACGCATTCCTCCGCGACGAAGGCCCGCGCTACAATCCCGCGCTCGCGCGCCAGTGCTACGGCCTCGCCATCGAGCTCTTCCAGCGCCGCCTCGGCGAAGGCGATCTCCCCGCAAGCGCAGTCGGAGCAGGCGAGACGAAGCACTGACGCCGCTACTCCGCGGAAGCCGGCGGCCCGTCCCAGCGCGGAGCCTGCGGGAGCGGCTCCGGCGCGATCACTTTCGCCTCTGCCCCAGGCGGTCGCAGCACGGCATCCACGGGGATGAGAAAATCCTCGGTGGTGGGAACCTCCAGATCATCCTCGTAGTGCGCGAGCGTGACGATGCGGCTCAGCGGGCGAAAATTTTCCAGCAGCTCCTGCGCAGGCATGTCCTCGGTGAAGATGCCGGGTTCGCCCGCACTGCGCGCGGCGGCGATGCGATCGGCGGACGATGGGTGCGTGTCGAGCCAGCCGGTTTTTTCCGCAAGCATCGCAGCGGAGATTTCCCGGCGCGTGTCGTCGGCGATATCCGCGGCATGATGCCCGATGAGTACGGGGACATTGTCGGGCAGGCGGTGCGAGGTCTTCCACGTCTCGTGCATGTTTTTGTAAAGCGTGCCGGTGACGGTGCCGAGTTCTCCCATCCGCAGCATCGTCCGCTCGAATGCCTCGCTGCCCGCGAGCGCAATCTCGCAACGGTCGGCATCGTATTCCATCTGCCGCATGAGGAAGCTGCAGATGCCGTGACCGGTGATCATGAGCACGCGCAGCAGCATCCGCGAAAGTCCCACACCCGCCTGCGCGCAGGCGAACATGAGCGAGACCCACGAGTCCGAAGTCGCGCGCCACTCGTCGAGCGTCGCATCCCACGAGTCGCGCTCGTAAATCACGCGCACGAACCAGCCGTTCACCCGGCGGATGAGATAGCTGAGGCGCATCGCCATGCCCTGCGTGAAGTGCCCGAACTCATGCGCGATGACCCCCGCGAGCTGCCGCGCACTGAGCCCGGCGATGAGCGGCATGCCGACGGTGAGCACAAGGTCGCTGCCGAACATGCTGAAAAATCCGCGACGGAATCCGGCGGACGCATTCACCTCGCAGTCGAGCCGGATCTCACTCGGCGGCGGCGCACCGACGAGCGCACAAATTTTCTGCACGAACGCATGGAAGAGCGGCTCCGCGCCGGGCCCGAGCGCGTACGGTTGCGGCGGCTTGGCGCGGCGTGCGAAGAACGGCTTCACCATGAAAATTGCGATGCATCCCCCGACGAGCAGGGGCGTGAAGGAGCAGAGCACCTTCAGGATGAATCCGACGCGGCCTCTCGCGTGCCAGTTCCAGATTTCGACGAACCACGTCGTCGCAAACCAATACACGCCGTAGCCCGCAAGGATCGTGAGGCCGAGGTACACGACCGGCAGCAGTACCATGGCGACCGTGACGAAGATCAGCCCGAGCGAGTAGAAGAACGAAGTGGGCCGCGAAGGCAGCGGCTTTTCCGCGAGGAAAAGTGGCGAGAGAGCCGGGGGGATTTCCATGCGCGGCCTTGTGCCGGGGTCGCGCTGGATTGGCAAGCACACGCGGTTCTCAATTTCCGACGCCCGCAGCATCGGCAACGCACACCATTTTCACGCGGCAAAATTTGAACGCCGTCGCGCCGCGCATGTCGAATGACGAGCGACATGCGCCTTCCCATCCTCCTCACGCTCGCAGCCGTGCTCCCGCTGCGCGCCGACCTGCCGGAGCCGGCGAAAAAACTCGTCACGGCTGCGCGCTCGCAAATCGGCGTCACCACGCTCTACGACGGCGCGTATGTGAAGCTCCCGTACCCCGGCGGCGACGTACCGGAGGAACGCGGCGTGTGCACGGATGTGCTGGTGCGCGCATTCCGCGCGATGGGGCTCGATCTGCAGAAGCTCGTCCACGAGGACATGGCCGGGGCATTTGAAAAGTACCCGCAGAAGTGGGGGCTGAAGTCGCCGGACGCGAACATTGACCACCGCCGCGTGCCGAATCTCATGCGGTTTTTCGAGCGCGCGGGGAAGAAGATCGCCGTCACGAAAAATGCGGCGGACTACAGGCCGGGCGACATCGTGAGCTGCATCATCCCCGGCAATCTCGCGCACATCATGCTCGTGTGCGACACGCCTTCGCCGGACGATCCGAAGCGGTTCCAGATCATCCACAACATCGGCACCGGCGCGCGCATGGAAGACCGGCTGTTCGATTTTGAAATCACCGGCCACTTCCGCTATTGGTAGTACATGAACCGCCGAACCGCCGTCGTTCTCACAGCGCTTTTTGTCTTTGGAAAAGGCGCTCCCACCGCCCGCGCACGGCACACGGGGCTGCTGCCGATGGGCACGGTCTTTGTCGGGCAGGATCGCTTCGAGGCGCGCGTGCGGCAGCTCCGGCCCATCGCGGAGAAGGTGCGCGCGCTGCCGATCGGCGAACGCACGGCGTGGTTCGGCCAGATGCTTCTCGGCACGCCTTACAAGGGCCACACGCTGGAGATTGATGATCGCATCGAGGCGCCGAGCGTGAATCTCACGGGCCTCGACTGCTGGACGTTTTTCGAGACGGCGCTCGCCTTTGCGCGCATGGTCGAGGAGCCGGAGGAACAATGGACGCCCGAGACGCTGCTGCGCTACATTGAGAAGGATCGCTACTGGGGCGGCGAATGCACGGGCAGCTACCTCTCGCGCCTCCACTACCTCGAGGACTGGCTGCATGACAATTCGCGGCGCGGCCTCGTGCGCGATCTCACGCGCAGTCTCGGCGGTGTGAATGTGACGAACGCCGCGATCGAGATGACGCACAATTGGAAAACGTACCGCTACATGCGCAGCAGCCCGGAGCTGCGCGCGGGCATCACCGATCTCGAATCACGCCTGCGCCGCCAGCCGCTCGCGATGATCCCGAAGTCGGGCGTCCGCGCGATCGAGGATCAGATTCAGAATGGCGACATCATCGGGATCGTCGGGCACGACGGCGACAAATACGGCACGTCGCACGTCGGCATGGCGATCCGGAAGGACGGCGTGCTGTGCTTCATGCACGCAAGCGCGCCGTTTAATTTCGGCAAGGTCGTCATCGAGGCACGGCTCAGCGACTACCTCGGGAAATACAAGACACACGCGGGGATCATCATCGGCAGGCCGGTGAAGTGAAGAGGCAACAGCGAGCGCAGTCGCACTGTTCCCCTCTTATTCTTATTCCTAATCTTATTCTTATTCCCATCGCGGTCCCGCTGCGCGCTTCGCTTGCAGAATAAGAATAAGAATACGATTAGGAATAAGAGGGCGCTTTCCCACCGCCCTACTCCAGAAACTTCAGGGCAGGCAGGCGATACTGCATCTGCACCGCGCGCTCGGTCTTCTGGATTTCTGCGGCGTCGAGGTAGATCGTCTTCGGGTCTTCCTCGAATTCGATCTTGTGGAATCCGTCCACAGGCTTCTCCAGCGCCTTCGGCACATCGTCGAGCGACTGCAGCGCGACGCCGTTGATTTTTGTGACGAGCAGGTGGTTTAGCTCCTCGTAGCCGACGGTCGCGGAGGTGGGCAGCACGCGGCTGAGGAAGACGAGCTTGCGCGGGCCGTCGGCGAAAAGTTCGCCCTGGAAACGATCCCAGTAGATGAGGCGCTCGGGCGCGCGGCGCAGCCAGTCGTTACCGAAGTCCTTGAGATACTGCCGCGAAAGTTCCTGAAGGATCAACCCGCCGACAACCACGAAGCGCGGGCGGCGATCGATGATGTAGGGATCGCTCACGTAGCTCGACGGCGCGCGGTGCGTGAGCGTGGCCTCGAGCGACTTGCGCTCGCCGTCGCGGAGGATTTGCAGCTTTACCTTGTCGCCGACGAAGTGATGCACATTGAACAAATGCGCGACGGGGATTTTCCCGTACGCGGCATCGTCGAAGTTGCCGTCCTGATCCACCGCGAAGTCATCCACGCGGACGAGCACGTCACCCTTGATCAAGCCCGCAGCCTCGGCAGCGCCGCCCTTCATCGTGTCGGTGATGTACACGCCGCCGGTCACGTCGTCGGGAATCTTTGCATAGCGGCGCAGCGCCGGATCGCGGGTCGCGCTGAACGAGTAGCCGATGCGCGGGAAGCCCGCATACTTTCCGCCGGCCACGTCCTTCAAGAAATGCTGGATGACCGGCGCGGGGATGATGTTCGCATTCGTGGACTGCGCTTCATAGCCCATGAGGACGCCGGTGAGCTTGCCGCCATTCACGACCGGCAGCGTGAAGCTGTTGTCGCGGCCCTGAAGTTGCACGGTCACGCGGTAGATGAGGAATCCGCCGTCCACGGGATACGCCGCCATTTCCGCGGTGGTCATCGGGCCTTTCGTGACGAGCAGGCGACCGTTGTTTTCAAGCTGCCACACGCTGAGTTGATCGCCGGTCTTGCTCTCCACGATCTCCAGGCCGGGAGCACCGGTGAGCAGATCGCTCTCCGCGTCGGTTTTCAAAAGGGCGAGGTTCGCCTCGTAGTCCACGGCCTCGACACTCGCGGGCACCTTGCGTCCGCCCTCGGGATTTTCGAGTTCGAGATACGTGAGATTCGCCACGAGGTCAGCGGTGACGAGCACGCGGTTGCCCGGCAGCACCGAGCCGATCGCGCGGCGCGTGAAGGGCTGGCGCTTGCCCCACGGGCGATGAAAGTCCCACGACTGCGTGGTGACATTGACACGGACGACGCTCAGCTTTTCCGCGGCGAGAACGGCGTCGGAAGTGAGGAATGCGAATGCGAGAAGGAGTGTGATGCGGTGCATGGAAAGTCGTGAAATGGGATTCATGTTCAGCGCACCGGCTTCACGGCCTCGTCGCCGAGGAACTGTTCCTGGAGCACATTGTAACGCTGGCGGATTCGCGCGTGCGCGGCCTCGAGGTCCGTGCGCCGGAGCACGAGCGGGCGGCCCGCGCCCTCGAAATCAATCACGTATTCGTCCGCCTGCTTCGCAAAGGCCGCGGCGAGTTCCTTCGTGTTGCGGATCGTCGCGCCGTTCACCTTTTTGAGGATACCCTCGCGGAATTCATCGAGGTAGGTGTTGATCGGATCCGGCAGCAGCGCGGTGAGCACGATCACCTCGTCGCGCTCCTTGTAGAGTTCCTCCTCGATGAAGTGCGCGAAGTAGTGGAAGACGCGCGGGTTCACGAACTGGTACGTGGCGATGAGATTGCGGTTCATCGGCTGGAAGAGCAGGCCGCCGAACACGACATACTTCGGCGGCTCGTAGCTCGTCGCCTGGTGCGTGTAGGGCCATGCGCGCGCGAAGGTCACCACTTCGGTCACGATCTTTTTGTCACGCCACACGTCGAACTTCACCTTGTCGCCCTTGTATTTTCTCTCCGCGACCTCGGCCATCTGCACCCGCTCGCCTTCGAGCTGCACCATGCCGTCGCTCTGGATGTCCACATCGTTGATTTTCAGCAGCACATCGCCGGAGCGCAGCTTGCCGGCGCACACGCTCGCGCTGCCGACAGTCGTCAGGGCGTGGCCGGGGTAATCGCCCGGCCGGCCGCGCCCGCGACGGTGCCCGGCATTGAGCAGCGGAAAAGTCGCGATGCTCAGATCCATGTACCGGTCGTACTGGCCGTCCTCGATGTCCTTCAGAAAGTGGCCGATGACCGGCGTGGGGATCATGTAGCCCACGTTCTGCGCGTCCGCTCCGCCGAGGCCCTGGAATGCGACGCCGACGACTTTTCCCTGCTGCATCACGGGGCCGCCGGAGTTGCCGGGATTGATCGCCGCGTCAATCTGGATGCACAGGTGCGAATCCATCACCGAGTGCGCGTAGGTGCGGAAATCAATGCGCGACACGATGCCCTTCGTCACGCTCATGCGCTCGCCGCCGATCGGGTAGCCGTACACCGATACGCTCGACTCGATCTCCGGCACGCCGCCCAGCGCGAGCGGGATCGTGTCCTTCCAAAAATCGGGATCCTCGACCTTGAGCTGCGCGAGATCGCAGTCGTGCGCGATGAACTCCACGGTCGCCACGTACTTCTTCGGATCATTCTCCTTCTCGACGGTGAGCAGCTTCGCATTCGAGACGACGTGCGCGTTTGTCATCAGGCGATCCTTTTTCACGACCCAGCCCGTGCCGCTGCCGCCGCTCATCTGTCCCGGCAGCCACGGCACACGGTAGTTGAATTCCTGCGCGGTGTTGTTGATCCGGCAGAGTGATTTTCGGATTTCGTTCGGCTGCGCAAAGGCGGCGTGAACGATGAACAGGGATGAGGCGGCGAGCCAGATGGGGCGATTCATTTCGGGCGCGCAAGATGGACGGCGCGCGGTGGGATGCAAATGGAAAGCGGCATTGGGAGGGGCCCCTTCAAAGTCGCCCTGTTTCACCGCGGCGACTCAGAAGTCGCCGCTCCCAGCGCGCCCGGCGTGCGCCAGAAAACCGTTTGACCCACGGAGCGTGCGGCACCAGCATCCGCGCCGAAATTTTTTCCTCCCACCCCGGCTGTCCGCACGCGGAGGACTCCCCTCCCAGATGCACAGATTCACCACGCTGCTGATTTTGTTCAGCGCCCTCGCCCTCAGCCTTTGCCGTGCGGCGGAGGTGCCTGCCGATCTGGAGGAGCAGGAAAAGGAGCAGACCATCGCGCAGATGCGCAAGGTGTCGGATGCGCTCAGGGCATTCAAAAAGGATCGCGGCCAGTATCCCGACTACCTCTCGGACCTCGTGCCCCGCTACATTCCCGACGCGGACGCGATGCTCTCGCCGACGGAAAAACGCACCGGACGCCACGGCGACAACAGCCAGACGGATCCGAAATTCCGCACGTCGTTCTGCTACGAATTCAGCGCGCAGAAGTTCAACCAATCGTCGCGCACCTTCCGGGAGATCAAGGAGCAGCAGATGGAGGAATTCGGCCAGGTCGTGCCGATCGTGCGCTGCTTCCTGTTCGGCCACGTGCTGAATCTCTCGTGCTCGGGCGATCTCTTCGAGTCACTGCTCTACTGGGAGATCGCACCGGAGGCAAAGGTGATCATGGATCGCATCGGCCTCGGGCCCGGTTTCAAGGACGGCGAATTCACCGCGCTCAGCGTCGTGGATTCCGAAAAGCACACGCCACTCGCGGGTGCGGAAGTGCGCGTCACCGCGCGCATGTATCGCGGCCTGCCGCTGCCGGATCGCATCGTGCGCGCAGGCGCGGATGGCGTCGCACAAGTGCCGCTCGGAGCGCCGACGGCCGGCGAGCGCAAGCTCACCGTCACGGCGCACCAGCCCGGCTACTTCGGCCTCCCACAGGCGTGGGAAAATGATCCGCCGAAGAAGACCGCAACGATCGAACTCGAACCCGGCGCGATCGTCGGCGGCATCGTGAAGCTGCCCGACGGCAAGCCGCTCGTCGGCGCAGAGGTCACGCTCCTGCACATGAAGGCCGATTTGCAGAACCAGGGGCAATTCATCGAGACGCCGCTGACCACCGAGATCACCGACGCGGAGGGCCGCTGGAAATGCGACCGCCTGCCGCGGAATTTCACCGGCCTCGCCGCGCACGTCTCGCACACATCCGCGTGGACCGCGTGGTTCTATTCCTCAAATGAAACCGGCCACGGCAGGATGCTCCGCAAGGATCTGCTCGCGAGTTCCGCCGAGCTTTTCGTGGAACCCGCCGCGACGATCCACGGCACCATTCTCGACGCCGATGGCAAGCCCGTCGCCGGCGCGGAAGTCGCGATGCGGGCGATCTGGAAAAGGCCGCCGCACACGCTGCTCAGCAAAAGCGTGACCGTAAAAACGCGCCCTCCACCCGCGCCCGTGAAGACCGACGCCGCGGGCCTCTACTCGTTCCCGTGGCGCGACGACGCGACGGTGACGATCTTCGCATTCCCGGAAAAGGGAACGCCGACGCGCACCAAGACCGAAGCCACCGCCGACATGAAGCCCGAGAATCTGCAACTCGGCCCCGGACGCAGCATCACCGGCAACGTCACCGGCGATGACGGCAAGCCGCTCCCCGGCGCGGAAGTCGTGCTGATGACGTGGGACAATCAGCTCCTGCCCGTGAAGAAAACCGTCGCCCGCACGGATGCCTCCGGCGACTTCGCATGGTCCACCGCGCCGCTCGAAGCCGTGTCATTTTCCATCCGCGCAGAAGGCCATCTGAATCACACCCACAGCATCGGCGAGAGTTCGGATCCCGAGGAGAAGCTGCCGAAGATACCCGTGAAGCTGCGCAAGCGCCCGTAGCCGCGTTTGTAAAAACGCGGGCTGCTTTTCTTCCGCGTTCCGCGCTCCGCGTTCCGCGTTTCAAAAGTAAGCCCGCCTCCTGCCGTCGGTGGCTGCGGGATCCTCTCAGTCCCGCTCCGGCAGTTCGGCGACGAACCAGTCCTCGACGCGTTTGCGCGCCCAGGGCGTCTTGCGCAGGAAGGTGAGGCTCGATTTCACCGAGGGATGAAACTCGAAGCAACGCACCGGAATGCGGCGCGCCATTTCCTCCCAGCCGTGCCGCTCCACGAGGTGCGTCACGATGCTCTCCAGCGTGACGCCGTGCAGCGGATCGTTCGGATGGGAATGGGATGCGGGCTGGGTCATGCGGGAGTTTCTATCGTAGCATATCGCGCAAATATCCGGACAGTCGTGGGAGGCGGCAGGCAAAAGTAGGCGAGATTTCCAATCTCGCGCGGGCGAGCGCAGCGAGGTGGAGGGCGGTCTCGCGAGAAGTGTGCGCCTTTTGCTCCGCTCCATCCCGCCTCCTGCGCTCATCCTGCCGCGCGAGATTGAAAATCTCGCCTACATTGCTCCGCCGCGCGCTGGGAGGGGCGACTTCCAAGTCGCCCTGCGGCGCTTCAGCGCCGGCCCTCTCGGAATGGCGCCTCGCGCGCGCAAGCGTCGGCGATTTGGAACTCGCCGCTCCCTTTTACCCAAACACGCCGATGCGCATGAGCGCGGCGACGGCGGCGAAGGCGAGGATGAGGCCGTCGAAGAGTTTCTGCGGGACGTGGTGCAGCAGCCAGCGGCCGAGGAAGAGCCCGGCGAGGATGATCGGGGCGAGCGCGAGATTGAAGAGGAGCGTGTCCTTGCCAATGAGGCCGAGGCCGAGGCTGAAGGGGACCTTGTAGAGATTGA
>JBBRYC010000014.1:0-95665 GCA_038238025.1 Chthoniobacterales bacterium
CGGCGTGAACCTCGCGATGCTCGTCGGGAGCGTGCCGCGCAAGCAGGGTATGGAGCGCAAGGATCTGCTCGGCATCAACGGCAAGATTTTCATCGGCCAGGGCAAGGCCATCCAGGCGAATGCGGCAAAGGATGTGCGCGTGCTCGTCGTGGGAAACCCGTGCAATACGAACTGTCTGATCGCGATGAACAACGCGAAGGACGTGCCGGCGGAACGCTGGTTTGCCATGACACGCCTCGACGAAAATCGCGCGAAGACGCAGCTCGCGAAGAAGGCCGGCGTGGACGTGACCGAAGTGACGAACCTCGCCATCTGGGGCAACCACAGCTCGACGATGTATCCCGATTTCTACAACACGCGCATCGGCACCAAATTCGCGCCGGACGTGATCAAGGACGAGGCGTGGCTGAAGGGCGAATTCATCAGCACCGTGCAGCAGCGCGGCGCGGCCATCATCAAGGCGCGCGGCCTGAGCAGCGCGGCGAGTGCGGCAAATGCGGCGATTGACACCGCACGCTCGATTCTCGCGCCGCCCGCGTCGAACGAATGGACGAGCGTGGCTGTCTGCTCGCGCGGCGACTACGGGATCGAAAAGGGCATCATCTGCAGCTTCCCGATCCGCGTGCCGACGCCCGGCGACTGGGAGATCGTGCAGGGCGTGCCCGTGAATGATTTCAGCCGCTCGAAGATTGATGCGACCGTGAAGGAATTGCAGGAGGAAAAGGCGATGGTCGCCGAGTTGCTGCCCTCGTAGCCGGGCGGTGATGCGGACACTCCCGTCCGCAGGGCCTTTGCCCAACCACTGAATTCAAACGCCCGCAGGCAGCAATGCCTGCGGGCTTTTCGTCAGGGGCAGGCGTGAGCGGCATTTGGATCGTAGGCGCGCTCGGGAGAGCGCGCACGTGGGCTCCCGCCCGCGCCTACCCGGCATTTCTCACCGGTCGCTTCGAGCGGAGCGGCGGCGGGAAAAAGTAGTCCGGGGCTTTAGCCCGACAGACACGGGTACGGGCTAAAGCCCAGAACTACTTTGCCTCCCGCCTCACCGCTCCACTCTGTCGCGCACCGCGCTGGGAGTGTGAGAAATGCGGGCTAGGGTCAGGAGCGGCCCGCCGGCTGCCGGAGCCCCGTGCCGACGAATCGTCGGCGCTACGCAGCGAGGCACGCGTCGAGCGCCGTGAGCAGCTCGCGCATCGTCGCCGGCGTCTCGTCGCCCATGTTGGAAAGGCGGAAGGTCTTCCCCTTCAGCTTCCCGTAGCCGCCATCAATGATGAACCCGCGCTCCTTCGCCTTCTTCGCCAGCTCCGCGACATCAATGCCCTTGCTGTTCGCGATGCACGTCAGCGACTTCGAGCGGAATCCCTCCGGCGCGAAGAAATCCAGCCCGTGCTTGCGCACCCATTCATGCACGATCGCATTGTTCTCCGCATGACGCGCGTGACGCTTCGCCACACCCTCGGTGAAAATGTCGTCGAGCTTCGATTCCAGCGCGTAGATGTGGCTGATGCTCGGCGTGCTCGGCGTCATGTCCTCGAGCTGGTTCTTCGCAAACTCCGCGAAATCAAAATAGTAGCCGCGTCCCTTCACCGTCGCCGCCTTGTCCATCGCCTTCTTGCTCGCGGAGAAAAGCGCGAGCCCCGGCGGCATCGCGAGCGCCTTCTGCGATCCCGTCAGCAGCACATCAATGCCCAGCTCATCCATCCCGATCGGCACCACGCTGAACGACGACACCGTGTCCACGATCAGGCACACATCCGGAAACTCCTTCATCACCGCCGAGATCTCCGCGATGTCGCTCATCACGCCCGTCGAGGTCTCATTGTGAATCAGCGTCACCGCATCGAACCCGCCCGCGCTCAGCGCCGTGCGGATCTGCTCACCGCGAACCGGCTCCCCCCATTCCACCTGCAATGCCACCGCCTCCTTGCCGCACTTCTTCGACACATCGAGCCACTTGTCCGAAAATGCGCCGCACATGCAGTTCAGCACCTTGCCCGTGCCCACGAGATTCCGCACCGAGCCCTCCATCACGCCCCACGCGCTCGACGTGGAAAGAAACACCGGCTGAGTCGTCCCGAAGAGTTCCTTCAGCTTCGGCTGGATCCCGCCGTAGAGCTTTTTGAAATCCCCGCTGCGGTGCCCGATCATCGGCCGGCACATGGCGCGGAAGGTTTTCTCGGAGACTTCGACGGGACCAGGAATGAAAAGTTTCGGCATGGTGTGGATGGTGTTCAGTGTTGAGTCAGTGATGTATCTTTGTGCCGAAGGGAGCGGCGGAGATACGTGGAAAACGCCGCGCGGGAAACAGAAAATTCCCGACATTCCGCAAAGTGCGGCAATGCTAATCCCAGAGGAAATGTTCGAGCCGCAGCTTGCGAATCCGCTGCCGTGCCTGCTCGGCGTGCGGGCCGGGGATGGCGGCCATTTTTTCGTAGATGCCGACGGCGCTTTTCCACTGCTGGCGCGACTCGGCGAGCGCGGCGGCGTCGAAGCCCGCCTTTGCAAGCCAGAATGTCTCGCGCGGGCCGGTGGCGTTCGCTTTCAGGATGTCGTAGAGGATGACGAGCGAGGCGTCTTGCTGATCCTGCTGCCCGAGGGCCTTCGCCTTTTTGTATGCGGCCTGGTTTTTCCAAGTTGGCGATGCGCCCTCGGTGGTGATGACCTGATCGTAGGTGGCGATGGCGGCCTCGAATTGCTTTTTGTCGGTCTTGGCCATCGCGACGAAGTTGTCGGCCTTGCCGGTGAGTGCGGCGAGGCGCAGCTCCAACTCGGCGGGCGGCTGCGCGGTGAGGATGCTGTCGTAGATTTTCACGGCATCGTCCGGTGCGCGGAGCTTGGATTTCACCGCGGCCTGGTGGAGCCGCGCGTGCGTCTCGAGCGGGCCGTGCTTCGCGGCGACTGCGCCGAAAAGGTCGAGCGCGTGGTTGAGCGACTCGGTGTTCAGCAGTTTCATCGAGCACTGGCCGGCGAGGAAAAGCGCGGCGGTGGCGTGCGGGCCGTCGGGCTTCTCGCGGGCGAGCGTCTCGAATTGCTCCTGAGCCTTCAGGTAGTCCTCGCGGCGAAACTGGATCTCGCCGAGTTTCATCCGCACCTCGTCGAGGACTTTGGACTTCGGATACGTCGCGATGAAATCGCGCGCACGGGCGATGGCCTGCTCGTCGTTCCGCGCGGATTGTGCGCCGGTTTTCGCCGTCTGCGCGTCGGCGAGGAAGATGCCGAGGTAGTCCGCATGCTCGCGCATCTCCGGCGTGGTGTCCGCTGCGGCGGCGATGCCCTGCGCGAGCTTCTGCGCCTCGGCGGGCTTGTCGTCGTTCAGCGCGAGTTCCGCGAGCGCGAGCTGCGCCTCGGCGCGTCGCGGGTGGCCTTTGAAGTCTGCGAGGAAAATATTCAGCGTCGCGCGTGCGTTCACGTCGCCCTCGCGTGCGCGCGTGAGGCCTTCCTCGAGCCGGAGGTTCCCGGCGAGCGCGGTGTCGGCAAACTCTCCGGTGAATGTGACGTATTCCTCGGCGAAGCGTGCGTAGTTTTTCTGAAGCAGCCACGCCAGCGCCGAGTCGTAGCGCGCGCTCTTTTTCAGCGCCGGCGAGCGCTGCGCCGCATCGAGGAAGCCCGCGGATGCACGGACGTATTCGCCCTGCAGGAGATTCAGCAGCGCGGTCAGGAGCGCGATTTCGCCGCGGAGCTTGTCCGTTTGCGCGGTGCGCGATGCGGCGTTGAATTCCTTCTCGGCGTCTTCGAGGTGATCCTGCTTCTGCGCAATCTCCGCGAGCATCGCGTGCGCGTACGGCGCGAGGCTGTGCTCGGGAAAGCGCGCGGTGAATTTTTTCAGCGCTGCTTCCGCCGCATCAATCCGGGCTGCGCGCATGTGGATTCGCCCGAGGTAAAATTGCGCATGCGCCGCGGCCCCCGGCGGAAGCTCCGCGGCCATGCGCGTGAGCGGGCCCTCGTCCGTGCTGCGGTCGCCCGCGTAGATTTCGTCGAGCCTGTGAAACACCGTCGCGATCTGCGGGCTCGCGGGATTCTGCCGGATGAATGCCTCGAGCACCTTCTCCGCAATCTCGGGCCCGCCCGTTGCGAGGCGCGCATCGGCCTCGGCGAGCGCCGCCGCCGCGCGGAGATTCTGCGAGACGCCGGCGGGCGGCGCGGCATCCGGCGCGGGGATGAACGGCGCGAGATCGTCGAGCGCAGCGAGCGGCTTCTTTTCCGAAAGGTGAATGCGTGCATGGAGGTAGCGCCGCCAGTTTTCGTCCGCGGGGGATTGCTCCGCCGCGTCGAGCAGCTTGCGCGCTTCGGCGATGCCGCCGAGATCCACGAGCAGCGAGGCGAGTCGCAGCCGCAGCTCAGGCGGCGCGTTTTTGGAAAGCGCGACTGGCCGCAGGAGATCCGCGGCTTCCTGCGTGCGGCCGAGCGATTGCAGGCACTCGGCCTTGCCGGTGAGCGCCGCGGTTTTGTCCTTGCCGGATGCGGCGAGCGTCTCGAATTGCGCGAGCGCCTCCGTCCAGCGTCCGAGCGCGACGAGCGAGAGAGCGTGCAGCCGCACGGTGCGCGCGTCGTCGCCGGAGGTGATTTGCGAGAGTGTGTCGAGCGCGTCGTCGGCGCGGCCGGCCTGAAGCTGCGCCTCGCCGAGCAGTGCGAGTGCGGCGGGCCGGCCTTCGCTGCCGATGGGCAAAGTCGCGAGCAGGTGCCGCAATTTCTCGATGGCGACCTCGGGGATTTCCGCGGCGAGCGCCTCGCGCGCCTCGGCGATGAGCGCGGGCTGCGCGAATGACGAATGACGGACGACGAGGGACAGCAGCAGAAATGACGAATGACGGATGGCGAATGACGAAGGCCGTGCAAGCGCCGACAGCACGCCTTTCAAAAATCGAATGGGTTCGTTGTTCATCATTTTCAGATTTCAGTTTTCGTCATTCGTCATTCGTCATTTTGAAAAGAGCATCACTTTTCCAACATGCGCCTCAGATACCGCCCGGTGTGGCTTTGCTCGGACTTCGCAACCTGCTCCGGCGTGCCTTCCGCAAGCAGGCGTCCGCCGCCGCTGCCGCCCTCGGGGCCGAGATCGAGGATCCAGTCCGCGCATTTGATGACCTCCAGGCTGTGCTCGATGATGATCAGCGTGTTGCCCGCGTCGCGCAGTTTCAAGAGCACATCGAGCAGCTTGTGGATGTCCGCGAAATGCAGGCCCGTCGTCGGCTCGTCGAGGATGTAAACGGTGCGGCCTGTGGCCTTCTTCGCGAGTTCGCCGGCGAGCTTGATGCGCTGCGCCTCGCCGCCGCTCAGCGTCGTCGCGCTCTGGCCGAGGTGCAGGTAGCCGAGGCCCACGTCGTCGAGCGCCAGCAGCTTGTCGGACACGCCGGGGATGTTGCGGAAAAATCGCACGGCCTCGTCCACCGTCATGTCGAGGACGTCGGCGATGTTTTTGCCCTTGTAGGTGATCTCCAGTGTCTCGCGATTGTAGCGCCGCCCGCGGCAGACTTCGCACTCCACATACACGTCGGCGAGGAAGTGCATCTCGATTTTCTTCACGCCGTCGCCCTCGCACGCCTCGCAGCGCCCGCCTTTCACATTGAACGAAAACCGCCCGCTCTCGTAGCCGCGGACGCGGGCGGCAGGCAGCCCGGAAAAAAGATCGCGGATGCCGCCGAACGCGCCGGTGTACGTCACGGGATTGCTGCGCGGGGTGCGGCCGATCGGCGTCTGATCGATCACGATGGCCTTGTCCACATGCTCCAGTCCGAGGATCGCGCGGTGGCGACCGGGCTTGTCTTTCGCCCGGTAAAAATGGCGGAAGAGCGCGCGTCGCAGGATGTCGTCCACGAGTGTGCTCTTCCCGCTGCCGCTCACGCCGGTGACGCACGTCACGCAGCCGAGCGGGAAGTGGGCGTTCACGTCCTGAAGGTTGTTTTCGCTCGCGCCGATAATGCTCAGCCAGCCCGGCGGAGATTTCAGATTTAAGATTTCAGAATTAAGATTTGTGCGCGGCGCGGTGCGCTTTTTTGGGACGGGGATTTTTGCGGTGCCCGCGAGATACTGACCGGTGAGTGATGCGGGGTTTGCGGCGATTTCATCCGGCGTGCCTTGCGCGATGAGGTGGCCGCCGCGCGTGCCTGCGCCGGGGCCGAGATCGAGGACGTGGTCGGCTGCGCGGATCGTGTCCTCGTCATGCTCGACGACGATCACGGTGTTCCCAAGATCGCGCAACCGGCGGAGTGTGCCGATGAGCCGGTCGTTATCGCGCTGGTGCAGACCGATGCTCGGCTCGTCGAGCACGTAGAGGCAGCCTGCGAGGCCGCTGCCGATCTGCGTCGCGAGGCGGATGCGCTGTGCCTCGCCGCCGCTGAGCGTGCCGCTCTCGCGGTCGAGCGAGAGGTAGCCGAGGCCGACCTCCTCCATGAAGGCGAGGCGGTTTTTCACCTCGCGCACGACCTCGGTGGAGATGATGCGCTCGGTCTCCGTGAGCGCGAGGTGCTCGATGAACCACCGCGCATCCGCAACCGTCATGCTGCAAAACTGGTGGATGCTTTTCTCGCCCTCCGCGCTCGGGATCGTGACGCCGAGAATCTCCGGCCTCAGCCGCGCACCCTTGCACACTCGGCACACGCGCTTGCCCATGTAGGAGCGCAGGCGCTGGCGCGAAAGTTCGCTGTCGGTCGTGTCGTAGAGATTCTGAATTTGCGCGGCGACGCCCTCGAATGGCTTCTTCACTGTCTCGCGCTTGCTCTTCTCGCCCCACGCGAGTTCCACCTCCACGTCGCCGGTGCCGTGCAGCACGGCGCTCTGGAATTTCTCCGGCAAGTCGCGCCACGGCGTTTCCATCTTCGCCTTGAATGCGCGGCACAGCGATTCGAGCAGGCCGTTGTAGTAGCCTTTCATGCGGGCATTCGCCTTTGCCCACGGCGCGATGGCTCCGGCGGCGAGCGAGAGATCGGTGTCGGGCACGAGCAGGTCGGCATCCATGAACTGCTCGCTGCCGAGGCCCTGGCACGCGGGGCACGCGCCGAAGTGGCTGTTGAAGGAAAAGTGCTTTGGCGTGAGCGCGGGCATCGTGAAGCCGGTGTCCGGGTCGGCAAAGTGGACGCTGAAATTCCGCAGCACGGGCTTTGCGTTCGGGTCGGCGGAGTCGGGCGGAATGAGCGCGATCAGTTTTCCTTCACCCCACTTCAGCGCGGTCGCGACGCTGTCGCCGAGCCGTGTGCGGATGTCGTCGCGGACGACGAGCCGATCCACCACGGCCTCGATGCGGTGCGACTTTGCCTTGTCCAGACGGATCGGCGTCTGGCCGCCAAGCTCGACAATCTCGCCGTCCACGCGCACGCGCACGAATCCCTCGCGGCGTAATTTTTCCAGCACGTCGCGAAACTCGCCGGTCTCGCCCCGGATGATCGGTGCGAGCAGGATCACGCGGCTCTCCGGCGGCAGTGCGAGGATGGCGTCGGCGATTTCCTGCGGCGTCATGCGGCGGATCATGCGGCCCGTTTTCGGATCGTGCGGCTTGCCGATGGCGGAGTAGAGCACGCGCAGGTAGTCGTAGATTTCCGTCGTGGTCGCGATGGTCGAGCGCTGGTTTCCGCCGCTGCTGCGCTGCTCGATGGCGATGGCCGGCGAGAGGCCCTCGATGAAATCCACGTCCGGCTTTTGCATCTGGTCGAGGAACTGCCGGGCGTAGGCGGACAGGCTCTCGACGTAGCGGCGCTGGCCTTCCGCGTAGAGCGTGTCGAAGGCGAGGGACGATTTTCCCGAGCCGCTGAGACCCGTGATCACGACGAGTTTCTCGCGCGGGATTTCCAGCGTCAGGTTCTTCAGGTTGTGCTGGCGGGCGCCAGCGATTCGGATCACGGCTGCGGGCATTCGGGTCGCATTTGTGCAACCGCGCAGTGAAGCAGCATGGGCAAGGTGCCGGAAAGGCGAAACTTGCAGGCAGGCCCGGAACCGGCAGAAAGCGTTCGGGGTGGCACTGTTCCTGCGTCTGCAAGATTGTCATTCCGATTTCAAACCCGCCCACAAGCGCATGATTACAGCCCAAGATACCGCCCAAACTCTCATGGAACCGACCGAACCGATCATGAATCGCAGCGAACTCGAAGCGCTCCATCTGAAATACCGCGAGATGAAGCACGGGATTAACAACATGTTCGCGGTCATCATGGCCCTGAGCGAACTCGGCCAGCGCAACCCCGCGCACCTCGAGCGTCTCGCGAAGGCGGTGCTCGAGCGCACCCCGGATGTCGTGAACCAGCTCACGGCATTTGGCGAGGCACTCGGCGCGAAGCTCAAGCCAGGGAGCTAGAGCGGGTTAAATAAAAGTGTAGCCGCGTTCGGAGTTCCAAGTTCTGACTTACGAGTTCGGCCCGCCGCAGGTGCGTTGCGAATTTGGATGCTCGTCGTGAAGTCACCGCCGCTGCGCGGGGCTGAACTTGGAACTCAGAACTCAGAACTTGGAACTTGGAATCCGCGCAGCGGCCACGACTTTTCTTAAAATGCTTTTGGCAGTGTTCACGAATTCTTGGCGATGAGGAAGGCGGCGGCGAGGCAGAGGGCGGAGACGAAAGTGTTGCGAAGATCGTCGTAGCATTTAATACCAAACGCACTTGAAAGCCGGACTCATTCGAGTGGCGGTCAAAGCTCGCAGGCGCGGGCGGGAGCCCGCGTCCGCGCTCTGCCGAGCGCGCCTACGATCCGATGCGGACTTCGTTTCGGCATAGTCCGGTGTTCAACTGACTTTGGTATGAGCCGTCCGGGTGAGCGAAATATGCCCGCCTCCTGCCGTCGGCGGCTACGGGAGGTTCCGGCTCTCCTTGGAGGCATCACTTGTTGCCACTATTGGATGATTCCCGACAGGCCCTCGTGGGGCGGTGATTTCGCGCGACCTATTTTTTGCCGAGCGCATCCGCCGCCGCCTGCTGAAATGCGCGTCGCACATCGCTCGCGTCGCTGTTTGTGAAATTCGCGCGCTGCACCATCATCACGTAGGCCACGCCGCGCACCGGGTCGCACCACGCCTGCGTGCCCCACGCGCCGCCGTGGCCAAACGTGCCGGGCGACAGCATCGCTGCCACTCCCTCGTGCGGCGTGCGCAGGATGCTCGTGCCGATGCCCCAGCCGTACTTCATGCCGTGCTGGCCGAAGGTGTCATTTTGGAAAAATCCCACCGGCATCGCGTCCGGCGTCTGCGGCGTGCTCAGGAATTTCATCGCCTCTGCGCTGAGGATGCGCACGCCATCGCGCGTGCCGCCACCGAGGAGCATCTGGCAAAAGCGCGCGTAGTCGGGCGCGGTCGAGTAGAGTCCGCCATTGCCCTGCGGCGGGCGGCTGGGTTTGCCCTCGTAAAATTCGCGCGGCGGCACGGCTTCGAGTGCGTTGGTGTCCTTGTTCTTCGCATAGCTTGTCGCGAGTCGCGCGCGCTGCGCATCGGTCGGGTAAAAGGTCGTGTCCTTCATCCCCAGCGGGACAAAAAGCCGCTTTGCAAGAAACGCATCGAAGCTCATCCCGCTCACCACCTCCACGACGCGCGCGGCGGCATTGATGCCGCTCTGCGTGTATTTCCACTTCGCGCCCGGCTCATACTGCATCGGCGCGGCGAGCCAGAGCGGGACGAGATCCGCGAGCGTCTTTGCATTCTTCGCGCCGTCGCCCGCCTCGCCAAGGCCCGAGGTGTGCGTGAGGAGCTGCGCGATGGTGAGATTCGCCGGCTTGCCCGAGGGCGTCTTCAGATTCGCAAACTCCGGCAGATACTTCGCCACAGGATCGGCGACGTTGAGCCTGCCCTCATCCTGCAGCATGAGAAGCGCCGTGCCGGTGACCGGCTTCGTCATCGAGGCGATCCAGAAAAGCGCGTCCGGCGTCATCGCCCGTTTCGCCGCCACATCCGCCATCCCGGTGCCCTCGAGGTGAAGCACCTTGTCCTTCGTCACCACGACCGTGACCGCCCCGGCGATTTCATCCTTCGCCACCATCTCCCGCATCGCCGTGCCGACGCCGGGGAGCATCGATTCGGCGGCGAAAGCGGAGCCCGCGATGAAAAGGGCGGACGAAAGAGCGAGGGAGAGGAAAATGCGGGAGGGGTGCATGGCGAAGAGGTTAATGGTCAGGGAAACTGGACGCTCTGATAGCTGCCGGGAGTGGCGCTGGCGAGCGCTTGCTGAATCGCGGGCACGAGACTCCCGATCAGCACAAGGCGATTGGTCGGCAACTCCACAATCGCGACTTTTCGCGTTCCGAGATTCTGCTGATAGCGAAGGTTCCGATCCGCGGTGATGAAGATGTCGAACTGCGCCGCATCGGCTGCGGCCAGCAGTTCACCGTTGCGAAGGGCCGCCCAGCCTTCCTCGAAACATGTGCGGATTTCGTATCCCGCCAGACGCCCGCGCAGCGGCTTGGGAGTGCAATGATCGAAGAGAACGCGCTTCACGCCACGCTGGGCTCGGCGAGTGACGTGCGAGCCGCTTCGAGCACTCCCACCGCCTGCTCGCGCGTGACGCCCTCGAATGCATCCAGGAAGTCTGGAAGGCTCACGCCATCCTCCAGATTTTCAAAGAGCGCGTCCACGGGCACCCGCGTATTGCGGAAGCAAAGGCGTCCGCCAAGCCGTTCCGGATCGCGCCACACCAGATGGGCGGGCAATTCGACTGGAGCGGTCTTCATGCCGAACCATTGGTCCCTTGTCCCCGAACGGTCAAGCGCACACCTCGGGCACCTTCTCGAAAAATCACCGCCAATCCTCGGCAAGCGCAGTGTGCCCGGTGTCCTCATCCTGCAGCATGAAAACCGCCGTGCCGGTGACCGGCTTCGTCATCAAGGCGAGCGAGAACCCCGAGATTTTCCTAAAACTTACGGTCTACCCGGAGCAATTCTAATCCCGTCTCGATTCGTGCAACGACCCAGCGCGCTGTCTCGGCTTTCCAGCCGAGATCCTCCGAAAGATATGGCTCGATCTCATATGTTCGCACGCCGCCACGATGCCGGAATAGGTGGCATATGAAGCAGTCCAGCACATGAATATCACTCGGATGACTTCCCGGCGTGGGAGTTTGGAGCCAAGCTTCAAACAATTGGCGGGCTTTCTTGCCCGGTATGATGTCTGCCAAGGTTCTATTCGGTCCAATGATCTCTATAGTTCCGTGGTGCAAACCCCGCTTCATCCAACCGCCAAAACTGTCCGCAAACGCGATTCCTATTGCATTGTATTCGTCCAACGTCAGGGTCGAAGAATCTCGCGGAACAATATTGGGAACGCAAAAACTATTCGGACGTTTCACGCCGACATTGGCGATCGCAACAGCCGAGGCCTTGAATTCTCCAGTTGGCGACACGACGGCGAAGCCAGCATCAGAGCCGTGGTGACACTGATACTCTTCAGATTGACGCTTTGGAAACTCCCAACCCTTTGTCTGCTTAGCAAAATCACGTAGAATCTCGTGAAGACCCCCTTTTGGTATCCGGCTGAAGGAGATTTTGATTTCGACGTGTGTTTTCATCCGAACAGGTGTCGCTTGAAGTGGGGTAGCTCACGTTCACCGAGTGCCTTTACGGGACAGAAATCCCCGAAATATTCCGATATAATTCAAGTGCATAAGAATCGGTCATTCCGCAGATGAAATCGACGATGCGCAAGATACACTCGTAGGGATTCTGATGCGGCTTGCGGTCTTTGCCAATAAATTGGGTCGGAATAAGTTCAAAAAGTTTGGCACTCTCGGGCGGGGCATTCTCACCAAATCTCAGGCAATCGAATACGGCCCGTGTGAATGGTTCGAGCAGGCCGGCGATCACTCGGAAGCCGGTCGCCTCAACACGGAGAACACGATGATTTTTGTAAACCGTTGATTTCTGCTCCATCTTGATAGCTTCAAAAGCATGAAAAAGCCTGCTTCTGTCTGAAAGCAATGGCTTGTCGAAAGTGCCGGCCATGATTGCTGTGTAGTTGGAGGCGAACGCAATGGCAACTTCATCAATTGCACAGCCGATAGCTATTGAGCGCATGATATCAACTTTCGTATCTTCGTCATTCTCCCTTGCGATGCGATCCATCTTAGATTGGTCGTTGAGCACGGACGCAATCAATTCTTCCACCTTTTTATAACTAATCAGTTTTTGTCGGAAGCCATCTTCGAGATCAACAATGCGATAGCAGATGTCGTCTGCGGCTTCGACAACAAATGCTAGGGGGTGTCGAC
The DNA here is from genome assembly GCA_038238025.1 of Chthoniobacterales bacterium. Lineage (GTDB taxonomy): Bacteria > Verrucomicrobiota > Verrucomicrobiia > Chthoniobacterales > Chthoniobacteraceae > SXWH01. The sequence goes on from JBBRYC010000014.1 coordinate 12,168, forward strand.
ACCAGCAATTTAGTTCCGTTTCCCGTGGGATTAAGCCCGTGCGGGTTGCAACCAACTTGAAGAGGTCCTGATCAGACTGAAAAAAGCCAAACTTCTTTGTGCTTGCTCCGTCGTATTTCCGTTTTCCATTTGCAGGTGGTGATTGCGCAGGATATTTCGCAAAAGCCGCAAGCACTGCAGCAGTGAGCTGCATTCCACCAGAGTCACGATACATTTGGAGGCGAGCAAGAACTCGGAAGCCCTGGGCATTGCCTTCGTAGCTTTCAAAATCTGAGCGTTCATTGTCAGAGAATTGGCCCCGGTATTCGTCAACCGTTCTTGAATTTTTGAACCAGCCGCGGATTGAGTTTTCACCTGAGTGACCAAATGGTGGGTTTCCGATATCGTGAGCCAGTGTAGCAGCCGAGACGATTTGACCGACTTCAAGAGGATGAGTGCTGCCTAATGCATTCTTTTCATCTCGGATGAAAAAACCAACAAGGCTGCCGAGCGATTTGCCGACGGCAGAGACCTCCATACTATGAGTCAATCGCGTTCTTACATAATCACTTGAGGACAGTGGAAAAACTTGAGTCTTATCTTGTAGGCGACGGAATGCTGATGAGAAAGTGATACGGTCAAAGTCGGTCTGCCAAGGCGGACGATGTGGCTTCCGTTCATACTGTTTTTCAGGTTCGCGACCGATGCGAAAATCCGTTAAGAGCGTGTCCCAGTCCATGTTTTGTATTGGTTGCTTGCAAATGCGTTCACGGAAAGCACATCACGCGATGTCTGTTGTCGATGATGAATGCGCGCGCATATGCGGCAGGCATTGCGGTGCGCTTTGAAGCGAGTGGTGGGTGCTGGCGTTCATGAAGAGCGAATGCAGGCTGAAGTTTGCTGCGAGGATCCAGTGCGTTTCTCATCGCCCTTTCCGCCGGGAATCGGTATGGATTGCGCATGAAAACTCCATTCCTCCTTGCTGGTTTGTTTCTCGTGGGTTCTGCGCTGATGTCGGATGCGGCGACGATGACGATCACTACGAATCCCGGTGCTGATGTGACGGTTCATTTTGCGCTGGGTTCGCAAGGGCCGGACGCGGGGCCGGTGCAGAGCACGTTCACCTTCCAAGCAGCGAAGGGGGTGGTGGGGCCAAGCTCGAATCCGGGAAGCCAGACCGGCTTTGCCAATTCCGCGAAGGATCTCTTCGCGGTGGCGGTGTCGCCGGCGACGAAGTCCGCCTTTGCGCATATTTTCCTGACGGGGAAAGGGCCGCAGCAGATTTTCATCGCGGATGTGAATGGGCGCGTGTCGAAGCTTGTGCCGCAGCCGTGGCGCGATGGTGCGAAATACTGGCTGCGCATCGAGAAGGTGCAGGGACGGAAGATCAAGTTCCAGACGATCGACTTCTCTCATGCGCCGTATCAGACGCACGATTTCTGGATCAAGGTGGACCTGCAGGGCGGGCTGACGCTGGTGCCATAGCGACCTGTTGAAAAACCGCTCAAAGCGGAGTCATCCTGAGCGGAGCGGAGGTGGAAAGGCGGGCGCAGCGCAGTCGAAGGATCCCGTGAGTTTCAGATGCGATGTGCGCTCAAAGCGTGATGAATACATGCTTTGGAGCCTGTTCGCAATTCCGCGCGATCCTTCGACTCCGCGCCGCGCCGCCTTCGCCCGCCGCGGCGCTCCGCTCAGGATGACCTTGGAATTTGGAGTTTTTCAACAGGTTGTTAGCAGCCTGTGGAAATACCGGGATATGCCTCACGCAAAGGACGCGAAGGGCGCAAAGTCCCTCTGAAGAAATTCCCCTTCGCGACCTTCGCAACCTTTGCGTGAGGCTATTTCGACAGGCTGTTAGGGCGTGGACGGAGGTGTTTCCGAAGGCGTTGCCTTTGGGAAGGCATATTCCGAGCAGTTCGCCCGGACGCATCGGATGTTGGCCCGGACGCGTGTGCTGCTCTGCTTCACGGGAAGTGCAGGCCGAGGATGAATTTCTCCCATTTTTTCTGAAATGCCTCCATGTCCTTCTCTCCGAGCACACGCTGCAATGTCGCGTAACCGGTCGGGTCGGTCTTCGCATTAGCCATGAACTCGCGATAGAACTTTGTCAGCAGTCCGCCTTGCTGGAGATAGAGGCAGAGATAGCGGGACTGAGCGTAATACTCGCTGTAGGAAGGGCTGTCCGGGCCGCCGTAGAATTCTTTGTCACTCATGGCGGTTAGCTTCTTGAAGGTGATGAGTTTCCCGTCCTTGATGGCTTTCTCCAGTCCGGTGTAACGCCAGTTCACGAGGCCGTGGATGTGCCCGTCCTTCTCGGTGGATTGCTCGTAGAGCGAGGCGAGGCCCTCGTTGAACCATGCGGGACATGCGGGGAAATTTGCGTGGATGAACGGGTGGACGATCTCATGCACGAGCGTGCCGCCGCCAGTGGAGATATTCATCACGAGCGCGTGGTGCGCCGCGGAGTAATAGCCATACTTAGTCGTGGGTGTGTCGTCAAAGAGGAGCTTCGCGTGCTTGCGATAACTGTCGTCGCCCTTGAACAGCCAGATGTTGATGGTTTCCGCGGGGTCGGCCTTGAAGTAATCCTGCTTCAGCTTGTCCACGGCCCATTTCACGGTGCGTTCGGCGTGCTGCCTTACGACTTCGGGCGGGTCGTCGCCGAGCACGACAAAGGGCGGCGATGTCACGATGGTGAACTCCTTCGGTGCGGTCTTCCTCAGCTTTGCCACATGCTCGGCCAAGGACGCGGCTGCGAGTCTTTCGGTGGCGAGGCTCGGTGGGGGCGGAAGGTCTGCTGCAGGCGAGGGCGGCACTGCGCCGAGCATGAGGATCGCGGCGAGGGCAAGGGGAGGCAGGGGGCGCAGTGGCATCGGGATGGGGAGGGGATTCGCTGCCGTCGTTCCTCCGGTGCGGGAACTCTGCCGGACAGGGCGGAGTGAAGCCACGGCGACGCGTGTGACTCAAGCTCGGATCGGAGCGGAGGGGGCATGGACGATGTGGAGTGACGAGTCTGCAACTTTTCCTGGAGCCGTTGGTTTAAGGACGCCTATGAAAGCACGCATCCTCCTTCCCCTGTTCGCCGCCCTGGTCTTTTCCGGGACGGCACGTTCTCAAAATCCCGACCAATCGCGGCCCGACAGCCCGGCTCCGGATCGGCCTTCGCCCGAGCGGCTAAAACACAAGGTCGAGGATCTGAAGCGTGAAGGGAAGCGGGAGGACGCTGAACGTCTCGAACACAAAGCGAACGAGCTGATGGAGCGGCAGCGCGAGGGTGAGCGTCGTGAAAACAAGGCCGGTGGAAATCCGGAAGCCCGCCGCGAGGCACCGAAAGCCGAGCGTCGCGAGGAACCCCGCCGGGAAGAGGTGCGCCGTGAGACGCCGCCGAATCCTGCGCCGGCTCGCCACGAGGCGCCGGGACAGGCGCGCAAGGAAGGCGCTTTCCAAGGTGGCCCGATTGCCGATCGGATCAAAGGCCGCATGGAGCAACTGCGTCGTGACGGGAAGGGCGAGCAGGCCGAGAATTTTGCAAAACATGCCCGTGAGATGTGGGAGAAGCACCGCGGAAACCCACAGGGCAAGGGCGGCGCAGAATCGCACGGTGACAAGCCCGCGGTGAGCACGGGCGAACGCGCCGGGCACCTGGCCGAGGCCGCGAAGCATCTGCGCGCAGCGGGCATCAATGTCCCGCCGGAGATGCTGGAGAAACTCGGGCAAAGGGCTGGCGCTCAGGCAGGGAATCACCCGTGGTTTTCACATCGTTCGCCGCAGTCGCCGGGTGACCACGCGGCGCGTCCGCAATTTCCGCCGAAGGACGGCCCCGCTCCGGGAGGTTCGCGCGTGGATGCGATGCACAGCCGTTCCGGCGGCATGCCGCAGCGGCCTGCATTTTCGCACCCGGCGAATCCCGCTCCCGGCGCAGGCACGCCTTCGGATTCCGTGCAAAATCAAATCCGCGCCCTCGCGCAGCAGGTGCAGGAATTACGCGCGATGCTCCAGCAGCAGCACGGCGGCATGCCGAATCCCGGCCCGCAGGGTGGCGGACGTCCGCACGCCGAGGGCAGGCCGCAGAATCCTCCCGGCAATCCGGCGATCCCCGGCGACCGTCCGCGCGGCGATGCGCCGCAGCCGCGCTAGATAAGAAAGCACTTCAACGAAAGACGGCGTGCATCGTTCACTGACGATGCACGCCGTTTGCGTTTCTGCTCCGACTGTGGGCCGGAGTCTCAAATGGAATCCGCGCCGACTACTTCTGCGCGACGCCCTTCATGGATTTCATGAACGCGCCGATGGCCTCGTCCACTCCCTTCTCCAGCGTGCTGGGGTCGGACACGACCACATTGCCGAGGACGGCGCGATCTTTCCCGCCCTTGAAGAGCACGAAAATGACCATGGCCGGCTTGTCGTCGATTTTCCCGATGTAGGTCGCGGTGAAGCCCGTCAGCCCGTCCTCGGTGTGCTCCTTCGCCTTTTCGGCGACGGTCGCGTCCGTGAGCACCTTCGCCATCTCGGGCAGCATTTGTTGGAAAAGCTCCATGGATGCCTCCGAGGGCACCTCGCCGAAGTTCACCGACACGCGGCCGTCCGGCGAGTTGATCGAGACGCTGCCGTCCTTCTTGTCCACCTCGGTCGTCCACTTTTCAGGCGCGACATATTTCAGCACGGGATCCTTGGCTGGGAAGGAACCTTCGCCGGCCGATGCGAGCGGGAGGAATGAGGTGGCGAGGAGCGCGAGGGCGAGGCGGAGTGTCTTTTTCATGGTGTGCGTTTGTGTGGTGATGTGGCCGGAATTGGCGTGCGGGGTTAAACGGTTTGCGGCGGTGCGCGGTCAAACAAATACGCGCAACAAATGCTTCACATGCCGGGAATTTAAGCCGCGCATGTCCGTAGCTGTGCCCGTGAAAGCGCGGGCAAATCTCGCTGCCGCGCGTGGGAAGATCAGCCCGCGCTTTCACAATCGCGGCTACTGGATCAACCGCGGTGTGCGCAGGCTCGCGGCGAGCGTGGCGAGGCAGCGTTGGTGAAGGCGGCGCATCATCACGAACATGTTGTTCTCCCCGTACGCCGCCCACGGGCCCTGCGGCACCTCCTCGAAGTCCGCGAACTTCCAGTCCGTGACATCCGAGTCGTCCATGCCGAGGAAATCGCGCACGGCGGGCGAGACATCGAGGCCCGCGCCCTTGTTGAGATTTTTCTTCGGGCGATCATTTCCGAACACATACGAGCCGTGGTCCGTGCGGAACGGTCCGCAATCCTCCCACTGCGCGTAGGCGACGCGGCCCTTGTAGCGGATCGCCAGCCAGCGCCCCTTGCACACGGAGTGGCCCGGCCCGCGGTATTCCGCCTTGAACCACGGGATGAGCTTTTCCGCCTCGGGCTTGAGCCCGTTCATCTGGAGGTCGTTGTAGGGCAGCGCGACGTAGAACGGATTCTGCCCCGGCACGAATGCCACCGGGCGGAAATCCTTCGTGCGCTCCTTGCGCTCGGGCGTGTCGGTGCCGCCGTAATGTTTCGCCCAGTCCTTGTCCCACGCGCTGTAGTGATTTGGCACCGGGTTGTTTTTCGTCGGCTTCTCGCCGATCCAGAAAGTCGTCGTCACAATGTCGCGCCTCCACGGATAATGGTCGCTGACGATCACCGGCTGTTCCGCTTCCGTCACCGCCAGCGTGAATGCCACAATGGGCAGGGGAGCGGGAATGATCACCGGCTCTTCCGGCGGGGATGGCGGAGGCACGTTGCCTCCGGATGGCGGGGCCGTCGCCGTGTCGCGCGGCTGCGTCGTGGTGCGATGCTTCTTCTGCCGCGAGCCCTCCGGCTTGCCATGCACGGAGGAGAGGATGGACGCGACCGAAGCGGCTGCGATGACCGTGGAGCGAAGGATCTTTTTCATTTGGCTGAGCTTTGGGGTTAGCCGACCACCTGATTGCACGCGGAGTTTAGGCCGCCGCGTTGCGGAATGCACCAACAATTGTCGCCCCCAAATCCCGCCCGATTTCCACGCGCCGTCCCTCGTGATCCGGCCAGATTGCCCCGTGCCGACGCCTGACGCCGCTACGGCTCATGACTCGTTTGAGCCATCAGCCCCGGCCCCTTAGCACGGTCGTCCCTGCGCCCCAGCGTCTCCGCCGGGACGGCTAGAATTTCCAGCGGAAGCCGAGAGAGACGTTGTTTGAGCTGTAGTTTTTGCGCAGCAGCTCACCGTCGTAATAGGCGGAGGTGGAGAAGCGGTCGGTCCACTGCACGCTCACGCCGGCGCGGACGAGCATGCTGTCGCGCCCGGTCTCGGGGCCGGCGACGGTGAAGGGGTTGCCGCCGAGCGTGGCGAAGTTCGACGTGAGCGAGTAGCTGGTGTCGCCGAACTCGTGCTGCCAGGAGACGCGGGCCTCGGGGCGGATGATGGCGCGGCGGACCTTGATGTCGTAGCTGGCGCGGAAGCCGATGGCACTGCGCATCGAGTCGGCGTTCTTGCGGATGACGGACAGCGGGGCGAAGCCGCCGGTCTCGGTGAAGCCGTCGAGCTGGACATTCGTGTACTGGAAGCTGGCGATGGGGCCAAAGGTGAGCGCGCCCTTTTTCCAGTCGTAGCCGGATGCGAGAAGGAGATTCACCTCGGTGCCGCCGGGGTTTGCCGTGGCGGTGGTGTTGTTCGGCGTGGTGCGGCGCGTGTTGTAGCTGTTCGGGCCGCCACTCACGGACGCGTCCACGTAGAAGTTGCGATTGAACCAAGTCGCATACGCGCCGACGCGCCCGCCGTTCACGTCCACCTTGCCGCCATTGGCGATGCTTGCCGTGGTGTTCATGTAGCCAAAGCTGATGCCGGCGACGAAGTGGTCCGAGAAGCGGTAGTCCACGCCCGCGGTGACGCCGCCGGAGTCGAGGTCAAAGCCCGCGGCGTTGCTGGTGCTGCCGACGCGGGTGAATTCGCCGCTGCCGATCATCCACAGGCCCCAGCGCTCGTCGTCGAGCGGCGGCGCCTGCTTGTCCACCTTGCGCGAGCCGCCGATGGAGATGTTCACGCTGTTGATCGAGAGGATCTGATCCAGCTCGGCGCGAATCTCCGCGAGGCGGCCCTGGATGTTTGCGCTCTGCACGTTCGCGAGCGATTTCGCGAGTTGGAAGATGAGGGTCATCTCCTCGGGGCTGATCATGTCGAGGAAGCCCGGGAGTCTCGCCACCGACTGGTTGTCGAGGAAGTCGAGTTCCTTGATGACGCCGGTCTTGCCACCGGTGATGGCTGCGAGGCTGTTCAGCGCCTGCGCGACGGCAATCTGGTTCGGCGTGAGGCCGCTGAGGACGAACGATCCCTGCATGGCCTCCAGCACGACGCTGGTCGTGTAGAGGTTCACCACGGGTACGAGAAGCGGGGTGTTGCTGAATGCCGCGAGACCCGTGACGTGCGAGCCGGGCACCGGGGTGCCGTTCGCCGAGCCGCCCGCGACGCCTGCCGCGGCGGAGAGGAGGATGATCCGGTTCCCAGCCATCAGGTGGAAGCTGTTCAGTTGTATCAGCGCGAGCGTGCCGCCGCCGATGTTTGCCATGCCGGTGGTCACGAGCTGGTCATGCTGCACGGCGGGCAGCAGACCGCCGACACCCGCCTGATAGGTGCCACCACTGAAAAGGATGTTGCCCGCGCCGATGTCCACCGCGAGCGGCCCGCCCGTGGTCTTCAGCGTGCCGCCGGTCACCGTGAGGTTGCCATTGCCGAATGCCTTCCTGCTGCCCGCCGCGAGCGTGCCCTGCGCGAGCGTGGTCCCGCCGGTGTAGCTGTTGTTCCCGCTCAGCGTCTGCGTGCCGGTGCCGGTCTTGTAGATCGCCAGCGGGCCGGTCAGCGCAGGCCTCTCTTTCTCGCCAGCAGGCCGCCTGTCGCTTTGGTTCAGCACTCCGTCGCGGATGGTTCCGGCGAAGGTGGTGTCCGTGTTATTGCCGCCGGTGGTCAGCGTGGCCGGGAGGGATCGCGCGATGAGCTGCGAGGGCTGTTTGGTGAACTGGCGTCCGCCATTCTCCACGATGCCATTCGCATCGCCTGCGAGCGAGCCGATGCCCACGTCGTTGCCGCCGAGCTGGAGGATGCCCGTGTTGTTCACCGTGACTGCGGAATTGTTTCCAAATGCGCCCGGCCCCGTCGCGCCCACGCCGCCCGCGTTCGAGACGCCTGCGCGCAGGATGCCCGAGCTCACCGTCGTCGTGCCCGTGTAAGTGTTCAGCCCCGCGAGCGTCTGCTCACCCGAGCCCGCCATCCACAACGACAACGGCGCGGGGGTCAGCGCCACAAAGTTGGACGGCTTGCGGCCCTGCTGCTGGTTGACGGGCACGAGCGGCCCGTCCCGGAGGATGCCGTTGAAAAAGCCGAAGTTGTCCACGCCCGTCAGCGTCAGCGTCGCGGGAGTCACCGAGCTGTTCTGCACGATGCCGCCCGGATTGCCGAGGAGCGCGGCGATGCTCACGTTGAACCCGTTCAACTGGAGGATCCCGCCGCTGTTCACAAAGACCGCCGAGTTTTGCCCGAACGGCCCCGGCCCATCCGCGCCCGCGATGCCGTTGCCCGAGGGAGTCCCGACGCCGGCGAGCAGCGTGCCGCCGTTCACATACGTGTTGCCCGTGTAGGTGTTCACCCCGGAGAGCGTCACCGTGTTGCCGCCGATCTTCGTGAAGTCGCCGTTGCCGCTGATGACGCCCGACATCGTGTAGTTGTTCGTCGGCGCATCATCCGCGACGATGTGGCCGCTGTTCCCCACGTTGTTCGGGAAAATCACGCCGTCTGCGAGATTGAGCTGGAAGGTCGCATTCCCGGCCACCGTCACCGCGCCCGTGCCGAGTGAAGCGCCCGTCGGCGTGCCATTGCCGAGGAAGAGCGTGCCCGCGCTCACCGTCGTGCCGCCCGTGTACGTGTTCGCGGCGAGCACAGTCAGCGTGCCCGCGCCGGTCTTCGTCACCGCCGCGGTCTTCAGCGTTCCGACCTGGAGTCCCGTGGCGAGCGTCACGTTGTTTCCGTTCGTGTCGAACGTCGCGTTCACGCCGTCCTCGATTTTGATCCGGCTGGAGAGGTCCTCCGTGTTCGTCCCGTTCCACTGGAGCGTGGAGCTGCCCGTGAAGTCCACCGTGCCCTCGGTGCCCAGCGCGCCGTTCGCAAAGCTCAGCGTGCCCTGGTTGATGAACGTCCCGCCCGTGTAGGTATTCACCGCGAGCATCGTCAGTGTGCCGAGGCCCGTCTTCGTGATCGCCGCGGTGCCGGTGGGCGCATCGTCGCCGAGCTGGAAAGCATTGGCAAAGGTGACGTTGTTCCCATTCGTGTCGAAGGTCGCATTCACCCCGTCCTCGAGATACAGTCGGCTGGAGATGTCCTGAGTGTTCGTGCCGTTCCACTGGAGCGTGGCACTGCCGGTGAATTCCACCGTGCCCGTGTTGCCGAGCGAGCCATCGGCAAAGCTCACCATGCCCTGCTGGAGATTCATCCCGCCCGAGAAGGTGTTCGCGCCGGTCAGGGTCAGCGTGCCTGCGCCGGTCTTCGTCAGCAGATTGCTGGAGTCGAGCACGCCGCTGATGGCCGCCGCGCCCGTCCCGTTCACCGCGATGGTGTTGCTCGATCCCGCCAGCGTCACATTCGCGCTGATGGTGAGATTCGCCCCCGTGTCCACCGTGATGCCCGTGCCCGCATTGCCGGAGATGGTCAGCTTGAACGGCCCGCCCAATCCGCTGCCGATCACCACCGGCATCGTGTCACTGATCGTCAGGCTGTGGATCGTGAAGTCCTGCCCCAGCGTCGTGTTCCCCTGGTTCGCCGCGCCCGTGGCGGAAAAGGTCACATCATCCGTGCTCGTCGGGATCGCCGCCGTGGGCGTGCCAGCCGCGTCGCTGGCCCAGTTGGCTCCGGTCCATGTGCCATTCGTGGCGCCCAGCCAGTGCGTCGCCGGGGGCACGGACGGGTTCACCTCCGCAGCCGTGAGGGCACCGTTGTAAATCCGGATGCGCTCCACCACGCCGGCGGATGCCTCGCTTCCGCTGGTGGCTTCGTCGTCAATGAAGAATCGGATCTCGCTGTTCGCCCCGGTGAATACCGCGAGCGAAGAGCCATCCGTGAAAGTGATCTGCTGGACCCCATTCACATAGCCCGTCACCTGGTTGCTCGTCCCGTCGCGCGTCAGCGCCATGCTCGCCGTTACATTGGCCGCAAAGGCGCCCGCAGTCCCCGTGATGACCGGAAAGAAATTCAGTGCCGTGGACAGGTTGTAGAGGCCCGAGTCCGACGTCTGAGTTTTGAAATCCACGATCTTCCGGTAGCCGCTCGTCGAAGCGAACGAAAAGTCCGCCACGATCGAGTAATCGCCCGCGCTCGGCAGCCCGCTGGAAAGGCTCAGGCCCTGGCCGGCGGCAAAAGAATAATTCGTCAGGCTGAGCGTGCCAGTGCCATTGAGCGGCACGAGCGCCGGCCCGGCGAGGGAGTCCGTAAAGTCGCCGTTGAACTGGTAATCGTGAATGAGCACAGCGGCCGCGTGCCCCGGCTGCTCCAGGCCGAGCCAGAGCGTGGGAATCAGCGCCGAGGCCATCATGGCCATCTTGCGCGTGCGGGACAGGACGGAGGACTTGGAGCGGATGGATGCAGCGTTCTTTTTCATGGGATGGTGCAGTGGCAGAGTTTGGTGACGGTGGTGGCTTCAGAATGGAATCACGCCGCTGGGCCGGTCGCGAGTGATCCCGCTTGGGTGCGGGTCCGTGTAGCGGGTGCCGCCGGGATGCGCCAGCCTTTTGATGAGCGCCCGCACGCGCGGCCGGTTGTGCCGCGCAAAAGGAACTTTCACGCCGTCGCGCAAGGACGTGGGCTGACTTTTGGGAATGGCGGATGCCGGATGACGATGGCCCCCGCGGCATCCGTCATCCGGCATCCGTCATTCAAAGTGCCCGCCTCCTTCCGTCGGCGGCTACCGGTCAGTCGCCGAGCGGCGTGCTGACGTGCGCGCCGGCGGGGGGCGTGAAGTCGAACTTGGCCTCGACGGTCTTGTGGGCGCGGACGTTGCGATAAGTGGTGACGATGCGGTCGCCCTTCGGCAGCGCGGCGTCGGTCTTCTCGACGATGGCGTCGGCATTCAGCCAGACGGTGAGGGTCGTGAGCAGGCGGCGCACGCCGGAAGATTTCGGGGTGAGGACGATGCGCCAGCCGGTGCCTTCGCGTGCGGGCGAGACGCGGAAGAATTTCTCCACATCCTGAAAATTCAGCCCGGCGGTGAGGGCCGCGAGGCTGTCGTCGAAGAACTGCTTTTTCCCGAGCGTGTAGTGCTCGGCCTCACTGAAGTTCGGGTAGTAGATCCAGAGGTCCGTGCCGTTCGACACGGTGAGGCTGGGCGAGGTGCCCTTGAGTTCGCGGCGGAATTTCCCCGGCGCGTGGAAGACGATGGTGCCGGTGCCGCGGATGGGTTTGTTCAGCAGGTGCGTGGTGCGCTCCTCGGTGAAGTCGGCGGTGAGCGCGGGGAACTGCGCGCGGTGCTCGCGGAGCCGCGTGAGGAGGGCCTTCTCGTCCTCGGCGGCGAGTTGCTGGGCGGGGGCGATAGCAGAGGAAAAAAGCAGCACCAGCATCGTGAGCGCCGCCAGGAGTGTTGCAGATTTTGAAACGCAGAGGCGCAGAGGCGCAGAGGAAAAAAAGATGTGACCGGTGATTGTTGATCGGGTGACGTTCACCGGCTGGTGAGAGGCATCGAGCTTCCCCTCCCGCTCGGCGTCTCCGCGTCTCTGCGTTTCATCCATGGACTCTGGCGGCATCGTTGTCGTGGCGCTACGGATGTTGGAAGAGAGGGACATAGTTGAACCATTGTTCGGGATGAGCGCGGATGCGAACTTCAAAAACGTCGGCGATGCGCTGCGTGTTTTCCTGCACGGTGCTGCGGAGCGGGCCGGCGGCCATCGGCACGGGCGGGCAGGTGATGGCGCGGTAACGGTGGTTCGGTGTGCGGATGACGAATGCCGGGATGACGGCCGCGCCGGTGTGGTGCGCGAGCATGGCGGCGGCGGTGCTGTATTCCGTGGTGCGCCCGAATTGCCGCACGGCGGCGCCGGTGCCGTGGTACGGCCGATCCACGAGCATGGCGAGGCAGCCGTTGCTTCGCAGCGTGCGGAGCATTTCGACGAACGCAAAATCGTGCCCCGGCCCGACGGTGATGGTGCCGATGCCGAGTCTTTTCCGGCACGCGCCGCGCCAGCGCGTGAGTGCATCGGAGGGCTCGGGCAAAGTGATCACGGTCATGCGCAGTCCGCGCAACGCGAGGAGGAGTCCGCCGAGTTCCCAATGGCCGAGATGGCCGGTGACGAGGATGATGCCGCGGCCGGCGGCGCGCGCCGCGTCGAGGTGCTCCCAGCCTTCGGTGGACTCGAGGAGATCGTTCGCGTGGTTCGCGTGCTCGCCGGCGCAGAGAAAATAATCGGCGAGCATGCGCGCAAAGCAGCGGGCGTTTTCGCGCGTGAGGGTGGTGAGTTTTTCTCCAGTGAGTCCGGTGGCGACTGCGAGATTTTCGCGCGTGAGTTTTTCCAGCGCGGGCGAAGCGCGCAGGGTCCACCACGCGAGGGCGTCGGCAATCTTCCGCATGATGGGGCGGGGGACAAGCTGCGCGAGGGCGAACGCGGCCTTGAATGCGCTGAGGCTGTAGAGCGAACGCATGGCGGTCAGTTGAGAGGAGGGTGGACTTTCCTCCGCGTGACGAGCGCGCACGCGGGAAGGACGAAGATGAACGTGGCGAGCAGGCACCATGCGATGCCGATGCTGCAGACGAGGCCGAGTCCGCGCAGGGCGGGATTTTGCGCCCACGCGAGCGAGCCGAATCCGACGACGGTGGTGAGGCCGCTGAGGAGCACGGGTTTCATCAGTGCTCCGAGTTCGCGCGAGGGATCGGGCGAGCGCAGCGCGAGGGCGATGTAGATGCCGTAGTCCACGCCGACGCCGAGCACGAGCGGGAAGGCGAGGACGTTGAAAAGGTTCAGCGCGATGCCGGCGAATTTCAGCGTGGCGATGAGTGCGCCGATGCTGAGCGCGAGGCCGAGCATGAGGATGCAGACGGGCTTGAACGCGCGGAGCAGGAAGGTGAGCAGCACGACGTTCAGGCCGATCATGAGTGCGGTGAGCTGCGTCATTTTCCGCTGCGACCACGGGCCGAGTTCGGCGAGCGTGTAGCCCCAGCCGGAGAGTCCGACCTCGATGCCGGGCAATGCGAGTGCGCTGCGGAGCGCGGCGGCTTGCGCTTCGGTCTGGATGTCGGCGGCGGGCCGGAGGTGCGCGATGCCGATGGGATGTTCGCGGCTGAGGAAGCCATCAATGAGAAACCACCACGCGCTGGTCTCGGGCAGGTTGCGTTTCCACTCGACGAGATTCAGCTGACCCTGGGCGGCGTCGCCGAGCGCGGCGAGGAGTCCGCGGGCGGAGGCGAATTGATCGGGCGTGAAATCGCTCGCGATGAGTGCGGCATCGAAGGCTGCGGTGGTCTTGGAAAAATCCACGGTGGCGAGTTTCGCGGCGTTGGCTTTCATCCGTGCGGGTGAGGTCGCGAGGCCGGCGGGTGTGGAGATGGACGTGAGGAGCGGACTTTGCGCGCCGCCTTCCGCGGTGAGTTTGCTCCACGCGGCGTGCGCTGTTTGCCACGACGCGGAGAGCGACTCGGCATCGGGCGCGCGGATGACGGCGAGGACGGGCTCGACGCCGCTGGGATTCATGCGCTGCATGATCGTGCGCAGCGCGTGGCCGGCGATGCTGTTGCGCGGCTCGAGGGATTTGGGATTCAGATCGAAGATGAGTTTTCCGATCGGCGCGAACGCGACGATGGCGAGAGCGATGAAGCCGATGCACGCGGGCGCGAGAAGTTTCCACGGGCGCGACATCGCGACGGCGGGGAGGCGCGGGATCCACTTGCAGAGGAAATGCGCGGCGGCCATCGCGAGCAGCGCGAGGGCCGCGCCGGAGATGATGTTCTGCCACACGTTCGCGCTCCACGAGCGGATCGTGGTGGCGATGAACCACACGCTCACCACGCCGATGCACGCGAGCACGCCGAGGTTGATTTTCCAAAGCCAGCGCGAAAGTGTGAAGAGCCAGAAGAAGATCATCATCACCGCGGCGGCGATGAGGATGCCGCACGCGATGAGCACGCCGAGCTGCTCGTAGCCGAGCGAGCCGCTGCGGAGCAGGCAGAGAAAAGCGGCGGCGGTGGTGATCGCGCCGAACCAGATGCCGGGGCCGTGCGTGCGCAGCGCGGCGGCGATGGATTCCTCACGGCCCTTTCCCTCGGCACGCTCATGGAGGTAGAGCGCGTAGAGGATCATCGCGAAGTCCACGCCGAGCCCGACGAGGATCGCGCAGAGGCCGATGGTGATCATGTTCAGCTCGGCGTAGAGCGCCGCGCCGCACGCGATGGCGAGGATGCAGCAAAGGACGAGCGCATGCATGATCGCGAACAGCGGCTTCCAGCGGCGGAAACCCGCGTAAAAGGTGAGTGCGACGAGCACGAGGCTGCTCGCGAGCGTGCTGATGATGTCGCTCTTCATCTTCGACGCCATCTCGGCGACGTACGGCGTGCGGCCCGTGCAGAAAATTTCCGGCGCGGGGCCTTTCCATTCGGTGATGACGCGAACCTTGAAATCCTCGAATTTGCGCATCGTCGCGGCGCACGCGGGCTCATTCAGGTCGGGCTGATCGCAGTGGACGAATACGCTGCGGAAAAGCGGATCGGCGGCGGTGGAGAGCTTCGTGGTGCGCAGGCTTTTCAGCGCGGGGAAGACGATGCCGAGCGGGTCGTATTCGAGTTCGGCTTGCGAGAGTCCGACGCCGGATTCGAGCTTTGCGCGCAACCTCGCGAGGCGGGCGGTGATGGCGTCGGGATCGAGCGTGGCGAGCAGTTTGGCGAAGTCGTCGTCGCCCTGGTTCAGCATGAGCGGCAGGGCGACGGCGCGCAACTCGGTGAGGCCGCCGGGGGCGTCGAGCGGCGAGCGATCCATCACGCGCACGACCCATTTTTCCCTGCGCAGCGAGGCCGCAAAGTGCTCGGTGAAGCCGTCCATGTCCACCTCGTCCGACGGGGCGACGAGGCCGATGATGAGTTCGCGCGCGGAACTGAATTCGCGATCCGCGAGCTTGTAGATTTGCACGCTCTCGAAGTGCCGCGGCAGCATGTCGAGCACCTCGCTGTTCAGGTGCGAGCGGCCGATGATGATCGCTCCCGCCGCGACGAGGAGTGCGAACAGGATGCCCCACAGCAGGCGGGGACGCTGCGTGATGAGGTGCGCCGTGCGCTCAGCGATTTTCAGCCGGGGCTTTTCCAATGGGTGCTTGCAGAGGCCCGGGCCATCAAGCGGTGGCAGATCCCCGTCTTAATCTTATTCTTAATCCTAATCTTAATCCTCCGCAGATGCGGCGCGGCGTGGCGCATCTCAGATTAAGAATAAGATTAAGAATAAGATTAAGACGGGGAAGCCCGCCGCAAAACCGTGCTAGTCGAGGTGGCAGATCACGTTTTCCAGTGTCGGCTGCTGCCTGAGCGTGCGCAGATCCGCGGGTTGCTCGGCGGTCGGGTTGGCATGGCGGGCGTAGTCGAAGTTCTTCACGTGGCCGTTGCTTGTGCGCGAGTGCATCACCACATCCGGAAGGGTCACGATGGAGAGTTTTCCGGCAGCCTCGGCCTCGCCCCACATGAACACCTCGGGCAGCGTCGCCCATACGAGATTCGGATCACTGAGTTTTTTGGACGGGAAATTTTTTCGCGTGAGGCTTTTCGGACGCCAGGTGAAGCCGCCGTGCGCGAGCGCGCCGTGGAGGTGCGCGGAGTCCATCTGCCGCACCGTCTTTCCCTCCTTGTCCGTCTTGGTGGTGAATTTCGCCGCGATCGTGAGGAGCGGGACGCCTGGGCCCTTCGTGATCTCCGCGCGGAAATGGTCGTCCGTGTGGCGGAGGGCGATCTCGCCGACGACCTGTTCCTTCCCGCTGGAGAATTTCACCTGGCCGTGGCGCTCGGTGGCATTTTTCAGGGAGCCGGTGGTCGCGGAGCACGCGCCGAGGAAAAGTGCGGCGGCGGCGAGGGCGCACCGGGCGGTGCAGCGGCCGGGGGCAGTGGCGGTGGGCAGTGTTTTCATGGTGTGGATTGGTGGGTTCTGCGGTGGATTTTTCGGCGCGGCTCAGATCGTGGTGGCTGCTTCTGGCGCGGTTTCGTCGCCCGTTTCTTCGAGGCGCGGGACGAGTGCATGGCGCTTTTGCACCCAGAGGACGAGGTAAAAAAGCTGAAGCCTCCACCACACGCTGAAATTCGGGTGAATGTTGCCGCCGAGGACGCTGTTCACGGCCTGCGGGATTTGCAGCGGGGGATTCGCGGCGGTGAAGACGTCCACAAATTCCTCCGTGTACCACGCGCTGACGAAGCGGAGATAACGGTTCATCTGGCGGTTCAGGTCGCGTGCGTACGAGGCCATGCGGAGGCGGCCGCGGAGCGGATGCCGCAGCGCGAAGTCGAGCGCGCCCGCGGCCTGCTCCGCGCTGTGCAGTGCGAGGAAGACGCCGGTGCTGAAGATCGGATCGATGAATCCCGCGGCGTCGCCGGCGAGCAGCCAGCGCCGGCCGTGCATGCGGGTGTTGCGATAGCTGTAGTCGCCGACGGCGTGGACCTCGGTGATGCGCTTCGCCGCGGCCATGCGCGCGAGCATGATGGGGGCGGTCGCGATTGCATTTTCCAGCGCGGCCTGCGGAGTCATCCGCGCGGCGCGGAAGTCCGCGATGTCCATCACCACGCCGACGCTCGTGCGGCGTTCGTCGAGCGGGATGAGCCAGAACCACGAGCGCTTCCCGCGGACGAGGCGGGTGAGCGTGCCGTCGCGCCCCTCGTCGCGCTGCACGCCCTCGTAGTGTGCGAAGACGCTGAATTTTTGCAGGTGATCGTAGCTGCGCTTGAGGTCGAATTGCGAGCCGACGACGGCATTCCGACCGGAGCAGTCGAGCAGGTAGGATGCGCGGATTTCGCCGCTGTCGGTGCGGAGAGTCACGCCGGTGTCGTCACACCCGAGGCTGCTGACGGTGCAGGGCTGGCGGACTTCGGCGCCGCACGCGGCGGCGCGGTCGAGGAGCATCTTGTCGAACCACGCGCGCTCGACCTGGTAGGCGCTGCGGTGGCTGAGTTGCATGGCGCCCTCGAAATAAAAGCGCTGCGTGCGGCGCCCGCACGCAGTGGAGATTTCTCCGCCTGCCTTCGGGAAGGCATGGCGCTCGAGTTCCTCGCGGACGCCGAGCTTGTCGAAGAGCGCGAGCGAGTGAGGAAGCAGCGACTCGCCGATCTTGAAACGCGGGAAGGCTTCCTTTTCACAGAGCACGACGCGCCGGCCCGCGCGTGCAAGCAGGATCGCGGCGGCGGAGCCTGCGGGGCCGCCCCCGATGATTGCGACGTCTGCATGTGAAGCCATTGCGCGGAACATGGCAGGCGCATGGGCCGCGGCGCAAATGGGAACTTGGATGTTGGATGTTTGCATTGCCATGCACTCCCGCGTGCGGGCAACGTCCGCACCGTGCGCCTGCTCGACCGCTACATCGGACGTCAATTGCTGGTGTCGGCGATCTTCGCCGTCACCGTGCTCAGCGTCGTGCTCGTGCTGGGGAACATCTTCAAGCAACTGCTCGAGCTGCTGATCAACCAGAACGCGCCGCCGAGCCTCATCTTCACGTTCATCGCGTACGTGCTGCCGTTCTCGTTCACGTTCACGATCCCGTGGGGATTCCAGACGGCGGTGCTGCTGGTCTTTGGCCGCCTCTCGGCGGAAAATGAACTCACCGCGATGCGGACGACCGGCGTGAGCATCGCGCGCGCGTGCCTCCCTGTATGGGTGCTCGCGGTGCTGTTCTCGGGTGTGTGCCTGTGGATCAATCTCGATGTCGCGCCCCGCGCGCAGGCCCGGATGAAGGACGCGATTTTCAAGATCGCGACGGACAATCCGCTCGCGGTGTTCGGCAATGACAAGGTGATTGATTTTTTCCCCGGCCGGAAAATCTACGTGGAGAAAACCGAGGGCAAAAAGCTGACGAACCTCTTCATCTACGAACTCGATGCGATGAGCCGGGTGAAGCAGATGATGTATGCCGAGGAGGGGAACATCGGACTGGAGGATGTGCCGAAGACGCTCGCGGACGGCACGAAGACGGTGGAGCGGCAGATCGTGCTGAAGCTGCGCAACGAACTCTTCGAGCAGCGCGATGAGAAATACCCGGATGATCTGTCGCGCATCCGCAATGGCATCACGGTGCAGGAGGGGAGCATCGCGATTTCGCTGAAGGATCTGTACGAGAAAAAGCGCAAGGCCAAGGGCATCGGCGCGCTGCCGATCGGCGAACTGCTCGACAGCGATCGCCCAGGCCGGATCGTGGAGCTGAGCAAGCGAATCGGCAATGCGCTGGGGACCATCGCGCTCGCGCTGCTCGCCGTGCCGCTCGCCGTGACGGCGCAGCGGAAGGAGACTTCGGTCGGCTTTGCCGCGAGCCTCGTGCTGGGGATGTGCTATTTCAGCCTTTCCTTCGTCGCCGACCTCGCAAAAAACCGCCCGGCCTACCACCCCGAGTTGCTCGTGTGGCTGCCGAACATCATCTTCTTTTCCATCGGCGCGTACCGCTTCGCGCGACTCGCGCGGCGGTGATTCGGCACATTCGCCTGCTTGACACTGACGCCGGTCCTCCGGCATTCCACCCCAAGGCATGCACGTCGCGCAGTCTCCACTCCCACCACAGGACGGTTCCGCGAAAAGAAGGGGCCGTGTCGGCGAATGACCGGTTTTACTGCCACTGGCGCGTGGATTTGCCACACGGGCAACGTCCGCAAGGTGAACGAGGACGCGTGTCTTTTCGACGGCGCATTCGGCGGCGCGAGCACGTCGGCCCCGATGCGGGCTTCAGTGAAAAAATGGCCGTGGATCATCGCGCTCGCGGACGGCATCGGCGGGCATCGCGCGGGAGCCTACGCGAGCCGCGAGGTGCTCGCACACCTCGAGGCCGCAACGGAATTCAGCCCGATCGCCATCGGGGATGTGCTTCAGGAAACAAACCGCAAACTGCACGAGGTCGGACGTGAAAAACCGGATTTTGAGGGCACGGGCACGGCGGTGGTCGGGTTAGTTTCCGGGCCTGATGGTCTGTTTGGATTTAATGTCGGAGATGCGCGTCTTTACCGGCAGCAAAATGGCCGGATCACGCAGGTTTCGGACGACGATTCCGTCGAACGACTGCTCATCCAGGAAGGGCTGCTGGAGGCGAGCGATGACGTGCGCTCGAAATACATGCACGCACTCACGCAGAGCGTCGGCGGGTCGGCGGAACTGCACCGGATCGAACCGCACTTCTACCCGCTCGCCGTGAGAAGCGGCGGGCGTTTTCTCCTCTGCACGGACGGCCTCACGGACATGATCTCGGTGAAGGCGATCGAATCGTACATGATCCCGCAACTGAAACCTGCAGCCGCGGTGCAGTCGCTCTTTTCCGCCGCGATGGAGGCGGGCGGACGGGACAATATCACGATCGCGATTGTGGATGTGGAGAAGGCGTAAGTGACTGTGTAAAAAGTCACGCCACTGGTGTTGCGAATCCACAGTGCGCCCGGACGCGCGCAGGAAAACGGGAGCGCACGCTTCCAGCGTGCGGCGTGCGGCATCCTTGCCGGACGCAGGGCGAAGGCGGCGGGCTCCTGGGAGCCGCGACTTCCAAGCCGCCGTTCAGGCTCCGGGCCGGCATCGCTTTGCGGCAGGATGCTGCAAAGGACACGCTGGAAGCGTGTGCTCCCGTTTCCCTCCCTGCTCCGCTCGCTTCGTGTGATCGGGATGCGACGCTGCATCCGACAAGGCGCACTTTTTACACAGTCTCCAAGACCGACCGTCCAAAATCCGACATCAAATGCGCCCAGTCTGAGCATTGGTTGGATGTTGGATGTTGAGTGTTGAAAGCGCTGAAACCTCCCGGACCGTGAGATCCGGGAGGCTCAGTAGCCCAACCAAATTGTGACGCCGCCGCCGTGTCAGTTCGAGGCGACGGGCGACCTCTTCTTGCTCGCGACCTGCGCGAGGCCGATCTGTGTCGCAGAGTGGCGGAAAGTGCTGCCCTTGCTGTAGCTGTAGAGCGGGATGTAGCGGTTCTGCGGGAGCGAATCCGCGGGGATTGGGGCACTGCGAAGCGTGCAGTCCAGCACCCACCAGCGGCCTTCATTTTTCCACATCACCCACGCATGGCTGATGCGGACGCCCGGCTCCGTCTTGCCGATGACGAAGCGCACATCGCTGTCGCCGAGCTGGCTGCAGAGCCAGAGCGCCTTGTCCTTGCAGTCGCCCGAGCGCGTCGCCGCCGTCGTGGCCGGCATGGCTGCGACGTAGGGGTTGTCCATGTGGTAGTGGAAGCCGCGGCCCTGGATCATGAGCTTTTTAACCTGCTCCATGCTGGGCTTTTGCTGGCCGAGATGGGAGAGCACCGTGCGGACCGGGGACATGTAGCGGTCGTAGGGAGTGTAGTCCGAGGGAGTGCCCACGTCGAAGGCGGCAGGGGCGGCGATTTTTGCGATGAGGAGAACTGCGAGGGAGAGGAGAGAGGTTTTCATGGCTATAATAACTAGAATTGCCATGATTGCCAAGCTGGAGGCGTGCCAACGAATCTGCCGAAAACAATAAATTAGATAATTACCATAATTCCGACCCGGAGAAATTGCTCCCGATGCAGGCCTGAAAATGCCCGAGCCTTTGCGCGGGATGAATGGCTGCACTCCTCATACCATCTCTCGGTATTAACCGGACGCTTGAAACGGGCAGGCGTGGGCTGAAGCCCACGTCCGCGCTCTCCCGAGCGCGCCTACGATCCGAACCGCGCGCCTCGTGAGTCGGTTATCTTCAAAAGCTGGTATCAGAAGGGGTAATGAAAGTCCGCTTTCAGCCGTGAAAGGACGATATTTTAACGCAGAGGCGTGGAGGAAAAGAGAGAGTTCCGCCGAGGGTTTGCCTGATTTCCCTCTGCGGAACTCTCATCCTCCCTCTGCGCCTCTGCGATGAAATCTGATTTTCGGTACACACTCTCACACTGCTTGCGCCGTGCGCGACAGAGTGAGGCGGTGAGGCTGGATCGCAAAGTAGTTCCGGGCTTCAGCCCGAACACACGCCTGCCGGGCTAAAGAGCTGGACGACTTTTTCCCGCCGCCCCACCGACCCGTGCGAAGTGCTGATTCAGCGACCCGCCGTCCGTGGCGGGAGGAAGACGCGGCGTCGCTCGATGCGCGCCCCGCGTGCGAGGAAAAATGCGCGCAGCTCGTCCGCCATGTGCCGTCCGTCCGGGAGCACATTCAGGTCGAACTGCATCCGGCCCGTCGGTGTGAGGCGCGACTCGGCGTCCTTCATGAAATATTCCCATTCCTCCACACCCCAGTGCGAGCCGTCGTCGCGGCGGTTGAAACACGTCATGTGTGCGGTGATGAGGTCGAACTGCGCACCGAGATCCGGCAGCGGCACGTAGGCGTGGATCGCGTGCGTGATGCGCGGGATTTTCAGCAGCGCGATGAGCCCGTCGAAGACCGGATCGCCGCCGAGGTCCAGGCCGAGCACGTCGTGGCCGAGGCACTTTGCGATGTGCAGGACGTAGCCCGCGCCGCAGCCGAGATCGAGGATGCGCAGACGCGGCGGGGCCTTGCACACGCGGAGGTCGCGGATGCGCTTCGTGCTCGTCTTCATCCACTCCTCGATGTTGAGATATTTCGCCGGACGGAGGCGCTCCTCGGGGGTGTAAAATTGCGCCCGCAGCCTTTCCAATCCCTCGCGATCAATCGGCTCCATGAACTGCCGCCAGCCGAGCGGATACGCCATGCGCCGCACTCCCGCCACGAGGCTGTCCCATCCGTCCGAACCGAAGATTTTGCTGAGCTTTTGCGTGAACGTCATCCGTCGCGGAGCGTTCAAGCCGTGCCAATGCGGGTCAAGTGGATTTCACCGGCGCGTGCGCGGGCCTTGCGCCACGCGGCTTGAAATTGATCTTCCCGCCGAAGTTTCCGCTCTCGCGCCAGCCGAGGTAGAAGCGGCAGCGTTTCCCCTCAAAGGAGACGAAGGGCAGGGGACACCAGCAGTGCCGCGACACGGCCCAGTTCCATCCGCCGCCCGGCGCAAAGACAGCGCCGGGAAATTTCCCGGTACGCGTGATGTCCCTGTCCGAGACGCCGATGACGTAGTGTGTGAAATTGTGCAGCGGGTTGCGCATCATCCAGTGCATCGCGCGGTGCGGTTCGCCGGGGCGGAACCATGCGGGTGGCACCGGGTCGTCCGCATTTTTGAAGCTCCAGAGCGGGTTCCATTTTTGCGCCGTGCGGATCGGCGGTGTGTGTACGCTTGCGGGCCGTGCAATCGTCTCCGCAGCGTGTGCTGAGCACGCGATGGCGAGGAAAAGAAATGCGGATGCGCGGCGCATAATGCGGGACGCTACACGGTGCGCCGAGTCTTGCAGCAGTGAAGGCGCGTTCAGCGCGGGGGCGGGCCACCGGCGGGTGCGCCTGCGTCGCGGTATTCGTCGGGTGTGAGTTTTCCGTCGCCGTTTTTGTCGAGCTTGCGGAGTGCGGCGGGGGCGTTCGCGATTTCCTCGGCGTCAATGATGCCGTCGCCATTCGCATCGAGTGCGCGCATGATGAGCGGGCGGGGCAATACGCCGGGTGAACCACCTGCGCCAGAAGGAGCGCCGGGCCTGCGTCCACCGCCGCCGGGACCGCCGGGACCGGGGCCGCCTTTTCCGAAGCTCTCATCCGGCGTGCCGCGCCATGCGCGCGGGACGAAGGGGAACGCGGTCGTGATGTGATAGTGGTAGATGCCCTCGGGATGATCGGGCGTGGCGGCGGTGTGGCCGTTGCATTCGTCGAGGTCGCCGGTGCCCTGCGCAAATTCCCAGTCCTGCGTGAAGCGTCCGTCGTAGCTGCCGTTCGGGCCGTCGGGTTCCGCGGGGCGCGCGCCGGGCTTCAGCCGGTGGCTGGATTTCATCGTGCGGATGGCGCTCTTCGCAGCCTTAAAATCGCCGTGGCAGTTTGCCGTGAACATCGCGAAGCCATCCGCGGCCCACGCGACTTGCAGCATTTTCCCCTCGTCGCCGCCGAGCTTCTGCACGAGGCCGGTGGGCATCGCGTGGTAATGATACGCGCCGGTGGGCTGCACATGCGCGTTGTGCTCGTCGAGGCCGAGATCGAGGAAGCCGGTATGCGCCTCGTAGCGCCAGCCAGACTGGCGGTCATTGTTCCATGTCTCTCCGGTGCCGGCCTCGAATGGCACGCCGTTCAGCGCGACGGCGAAAAACCATCCACCGCGGTGCTGCGGCTCAGCGGCCGCGGCGGGCTTCAGCGGGACGCGGAATGTGTACTCCTGCGGCGCTGCGGTGTTCGGATTTCCGCGGCGCGGAAAAGTGCCCGGCGCGTGATCCGGCCAGCCGTTCGATTGGATCACGCGAAAATCTCCCTCGGTCGTGATGCGCACGCTGTTCTCGCGCTTCGCATCCGTGCGTTCGCCGGGGCGGTTCGAGCGGCCGCCGGGATTTCCGTCGAATCGCGGCGGGCCATCCTGCGGCGGGCGCTGTGCGAGGAGCAGGGAAGTGGCCGAGAGCACCGCGATGCCCGATGCGATGATGCCGGCGCGGAGAAATTTTCGCTGCGATGCGGGTGATGGTGTGGACATGAGATGTGGCTGGTTCGTGCAGGCATAACCCGCGCGCCGGAGCGACGGCAGCGGGATTTACCTCGCGTTAACAATTCTCCCGGCTGCCCGCTTACGAGTCGCCGGAAATCCGCGATGCCGGCTGTTCGTCCGCCTTTCTCAAATCCTCCGGATTTCGGAAAATCATGATGCGCTCCAGCATCTCATCAATCACGACATCCGGCTTTTCCCGCTCGATGAACGACTTGTCCCAATTGTGCTGCCAGACATAGGCCGTGCGGGCGAAGCTGTGGCCGAAAAATTTCGAGAGCGCGATGGCGAACGAATCGCGGAACATGATGACTTTTCCCGTGGCTCCGGGGTTCTCCGAGACACGCGGTTCGGTGCCGGGCACCCATGCTTTCGCGATGAGATCCGGGGCCGTGCGGATCTCCAATTCCGGCAGCGGCGGCAGCGGCCTGAGGATCGGGTTCCCATTTTCCAGCAGTGATTTTTCCTGCCCGAGCATCAGCGCGAGATCACCGCCCTGCTCATCGCGGACATCCTCGCGAAAGGCATCCGGCCCCGGTGCCGTGGCCGGGATTCCGAGCGCCGCGAGTTCCTGCACGATGCGGCGCGATGCGGCCAGTGCGCCGCGCTCGTTCCAGTGGGAGTCCGTCCGCCGATAGACTTCGCCGCGCGTCTTCGCGTCGAGCAGCACCTCGCGGAGATCGAGGATCGGCACGTCGCTGTGCGCACGCATGTAGCTGAGGAATTGATCGAGCCGCTGCGGCTTGCGCGCGCGGGCGAGCAGCCAGTCTGGCAGATGCTCCGGGCAGATGCTCTGCTTGTCCGGCGGGATGACGAAGAGGTAGCCGATGCCACGCTCACGCAGCCAGTCGCGACGTCCCGTGAGCAGCGTGCGCCATCCCTCCAGATCGGCATCGCTGAATGGCCGGATGCCGCTGATGTCATCCACCGTCCTGCCATCGGAAAAGAAGAGCCAGTCTCCCTTGCCCTGGAGCACATTGATGAGGCGCACATCGTGGAAAAACTGCCACCGCCACTGCCGTTCCCACCGGACGAGCTGGCGGCGGAATCCGAAATGATCGCCGAAGTAAGTATCGATGCCGGCGATGAATTTCCGCGTGCCATCAAGGTTCGGTTCGAGCACCGGGAATGCCGCGGGCGCGCGGTTTTCATTCGGCGACGGCGCGCGGTCGAGGTGCAGGAAAGTATCCGCCATCGGCAGGCAGAGGAAGGCGAGGAATAGCACGATGAGCGCGACATTCGCGCGGCGCTGGAGGACTTCATTGGAGGGCAGCCAGTTCATCGCTAGAATCGAAAATAGATGAACGGATTGTACGTGCTCCCCGCGAGCCACACCGAGGAGAGGAAGAGCACGCCGATGACGAGCGCAGTCTCCAGCGTCACGCCGACGGACACGGCGGCGACGCGCGCGCGATCCGCCAGTCCGGCCACGGCACGCGCGGCGAGCCTCCGCAGCCACGCGAGCACGGGCATCGAGAAAATCGCGCCGGCCACGAGCGCGGCGATTGCCTGATTGCTCATGTAGCGCGCGATCGGCTGCGCGTCCGCGCTGCGAGCCGCGAGGCCGGACATGTTTGCGAAGAACGCCGTGGCCTGTGGGAAATTCTCAGCGCGGAAAAGCACCCAGCCCGCGATCACCGCGAGGAGCGCGTAGGCGTGCCGGAAGATGCGCGGCGTGCGCTCCAGCAACGAGCCGAAGCGCGTGCGCTCCAGCACGAGGAATGCGCCGTGAAAGAGGCCCCACACGACGAACGTCCAACTCGCGCCGTGCCACAGCCCGCAGAGGAAAAACACGATGACGAGGTTCAGCATGTTCCGCCGTTCGGAGCAGCGGTTCCCGCCGAGCGGAATGTAGAGGTAGTCGCGGAACCAGCTCGACAGCGAGATGTGCCAGCGACGCCAGAATTCCTTCACCGACTGCGACACGTACGGATGCTCGAAGTTCTCGATGAACTTGAAGCCGAACATTTTTCCGAGCCCGACCGCCATGTCCGAGTAGCCGGAGAAATCGAAGTAGATCTGCACCGTGTAGCAGAGCGCGCCGAACCACGCGAGCGTCGGCGAAAGCTCCGCCGCTGGCAGGCTGAAAATCTGATCCGCAGGCAGTGCGACCGCATTGGCGATGAGCATCTTTTTTGCAAGGCCGCCCGCAAACCGCCGGATGCCGTCGGCGAATCCCTCGCTCGTGATCGTGCGGTGCACCAACTGCGGCGCGATGGCACTCCACCGCAGGATCGGCCCCGCGATGAGCTGCGGAAAAAAGAAAATGTAGAGCGCCGTGTCCGCTGGATTCCGCGCCGCGGGCGACTTTCGCCGGTAGATGTCCATGACGTACGACAGCGCGTGAAAGGTGAAGAACGAGATGCCAATCGGCAGCCGCACGTGGCCGATCTGAATCTCCAGCAGGTGGAATACCGCGAGCCCGCCGTTCACATTGCCCACGATGAAATTCGCGTACTTGAAAAACGCGAGCAGCCCGATGTTCAGCACGATCGCGAGCACGACCGCGCGCTTCCGCCGCGTCGCATCCTGTTCGCGATCCACCCACAGCCCGAGGAGCCAGTTCACGAGTGTGGAGCCGAGCAGCAGCGCGATGAATGCAAGCTCGCCCCACGCGTAGAAAACAAGGCTGACCGCGAGCAGTGCGAAATTCTTCGGACGGATGCCGGGCATCAGCGCGCACGCGATCAGGATTCCCGGCGGGAGCAGGTAGAGGGACCAGAAGAGCACCTGCCCGTGCCACTGGAGCGGCTGCGCGAGCGACTGCAAAAACAGAAAACCGCCCTTGCACCACACGCAGAGAATGACGGCGGCCACGGGCACGGCGACGGACTTTGGCAGAAAGCGCGGCACCACTGCGCAAAGCATCACGACGATCGGCAGAAATAAAAACAGGAACAGGTGTGAGCTGAAAAGCATCGGCGCGTGTGAAGCGCGGTATTCGTAAGGATGCGTGCGCGCGACACAAGGAAATGAGTTGATGGCGCAGTTTGAAATCCTCCGTCTTTGTCTTGCTCCTGCTCTTGATCTCTTTGCCTCGGCTTTCTGAGAGCATGAGCACGAGCAAGACAAAGAGTAAGAAGCTGCCGACTCTCAAATTGAGCCACTGCCGAAACTAAGCGCGACGTTGCGATGCCCGCGTGCGGGCTGTATCCGGCAGGCATGAACTTTCCCCGCGCCAGATTCGTCACCGTCCTCTGCGTCCTCCTCCTCGTGAATCTCGCCCGCGTCCTCGCCGCCGACGCGCCGCGAGAATTCAAGGACATCGCGTACGTCGCCGATGGCCACGAGATGCAGCGGCTCGACCTCTTTCTCCCCGCGGCTCCGGGCGCGCATCCCCTCATCGTCTATGTCCACGGCGGCGCGTGGCGCGGCGGATCGAAAAAGGATCAGCCGCTCGGCAAGCTCGTCGCGCAGGGCTTCGCCGTCGCGAGCGTGGACTACCGCCTCTCCACCGTCGCGCCATTCCCAGCGCAGATGCACGACATCAAGGCCGCGGTCCGATTCCTCCGCGCGAGGGCAGGGGAGTATGGGCTCGATCCGAAGCGATTCGCCATCGCGGGAAGTTCCGCGGGCGGCCATCTCGCCGCGCTCGCGGGCGTGACGTCTGGCAACACCGAGCTCGAGGGCACGCTTGGCGGGCACCGCGATCAGAATTCCGGCGTGCAGGCCATCATCAGCCTCTTCGGCGCATCCGATCTCACCACCATCCTCGCGCAGTCCACGCCGCAGGGATTGAAAATGCGCGTGCCTGCCTTGGAACTCCTCCTCGGCGGCCAGCCCGATGCAAAGACCGAACTCGCGCGCCTCGCCAGCCCCGTCTTCCAGGCCGGCAGCCACTCACCGCCACTCCTCCTTATCCACGGCGACCAAGACCCGCAGATGCCCATCGCCCAGGCGCAACAACTCCACGACCGCTACAAGGAACTCGGCCTGCCCGTGGAGTTCCACATCATCCACGGCGCAGCGCACGGCGGCGCGAAATTCCACGACGACGAGCGCACCGCGCTGATGCACGCATTCCTCACGAAGCACCTGGCCCCGTAGCCGCCGAGGGAACGAGGCGGGCTGATTTCCCCCAGTTTCGCGCCCGGAGTTTCGCGCTTCGAAATTTTGAAACTCTGATGTTCCCCCACGACCAAAACACCCCAACTAACTCACAAAAAACACTCCAAACCCCTGTCCTCGCTTTTGGAGAAAGATCAGGTGCGGTCTCCGTCATGAGGGCGAGCAGGGCGCAGCCGACGGCGAAGCGGGCGTCGAGCATCCAGGCGGCCCGCCGCGCCGCAAGATCAGCGCTCCTGTCTTTTCCTACTCAGGCATAAGGCCAGATTTCCAAGCAGGGCCGATAGGGGTCGGGAGATGAAACCCCAAAAACGATCAGCCCAATTGAATCCCGACTTTTCCGAGGGCTTCGATGCCCCGGCCGGATCAACCAGCAAACCCACGCACGAGGAAATCTCTGTGGTGGCACATCAAATCTACGAGGAGGCTGGCTGCCCCAGCGGCTGTGCCGATGCGCACTGGCAACGGGCAGAACATAGTTTGCATAAGGGATTCTTCGACCGCTGAGCCTGAATCCGAAGCTTGATCCGCTGGGTGCCAAGACTGTGCTGGAACTTGTCCTCGGCGGTGTCTTCTCGCTGGTGCTGATGCGCTGGTGCTGATGCGCTGGTGCTGATGCGCTGGTGCTGATGCGCTGGTGCTGATGCGCTGATTGCGAATGTAGTTTGGTCCCTGCTTATCCGGTTGCGTGACAAAGGCATCTCAGGAAGGCAGGAAAGCAGGAAAAGTGAGCGGCCAGCCCGGTGAATTCCTGCCTTTCTGCCTTCCTCAGAGCCTCTTTCCGATGTTGTGTCACGCAACCGGATAAGCAGGGTTTGGTCGAGCCCGGCACTTTTGCACATCAGCCTACGGCCACACTTCCAAGCAGGGCCGATTCATCAGAATGAAAACAGGACAAACAGGCCAGATGGATGACGGAATCGGCGATGACCTGGATACCACGACCGGACCACCCGAGCAAACGGGGCCCGGCAGCGAGCCGACGCCGGTGACGCAGGAGAAAGCGATGACCGGTCAGCTTTCTAATACGGACCCGCGACACCATACGGCGAAGGTCCGGGCGATGCTCAGCGAGATCATCGAACATCTGCGGGAGGATGAGGACAAGTTTGATGACCCGAAGGCCCAGGCACTCTTTGAGACTGGCACGGAAGTCCTGATCGGTTTGCGCACGGCTTTCGAGCATTACGAGAGCGGCACGAATCCGGCACTGCGGGAGCACGCATGAGCGGGGACAGCCACAAATCCGCCGGAGAGCCCCGGGTAGTGACGCCGGCATTCACTCCCGGCTGCGGCTGGAGGAGTGCATACGGCCAAGTCCGCCGCGCCGCCGATGTCTTCCTTGCATGAGGACGACAATGAGCCATGACGAGATATGCAAGGAGCTCTCCGGGGAACTTCAGGACATGGCCCGCTGGCTTTCGGGAGGTGAGCTGGGGCCGGAGCAATTCCGGCTGCTCTTGGGCACCCTTGAAAAGCGCAAACTCAAGCGTTTCGGCCTGAAACTGAGCAGCGATATTTCAATAGATGGAGTCGTGCATTTCTCCTTGCGGTTTGCAGACAGCGATGAGCTATGCGCGAGCATGGATGTAAATCCGATCACCGGGGAACTCTCCACCCAGCTTGCCTGCACGGAACTGGGGAAAGGGGGCTGCTCCGATGCTCTTCTCCCTCCACCGATTCGCGAGGGCAGCGAGTAACTTCCCTGCGCTGCCCTTTCCGCCTAGCTGCCGTGCGTCGTGAGATTCGACTCCATGGTCGCCGATGCGACCGGCTTTGGCGTTTCCGGCACGGAGGACTGGCTGGTGGTGCAGATGTCCTCGGCGTTCTCGGCTTCATAGACCTGCTTCGCACGCTCGATTTCCTCTGCGTTGTGTGCATGCACCGAGATGAGATAGTTGCCGGTCTTCAGCTTGCCCTCGTAGATCCTCGCCTCGATTTCGGGAATGCCGAGGCCGATCAATCCGCCGACGACTCCGCCGCTGGCCGCGCCGACGGCCGCACCGCTGAGCGCGGCGAGGATGGGACCGGCGGCAATGAGCGGGCCGACTCCGGGGATGGCAAGTGCCCCCAGGCCGGCGAGCAGCCCGAGGATTCCGCCGGCAAGCCCGCCTGCGGCGGCACCGGTGGCAGTGCCCTCCGGCGCCTTGGTGGCCTTCACATGGCCGATGTCATGGCGGGATCCGGTGTCCGGCATGAGGATGGAGATTTCCGAGGAGATGAACCCTGCGAGATGCAGCCGATCCAGGATGCGGTCGGCCTGGGTGCGGGATTGGGAGATACAGAAGACGGCGATTTTGGACATAACGAGTGGATGTGTAGGTTTGGTTTGGTGTGGGGCTTTTCCCTGAACGAGTTCCGGCCCTCCGGGTCATTTCTCGGTGCGCAGAAAGTGAAGGACGAACATCACCAGCGCGACGACGATGAGGATGTGAATGAGATTGCCGGCGACCTTAAAGGCCAACCCGGCGGCCCAAAGGAGAATCAGGATAATGCCGATGACGAGCATACCCGTGGATCGTAGCCCGTCCCGATTCTGGCTGTATCGAATGCGCCCCGGCGCATCCCGCGGGTTACTTGCCGAAGACCTTTTTCACGTCCCCGACTTTCCTTTGGACCTTGCCTGCGATTTTTTCCGCAGTTCCCCGGTCCTGGAGATCCGGGTTGCCGACGGCCTTGCCGACGATCTCCTTAAGCTTGCCCTTGGCTTCGTGTGCTGCGCCTTCGATTTTGTCTTTGGTGCTGGATTTCATGAATACCTTTTCGCAGCCGACCCGAATCCCGGATGTATTTTTCGTGTGGAGCTGACGGGACGGCACGCCGCCAGTTTGCTTGGATTCTGTCCTTAGATCGTGTACGGAACTACATGGTGCAGCAGGACCAAAGGCCCGAAACAAGCCCTGGGAAATGGAAAGAAAAGGGACAAAGCCCTGAAGCGGCACGTCAAAGTTGTGCCCTCCATTGGCAAAGTTGTGCCGCGCTTTCAGGGCTCTGTTCAAAACCACTCAGCAACCCAGGGCTGCGCTCGTGCCTCGCATGCCTTGGGCTGGCTTGTCACGGGCGTTTGGCCCGAAAGGTCACACCTTTGGCGCTCCCTCCCATTGGCAAATCGAAGTTCCGTATGGGCTCTAACACTAATGGACGGATAAGATCGGGCAGTATCACTGCCGGACCGTCACTGGCATGCCAATCGTGCTGGCCTCGAAGAACTGCCTCGCCTTCCAATGCGAGAGGCGGACGCAGCCGTGTGAGGCCGGATAGCCGGGCCGGTTTCCCTCGTGCAGGCCGTAGCCGGGGCTGAACTCGACGAAGTAAGGCATGGATGCGCCGAGATAGTGGGACCCGGGAGGCCCCGAGTCTTTGCGCGAGTCCACGTCGGCCTTTACGATGCGTCCGTCGGCATCCACGAAGGCGCCGTAAACGCTCGAGCGGTGCGCGATGTCCTTGCGGGTGACGTGGAAATTCCCCGCGGGCGTGGTGTGACCTTCGCGGCCTGTGGAGATGGGGGCTTCCGACACCACGGCCTTCCCCTGACGCAGATATGCGCGTTGCTCGTGCAGGCTGATGAGGATGGACGGCTTCCCCCCGCCGGAGCGCGGCGGGTTGAACATATCACAGCCGGTGAAACAGCTTGCGGCGGAGAGGAACAGCGCGGCTCTTTGGAATGAAGTCATGAAGCGATCTGTAAACTTCGCAGAAGCCCGCGACTACTCTTTTGCCTCGGGCAGGCCGTTCACCTGCTCTTCGGTCGGGAGATGATCGGGGTGATGGTGCTGAACCTCCGCATTTTGATGCTTGCTGTCCTCTTTCTTCACATGCTCGTCGTGCTTCTGCTCTTCGAGCTTGTGCTTATTCTTAGGTGAGTTGTCGCCCATGGGTGTTGTGAGGTGAGCCCGCCTACTTCTTGTAGCCTGTCGAGGTGGTGGTCTGGACTGATTGTGTGGCGGGTTCGCGGTGCGCGCACGAGGCGGCGGCGAAGGCGATGACGATGAGGAGCAGTTTTGCGATGTGTTTCATAAAATGAGGTATTGGAGTGGATGGAGATTTGGACGGATCAATAGCGGCTTGGGTTATACTGTCCGCCATAGTAATACCGGCCGTCGTGGTTGTACCGATTATCGTAGTATCGGCCATCCGAGCGGAAGCGCCCGACCTCATGCTGGCCCCCGTAATAATACCTGCCCTGATGGGAGTAATAGTCACCCCTGTAATCTCCCGGGAGCGAAGCGTAAACTCCCGGTCCCTGAACGACGACGTGCCGGCGATGGTGGTACGGCCTTTCTTCGACGTAGCATCCGGTCAGCAAAGTCATGGCGGCGAGTGAAAGCACGGGGATTGCGATTCTCTTTTGGAGTGTGGTGGTGATGTTCATGGTGACGATGGATTCGGCGCATCAGCGGAACCTGCGTGTATGAATCTGAAACAATGTGAGCGGAACGAGGAACCGGCTGATCCAGCCCGTCAGGGTGAGGAAATCCTGTGGCGGTTGGGTGTCGATGCTGGCTAGGACCTGCACTATCGAGGACATGGAGGGAGGCGGGTGGCGTGCGGCGAATGTGGAACTCGACGCCCCCGCGAAAACGGCGTGCGGATTCTTTCTGTTGAAATGCTTCTTCGTGGTCAGTTTCTGCTCAAATCCGCCTTCTGATCCATCCACCTTTTTGAGCTGGAGCGCGCGCGATGTCAGGCAGTTCCGACTCCGACAGAAACAACCCCTGCTTGCGCAGGTATGGGAACGCCCGGCGGGTGAACGATTGGGCTGCATCGGGAGATGCCTGTGTCTTTGGCTATCCTCATGATCAAGTTCGAGGAATCACCGAGGCTGGCCTGGATGCTCACTCCGAGCTGTTCGGCGAAGGCGCGGGTGAGGGAGAGGCCGAGGCCGCTGTGGCGTCCGTCGGAACGCGCGCTGTCCTTGCGCCAGAATCGTTCGAAGAGGTGTTCGATGTCTTCGGCGCTCAGATTTTTTGCGGTGTTGCTGATGGAAAGCGCGAAACTGCCGCCATCCTCGCGCGCTTCGATCCGCACGTCGCCGGCTTCGGGGCTGTATTCGACGGCGTTGTCGAGGAGGTTGGCCAGGATCGCGCGGAACATGGTCGGTTCGGTGGCGAACTGGATTTGCGCGGGGATGTCAAAGGTCACCGCGAGCTTTTTTACGGAGGCCTTTTCAGCGAGCGGCCCCCAAATTTCCCCGACGAGATGCGCGATGATCACGGGCTCGGAAATGCCCGGCTCGCGGTTGGCTTCACATCGCGCGAGCGTGAGCAGGCCGGTGACCATGAGTTCCATCTGGCGGGCTGCGTCGAGGGTGTCCTGGAAGGCGCGCTTCGTGGCGTTGGCATCGTGAGGCCATTTGAGCGCGACATCGGCGAGCAGGCGCAGTTCGGCAATCGGCGTGCGCAATTCGTGCGCGACATCGGCGGAGAAGCGGCGCTCGCGGGTGAAAGATTCTTCGATGCGTGCGAGGAACTCGTTCAGGCGGGCGACGATGGGCAACAACTCAGCCGGCACGTCAGTCGGGAAGCGGAGTTGCAGCGACGTGGCGTCGATGGCCGCAGTCTGAACGGCGACCTTTTCCAGCGGCGCAAGCCCCCGCCGCACGGCGAGCCGCACGATGCCGACTATCCCGGCTGACAGCAGCACGACTCCCAGCGCCAGCACGCCGATGAGGGAGCGAATGGTGCGGTCGAGCGCACCGCGATCGCGGGCGACCACCAGCACGACTTCCACCGGCGTCAGCGTTCGGTGCTTGCCATGCTTTTCCACGCTGGGGACGTATTTCATGGCAACGGCCCGGCCGGGCGCTCCGTTTGGCAGTGTGAGATTCCAATACTGTGGCCCCGCGTGCGAGTCGGCGCGAAATGGCAGATCGGCGGCACCGAGCGACGGCGAGCGTTTCAGCATGCGGCCGTCGGCCAGCCAGAATTCGAAAAAATGCGAGGTCTGCGGCGGCGGCGCACTGGGCGCGACGTCGAGGGGAATCGCGAATTCAACCTGCCGGGTTTGCTTCGTGAGATCGGTGAGCGCCGCTGCCGCCGTCTGCAGCGAGCCGTCGAATTCATTCAGCAGGACTGCCCGCGCGAAAAGGCAGATCGCCGCGCCGCCGGTACCGAGCAGAAGCAGGCAGCCCAGCAGCAGCCGGCCCGTGAGATGGCGGCGGATGGAATTCATGGCGACTCGATCACATAGCCGAGGCCGCGGCGCGTGGAGATGATCTGCGGGGCGTCGTCCGGGCAGATTTTTTTGCGCAGCACGCAGATGGCCGAATCCACGACGTTGGCGAATGGCTCGGCTTCGCTGTCGTACAGGTGCGCTTCGATCTCGGTTCGCGAAACGACTTCGCCGCGCCGCAGCGCGAGGTATTCCAAAAGTGCATACTCGCGCCGGGCGAGTTCGACGGGCTGGCTAGCGCGCCGGACGGTTTTTGCGGCGGTGTCAATTTCCAAGTCGCCGATGACGATGCGCGAGTCTTTGTGCCCGTAGCTCCGCCGGCAGAGCGCCTGCACGCGGGCCAGCAGTTCCTCGAGAGCGAATGGCTTGATGAGGTAGTCGTCCGCGCCCATCTGCAGGCCGCGCACGCGATCCGCGACGGTGTCTTTTGCGGTGAGGATGAGCACCGGGTTGTTCCGGCCTTGCTCCCGCAGCCGTCGCAAGACCGTCAGGCCGTCCATTTGCGGAAGCATGAGGTCGAGGATGATCGTGTCGTAATCGTGAGTCTCGGCCAGCCAGAGGCCGTCGCTGCCATTCGACGCGACATCGGCGGCGTAGCCGGCCTTTCGCAGGGCCTGAGCGATGGAGTATTGAAGGCGGGGCGCGTCTTCGACGACGAGGACTCTCACGAGCAGTGGCGATAAGGCACGGCGGGCGCGGAAACAATCCGTGTTTTTCCGCGCCCGCCCGTGCAGCCAGAGTTCAGTTAATCCTTCGCACCTTTCTTATCGTCATCGTCGTCGTCGGGTTTTCCACCCTTGCCCGGCTTGTTGCCTTTGCCGTGTTTGCCCGGCTGCTGGAGTTGCTCCGCTCCAGCCAGCGCCATTTGGGGTTTGCCATGTTTGTTCTTCTTCCCGTTCACCTGTTGCACGACACCTCCGGCAGCTTGCATTGCCTGCTTCGGTGCGCCCTTTTTTCCAGCGCCTGCTCCCGCTTGCACCGCGGCACCGGCACCCGCTTGCACGGCGGCGACGGCACCCGCACCCAGTTTCTTGGCCTGTCCCGGCGGCATGAAGACTCCATTTCTGAACGGCGGCGGCAACTGCTCGCCGCGCGCGGCCTTCTTTGCCAGACCGGGAGGCAGGAAACCGCCTTGCTTCTTCGCAATGCCCGGTGGCAGACCGCCGCCGCCCACCGCGACTCCAGCCTGCGCCCCGCCCCCCGGCTGTCCCTTGCCCGGCTTACCGCCGCCCTTTGCCACACCCCCTCCTTGGTTCGGAGCGCCTCCTTGGTTGGGAGCACCGCCGGGCTTCGGCTCGTTTCCGGCCTTTGGATCGCGGTTACCTTTCGGGCCGCCGCCGGCTTTCGGCGTGTCCAGGACCGTCCCATCGTGCGCGACACGGACTGTATTCCTCACGCCGCCCCGATTGACTTCCGCCTCGTAAAACACCTTGCCGTCTTCGCTCTGCAATTCGATGTCGCCGAGATCGCCCCCATGCAGGGAACGGGCGATTCCCACTTTCACTTGCGGTGGAAGATCACCGAAAGGCACGGTTTCGGCAACGGCTGCGCCGGTCGCAGCAAGGCAAAGTGCGCCAGCACTGAGCAGGAAAATAAAGGTTCGAGTTTTCATGTTTTGAATTCGGTTGAGGTGGGTCTTCTTGGATGCGCCGAAGTGCATTTCTACTTTCCTTTGCCGCCGCCCTTGCCGCCGCCGCCACCTTTGGCCCCGCCTGCGCCTTTGCCCGGTCCGCCCTTGCCGTGCGCGGCAGTGGCACCGTGTTCCCCGCTGTTGCCATGCTGCGCGCCTTGGGCTGATTCGTGCGCCTTGCTGACGAGGCCGCCCAGCTTCACGCCATTTTCATTCGCGATATTGCCCCAGCCTTTTCCAGAGCGGAATTCGCCGACGATCTGATCGAACGTCTTCCCGGAAGAAGTTGCCAGCAGATGCGCAATCATCAGTTCGCCAAAGCCAAGTCTGGTGGTCATGCGTTCCTGACTGAGCGTGGCGGATGGCACGCCAGTGGCCGCCGCGATGCGTTCCAATACGCGTTTCTGGCCATCCAGCGTTTTCGCGGTGTCGTTCAATGCCTTGATTTCGTTGTTCAAGTCTGCCGGCTCGTCGGCAAGCAAAGTGGGGTTCGCGCCGAAAAGGGCAGCGCTCAATGTGGCAATCAGGATGAGAGATTTCATAGGGGATTCAGGTTGGTTTGTTGGCTGGGGTTTTCTTGATCTGAGTTTCGCGCACCGGATGGATTCCCGTGCGGGCGGACGCCGTTCTGACGCCTGCTGTCGGATGCAACTTTGGCACGGCATCCATTACGTGAACATTATGCCTGAAAAAAAGTTGGTGGCGAATAATTTGCTTCAGTGCCCGCCGCCGCATCGCTTCCTCGCAATTGGCTCGCGTGGCAGGGGACTCCTGCTGCTATTTCGCCGCATCCCATTCCTTCCCGACGTTCCATGATTACCCGACTGCTTTTCCCGTTCCGCCGTGCCTTTCCGCTGGTTGCTTTCCTTGCATGGACTGCCGCCGCGTTTGCCGCCGATGCAGCGAAGCCTGTCTTCGAGACGCCGCTCATGACGAGCAAGACGAAGCCGCGCATCCTCGAGGTGGACGCGCCGCTGAAAGGCGCGAAGGAACTCTGGCTCGTCGTGTCCGACGAAGGATCGAAGAGCTGCGACTGGGCCGACTGGCTGGAGCCAAAGCTCATCATGGCGGATGGCACCACGAAGGATCTCACGACGCTGAAATGGAAATCCGCGACCGCCGGATCGGGCAAAGTGTACATCGGCAAAAGTGTCATGGGCGGCCCGCTGCTCGTGGACACGAAAACATTTGCGAACGGCATCGGCACGCACGGGCCGTCGGTGATTGCATTCGATCTTCCCGCGGGCGTGGAGCGCTTCACGGCGAAGGTGGCGATTGATGACGGCGGGATGATGCGCAAGGGCGGGCCGAGCGATGCGGATGTGCGCTTCCTCGTGTTCACGCAGGCACCGGGGCCGGTTGCGTCGAAGAGGGAGACGGCGAAGGGCGGGAAGCGGAAAGGAGAAATCATCGAGGCCGGGAGCGCCATGCCGACATTCGTCCCGCCGGAGATGTTCACCGTGCCGGAGGGATTTGAAGTCACGCTGTGGGCGACTTCGCCGCTGCTGCACAATCCGACGAACATGGACTTCGACGCGCAGGGCCGGCTCTACGTGGCTGAGGGCGTGAACTACCGCGGCAAGGCGGGCCGCCGTCCCGAGGGGGATCGCATAGTGATCCTCGAAGACACTACGGGCAGCGGGCACGCGGACAAGAGCACGGTCTTTGTGCAGGAAAAAGAACTCGCCGCGCCGCTCGGAGTCGCGGTGCTCGATGACAAGGTGATCGTCTCGCAGCCGCCGGACTTGCTCGTGTTCACCGATGTGAATCGCGACGGAAAATTTGATCCCAAGGTGGACAAGCGCGAGGTGCTGCTCACGGGCTTCAACGGACGCCAGCACGACCACAGCCTGCACAGCCTCACCGCCGGGCCGGACGGGCTTTGGTATTTTAACCAGGGCAACACCGGCGCGCAGTTCACGGACAAGTCTGGGAAAACTTTCCGCATGGGCAGCTCGTATGTCCACGCGAATGGCAAGGCTGTCGTGGACCCGAGCAGCATCGCGGGGATGAAGAGCGACGACGGCAACGTGTGGATCGGCGGCTTCACCGTGCGCATGAATCCCGACGGCACGGGCGTGAAAATCATGGGGCACAATTTCCGCAACAGCTTCGAGCAGACGATCAATTCGCTCGGCGACATGTATCAGAGTGACAACGACGATCCGCCAGCGTGCCGCGTGACGGCGATCATCGAGGGCGGCAATGCGGGCTTCGCATCCGCCGACGGCAAGCGCTCGTGGGGCGCGGACAAGCGCCCCGGCCAGAGCACGCCGATTGCGGAGTGGCGGCAGGAAGATCCCGGCACGATGCCCGCGGGCGACGTGTACGGCGGCGGCTCGCCGACCGGCGTTGCGTTTTATGAAAATGGCGCGCTCGGCGACAAGTGGCGCGGCCTGCTGCTCGCGTGCGAGGCGGGGAAGAATGTCGTCTTCGGCTATCTGCCAAAGCCCGACGGCGCAGGATTCAAATTGGAACGCTTCGATTTCCTCACGTCGAACAAGGAGAAGCAGTGGGCCGGTTCCGATTTCCTCGGCGGCAAGGCGACGGGCGAACTGAAGACGATGTTCCGCCCGAGCGATGTGTGCGTCGGGCCGGATGGCGCGATCTACGTCGCGGACTGGTTCGACCCCGGCGTCGGCGGACACGGCACGCGCGACGATCGCTACACCGGATCGATCTACCGCATCGCGCCGAAAGGATTCCGCTCCGTGATTCCGAAGATCGATCTGAACACGCCCGAAGGACAGATCGCAGCGCTGAAAAGCCCTGCGGTGAATGTGCGCAACAGCGGCTTCACGCGACTGAAGGCGCAGGGCTCGAAAGCCGTGCCCGCCGTCGCCGCGCTGCTCGCGGACGAGAATCCATTCATCGCCGCCCGTGCGGTGTGGCTGCTCGCGCAGATGGGCAAAGAAGGCATCGCAAAGGTCGCCCCATTGCTCGGATCGAAGGATGAGACGACGCGCCTCGTGGCATTTCGCGCACTGCGCACTGCCAACAGTGCCGGTAGTTTTGAGCACGGCACCCCCATTCACGGCAGCAATGGAACGACTTTCATTCCTTTCGAGCATACCGATGTGGACATGGTTCAGCTTGCCGCTGGGATGGTGAACGACGATTCCGCCGCCGTGCGCCGCGAAGCCGCACTTTCTCTGCGCGATGTGCCTGCTGAAAGCAGGGATGATAACGCCGAGAAATTGAAAATACTCGTGAAGCTCGCGCAGAAATTCGACGGTAAGGATCGTGCGTATCTTGAGGCGCTCGGTCTCGGCAGCACCGGGCACGAGGCAGAAGTGTATGCCGCAATTTCCAAGGCGATGGGCGGCCCCGCTGAAACGTGGAGCGATGCCTTCGCATGGATCGCGTGGCGGCTGCATCCCGCCGCTGCGGTGGATGATTTCAAGACGCGCATCCTTTCGCCGAAGCTCAGCGCCGAGCAGCGCAAGCTCATGCTCACCGCGCTCGCGTTTGTGCCCACGCGCGAGGCGGCGGGCGCGATGCTCGAGATCGCGCACACGAAGGATTCCCCGATGATCGATCTCGCAAAATGGTGGCTGCTGAACCGCAAGGGCAACGACTGGAAACCGTATGACGTGGACGCCGGCATGAAGGCGCTCGGCATCTACGATCCCGACAAGGTGAAGCTCACCGCATTCGAGATGCCGCCGGTGCCGAAGGGCGCGGTGAAGCTCCCGCCTTTCGCGGAAATCGCAAAGCTCAAGGGCGACCCGAAGAACGGAAAGAACGCCGTCGCCGTCTGCTACACTTGCCACCGCGTCGGTGCGAACGGCGTGGAGTTCGGCCCCGATCTCAGCACGTTCGGCAAACAGCAGACGACCGAGATCCTCGTGCAGGCGATCACCGAGCCGAGCGCCACGATTTCGCACGGCTTCGAGGGCAGCGTGGTGAAGACGAAGGACGGCATCATCATCACCGGCATGGTCCTCAGCAGTGGCGATCCGCTCATCATCAAGTGCATGGGCGGCCTCGTGCAGACCGTGCCGCGCGCGCGCATCGCCTCCGTGACGAAGATGGAAAAGTCACTGATGTACGAGCCCTCGCAACTCGGCCTCACCGCGCAGGGCATCGCGGACATCGTCGCGTATTTGAAAAGCCTGTAGCGAATCATCGGTTCCCCGTTCATTTTAGCGAAAGAGGCATACCGATGAATCCCGCGCACTGGCACTTGTTGCTCAATCACATTCCCGTCGTAGGCAGCATGTTTGCATTCGGGCTGCTGGGCTGGGCGATTTTTCGGCGCAGCGAGGAACTGAAGCGCGTCGGCCTCGCCGCGGTCGTGCTGGTGGCCGTGCTGACGATTCCAGCCTACCTGACCGGAGAACCGGCGTTCGAGGCGATCATGGAGATCCTTGAGGCGACTCCGTTCGACGAAGATCCGCTCGTCAAGGCGCATCAGAACGCTGCCGGAATCGCTTTCATCGCCGCGGCGGTGGCGGCGGTGATTGCGCTCGCGGGGCTGATTCGCGGCCGCCGGGGGAAGCCGTTGTCCGGGCGCATTGTGGTCGCTGTGTTTGCCCTTGCGGCGATCACCGCGGGCCTGATGGGGCGCGCTGCGAACTTCGGGGGAGCCATCCAGCATACGGAGATCCGAGGCGAGGCTGCTCCGGTGGAAGGCCGTGGGGACAAGACTCCCCGATGAGCACCGCGGCTTTGCGCGCTGCATTGCTCTTGCGCGCGCATCGCTGGGGACAAGGGACTGATCACCTGCGACCTTGCCTCGATACTCGCCGCAGAGCGGCTTCTCGCCCTCGATCTTGGTGTGCTTGTATTTCATCCGCAGCGTCTCGCAGCCGCCGATGCGGTCGTCGAATTCTTGGAGCTTCGCCTCCACCTGCGGCGCCATCGCGTCGAACTTTTCGCGCAGCGGCAGCATCGTCTCGCGCGTGAGATTTGCCTCCGAGGCGATCATCGTGAACAGCGCGCGGAAGGTGATCTCGCCGGGATTCGCGACCGTGCGCAGCGTGGGCTTCACGCGCTGGTCGCGCGAGGGCGCGGGCACTTCGCCCTGCCACTCCTTGCCCGTGCGGCGCTTCCACGGCGGGAGCCTGCCGAGTGTGAAGTGAGCCTGCTCCTGGCAGAATGGCGGAAGGGGTGGGATTCGAACCCACGGTAGGTTTGACCCTACTCTCGATTTCGAGTCGAGTGCCTTTAACCACTCAGCCACCCTTCCATTTGAATGCCGATCACTATGGGAGGATGCGCATCGGCGGCAAGGGGGAAATGTCGCGCCGGTTTTGACGGGAGTTTTCCGTCCCAAGTCGGGCGGCTGCTGATATTGTATGGGTGAGGGGAGCGACTCCCTTTTCACGAACGACGATCACTTTTCAAGATGCCGGAACAACCTGCCGACCGAACGAAAGAACTGGTGCTGCTCATCACGCAGCATCAGCGGCGCATTTTTTCCTACATCTACACGCTCGTGCCGGATCGGCACTCGGCGGAGGACATCTTGCAGGAGACGAGCCTGGTGATTTGCGAGAAATTTTCCGACTTCCGCATCGGCACCGATTTTGCGGCGTGGGCGTGCCAGATCGCGTGGTGGCAGGTGCGCGCGGCGCGGACGAAATTTGCACGCTCGAAGGTGATCTTTGACGAGAAGGTGCTGGAGGCGGTCGCGGCGACGGCGGCGGAACTCGCGCCGGAGCAGACTGCGCGGCACGAGGCGCTCGCGCACTGCATGCAGAAGCTGAACCCGCGCGACCGCGACCTGCTGATGACGCGCTACGAGTCGGGCGTCGAGGAGGCTGCGAAGCGCACGGGCCGCTCGCTTGTGGCGGCATACAAGGCGCTCACGCGACTGCGGAAACTTTTGCACGACTGCGTGACGAACGCGCTGACATCGGAGGCCATGGCATGAACTCAATGAATGACAACGAACGGGTGGAACTCAACGAACTCATCAGCGCGCTGACCGACGGTCGCGCGACTGTGGCGGAGCATTCGCGGCTCGGCGAAATGCTGGAGGCTTCGGAGGAGGCGCGCAGGTTTTACGTCCGCTCGATGGCGATGTCGGCGAGCCTCTTCGGATACGCGGGCGAGATGCAGAGCGAGCGGCCAGAGCCGAAAAATGTGATCGCATTTTTGGGATGGTCGCGATGGGCTGCGCCGCTCGCCGCCGCGGCCGCGGTGCTGTTCGGAATTTGGATCGTGCGCTTTTTTGCCGGCCCGAATCAGCCGGGAAATGCGGAGGAGCAGCCGGAGTCCGTTGCGCATCTTTCCGGATCAAAGGACTGCAAATGGATCGGCGCTGCGCCTGCGCCCGGCGACGAATTCGCGCGTGGCCGTCACCTTGAGATCGAGTCCGGTTTTGCGGAAGTCACGTTCGATTCCGGCGCGCAGATCACGCTCACGGGGCCGGCGACGCTGGACGTGCGCTCGGCGTGGGAGGCGGAGCTTCTGCGAGGCACGCTGAAGGCGAATGTGCCGCCGGAGGCCGTGGGTTTCCGCGTGATCAATGCCGCAGTCGAGGTCGTGGATCTCGGCACTGAGTTCAGCATGACTGCGGAGGAGGGCGGCGCTGCGGAGGTCTTCGTGCTGAAGGGCGCGGTCGAGGTGCAGCCGCGGGATCAGGGCGGCGGCAGCGGCGAGC
The DNA here is from genome assembly GCA_038238025.1 of Chthoniobacterales bacterium. Taxonomy (GTDB): domain Bacteria; phylum Verrucomicrobiota; class Verrucomicrobiia; order Chthoniobacterales; family Chthoniobacteraceae; genus SXWH01. Next base: position 54,293 of record JBBRYC010000014.1, read on the forward strand.
AGCCGCGCTCGGTGCTGCGTGAAAAACAGGCGCGGCGCTTTGCAAAGGCGGGTGTTTCCGACGTGCGTGATCGCGACAAAAAGTTTCAGCGCTTCACCGCGAAGATCGCCGTCGAGCGGATGGCACATCCGCTGAATTACGTGCGCTGGTCGTTCGACGAAGGGGCAGGGGAAATCGCTGGCGCGGCGTCGAACACTGCGACGGACTCCACGATTCGCATCGGGAAAAATGGAGCGCAGTGGACGCAGGGACGCTGGGGTGGCGCGTTGCAATTCAACGGCCAGCCCGCCGTGCAGGCGAAACTTTCCGGCACGGCGACACGCGGCACGCGCAGCGTCGCGTGCTGGGTGCGGCTGCCCGCGGAGGCGTCGGTCTCCGGCGCGCAGTCATTCCTCGCGCTGCCGCTGAACCACCCGCCGCAGTCGTGGGCGGAATTTTCCTGGAACAGCCTGCCGGGCGAAGGCGTGCTCGGGGCGCTGCGGATGCAGACGCGGCAGGGTGCGGCGGTCGGCGCGACCTCGCTGCGCGACGGGAAGTGGCATCATGTCGCCGCGATCTTCGGCCCGTCTGCGAAGAAGGCGAACAAGGCTCCCACGAAACTCTACGTGGACGGCCGCCTCGAATCGTTCTCGGTGAAATCCCTCGCACGTCGCGGCTCCGACAAAATGCCCGCCTCACTCGACGGCACGCTCTGGCTCGGCGGCCAGCCCGGCGGCAGCGCGGGCGTGATGATGGCGATGGATGAATTGTTGCTCGTGGACCGCCCACTTTCCCCGCCGGAAATCCGCCACCTGATGCAGACAAACCAGCTCATCTCCGCGGATGCGCTCGCGGTGAACTGATCCGCCATGCAAGGAGAAGGGGCGCCATCGCCCCGCGGATAATGACGGGGCGATGGCGCCCCTTCTCCTTGGTTCAATGGCCGCGTCGTTTGTTGAATCGCGCAGTTTGCGAGTGCCCGGATTGTGAATTTCAACCTCAGCGCAGCAGCGTCACGCCGCCGTCAATGTCGTATGACGCGCCGGTGATGAAGCCTGCCTCGTCCGAGCACAGGAATGCCGCGAGCGCCGCGATCTCCGACGGCTCGCCCATGCGGCCGATCGGCTGCCACTCGCTCAGTTTCGCAAACATCTCCGCCTCGCGGCCGGGATACGTTTTCGCGAGGTAGCCGTCCACGAACGGCGTGTGGACTCGCGCGGGGCACACGCAGTTGCAGCGAATGCCCTTGTCCACGAAATCGCGTGCGACGCTCAGCGTCATGCTCAGCACCGCGCCCTTCGTCATCGAGTAGGCGAAGCGATCCGCGATGCCGAGTTTCGCGGCGACGGAGCAGATGTTTAGGATCGCACCGCCACCCGTTTCGAGCAGACGCGCGACGCCGAAGTGCATGCCGTGAAAAACGCCGCGCACATTTACCGCGTGCAGTCGGTCCATGTCCGCCGCGGTCGTCGTGAGCACATTGCCGATGTGCGCGATGCCCGCGTTGTTCACGAGCACGTCGAGCTTCGGCAGTTTTGCAAAGGCCGCGCGCATCGCCTCCGTGTCGCTCACGTCTGCCGCGAGCACGTCGCATTTTCCGCCCGCGCTGCGGATCCCCGCCGCTGCATCCGCCGCCGCGGCGTCGCTGATTTCCACGATGAAAACATGCGCGCCCTCCGCGGCGAATCGCTCCGCAATCGCGCGCCCGATGCCCGAGCCTCCGCCGGTGATGAGTGCGTGCTTGTCGTGGAGGCTCTGGGAAAATGTGGGAGTCACAGCGCGGGAGATAGCGGCTCCCGCGTTGCGAGCCAAGTGCGCAAGGCATCGAATGCAGGGCTGACGCATCAACGATGCGAGGTCATTCTGAACGGAGCATCGGCGTGGGCGAAGGTGGTGGGCCGATGTGCAGTGAAGAACCCCGTGAGAAGCAGGACGGCTCAACGACGGTTGATCCGCCCGGACGACCGTCCTGCTTCTCACGGGATTCTTCGGCTGCGCGATGCCCGCCGCCTGCGCCCACGGGCCTCGCTCCGCCTCAGAATGACCTCGTTATTTTTTGATGCGTCAGCCATGGCGTCGAATGATTTCTGCGAAATGGAAAGCGGGACTCCGGCTCCGAAATCGCGATGACAATATTTTGACAGGATCTTGACGCGAGCTTCCCACATGCGGAGCGGGGCGGGCTACGAATGGGGCGCAACCTATGAAAACCATCAATCCATCCATCGTGCCGCTGACGGGATCCGTCATCGGCTTTCTCCGTGCCGCAGTGCTCACACTCGCGGTCACTTCATTCACGCTCGCGCCGGATTCTTTCGCCGATGAGCGCAGAAGCAGCGAGGGCAGGCGCGAGCCATCTGCGGCGGCCGGCGCGAAGGCACCGACCGCGGACCCTGCGAAACCGAATGTGCTCCCCGTCGGCGAGTCGTTGAAAAAAGGGATCGAATATTTGCTCGGCCAGCAGCAGCCGGATGGCGGCTGGGGTCAGGGCGGGGGCTGGCGGCAAAATCAAGCCAAGGGCGGCGGGCGCGTCGAAGGCAAGGAGGTCGAGGATCCATCCGACCTCGGCAATACGGCGGTGAGTTTCGTGGCGCTGCTCCGCGCCGGCTACGCGCCGGCGACGGGTGAACGCCGCGAGGCCATGGCGAAGGCGTTCGAGTTCATCTGCCGCCATGTGGAGAAGGCGGACGAGGATTCGCTGTTTGTCACACCGGTGCGCGACACGCAGCTTCAGACGAAGATCGGGACGTATGTGGACACTTTCCTGACCGGATGGGCGCTCTCCGAGGCGAAGGGCAAAGTGGGCGACGAGGCCGCGGAAAAACGCCGCGCCGCCGCACTCGACAAGGTCGTGAAGAAAATCGAGAAGCACCAGAAGGACGACGGTTCGTTCGCGGGAAATGCGGGATGGGCGTCGGTGCTCTCGCAGGGGCTGTGCAGCAAGGCGCTCAATAACGCGGCGCGCAGCGGTGCGAATGTGAGCAAGATGGCGCTCAACAAGGACCAAAACCAGAACATCTCCGGGCTCGATTTGAAGACGGGCGACTTCACGGCGACCACAGCCGCGTCATCCGGCGTGGTCGCGGAGCCGTCGAGCGCGGGAGTTTCCCTCTACCGCGAAAGCGCAAAGCTGGGCGGGCTCTGGGAAAACGCTGAATCGAACAAGAAGCGTCGCACCGATGCCGAGAAGGTGCTCGCGGACCCTGCGGCGCCGGAGCCGACGAAGGTGGAAGCGCGGGCGGAAGTGAAAAAAGCGAATGACGACGAGCACGCGGCGCAGGTGGCGATGAAGGCGGTCGCGGGCAAGCTCGGGAACGCGGGATTTGTCGCGGGCTTCGGGAACAATGGCGGTGAGGAATTTCTGAGCTACCTGAATGTCTCCGAGAGCATGAAGGCGCAGGGCGGCAAGGAATGGGAGGCGTGGAAGCCGAAGATGATCGCGACGGTCACCGGTGCGCAAAATGGGGACGGAAGCTGGGCCGGGCATCACTGCATCACGGGCCGGACATTCTGCACCTCGGCGGCGCTGCTGACTCTCCTCGTCGATCGCGCGCCGGCAGTGAAGATGACCGGCGTGACTTTGCCCGCGACGGGAACCTCGATCCGGTGATGCCACTCTCGCGCCGCGAGTTTCTGGTCCGCGCCGCCGCCTTCTGCGGTTGCACATTGGTCGGACGGGCGGCTGCGTCCGCGGATTCCCTGCGCGCTGCCGCCGGCTTTTTCGCCGCGCGGCAGTCGCGCGACGGCGCATGGCGATCGGACGTCTGCGCGGCCTTTCGCGGCGGTGATGCCTTGACGCCGGTGGTGCTCTGGGCGCTCTCCACGACGAAGACCGATGCGACCGCGCGCGGCTTGCGCTGGCTCGAGGAACTCACCGATTCGCACGTCCGCCGCGGAGCAGTCGTGTATCCGCTCTTCACGGCGGGCTACGCCGCGCAGGTGTTCGCGGCATCCGGCGATGTGCGGCGTGCCGCGGAGTGGGCGGATGTGATCGAATCGCTGCGCATCCGTGCGGAACTCGGATGGGCTGCGAACTCCGCCGCGTGCGGCGCGTGGGGAGACTCTCCGATCCCTCCCCGGCTGCCGCCTGGCCTGGATCCACCGCCGGACATGCTCGCGCCGAACATCTCCGCGACCGTGCTCGCGCTGCAGGCGCTCCGCGCGACAGGGCGGGTGACGACGCAGGCGCTGCCATTCGTCGGGAGCTGCCAGAATTTTTCCGGCAGCGCTGCCGGCCCATTCGATGATGGCGGCTTCTTTTTCACGCCCGGCGATCCGGTGCGCAACAAGGCCGGAATCGCCGGGCGCGATTCCACGGTGCGCTTTCACTCGTACGGCAGCGCGACCTGCGACGGCGTGCAGGCGCTGCGTGCGTGCGGTCTCGCGGAGGGGCATCCGCGACTGCGGGCCGCGCTCGGGTGGTTGCGCGCGCACTCGAACGGGATCGAGCACAGTGGCGCGTGGCCGCGGGAACGTCGCGCGGGCCGCGAGTCGCTCCGCTACTACCATGCGCAAGGTCTGGCGGCAGTCGGCGTGGACTCGCAGCGGAGGGCGCTCGCGCAGGACCTTCGCGCAGCACAGGCGCCGGATGGATCGTGGACGGGACTCGCGCCGGGCAGTTGCGAGGACGAACCGGTGCTGGCGACCGCCTTTGCCGTGCGCGCACTCTCGCTTCTCGATCGCACGGGCTGACGGGGAATGCCGGACAGCCCGGAGTCTCACACCGGCCGTTCACTGCGAAGTGCGTCGTGAAATGGGGCAACGTGGATCGAAGTTCCGGCCGCACCGCCGGAAGGTGCCTTGCAGGCGGAAGCTCATTTTTTTTGCCCCTAAAAGCAAAGAACTCTTGCACCCGTCCGCGCGCCTGCTATCTAAGCCGTCCCTTTTCAAGAAATGCTCGGGTGGTGGAATTGGCAGACACGTACGTTTGAGGGGCGTATGCCGAAAGGCGTAGGGGTTCAAGTCCCCTCCCGAGTACCCCATTTCTCCTCTGAAAAGAGGCGGAATTTGGGCTTTGGATCTGGAGGCGACAGCAAGCAGGAAGCAGACGCTCAGGCCCGTTTTTCCCAAAGAGGAAGAACATCGTGTGCGCGGTCGCGGATGAACGCAAACCATGCGGTACAGTCCGGTCAAACCATCTTTCAAAATTGACAGGACTGTTTGGTGACGGTGCGGCGCGACAATGTAGGCGGGATGGCGCGGAGCAAAAGGCGCACCGATCACGCGAGTCCGCCCGCCGCCTCGCTGCGCTCGCCCGCGCGCGCAGGCGAACCAATGCAGATTCGGTTGCAAAAAAACCGCCGGCCTGCGTGCGCGGACCGGCGGTTTGATTTTGAAGAATGCCAGCGTTCCTTACTTGCCCGGCGCCAGCGCGCCCAGGCCGTCGAGGCCGTACTTCTTGCCGAGCGCGTCGAGCTTCGCCACGGCGGGTGCCATGTCCTTCTCAAGGGCGCTCATTTTCTCGCCGAACTTGTCCATGTACGTTGGATCCTCGCCGAGTTTCTTCACAATGAAGGCTTGCATCTCATCGGCCTTTTCCGGCCAGCCGGTGAACATGTCGCCCATCTTGGAAATCGCCACGACGAATTCCATATAGCCGGTCTTCAGGTCCTCCGGGAGCCCGTCGGTCTTGATGGCCTTGAGCTTCGTGACGATGTTCCGGATCATCGAGATGCCCGCCATCGGGTTTTCCTTCAGGCCGGCCTCCTGCTGTTTGACGTAGGCTTCGAGGCCCGTCATGTCCTTCTTAAATACGTCGAGCGCCTCATCGGCACGCAGCGGCATGATGAATGCAATCGCCATCGCGATGGCTGTGAAAATTGCGCGTTTCGTTTTCATTGGTTCGATGTGTTTGGTGTTGTCGTTTGGTTTCTGCGGTGAGTGTCAGTTGAACTTGTTCTTGCGGTACGCGCCCATCGCCGGGGCATTAGGGTTCACCTCGGGGCCGAAGTAGCGGAGGATGACCATCGGCTCGGTCTCGCTCGTGTTCGTGAAGCTCACGCCGGCCTGCGCGCCGTCCTCGGTCACGAAGTATTCGTCCTCGGTCAGCTCGGTGAAGCGGATCAGCTTCGGCGAATTCAGCGGCTGGCTGTTGATCTTGCCGCTGCCCTGCACGCAGATGAGTCCGTAGGCGCCGTTGTCCTTCACGAATGCCGTCACGCCTGGATCGACCGTGAGTTCCTTCGCGGTGAAGAGCTGCTCGCCGTCCACCTTTCCATAGACGATCCAGCGATCCACCCAGCCTTCCTTGCGCGTGTCGGCGACGGGCACGGGCTCGAGGTAGTGGTGGTCCTTGAATTTCGGGTCCACGTTCTTGTCCCAGTCGAGCTGGTCCACGATGAAATCAATGTCCTTGTGCTTGCTCTTCGGCATGTCCTTCACGAGCAGCGACCACGGCACTTCGCGTCCCTCGACGAGATTCTGATACATCCCGAAAACGTCGCTGCCCCACTGCGGCTCGTACGTGCAGAGCGATCCCGGCGCGTGGAGAATGCACGGATCGATCAGCCATCCGCTGCCGACCTTGAGGCGATATGCCTTCGAGAGATCGAGGATGCCGTTGTCGCCCTTGTTCCAATTCGCGATGCAGTGCCGCACCTGCGCCTTCGTCGTGCCGGGCTCGAAGCCCATGAACGTGTAGGGGAAATTGTTCCCCACGTTGTTGTGCTGCGGCGGGAAGTAATACGACTCCGGCTTGCCCTCCTGCCCGACGAGTTTCGCCTGCGCCTTCGACTGGTGCATGTGGTGCGGGATCGGCCCCATGTTGTCGAAGAACTTCGAGTACACCGGCCACTTCTTGTATTTGTTCCAGATTGATTTCCCGATGAGCGTCGCGCCGCAATCCTCCACCGCCTTTTGCAAAGTGAACTTCTCTTTTCCAACGACGACATACGAGAGCCCCTCGTCCGGCGTGCGGTTTTCATTCGCGCACGGCGTCGTGCTCGCAAACCACCGTTCATCAATGCCGCCGCGGTTCAGCCCGTACGCGTAGAGATCATCCGGGTGCAGCTTCAGCCGCTTGCCCGGCTGGAGAAAACTGCGCGGCACCCAGCACGGCGCGAGGCGCAGAAGCCCTCCGGTCTTCGTGAGTTCAGCTTCGACTTTCGACTTCGTGTTGCCTTTGACGGCCTTCAGCGCGGTGATGGTGCTCATGTGTTGGGATTTGGGAAAAGTGGGAGCGTCGCTTGTTTCAAAGCGCACCTTGCGGGTCAAGGGCGGAAGGGGAGCGCGCGCGCCTCGCGTGCAGTTCTCGGCGCCCCGCCGGGAACATCGAACGTCGCAATGGCCGCGCGAGACGATCCGATCAACGGAAACGAACGCACAAAGACGCCCGATGCATCCGGCGCGGCGCCGGATGCTGCACGCGAGGCGCGTGCGCTCCCCTGCGCATTCGACATCCCGCCGCGTTCGTGCGAAAGACCGCGCGATGTTCCGCACACTGATCTTCGTCGCGTTCACTGCGCTCCTTTTCTCCGGCTGCAAGGACCCGGCGAAAGCGGCGAAGGACAAGCGCCGCGACGATCTCCGCGCGCTCATGCACGGGAATACCGACGACCCGGACATCCGCGCCGCGATGGAGAAGGCGCGCGCGACCGTCGGCGAGTTTCTCGCAGCCGTGCAGAAGCCCGCGGCGAACCAGAAGCAGTTCATGGTGCGAAAGGCCTACCCGACGCTCGATGCGGGCAAGCAGCAGATCCTGTGGATCACGCAGGTGACCTTCGACGGCACGCTCCTGCACGGCGTGGCGGACGACAAGACCGCGACCGTCGGCGCAGGCATCCCGCTCGATGGCAGAGTGTCATTCCCGCCGGGCGAGATCTGCGACTGGATGTTTAACGAGGGCGGCAAGGCCGTCGGCGGCTACATGCTCCGCGCGCTGAAAAAAAAGATGACCGAGGACGAGTGGGCGAACATCGCGGCGCAGATCACCTTAAAGGAATAGTATCGCCACTGGAGATCGATTCATGCCTGACGCGTGTAAGCGCTGTAGAGAATACTTGGCAATGTGGCGAGCGACGGCACACTGAGAAATGTGAAGTGAGTTTATGTGTTTCCCCGCAATCAAATGCCATTCCCGAAAACGAACCGGATCGAGTTTTTCCCATTCCGAACCGCGCCCCAATGGTCCGGGGGACAACGGAATTTTCTGACATGAAGGCGAAGCTTATCTTCCTCAGACTCGCGGGTATCGGATTGGTGATGTTCGCCATCATCGGTGCCGTAAACGGCTATTTTAGCAAGAAGCTTACGGGTAAAACGACTGGCAGGCTCGACAGCGTATTTAGCGAAATAACCCACAAGAGGAGCCAGTCCGTTGACTATGAGGTCACCTACGAATTCACTGCGAATGGCGCGCAGTTCACAGGCAAGGATCAGGTCGTCTCCAAGCCATCGGGCAGGGAGTGCACGGTCTTCTATGATCCCACCGATCCGACCGACAACGCCCTGTCGAAGATCCGCATCCGAAGCTCGCTTTGGACTGCGACGTTAATCCTAGGGATCGTAATTTTTGTCGTCGCCTCCGGCAAGGCGAAATGATCTGGCTGCGGGGCTCGGAAACGGAGTGATTAGCGATTAGTGTTCTGGCAGTCGCCGCCGTACAGCTTCGAGACGAAGCACAAATCATTTCGACGCCGCCCCGAAGAGCGCCAGCAGGTCCGCCACTTCCTCCGCGGTGAGCGTGTAGAGCAGGCCGGGGGGCATGGTGCTCACGGCAGCTTTCTCGCGCTTGGTCACCACGTTCTTGTAGAGGTTCGACGTCTTCCCGGTGAGCGGGTCGGTGAGGAGGGTGATGGTCGCGCTCGTCTCCTCCTTGATGAGCCCGCTCACCTCCTTCGTCCCGCCCTGGCCGTCGAGAATAGTCAGCGTCACCATCGCGTATTGGTCGCTCACGACCTTGCTCGGGTCGGTGATGGATTCGAGGATGTCGTGCCGCCCGAAACGCTGCGCGACGGCGGTGAGGTCCGGCCCCACGTTGCCGCCGGCGTCGCGGAAGAGATGGCACTGCGCGCACTGCGCCTGCGTGTAGAGATCGCGTCCGCGCGCGAGGTCGGGCTGGCGATCCTTCAGCTTGTCGAGGGCGGCTTCGATATCGGGCAAAGTCCACGCTTTCACCAAGGCGCGCGGCTTCAGCGCGGCGGCGGGAGTCGGCGCGGCGACGGGGCGCAGCCATTGTGAAAGTGCGGCGCGTTCGGACTCCGCCACGCGCGACTCGGCATCGGCGCGGATGGCCTCCACGAATTTCGCAAACGAATTGCCGCCCGTGTAGCGCGCGGCCTTTTCGTGGAACCAGCGGAAGTAGCGCACGCGCTGTTCGGGCGACCAGCCGTGCGCCCAGCGGAGCGCGAGCGCATATTGGATCTGCTCCTCCTGCGAAGGCGCGGCATCCATGAGCGCGAGCGTCTTCTCGATCACCGCGCGGCCCGCGGCGGCGAGCGCAGCGTCGCCCTGGCGTCCGGGGAAAATGGACGCGCCGGGATTCGGTACGGGGCCGAGTCCGCGCGCCGCGCCAATGTAGGGCAGATTTCCAATCTGCCGCGGTGTGGCGGTCTCCGTGGTGGGCGGCTGGCTCTTTCCGTTTGCCTTCGTTTCATTCGCGGCTCCTGCGCCGGGCAGATTGGAAATCTGCCCTACATTATTCGCCTTCGCCGCAAGCTCCGAGTTCATTTCGCCCAGCTCCGGGTTCGTGAGCCAGATGAGGAGCTGCGAAAGCTCGCGGTTGAGCTTCGCCGCCTCCGGATCCTTCGCCGGGAAATGACGCGAAAGTTTTTCGACCGCCATCTTCACGACCTCCGCCGATGGCCGGCCTTGCCGTGCGAAGCTGAGTTCGAGGACGCGGAGTTTGATGCGCTTCAGTTCGCCGTCGAGCGAGGCGAGCGGATATTTGCCGAGCGTGTTGAGCAGATCGATTTGCGTGGACGCATCGCCTGCTCGGGCGAACGCAAAAAGTCCCATGAGGCCATCGAGTGCGGCGGCGCGCTGGGAATTCTTTACCTCAACGCGGGTGTCCAGATTGCTGATAGGGGCGAGCAGTCCGCTGAAATTCTTGGCGGCGAGCAGTCCGCCACCGCTGGCCCCACTGGTGAAGCTTGGATCCTCGAGCGCGAGCGCACGAAGATTGTCCTGCGTCAGTTGTTCCGCGACGCGTCCTGCTGCGAAATAAGTGAAGCGATCACCTGCCTCGATCGCGCGCACTTGCACTGTCATGCGGAGCAGCCCCACCACATCTGAAATCGCGTTTCGTTCACCTTCCAGATATCGCCGGTATGCACGCGCGAGGGCATTTTCCTCCGCCCCATCCGGGGCGCTTGCTTTTGCTGGTGGCGATCCGGTGGTTGCGCTCGCTTCGCTCGCTGCACCACCGGCTGATTTCCGCTGCGCCTCCGGCGCAGGATTGGCGTCCGATTCACGCGAGGCGTCCGTCCCGCGACTGCGAATGGGGAGCGCACGCGCCCCGCGTGCCGCGTCCGGCGCCCCGCCGGACGCAGCGGGCGTCGAGAGACGTTCGTTCGCGGCGGACGTGTCCGGCTGCCGCGAATTCGCGACGTCCGATGTTCCCGGCGGGGCGCCGGGAACTGCACGCGAGGCGCGTGCGCTCCCCGATGCTCCGCCGTTCGCATCACTCGCGGTTTCAGACTTCGCCGCATTTTTTCCAACATAGCTCACTCGGTACAACGCCGCCGCCGTCCCGCGGCCGCCGACGGTGAAGACCATCGAGCCGTCCTTCAGGAATTCCATGTCGGTGACGGGCATTCCTTTTCCGCTGAGGAAGACTTCCACGTCGTGGTTCGCCTCGGCGTCGCGCGGGTAGGTGGTGCTGGCGAGGTCGTTGCGGGCGGTGTAGCTGGCGCCTTTCTCGTGGAGCTGCACGGCGAGGATGCGGCCAAAGGTCCAGTCGTGCAGGAAGAGCGCGCGGCGGTATTTTTCCGGCCAGCCTTTCGCGTCGGTGCCGACATCCAGGCTTCCTGGATAAAATGCGATGCCGGTGGGGCAGCCGAGGCCGATGTCGCACACGGCGGGGAGCGAGTCGGGATACCACGCGGGCCATTTGGCGCTGCCTTCGCGGAAGCCGTATTCGCCGCCGGGGACGATGTGGAGGATGCGCGTGGGGCGATACCACGGGAGGCCGCGGTCCCACTCCATGTCGGCGTCGTAGGTGAAGAGTTCGCCGTCGGGGTTGAAGGCGAGGTCGTAGGGGTTGCGGAGGCCGCCGGCGAAGAGTTCCCACTGGGTGCCGTTTTCGTCGGTGCGATAGACGCAGCCGTAGGGGGCTTTGATTTTGTCGAAGAAGGTGGCGACGGGGTCCTTCAGCCGCGGGAGGAGGTCGTCCTCGCCCCAGTTCCGATACGGGGAGTCGGGCGCGAGGCCGTCGAGGATCGGCGTGCTGTTGCCGTTCATGACGTAGAGGTGCTTTTTGTCCGGCCCGAGGACGATGGCGTGCGCGCCGTGCTCGCCGTTGCCATTCGGGATGGCTTTGAAAAGTGTGGCGGTGTCGAGCTGGTCGTCGCCTTTGCTCGACTTGCACCGGTAGATGCCGCGCCCCTGCGGTCCCTGGCCGGAGACGTAGAGGCTATCGAAGGCCCAGAGCATGCCCATGGCGTCGCCGACGGGGACGGGGACCTTTTCCCAATTTAAGATTTGAGATTTGAGATTTAAGATTTCTCCGGGGCGCGCGGTGCTCGTGTTTTTTGTACTTTGTAATTTGTCTCTTGAGCTTTCCGGCTCCGCCAACGTGACGCGCCACATGCCGCCCCACTTGCTGTCCTTCGCAAAGCCAGACTCGGGAATGGCGTTCTGCGGCGAAATGTAGAGCCGACCCTTGTCGTCCTGCGCCATGCAGATCCACGAGCCCTCGCGCGGCCCGGCTTCGTGCAGGAGTTCGACTTTGAAACCGGGCGGGACTTTGATCTGATCGGGCGGCGTGACGGCACCACTGGCGGTGCTGCCTTTGCCAGCGGCAACACAAATGGCGGCGGCGAGCAGGAGGGAGAGCGTTCGCATGAGCGGTGATTATCGCAGCGACGCACGCGGGGCGATGTGGAAATGCGGGCGCGCGCTTCCCGGGTGGAGCACGCGACTCGCGTGCTGTCTGCGGCGACTCGCCGCAGACAATCGCAGGCTCGGTGTTTGCAGCTTGTGCTCGGATCACCACGCGCGTTCCAAATCTGCGCACGCAGCCTGCATCGCGGCACTGTCGGGTGTTTCCGGCGAGTCGCCGGAAACAGCCCGCGAGTCGCGTGCTCCACCCGGAACCGGCAAGCTCCGCCGACACGCCTGCGCGCATTCGGAAGTGGACGCCGCGCGCACGAAGCGGAACCTTCGCCGCCCTGTGAGTCTCCGCACCGCCGACTACGATTACACGCTGCCCGAGGGCCTCATCGCGCGCCATCCCACCGAGCGTCGCGACGGTTCGCGCATGATGGTGCTGCACCGCGCCGAGCAGCGCATCGAGCACCGCATGTTCACGGACTTCGCGAGTTTTTTGAAAAGCGGCGACCTCGTCGTGCTGAACGACACGCGCGTGATCCCGGCGCGGGCCTTCTCGGATGATGGACGGATCGAGCTGCTCTTCCTCGAGCCCATGCCAAGCGGCCCGCACACGTGGAAATGCCTCGTGAAGCCGGGGCGCAAGATGCGCATGGGCGCGCTCGTGCACGTTGGCGGCGTGGCTGGCGTCGTGCGCGGCATCGAGACGCAAGGTGAACGCATCATCGAATTTCTCGATGCGGTGGATTTGGAAAAGCACGGCGAAATCCCGCTGCCGCCGTACTTCGAGCGAAAGCCCGAGCCCGAGGACAACGTGCGCTATCAGACCGTCTTTGCCCGCGAAGCCGGTGCCGTGGCCGCGCCGACCGCGGGGCTGCACTTCACGCCGGAACTGCTCTCACGTGTGCTGCACGCATTCGTCACGCTGCATGTCGGCGTCGGCACTTTCCGCTCCGTGCTCGTGGACGATCTCGCGGAGCACCGCATGCACTCCGAGCGCTTCTCGATGAGCGCCGAAACCGCCGCCGCGTGCAATGCCGCGCCGCGCATCGTCGCCGTCGGTACCACCAGTGCGCGCGTGCTGGAGACCATCGGCCGTCCGCTGCGCGCGACCACCGGCAGCACGGACATCTTCATCCATCCGCCGTACGAGCCAAAGGTCGTCGGCGCGCTGCTCACCAATTTCCACTTGCCGCTGAGCACGCTGCTCATGCTCGTGAGCGCTTTCGCCGGGCGCGAATTTGTGCTGCGCGCCTACGCCGAGGCCATCCGCGAGCGCTACCGATTTTACAGCTACGGCGACTGCATGCTCATCGTGTAGCGCCTGTGCGCCACGGTGCGGGCCGGCGTGCAATTTGGAAACAACCGGCGTGGATGTGGCCGCCGATACATGGGCATGAGCAACCCACCTTCACCCGCCGAACAAGCGGAGCATTTCATTTCCCTGCTGAAGAAATTTCACACCGCCATGCTGGTCACCCATGTGGGGTCGCAGGATTTTCACTCCCGTCCCATGGCCATTGCCAGGGTGGAGGACGACGGGCGGCTGTGGTTTTTCACCAGCGCGGACTCGGCGAAAGTCCACGAGATCGAAAGGGACTTCCACGTCCTCGTCCTCGCGCAGGATGGCGACAGTGCGTTCCTTTCCCTGGCTGGCCGGGCGTCGCTCCTCGCGGACCGCGGAATGATTGCGCAGCTCTGGAAGGAGCCGTTCCGCGTGTGGTTCCCCGGTGGCAAGGATGACCCAAACATCGAACTCATCGTGGTCAGTCCCGAGCGGGGCGAATTCTGGGACAGCACCGGTGCCAACCGCTGCAAATATTTTTGGGACGCGGCAAAGGCCTACTTGACCGGCACCACTCCGACTCCCCGGGAAGGCGAACAGCACGCCACCGTGCGGCTGTAGTTTGCCGTGGCGTCACGGCTCCGTGCGACGCTCGCGGAAAAATGCGCGCAGCATCTCCGCGCATTCGGCCTCGCGCACGCCGGGCGTCACTTCGCACTGGTGGTTCAGCTTCGGGTGCCGCAGCAGATCCACGACGCCGCCCGCGCCGCCGTCCTTCGGCGAAGGGCAGCCGAAAATGACGCGCCGCATCCGCACATGCACGAGCGCACCGGCGCACATCGGGCAGGGTTCCTTCGTGGCGTAGAGGTCGCATTCGTTCAGCCGCCAGTCGCCGATGACGCTCTCAGCCTGCGTGATCGCGAGCATCTCCGCGTGCGCCGTCGCGTCCTTCAGCGTCTCCACCTGGTTGCACGCCCGGGCGATGATTCGCCCGTTGTGGACGATGACCGCGCCGACCGGCACCTCGTCCTGCTCCCATGCCCGGCGGGCCTGCCGCAGGGCCTCGCCCATGAAGTATTGGTCGCTGTGAAGGTCTATGATTTCATCCATGTCGGAATGTGGGCGGAGATTTGCGGGGCGTTCGTTTGGATTCTTCTGTCTTTGTCTTGCTCTTGCTCGTGCTCTCGGGAGCCGGGGTAGAGAGAGCAAGAGCATGAGCAAGACAAAGAGAAAGAGTTGCCGGACGCCGAAATCGCGACGCTATCGGAGATTTCCATTGCGTGCAGCTTTGAATCGGCTAAATACGCCGCCCCTTTTTCAACCCATACCGGCATATGTCGAACATCATCGAGAAAATCAACAAATCGCAGCTCAAGTCGGACCGCAACGGCTTCAACGTCGGCGACACCATCTGCGTCCACACCATCGTCAAGGAAGGCGAGAAGGAGCGCATCCAGAAGTTCACCGGCATCGTCATCGGACGCCGCGGCACGGACATCAATGCGGCCTTCACTGTCCGGCGCATCAGCTACGGCGAGGGCGTCGAGCGCGTGTTCCCGCTGCATTCGCCGCGCATCTCGAAAATCACCGTCGAGAACGCGGGCAGTGTCCGTCGCGCAAAGCTGAACTACCTCCGCGACCGCAGTGGCAAGGCCGCTCTGGCTGTGAAGGACAAGGAGCGCGAGAAGCCCGTGGCCGCGGCGGCCGCGGCGTAGTCGGAAGGCGTTCGCGAAAAGCGACGCGTCCGCTCCACGCAACAATTTGCCATTCCGATGGCTTGCAACCTCGCGCATGAGGATCTTCTTCGTGCGCGAGGTTTGCTTTTTGTGGCAGGCGTGGATGAGGCCGGGCGCGGCCCGCTGGCGGGGCCGGTCGTCGCGGCTGCGGTGATCTTGCCGGAGGGCTTCCGGCACGGTTTGCTGAACGACTCGAAGCAGCTCACCGAGCGCAGGCGCGACGCGATTTTCTCCGAGATCACCACGAGCGGCGACATCCGCTGGGCGCACGCGATTGTGGAGAGCGACGAGATCGATCGGCTGAACATCCTGCGCGCGACGCACGAGGCGATGCGTCGCGCCGTCGCAAAGCTCGACCCGCAGCCGCAGCACGTGCTCATTGACGGCCTGCCCGTGCGCCCCTTTCCCATCGCGCAGACCGCGCTCGTCGGTGGCGACGCGCTGAGCTTCAGCATCGCCGCAGCGAGCATCATCGCGAAGGTCACGCGCGACCGCATCATGGTGGAGCACTGCGCAAAATTTCCCGGCTACGATTTTGCCCGACACAAGGGCTACGGCACGCCACAACACCTCGCAGCGCTGAAAAAAAATGGGCCTTGTCCAATCCATCGCCGCTCTTTTCACCCGGTCCGCCAGGCGGACCTCGGGCTCTGATCCGCGCCACGCGCTCGGCAGGAGAGGGGAGCGGCTCGCGGAGAAATATCTGCGCAAGCACGGCCACAAGATTCTCCATCGCAACTTCCGCGCAAAGGGCGGCGGCGAAGTGGATCTCGTCTGCCGCGACATCGCGGAGAAGACGCTCGTCTTCGCCGAGGTGAAGACGCGCACGAGCGACGAAGGCGGACGCCCCGCCGATGCCGTGGATTTTGCGAAGGAGGGGCTCATCGCCCGCGGCGCGCGCGCATGGCTGAAGCTGCTGGATCGGCCCGAGGTGCCGTTTCGATTCGACATCGTCGAAGTGATCATCGGCACGGGAAAGCCGCGCATCAACGTGATCAAGAGCGCATTCATCCTGCCCGAGGAGCGGCACCGCTGAATGTGACTCCGGCGATTCGCCGCCCAAGGTAGCGCCGACGACCCGTCGGCACCCGGTGCGCGATGCCGGTTGGTCGTAGTGCCATGAACGGAAGCGCCGGCCGGATCGCTCCCGCCCGCGCCGCTGGAATACCCTGTGTGGCCCCGCGCACTCACAGCGCCGCGCCGCGGCGTGCCCACGGGTCGTCGGCGCTACATTTTACAGCGGCTTGTCTGCTTTCTTCTTCTCCTCGCCTTTCTCTTTTTCGCGCGGTTTGAATCCGCTGTTCTCCGGGTTGCGCTTCGCATTTTCCATCGCCTCATCCGCCTCGTGCTGCGCACGCTGGAGTTCCTTGCGGAGGTGTTCGATTTGTTCCTTCGGGAGCTTTGATTCCTCCAGGCCGCGCAGCAGTTTTTCGATCTGCCCTTTCAGCAGGTCGCCCTGTTCGCCACTGACCCACGAGCGCTTTTCCACGATCATGCCGGGGTGCTTTTCCTTCAGTTGCTTGAGCTGATCCTGCATGCGCTCATCGAGAATGTAGCCGCCTCCGCCTTTGACAGCACCCCAGGGATTTGGTGCGGATCCGGGGGCGCCTCCGGCTTTGAAGCCGCCTCCGCCAGGGGGCATTTGGAGCCATTGCATCGGACCATGCTCGCCGGACTCCAGATCATGCTCCACGAGCGTGACGCTTGCGTCCTTTTTCGCGCCTTTGCGCAGGTAGGTGAGTTTCACGCTGTCGCCGGCTTTCTTCATCGCGATCAGCTTTTTCAACTGCGACTGCTCGACGATGATCTGATCCTCGAAGCGCAGCAGGATGTCATTCGGCTGGAGGCCGGCCTTCGCCGCGGGACTCTCCGGTGCGACGTGATTGATCACCACGCCTTCGCCGGGTGCGAGTGAAAGTTGGGACGCGACGACTTCCTGCACGGGCTCCATCGCGATGCCGAGCCACGGGCCTTTCTCGTGCTTCGCGTTCCACACATTCGGCTGGCCGGGTGCGCCGATCTTGCCGCCGCCAAATTGGACGCTGCCGCCGCCTTTCGCGCCATCGTCGCCGACGGAGAAGGTGTTGTTCCCGTCGCCGAGCTTGAAGGTGCGCGTCTCCTTCTTGCCGTTGATGTCCACGGTGATCGTCGCAGTGCCGTCAGCCGAAGCGACGACCGACGAGGAGGCCGCGTTCTGCTTCCCACCCAGCGGGATCGGAGCGCGGGGCGCGAGTGGCTTTCCAGCGCCGGGATTCGGCGCTGCTCCCTCTTCCACGATGAGGACGCTGCCGCCTTCCTTCTTGATAGTGCGCGTCTCCTTTTTGCCGTTGGCGTCAATGGTCACCGTCGTGACTTCACCGGCCTCGCGGTCCTCCTTTTTTCCGTCGGGTTTCTTGTCTTCCGCGTGCGCGATGGGAAGCGCGAGGAGGAGTGTGGCGATGGTCTTGTGCAGGATGCTTGGTTTCATGATGTCGGGTTGGTTCGTGGGTTCAGTAAACTTCGAGTGCGACCGGGATCACGTCGCGACGTGTCGTGGCCGTGTGCAGCGCAGGTCCGTTCGCTCCCGCGCGCACCGTCTCATACTCCAGCCATTCCACGTCCATGATGCGGTAAGGCTGCTGATTTGGCGCGACGAGGATGCCCACCGGGCGCGCGCTCACGAGGTAATCCTGGGTCTCCACCGGCATCGGCGTTTCAGACGATGCGGTGTTTTTCCGATCGCTCTCACGCGCCTCGCTGGCGCGGTTTCGATCCAGCATCGTGAATGTCGCCACCGCCACGCCCGCGCTCGTCGCGAGCGGCAGCAGCCAGCGCAGGAGGACATCGCGCAATGCGGATTTTTTCGGAGGCGCATCGTTGCGCGGGCGCGCGGCGGAGAGCCGGGCCATGAGCGACGGTTCGAGTTCCGCAGGGCGCAATTTTCGCAGCGCATCCTCGATGGGATCATGGTCGCTCACAGGACGACTCCTTTCAAAATCTCGCGCAGGCCATCGAGTGCGTAGCGGTAGCGCGATGCGGCGGTGTTCAGCGGTACGCCGGTGGTCCCGGCGATTTCCTGAAAAGTCAGGCCGCCCCAGACCTTGAGCGTCACGACTTCGCGATAGATCGGTTGCAGCGATTTCACGGCGTCCTCCAGCAGGCGTTGCGTTTCGCGTTCCTCGACATCGGGCGAAAACCAGTCCATGTCCGGCGCACCGGCCTCCAGTTCGCGCACACTGCGCCGGTCGGCACTGCGTGCGAGGTCGATCGCGCGGCGGCGGATGGTGGAAAAGACAAGCGCATCCGGAGGCATCCCGTCGGCGCGTTTCCAAGACTCGACGAGCGCGTCCTGAAGCACGTCCTCGGCGTCAGACTCGGTGCGGGTCTGCTGGCGCGCGTAGAGGTGGAAGCGCGGGCCGCAGCGTCGCAGCCATGCGCGCCATTCGTCGGGAGAGGGTTCGTGATGCACAGGAGGGCAGACATGTTGTCACCTTCCACGGCGTTGCCGTTCGATTTTTTTGTCTCAAATTTTTTCGGCGCGGTTACACGGGAGCGATGAAAGAAGAAAATATCCTCGTCGTCCGCCGCTCCCTTTTCGATCAGCTCGGTGCGTTTCAGGGCCTGTGCTTCGACGTGGACCGCTACCTGCCCGCGTTCCTCGCGCGGGAGAACAACTTCTTCACCCCGCGCGGCCCGGCGGAGCAAAACCCGGAGCTGAAGCAGATCATCCCTTACGTGCTGCTCGTGCATGGCGATTCGATTTTCCACTACGTCCGCGGCAAGAAGGCCGGCGAGCAGCGGCTCGTGGCGAAGGGCAGCCTCGGCATCGGCGGGCACATGAATGACGGCGACGAGGGGCTCTTCGCGCTCGACCGCGATGCGTACAATGTCGCCGTGCAGCGCGAGGTCGCGGAGGAGGTTTTCATCGAGACGAAATTCACCAACCACGTCGTCGCGCTGCTCAACGACGACTCGAACGAAGTCGGCAAAGTGCATCTCGGAGTCGTCCACATTTTCCGTCTCGATAGCGCCGCCGCGCGCAAACGCGAGAGCGTGATCACCGAGTCCGGCTTCCTCACGCTCGCCGAATTGCGCGCTCGTCGCGAAGCGCTGGAGACATGGTCGCAGCTCTGCCTCGATGGGTTCGAGCGGCTGGTCGCGGCGGCGAAAAAGTAGTCCCATGCTTTAGCATGTCACGGCGTGCAATCGTCGAGGGAGCGCACGGTTGCCCGTGGATCATGCGACCAAGGCTGCGTGTGATGCGCTGAAGCGCGGGACTACTTTGGCAGTCGCAGCTTGCTTCGCGCTGGGCGTCTGCCGAGAGTGCGCGCGAATTTTTCCTCCCCATGCCGCTGCTCGACATCCGCAATTTGGCCATCCATTTCCACACCGAGGGCGGAGTCGTGGAGGCGGTGAAGGGCATCAGCCTCACGCTCGAAAAAGGCGAGACGCTCGCGATCATCGGCGAGAGCGGGAGCGGGAAAAGTGTGACCGGACTCGCGCTCACGCGGCTGCTGCCGGAGCCGCCGGCGAAGTATGTGTCGGGCGAGATCATTTTCGACGGTCGCGACGTGCTGAAGATGAAGCCGGACGAGTTGCGCAAGCTGCGCGGTGGTCGCATCGCGTATGTTTTTCAGGAGCCGGGGACTTCGCTGAATCCGGTCTTCACGATCCGCAATCAGATCGCCGAGGCGATCCGATTGCACCGGCCCGAGGTGAAGGACATGGACGCGGAGATCATCCAGCATCTCGACCTCGTCGGCATCACCGATCCGGCGAAGCGCCTGCACGATTACCCGCACCAGCTCAGCGGCGGGATGCAGCAGCGCGTGATGATCGCGATGGCGCTCTCGTGCCGGCCGGACCTGCTCGTGGCGGATGAGCCGACGACGGCGCTCGATGTGACCATCCAGGCGCAGATCATGGATCAGTTCCGCGAGCTGCGGCGGACGATGAAAATGGCGGTGATCCTCATCACGCACAATTTCGGGATCATCTCGGATTTCGCGGACAAGGTCGCGGTGATGTTCCGCGGAAAAATTGTCGAGGCTGGCGAGACGGCGAAAATTTTGCGCGAGCCACAGCACCCGTACACGAAGGCGCTGATCCAATGCATCCCGAAGCTCGGATCGCGGCAGAAGCGGCTGGTGACGATCGATCACGCGGCGCTGGATGCGCTGGGGTAGGAGCGCGGTGGAACGCGACCTCCGGGCGCGTTTCGTTGTGCGTGCCACCGAAGAAACGCGCCCGGAGGTCGCGTTCCACCGGAGCGTTCCGCGCGCGGGAGTGCGAGGGAGTGCGCGGGAGTCTGCATGCAGGTGGGCAGAGTCTTCGGTCTTGGGTGCGAGTTTGTGTCCCGCAGAATCGCGCGCATGACTGAGGATGAACAGCATTCGCCCGTGCTGCGCGAATTTGGCAGGCGTCCGAATCATGAGACGCCGTGGTGGGTGCCGACTGATGCGACCTTCCATGTCCGGTTGCGCATCGAGCCGAGTTCGCCTCGGCTGACTGAGCCTCCGGTCGCGAATGCACTGCTGAAGTCCGTCCGCTTCTACTCGGACAAACGCCGCTGGCATTTTGCGATTTTCCTGCTGATGCCCGATCATCTGCACGTGTTGCTTGCCTTTCCTGCCGACCAGAGAATGCCGGCAGTGATTGGTGACTGGAAGCGATGGCACGCGACGCGGTCGGGAGTAAAAGGGCAGGAGAATTTTTTCGACCACCGCATCCGCACGGATGCGGAATGGGAGGAAAAATTCCGCTACATCCGGAACAATCCAGTGGTGAAACGACTCTGCACGAGTGTGGCGGACTGGCCCTGGCAGATAACGGGCACGGATGATGAGGGGCGTGTGTTGGATCCGGCGCGGTTTGACCGGAAGGCGGAGTGAAACTCGGACTCGGTGGTGCGGTTTTTTTGGATCTTTGCGCGCGCTGTCTTGGTCGCACGCACAACGAAACGCGCTCGGAGGTCGCGTTCCACCGGGGTGTTCCGCGCGCGCTATTTGCCGGGACTGTCCGGGTCTGCGGGACGCGCTTGCTGCTGCTGCAGGATCAGGAGCATTTTCACGCAAGCGTCGGCATGCAGGATGGTGGCCCATTCAAAAGGAAGCGTGAGCATGGCCATCGTCGAGAGCAATGCGATCAGCGAGAGCTGCGGTGGATCCGGGGTTTTGCTTCCCGGCGGGGAGATTACGATGGCGTCGAGGAAGCGCATGATCCGGGAGAATTCATAGCAAAGGCCGGCGGCTGCGAGGCAGGCGATTAGGATGAAGATTACCAACAGCCAGGCTCTGGCCCGTTGGAGGCGTTTGAGCAGCTTGTCGCAGTGTTCAGGGCTTCGCGCGGCTTCGGCGAAGAGGCGGTCGGTTCGGAAGAGCATGTCGGTTGTGGGTTGGGCTGTCGTGAGGCGTACCACTCGCGGGACGGCGTGCAAGATGCCGTTTCTTCGTTGCTGCGCGGAGCAGGGGCGATGCGACGACGCCACGCAGCAACAGCGCTTGCCTTCGCCCGCAGTTTCCCTTTAAGCCAGCGCTTCGTTTCGGATTACCCCTCCACCAACCAACCTCCACCCATGTCACTCCCATCACTCTCCCGTCGTCATTTCATCAAGTCCTCCGCGCTCGCTGCGTCGGCGCTTGGCTTTCCGTTCATCGCACGCTCGCAGTCGCCGAACAGCGAGATCCGCGTGGGCATGGTCGGCTTTAACAGTCGCGGGCGCGCGCACCTCGAGGATCTGCAGAAGATCAACGGCGTGAAAATCGTCGGGCTCTGTGACGTGGATGAGGCGGTGCTCGGCAAGTCGAAGGCCGAGCTGGCGAAGAAGGGGCACGATGTTGCGACGTTCACCGACGTGCGAAAGATGCTCGACTCGAAGGAAATTGACGCGATTTCCACGGCGACGCCGAACCACTGGCACTCGCTCATCGGCATCTGGGCGTGCCAGGCGGGGAAGGACGCGTATGTTGAAAAGCCGATCTCGCACAATGTCCGCGAGGGCCGCGTGCTCGCGGAGGCGGCGCGGAAATACGGGCGCATCGTGCAGTGCGGCACGCAGAGCCGTTCGAGCGTGGGGCTTCAGCAGGCGGTGAAGTGGGGGCAGGCGGGAAATCTCGGCAAGCTCGTGTGGGCGCGCGGCACCTGCTACAAGCGCCGCCCGAGCATCGGCAAGGTGACTGCGCCGACGCCGTGGCCTGCGGGGATCGATCAGGATTTGTGGTTTGGCCCCGCGCAGGTGAAGCCGCTCATGCGGAAAAAACTGCACTACGACTGGCACTGGGTGTGGGACACGGGCAACGGCGACCTCGGCAACCAGGGCATCCACCAGATGGACATTGCGCGCTGGTTCATGGGCGAGCAGGCGCTGTCGCCGAAGATTTGGAGCGTGGGCGGACGGCTCGGCTACATTGATGACGGCGAGACGCCGAACACGATGTTTGCCGTGCATGAGTATGCGAATGCGCCGCTCATTTTCGAAGTCCGCGGCCTGCCCTCGAAGCCCGCGACCGGCGGTGTGAAGGAGGACATGGACAAGTATCGCGGCAACGCTGGCGTGGGTGTGTATGTGCAGTACGAGGGCGGCCACATCGAGGTGCCGAGCTACACGGGCTGCGGTGCGTTCGACAAGGAAGGCAAGCTTGTGAAGGCATTTGGCAATTTCAAGGTGGGGAAGGATGCGCCCGACAGCGCCAAACCCGATGCTGGCGACCACTCGGACAGCCATCACCTCAACTGGAGCAAGGCGATCCGCAGCCGCAAGCCGACGCAGCTCAATGCGGAGATCCTCGACGGTCACTACAGCAGCGCGCTGTGCCACACGGCGAACATTTCGTATCAGCTCGGCAAGAAGCAGGCACCCGGCGCGATCCTCGAAAAGGTAAAGGCCAACAAGGAGGCCGTGGACAGCTTCGAGCGGATGAAGGAGCACCTCGCCATCAACGGCGTGGACATCGCGAAGGATCACCTGACGCTCGGTGAATTCCTGACGATGGATCCGAAGACGGAGAAATTCATCGGCAACGCCGCGGCGGACAAGCTGCTCACGCGCGAGTACCGCAAGCCGTACGTGGTGCCGGACGTGGCGTAAGCTGGACGCAACCCTGCCCGCGTTTTCAGTCGCGGCCCGATGGTCCGCGCAGACGCCATCGGGCGGCGATGGACGCCGTTGCTTAGAGAGTGTGTAAAAAGTCCCGCGTTTGCCATGCCGCTGCATCCGATTCAGGGAAGGCAGATGCAGCCCGAAGTAAAATGGGAGCACACGCTTCCAGCGTGTCCTTTGCGGCATCCTGCCGGAAAGATCGGCCGGGCTGCGGGACTGCGGCTGGCTTTTTGATGAGCGGGGACACCTGCCGCCTTCGCCCTGCGCCCGGCAGGGGTACCGGACGCGGCACGCTGGAAGCGTGCGCTCCCGTTTTCCTGCGCGCGTCCGGGCGTGCCCGTGACTTTTTACACAGTCTCTTAGCGGGCGTTCTTTGCCTTCGGCTTGACCGTATCGTCGGCCTTTGCTCCACCGGATGTCTTTTCGGCTGCGAATTCGGCCTGCTTCTTCTCCGCCTTCGCCGCAGCGGCATCGGCCTGCTGGAGCTTCAGCGAGGCGGCGTTCATTGCTTCGTGAGCCTTATAGTTGGCGATCTCGGTCTTGCTCTCGGCTTTGGCAAGATCGCGGCGAAGTTCAGTGACGGTCGGCGACGATCCGGTATTGGCCTTCTTGGACGCAGAGTCACCGCTGCTCTCCGATTCCGAGATCTTCTGCATTTGCGTCGAGACGATCGCCTTTTTCAACTCGAGTTCCTCGTTGCGTTTCGTCAGCGCATCTTTGGCCTTTGCATGGGCGGCACTGAGCAGGCTCAGGGCCTCCACCTTCAACCGCTCGGCCTCGGCCCGCAGACCCAGCAGTTCCATATCCTGAATGACGTTTTTCTTGCGACCCGCGAGCAGATCGATCTGGCCCTTGGCCTGAGTCACTGCATTGCCGACATCGGAGATGCTCTTCTCCACATCGCCCAATTCCTGCTGCCCCAGCTTCACATCCTCACCCAGCCTGTCGAGTTCCGTCTGCATTGCGACCCGTTTGCGTTCGGACTGTTTTTTCTTGGCCGCATCGAGCAGCACTTTTGCATTTCCCGCCTGGCCTTCCTCACTGATGGCACGATGCGCCGACGTGAGGGAGAGAATGCAGACGATGGTGAGCGATACGGCAGAGGAGCGGAGGGCTTTCATGCGACGTTGCTACATCGGGGGCGACGGCTTTGGCAAGGGATTTGCCGCCAGCACGACAACGGCCAGATCACCGGGTTCCTTCGCCGACAAACGGGTTTGTGCGCCGCTCGATGCCGAGCGTCGTCGCGGGGCCGTGGCCGGGGAGCACCTTCACGTCATCGCCGAGCGGCCAGAGTTTTTCGCGGATGCCGCGCAGCAGCAGATCGTGATCGCCGAACGGCAGATCCGTGCGGCCGATGCTGCCGGCAAAGAGCACGTCGCCGCCGAAGAGGATGCGTTCCTTTTCCTCGAAAAAACACAGGCTGCCGGGACAGTGGCCGGGCACGAGCAGCACGCGGAAGTCGAGGCCCTCGACGCTGAGCTTCGGCGTCTCTTCGATTAGAAAATCCGCGGCGACCGTCTCGATTTCCCAGTTCATCCCGAAGCGCTTGAAGTAGCCCGGCTCGGTGAGCATCTCCGTGCCGTCCGCGTGGTAGCCGACGCGGCAGCCGTGCTCGCGGCGGATGGCGGCGGCGTCCCACACGTGGTCAATGTGCGCGTGCGTGAGCAGCAGTGTGGACACGCGGAAGCCGCGTTTTTTCACCCACGCGAGCGCGGTCTGCGGGGCATCAATGAGGATGCCGTGCGCGGGCAGGAAGAAACAGTTTGTGTCAAAAATGCCGCCGGTGTGGAGTTCGATTTGCATGGGATGCGGCGACACTTGCGAGGCGGGGCGCGCATGTCCAGAGCGAGCATGACAGCGAATTAGCCTGCGATTCCCTTGCGATCCGGGTGGATTCTGCCAACCTCAGCCTCCCGTTTCTCAAACCCATGAACGTCATCCGCTGCCTCACCCTGTCGGTCGCAAGTCTCATCGCATTCACTCCGACCGTCCGGGCCGGCACTGAGGCGGACTTCAAAAAAATCGCACCGAAGGTCGCGCAGACCGTCGGTGAACTGCTCGAAAAGGCGCACTACAGCCGCCGCCGGCTGGACGACACGGTGTCGAGGCAGTTCCTGAAAAATTACCTTGAGCGGCTGGACTACAATCATCTCTTTTTCACGCAGAAGGATGTGGACGGTTTTTCCGCGAAGTACGCGACGACGCTGGACGACAGCATCATGGCCGGCGACCTCGACCCGTCCGTGAAAATCTACGACGTGTATCGCAAGCGCGTGGAGGATCGCGTGGCGAAGGTGAAGGCGCTGCTCAGCGAGAAGTTTGACTTCAGCGGCACGCGCAGCGTGGAGGTGAACCGGCAGAAATCGCCGTGGCCGAAGGACGAGGCCGAGGCGGATCAGATCTGGCGCGACCGCATCGAGGGCGAACTGCTCGACCGCACGCTGATGAACGACAAGGTGGAGACGCCGGTGAAGGTCGTCACGCGCCGCTACGATCAGCTCCTTCGCGGCCTGCACGAGCAGTCGAATGAGGACGTGATGGTCGCCTTCCTGAGCGTGCTCTGCGAGACGTACGACCCGCACTCGGAATACATGAGCCGGTCGCAGATGGACAATTTCAACATCAACATTGGCCTGAAACTCCGCGGCATTGGCGCGGTGCTCGTGAGCGAGGAAGGCTACGCAAAAATCCGCGAACTCATCCCGAACGGCCCGGCGGATCTCAGCGGGCGGATCAAGGTCGGTGATCGCATCAGTGCCGTCGCGCAGGGCAATGGGGCCTTCGTCGAGACCGTGGACATGAAGCTCGACAAAGTCGTGGAGATGATCCGCGGCAAAGAGGACACCGTCGTGCGCCTGCGGATGATCCCCGCGAACGCGACCGACCCCTCCGAGCGCAAAGTCGTGGAAATCACCCGGAAGGAAGTGACCCTGAAGGAGCAGGAGGCAAAGGCGGAGATCGTCGAGCGGAAAAAGCCCGATGGCACCACCATGCGCATCGGCTGGATCATCCTGCCGTCATTTTACGCCGACATGCAGAAAACCGGCGGCAAAAGCACCACGAAGGACATCCTCGTGCTGATCGAGCGGCTCAAGAAGGAAAACGTCCAGGGCCTCGTGATGGATCTGCGGCGCAATGGCGGCGGCTCGCTCGAGGAGGCGGTGAACCTCACGGGACTCTTCATCAAGAGCGGCCCCGTGGTGATGGCGCGCGACAGCAACGGTCGCAACTCGGTGCTGCGCGACCGCGACAAGGCGATCCACTACGACGGCCCGATGCTCGTGGTGACGAACAAGCTGAGCGCATCCGCGAGCGAGATTTTCGCCGCCGCGCTCCAGGACTACAACCGCGCGGTGGTCGTCGGCGACTCGACGACATTCGGCAAGGGCACCGTGCAGACGATGGTGGAACTGTCGAACATCATCCCGCTCTCGCTGAGCGGAAAATCCACCGGCAACGAGGCCGGTGCGCTGAAGCTCACCATCCAGAAATTTTACCGCATCTCCGGCGGCTCCACACAGCTTCAGGGTGTGTCGGCGGATGTGAAGCTGCCGTCCCTCTGGGATCAGGCGGACATCGGCGAGGTCGCGCTGAAAGGCCCGATGCCCTACGACACGATCGAGCCCGCGACGTACGAGAAGTGGGAGCACCCGCTCTTCAAGCCTGAACTCAAGCAGCGCTCCGCCGGGCGGATCGCCGCCGACGAGGAGTTCCAGTGGATCATCGAGGACATGGCGCGGATGAAAAACCGCGTCGCGGACAACAAGATCTCGCTGAACGAAAAGGTCCGCCGCACCGAGCTCGACGAGGACAAGGCGCGCAAGGAAAAGCGCACCGCCCAGCGCGCGAAGCTGAAGCACGCCGAGGAAAAAGTGTACTCGGTGACGCTCGACAACGCCGCCGAGGCGGAACTCCAGATCAAAAAGGAAAAGAAGGTCGCGAAGGAGACAAAGAAGGATGGCGAGACGAAGCCCGCAGACAGCGAGGACGAGGACGGCGAACTCGCGGCGGACGAAGCTGCCGCAAAGATCGATCCGATCCGCAACGAGAGCATCAACATCCTCAACGATCTGATCGAACTCAGCCGCACGCCCCCTGCGACGGCCTCGACGGAAAAGACCACGGCCGCCTCGAAGTAAGGCCACGGAGGACCGGCGGCCGGGCGCTTACAGCACGCGGCGCTCGCCAGTGCCCAGGCCCCGGATTGAGTCGAGTGTCGAGCGCACTTGCGAGAGCAGCTTCTCCTGCGTGTAGGGCTTCGGCAGGAAGCCGCGCAGCCCCTGGCTGAGCATCGCGCGCACTTTGTCCTGCTCGGCAAATCCGCTGCTCAGCATCACGGCCACCTTGGGCTTGATCTCCCGGAGCGCGTCGAACACCTCCGAGCCGTCCATGATCGGCAGCGTGAAATCGAGGATGACGAGATCCACCTGATCCTTGAGCTGCTTGAAAATTTCCAGCGCCTGGAAGGGCTCCGAGGAGGTGACGACGCGGTAGCCGGCATCGGTGAGCATGCGTTTCGCGATGGCCACAATGAGCGGCTCGTCGTCAATGATGAAGATCAGTTCCTTCGTCCCCGCCGGATTATCGATCGCCACCGTGGACTGCCGCGGGCCTGACGGTGCGGCCGGCGTGGGGCTGGCGGGCTCCGGAGTCTGGTGTTGGAGGCCGCCGAGCCGTGCGGCGAGCTGGGAGGTGACATTTTTAGCCCTGTCGAGGCTGGTCCTCAGAAATGCAAAATAGCGCATGCCCTCGGGGCTGGAACCGCACATCGGCTCGAGGACGCTGGATGATTCCGAGATGACCTGGAGAAGGTTGTTCAGGTCGTTCGCGGCCGTCTGGAGCCATTGGTTGTCGGAATTTGCGGGCATCGTTGTCTGTTTTTCGTGTCTTCCGGATCGGGCCGCGGCGCTTCCCCTGCATGGCATGAAGAAACCGCGCGTGAACCCCGCCGGCTACTGCGACGTTAAGCATTATCGGGACTTGTTGCCCAACGAAATATCGGAGCCGGCCGGCGGCTCAGATGGAGACGCCGAAAAAATCCTGGAAGACCGCGGCATACACGTCGCGCTTCATCTCCGGCAGCCACTCGCGCCGGAAGTCCGGCGGCGCGATCCATTTCCACGCGCGAAACTCCGGGTGCTCGGTCTCCACGTTGATCTTCGAGTCCTTGCCGGTGAATTCGCACAGAAAATATGTCTGATCCTTCCCGTCGTGCCCGCGCTTTTTTCCGCCGTTGAAAAGGTAGCGGTAGCCGTCGCGACTGGTCACGATCCTGAAGTCATCCGCATCGATCGAAATCTCCTCCCACAGTTCCCGCATGAGCGCCTGCTCGGCAGTTTCGCCATCGTCTATGCCGCCCTGCGGAAACTGCCATGCGCCGGGGATCGTCGAGCGCTCGCAGATCAGGATTTTTCCGTCGCGATTGCGCAGGATGCCTGCGACGTTTGGCTGATAAGTTGGCTCGGACTTGCTCATGAATTTGAAAAAGACAGCGCTGCTGCTCGCCGGGATTCTGCTTCTTGCGGCGCTCTGGCTGTGCTGGTGGCTGCGTGCAGAACGGCAGATTCCCCGCGCGCAGGCAAGGCTTCTGTCGGCGATCGAGAGGCGCGATTTCGACGCGATGGCCGGCCTGATCGCCGCCGACTACGGTGATCGCTGGCAGCAGGACAGGGCGACGGTCATCGCACAGTGCCGCGAGGTCTTCACGCAGTTCGTCACGCTCACGATTCGGCGCGAGGCCCGCGGGCTGCGCGTGGAATCCGGCAGTGCGTTCCTTTCGGAAAAAATCACGCTTGCCGGAATCGGCGGCCCCTTCGCGATGGCCGCGCGCGACACCGTGAACGGGCTGCGCGCACCGTTCGTCACCGAGTGGCGGCGGCGCAGTTGGAAGCCGTGGGACTGGGAATTGAAATCCGTCGCACACCCGGATTTGGAGTTGCCCTGACGTGCGCGCGCGCCGATGCGGCGCTGCGGGATCGTTGAATGAAGGAGGTAGTGATTGCACACCGCGCCGCCACGGGCTTCCATTCTGGAATCCTCCTTCGCCATGCGTCCCTTCCTCGTCCTTCTTCTCCTCTCGACCGCAGCATTCGCCCAGAAATCCACCGGCGGCACCGGCACTGCGACGCCCACGCCAGCGCCCGCGCCGACGGCCACGGTGAACGCCACGCGCAACCTCTGGACCTGCACGCTTCCCGGTGGCTCGTATCAGGTGCTCGTCTCCGCAATCCTCAGCGTGAGCCAGCACGAGTACGTCGTGGACGGCGCGGCGCGCGTCACCGAGGTAAACATTGACACCGCCGGGCAATTCGCCGTGCGCTTCTACTACATCGAGCCCGCCGTAGTCGCCGGCCCCGGCGGCATCGGCGCGGCGACGCTCGGCAAAGTGCAAAGCATCCTCACCGACGCCGCGGATCGCAGCGGCAGCGATGCGTGGAAAAAAGTCGTGAAAAGCTACCCGACGACCACGCACGCGCGCACGATCGAATACCGCGTGAGCAGCAAGGAATCGCTCACGCAGATCTTCACCAGCGCCGCCAACAGCCAGGCCACCGGCAAGGCAGGGCAGGCGAACGTGGCGAACTGATGTAGCCGCCGACGGCAGGAGGCGGGCCAAAAGCAGGCGAGGTTTTCCAACCTCGCGCGGCGGGATGGTGCGTAGGGGCAGGATGGCGCGGAGCAAATGCCCCGCGAATTCTGATGCGCTCCCGATCTCCGCACGCCGCTCCAATCCTCCTCGCTGCGCTCGCCCGCGCGAGGTTGAAAACCCCGCCTACATTGCCTCCGGCTACTTCGCGTGCCCCTCGCTCGCGTGCCGCTTCAGCAGGTCGCCGCCGAAGTCATTCGCAAAGTCGCGCCAGATGGAATGCACATGGTTCGCGTTGTTCTGCGTGTTGTCGTATTCGAGGACGAACGCCGTGTTCTGCACGCGGTAGTAGTGCGGCTGGCCGAGTTCAAATCCGCCCGCCCACGCGAAGAACACATTGCCGATTCCGGCCTTTTCGAT
Source organism: Chthoniobacterales bacterium (assembly GCA_038238025.1). Taxonomy (GTDB): domain Bacteria; phylum Verrucomicrobiota; class Verrucomicrobiia; order Chthoniobacterales; family Chthoniobacteraceae; genus SXWH01. The sequence goes on from JBBRYC010000014.1 coordinate 84,364, forward strand.
CTTCGCAAATTCCTCCGCCGCGACATCCGTGCGGCAGCGGAAAAGATACAGCTTGATGATTTTCACGAGCGTCGCCTGCTGCTCCGCGTTCAGCTTCGATGCCGCGATGCCTTCGGGCTTCGTCGGGTCAGGCCGCTTTGGATCGTTGAAAATTTCCTTCGGCGCATCGCCCACGATCACCGCGATTTTGCGCTGCTCGTCGGTGAGCGATTTCACGAGCGAACGTCCGAGATCTTCCTCAAGGCCGAGCACGCGCAGGCCCTTGCGATCACCCTCGCGCACCTCGCCGGGATTCGTGCCGAAGAACGAAGGCGTCATCGAGGGCGCGGCATCGCCGGCGCTCGTGTAGTTGAACGACTGATGGTGTCCTTCCCAGCGCCACGCCCACACTTTCCCGCCCGGCGTGCCGAAGACGCTCACGTAATACTTCAGCGGATCGCGCTTGCCCGTCGTGTCCTTCTCCATCTCGCGCAGGATCGCTTCGAGGCTCTGGATCGTCTCCGCTTTCTTCACGCCGTCCTCGCTCAGCCCGGTTTTCAAAAGCGCTCGCGCGAGTGCAACCTGCGGTGCGGTCATGTCCTTGATCGGAAGCCCCTTTCGCTCGCGCGGGATGAAGTGCCAGTTCACGCGCTCGCCCTTCGCGTCGCTCTCAAATGGAAACGTCGCCTGCGCCTTCTGCTCCGGCGTCAGCGAGGAAAGAAATGCGCTCGCGGCCTTCGCCATTTCCACAGACGCATCGTGTGCGAAGGCGGAGGATGCAAGTGCGAGGAGAAGTGCGGCGGAGGTAATTTTCATGGTGTGTGGGTGGATGGAGAATCGTGATGCTGCGGTGAGATTAGAGATTGTCACGCCAACTGTCCGGGTCCCGGCGGAGATCCATCACGGAGACGACGAGGATCATGTCGCCGCGGATCTGGTAGATGATGCCAAATGGAAACCGGAGCGTGCGGCAGCGGCGCGTGTTTGGAGAGAGGCGCATCCACGCCTCGGGATTGCGCACGATGCGACCGATGGCCGTATCCACCTCGCGGAGAAAATCTGCGCCGAGTCCGCGCTGTTCCGACTCGTAGTATTTGGCGGCCTTCGTGAGTTCGCGCAGTGCCGGGGAGAGAAAGCGATGCGTCACTTCGCAAATTTCCGCCGCAGTTCCGCCATCGCAGCCGCGCCATCCACGGCGTTGATTTCACCGCGGTCGAATGCCGCGATGCGATCCTCCGATTCGCGCGCCCACGCAGCGTCAATCTCCGCCTGGCCGGGCCCGTCGAACGAGCGCAACAGAAGTTCTGCAAGCTCCGCGCGCTCATTTGCCGGGAGCTGCAGCAGGCTGGATTTTTCGGTGGCAGTCATGCGCGGAAAATAGCGGCAGTCGCGCGGTAGGAAAAGCCCTACTTCGGCCGCTCGGTTGTGAAGCGCCACTGCTCGTCGAAAAATCCCGCGTCCACGATCTTGCCGGGGAACTTGTCATCCGGAGGCACGGTCGTGTCCACGATGGCCCAGTCGGGCAGCTTCGGCGTCTGCAGGGAGTTTGTCCCGCTCGCGCACGCGCGGCTGAAGGTGAAGCCGCTGTTGAGCACGACGTAGCGGCGCGGGTTCAGCGGGTTCGGGAAAATGAGGATCGGCATGTGCGTCGCCGCGTCGTATTTCCTGCCGCCAAATTCGAGCCCGTCCTTCGTCCACTTCACCGGCAGTTTGTCGGCGATCATTTTCAGCACGGCGTTCGACGAGGGATCGCCCCAGAGGATGAGGTTGCTGTTTTGAATTTGCGCGTCCGTGAGTTTCGCATCGTCCACCGTCGGCGCGTCGCCGCGGAAAATTGCACGCCACTGTTTCGTCGCGTGCGCGAGTTCGCGCTGCGTCCATTCGCCGAGCTTTGAGTTCAAAGGCGTGTCGGTGGGCTTCACGAAGACGAAACTGTGCATGAAGGCGTGATCGATGGGGCCGCAGGTTCCGGGCGTCTTCTGCATTCCAGCGTTTGGGATTAGACAACCATGATCGTCGTCGAGCGGCCTTTGTTTGCTTGGATTTTCTCCCGCAGCCTTCGGCATCTCGGAAACAACGTGTCCGCGCCACACGCCATTTTTCTTCGAAGCCACGACGAGGAGCAGCCCATCACCTTTCGCGATCTCGGTGCCGTTGATGATCACGCGATTGATCGGAGGTGTGTTTGAGACTGGGAATGCCAGCAATACGCCGGAGACGTTTTGTGTCTCCACTCGCACAGAGCCAGCGTCGAAGACTTCAGCGCTCGCGTCGGCACGCTCCCACATTTTCTCCATGCCGAGTATGTTCATCCACGATCCTTCAGCCTGAGCAGGTGAGTAACATATGAGACGAACCTTTTTCGGAAACACCGGATGCCCTTTTTCCAGGAGCGCGGAAATCCTCTCCGCGATCTTCTTCTTCGTCTCCGCCTCGTATTTGTGCCCGACACCGGGGCCGATGAACTCCTCGATTTTCACGCCTTCCTTTTCCGCGAAGCGCTTCATGATGGCGGTGCTCTGCGCCTGCTTGTCCTCGCTGCCGTGGTAGGCGAGCACGGGATGATTCGCAAAATTCGCGACGGACACGGTCGCGTCATACCAGCGGTAGAGGATGACTTCCCACCACGGCGGCGGCGTCTTGCCCGCGGCGAAGACGCCCGCGTATTCCGCCGTCTCGGCGAAGCCCGCGCCGGTGTGGCTCACGGCCCACAGCCCGGAGTGATGCACGCCGAGGTGCCACGCGCTCGCGCCGCCCATCGAGAAGCCGGCGTTCACGAGGCGGCTGCGGTCCACGGGATACGCGGGGCCCGCGGCGTCGAGCGCCTCGAAGACGTCCACCTCGCCGGCGAATTTCGTCGCGTTGCAGTAGCGTCCGTAGGGATGGATGACGAGCGTGCCCTCGGGTGTGAACTCCCCGGGGGATTTCATCCGGCCTGCGATGAATGACAGTTCGCTGAGCGTGTCGCCCCGGCCGTGATTCCAGATCCACGTTGGTAGCAGGGGCTTTCCAGCCCCTGCCGTGCGGGCTGGAAAGCCCGCGCTACCAGCCGGCACGACGACGCCGAACGGCTGCACGCTGCCGTCAATCTTCGAGCGGTAGCCGCGCACGACGGGGCCGGTCTGCGTCGTCCACGGCGCCTTGCCCTCGCGCAGCGCGGCAGCGCGCGACTTGCCCTCGGCGAGCAGCGTGCGCGCGGTGGCGACCTGCTTCACGTCGTAGAATTCATCGTAGCGCAGCGCCCAGTCCACGGCCTTGTGGAAAACTTCCACGTCGGGAATCAGCTCGCTCATTCCCGCGCCGAGCTTCGCGAGTTTCAGCACGGCGATTTCCTTGCCGAGTTCCGCCGCGCCTGCGGTGAGTTCCGCGCGATCTTTTTCCGGAATCGCGACGCCCGCGGGCGGAAACTGCTTTTGCGCGCGGTTCTGCGCGGGCGAGGCAGCGGGTGTATTCGCGTCCGGGTCGGCGGGCTTCGGTTTCGTCTGCGCGAACGCGGTGACGGTGAGTGCGAGGAAGGCGAGGGGGAGTTTCATCGTTTCGGGAAAAATGCGTGAATGCAGGAAGCCGGGAGGGCGTGCGAGCTTTGGAAATGAAATGCAATGAAGCATTCCAAAGCCCCAGCCTGACAAATCAGAACAGGCGAACGGATGCAGAGGCGAAACGGGAGCGCACGCTTCCAGCGTGCCGGTCCGCGCATCCTGTGCGGACCATCGGGCGACAAGCATGTGCGCGCATACTCGGCGCAGTTGGCTATCTGGCTTCCGTACCCGGTGTGTCCGGCAAGGATGCCGGACACTGCACGCTGGAAGCGTGCGCTCCCATTTTCCTTCGTGCTCATTTTACAAGTCGTGTCACGCGGTCAGGCGGGACTCTGTTTTGCCGGGCTGCGGTCTGTTCCAGAATGAAATTGATGCCGGGTGCATTTCGGCGAGCCGTGCTTTTCCGCGCGAAAATGCGCCAGCAGCGCCCGAGCTTGTGAAAAATTTCACAAATTGACCTTGCTCCATTTTCCCACGCCCGTTCTAATCGCCTGCAGTGCCGCGCATGGTCGCCAAGATTTTTGTTTTCACCCTGTTTTCGATGCTCGTTTTCACGGGCTGCGAGCGCAGGCTTTCGTCTGCAAACATCGAGGTCGCGAACCGGCAGCAGGAGATCGCCGCGAAGCGCACGAGCCGAAATGCGCAGGTGAAGGAAGGTCTCGCGCTGAAGGAGGTCGAGAGCATCCTCGGCCAGCCGGTGCGCGTGGAGACGGAAAGGCGCCCGGTGGTCGTGCCGAAAAATCTCGAGGTCACGCACTGGTTTTACGAGCAGGACGGCAAGACGATCGAATTGGTTTTTGTGGACGGAAATTTGCAGGGAAAAATCCCGTCACTCGACACGCCGGGCGGCCAAATCGCGGCGCCGAAAGTCGTCCCGCCTGCGGTGCTGAGCACGACGACATCGCAGCGCTGACGCATGAACATCCCCGCCGACCTGCTCGCGAAGATTGACGAGGCGATCACGCATTACCCCGCGTCGAAGCGCTCGGCCTCGCTGCCGCTGCTGCACCTGTGGCAGGAGCATTTTGGATTCATCAGCGACGAGGCGACTGCGTGGATCGCGGCGAAGCTGGAGTTGCAGCCGATCAACGTGCTGGAGCTGGTGACCTTTTACCCGATGTTCCGCCGCCAGCCCGCGGGTGCGACGCACATCCGCATCTGCCGCACGCTCTCGTGCGCGCTCGCCGGTGCGTATGACTTGCGGAAAAAGGTCGCGGATGCCGCGGGGATCGATCTCGCGAAATTTGAGGAGGAGCAGAAGCGCACGGTGGTGCATGGGCATCCGCACAATCCCGGTCACGGAAATCCAATCGCGGTTTCGCCGGATGGGAAATTTTCGATGGAGTTTGTCGAGTGCCTCGCGTCGTGCGGCACTGCGCCGGTCGCGATGGTGAATGACAATTTCAAGGAAGGGATCTCGCTGGAGAAAGCGGCGGAGTTGCTGAACTTGAAGACGAGCGACGCGACGCTGCCGAAGGTGAAGCCGCCGCACCCGCGCGAGAAGCGGATCGTTTTCAAGAACATAGATGTCGCGGGCTACACGCCGGACATGGCGTGCTACCTCCGTAACGGTGGCTACGAGCAGCTCAAGAAGGCACTCGCGATGAAGCGTACGGACATCGTGGACGAGGTGAAGAAGTCCGGCTTGCGCGGGCGCGGCGGCGCGGGTTTTCCGTGTGGCGTGAAGTGGGGTTTCATCAAGCAGGATGAGAAAAAGCCAGTGTACCTCATCTGCAACGCCGACGAGTCGGAGCCAGGGACTTTCAAGGATCGCTACATCATCCATCAGGACCCGCATCAGCTCATCGAGGGCATGATCATCTCGTGCTTCGCGGTCGGTGCGAAACTCGCCTATATCTACATTCGCGGCGAGTTCCCCGAGGGCGCACAGATTTTGGAGAAAGCGCTCGCGGAAGCGCGGGCGAAAAATTTCGTCGGCAAGAATGTGCTCGGCAGCGGATTCGACTGCGAGATTTACATCCACCGCGGCGCGGGCGCCTACATTTGCGGAGAGGAAACCGGCCTCATCGAATCGCTCGAAGGCAAGCGCGCGTATCCGCGCATCAAGCCTCCATATTTTCCCGCCGTGCTCGGCCTCTACCAGTGCCCGACGATCGTGAACAACGTCGAGACGCTGTGCGACGTGAAGCACATCATCGCGATGGGCGGCTCGGAATACGCGAAGCTCGGCAAGCCGAACAACACCGGCACGCGCATCCTGTGCGTGAGCGGCGACGTGCAAAAGCCCGGCTACTACGAGGTGGAAGTCGGCAGCATCACGATGGGCGAACTCATCAACGATGTCTGCGGCGGTATGAAGCCGGGGCGCAAGCTGAAGGCGATCATCCCCGGCGGTTCTTCGGCGAAAGTTTTGAAGGCGGGCGAGCGATACAAGCTCAAGGATCGCGAGATCGGCCTCGAAGACATCCCGATGGATTTCGACACGCTCGCAGCGTGCGGCTCGATGGCCGGCAGCGGCGGTGTGATCGTGATGGACGATTCGCGCGACATGGTCTGGGCGCTGAACAACATCAATGAATTCTACGCCCACGAGAGCTGCGGGCAATGCACGCCCTGCCGCGAAGGCGCGCAGTGGATGCGCAAGATCACCGACCGCATCATCGCCGGCGGCGGCACCGACAAGGATCCCGAGACGCTCGTGAAAGTTGCCGACAACATCGCTGGCAAAACGATCTGCGCATTCGGCGAAGCCTGCTCATGGCCGGTGCAGAGTTTCGTCGCAAAGTTCCGCGAGGAATTCACCGCGAGGTCCGTGAAGCCGCTCCCACCGCCGATGCCGCCGGAATACAACGCAAGCGAACTGGAGAAGACTCCGAAGATCGAAGCGGTGCCCGCACCGCGTGGCAATTCGGAGGAAATCATGGCGGAGGCCGCGACGCGTTAATCTTACTCTTTGTCTTGCTCCTGCTCTTGCTCTCTTCCCAATCAGCGAACGAATGAAGCCGCTCTTTGATCACGAAAAACTGAAAGCGTATGAAGTCGCCATCGCCTTCAACGGCTGGGTGGGCAAACTTCTTCGGGAGGTGACTGAAAAGGCTGCGGTGAAGGACCAACTCGACCGCGCAGCGACGAGCATTCCGCTGAACATCGCCGAGGGGAACGGGAAATTTTCGATGAAGGATCGCGCGCGCTACTTCGACATCGCGCGCGGCTCCGCTTTGGAATCAGCGAGTTGCCTTGATGTGCTCGTCTCTCGTGAACTCGCCACGATCGAGCGTGTTCAGGCCGGGAAGGCGATGCTGTTTGAAACGGTGAACATGCTCATGGGGCTGCTGCGCCGACTCGGATATGACTTTGGGGGCGCGAATTGGAGTTCGGTTGTCCGTGAGGATTCGCACGGTTTTGGAGAGCAAGAGCAGGAGCAAGACAAAGAGTAAGATGTCCACCGCCACCACAGCTCCCGTGCAGATGGTCAACGTCCAGGTTGACGGCGTTTGGAAACAGTTTCCGAAGGGCACTCGCGTGATCGAGGCTTGCAAGCAGTCGGGGAAATTGATCCCGCACTATTGCTATCACCCGAAGCTCACTTCGCCGGGGAACTGCCGCATGTGCCTCATCGAAATGGGCACGCCGAAGATGACGCCGGATCGCAAGCCGGTGCTCGGTGCGGATGGCAAGCCGGAGATCGGCTGGATTCCGCGGCCGCAGATTTCCTGCGCGCAGGACGTGAGCGAGGGGATGGGCATTCGCACGGATTCGCCGATGGTGCAGGAGTGCCGCAAGGGCGTGATGGAATTCCTGCTCATCAATCATCCGCTCGACTGCCCGATTTGCGATCAGGCGGGCGAGTGCAAGCTGCAGGAATTTTCCGTCGAGCACGGCAATGCGAACTCGCGCTTCCTTGAGCGGAAGGTGAAGAAGCCGAAGTCCGTCGAACTCGGGCCGCGCGTGACGCTGGATGCCGAGCGCTGCGTGCTTTGCACCCGCTGCATCCGCTTCATGCAGGAAGTCGCTCACGATGATGTGCTCGGCATCGTGGACCGCGGATCGTTCAACAGCATCGCGTGCCATCCGGACCGAATCCTCGACCACAACTACTCGCTGAACACCGTGGACATCTGCCCGGTCGGCGCGCTGACCTCGACGGACTTCCGTTTCAAGATGCGCGTGTGGTTTCTCAAGGAGACGCAGACGATTGACACGAACTGCGGCACGGGCAGCAACGTCACCGTCGGCACGCGCGAGAACCGCATCTTCCGCATCACGCCACGCGACAACGACGCGGTGAACGGCCCGTGGCTGCCGGATTCGCACCGGCTGAATTTCAAATACGTTGGCGATGCGCGCCGTCTCGCGGAGCCGCAGGTGCGTCCGCAAAGCGGCGAAGCGAAACCCGGCTGGACGCAGGCGATCAATCTCGCCGCCGAGGCGCTGCGGAAAAATTCCGGCAGGATCGCAATCCTAGCGAGCGGGCGGGCGACGAATGAGGAACTCTTCCTCGTGAAGCGACTCGCTGCCGCGCTGAAAGCCGTCGTCGTGGACATCCTCCCGCGCACCGGCGAGGCCGACGGAATGCTCGTCGCCGCGGATCGCAATCCGAATACGACTGGCGCGAAGCTGCTCGGCATCGCGACTGGCAAACTCGCCGACATCGCCGCGGGTATTCGTGACGGAAGCATCACCGCGCTGCTCACGCTCGGCGAGGACGCGACGAAGGCCGGCATCTCCGCCGACGATCTTGCGAAGCTCAATGCGCTCGTCGCGCTCGACATTCTGCCGAATGCCACGACCGAGAAGGCGCACGTCGTCCTGCCCGCCAGCGCGCCGTTCGAGAAGCGCGGCTCAATGATCAATTTGAAGAACCGCATCCAGCGCTTGAACAAGGCGGTGAATCCGCCGGGCAACGCGCGCGATGATTGGGAGATTTTGCGGGACCTCATCCTCGCCATCAGCGGTTCGAACGGGCTGCACAGCATCGAGGATGTCTTCAAGGCGATGGCCGCCGAGACGCCCGCGCTCGCCGGACTCACGCTGAGCCGCATCGGCGACTTGGGCGTGGATTTGAACAACCGCGAAGTGCCATCCGCCGTGGCTCCGCCGACTTTGTAATCGATGCCCTTCCTCGATTCCATCCCGTGGGCGATGCTCGCCTGGTCCGTCGCAAAAGCGGTGTTCGTCATCTTCTGCGTCGTGCTGCCGATGGTGAGCTACACCGTGTATGCCGAGCGCCGCGTGAGCGCCGCCATCCAGGATCGCGTGGGCCCGAACCGCACCGGCTTCCCCACGACGCTGCTCGGTTTCAAAAAGGATCTGCAGATTATTCTCGGCGGTCTCGGACAGCCGATCGCCGACGCGGTGAAGTTCATTTTGAAAGAGGACTTCACGCCCGGCGGGGTGAAGAAGTTCTACTTCTGGCTCGCGCCGTGCCTCGCGATGCTGCCGCTCGTGTCGCTCGCGTTCGTGCCGTTTGGCAGCAGCCTCTTCGGGGAGAAAATGGTCATCGCGGATGTGAATGTGAGCGTGCTCGGCGTCTTCGCGGTCACCGGCGTCGGTGTCTATGCGATCGTCATCGCAGGCTGGGCTTCAAATTCAAAATATCCGTTCCTCGGCGGCATCCGCAGCAGTTCGCAGATGATCGCGTATGAACTCTCGATGGGCATGTCCATCATCCCCGTGCTCATGGCGCAGGGGACGATGCAGATGAGCCACATCGTGCAAAACCAGGCCGACAATGGCTGGACGCTCCTGCCATTCTGGGGTCACGGACTCAGCCTTCAAAGCTGGCTGCTGCTCATCCCGTTCGGCATCAGCTTCCTCATTTTCGCCATCTCAGTTTTCGCCGAGACGAACCGCCTTCCGTTCGACATGCCGGAATCGGAATCCGAACTCGTCTCCGGCTATCACACCGAATACAGCTCGATGAAATTCGCACTGTTCTTCCTAGGCGAATACACCGCAATGATCGTCGGCAGCTCGCTCATCGTCGTCTTTTTCCTAGGCGGCTGGCACATGCCCGGCATTCCCGATGGCGATGGCAACGGCGGCCTGCCGATCCTCCGCGAACTCCCACACTGGATGCTCGGCCTCGCAAACATCACGTGCTTCTTCGGCAAGGTCGCCGCGTTGCTCGTGTTTTTCATCTGGGTGCGCTGGACGCTCCCGCGCTTCCGCTTCGATCAAGTCATGAAGCTCGGCTGGCTCTACCTCTTCGAAATCGCGCTCGTGAATATCTTCATCACCGCGGCGATTATCGCGTTCACGACCAAATGACGAACGTCACTCTTACTCTTTGTCTTGCTCCTGCTCTTGCTCTCCTCCGTGAGCAAGCGGGCAGCGCGTCGTCCGAGAGCATGAGCAGGAGCAAGACAAAGAAGTAAGAAGGAGCAACATGGCCTACGTCGTCCCACGTCCCGAGCTGACCCTGAAGGAAAAGGTTTACCTGCCGAGCATCATCAGCGGGCTGAAAATCACGTTCGGGCATTTCAAAAAAATGCTCCAGGGCAAGACGAAGGTGACGATGCAGTATCCCGAGGAAAAATGGGATGCCGAGCTGCCCGAGTATTACCGCGGCGCGCCGACGCTCGTGAAGGACGAGCACGACCGCGAGCGCTGCGTCGCGTGCCAGCTCTGTGAATTCATCTGCCCACCGCGCGCGATCACGATCACGCCGGAGGAAATTCCCGCCGGCGAGCGCTTCGAGAAAGTCGAGAAGCGCCCGGCGGAATTCAAGATCGACATGATCCGCTGCATCTACTGCGGCATGTGCGAGGAAGTCTGCCCCGAGCAGGCGATTTTCCTGCGGAAAGACTACGCCATCACCGGCGTGACCCGCGAGGAGATGGTCCACGACAAAAAGAAACTCTACGAGCTGGGCGGCGTCTTCAAGGGGCTCGTGCACAAGTGGAATCCGGAGAAATGAGCGGATTTATAATTTCGGATTTAAGATTTAAGATTTGGGGAGGGGCGTTGAGGCTATGGCCGGCCTCTGGCTGCGCCACGGCAGAGTGGAGGCTGCCGGAGATAGTGGGGCAGGCGACGCGCCTGCCACGTCTCATTGGGCGACCCGCCCAATGTTTCGGCGAGTCGCCGAAACAGACTCCCGCAGGCGAGGTCGCCCGCGCCACTGCTCGTGTCCCGAGCGCTTTCGTGGTCAGACCTTTTTCCTGGCAAACTTGGCGGGCTGCACTCGGCAAATCCGCAATCCGCAATCCGCAATCCGCAATCGCGTGAACCCGCTCCTCTTCGGCCTCTTCGCTTTCCTGATGCTCGCCTTCGGCGTGAGCGTCGTCGTGAACCGCAACCCGGTCGCGTCCGCACTGAGCCTCGTCGTCAGCTTCCTCTGCCTCGCCGCGCTCTACGTCGGGCTCGATGCCTACCTCATCGGCAGCGTGCAAGTCGTCGTCTATGCGGGCGCGGTGATGGTGCTATTCCTTTTCATCATCATGCTGCTCGATCTGAAAGTGGAGCAGCGGCGGAAATTCAACCTGCTCGCCGTCGGCGGCGGCGCACTCGTGGCGCTCGTTTTCGCGGCGCAGGTGTTCGGAGTGCTCGCAAAATTTCCGATGGGCGACAAACCGTTTCCCGCGCTGAAACTGCCGCCCGGCTAATCGCTGAACGACATCCAGAAAGTCGGCGAAGCGATGTTCTCGCAGCACACATTGCCGCTGCAAATCGTCGGCGTACTCATCCTCGTCGCCACCATCGGCGTCGTCGTCATCTCGAAGCGCGAACTGAAATGACCCTCACGCTCAACCACTACCTCCTCGTCAGCGGCCTGCTCTTCGCGATCGGCTTCGCGGGCGTGCTGCTGCGGCGGAATATCA
>JBBRYC010000015.1:0-86978 GCA_038238025.1 Chthoniobacterales bacterium
ATCGTGGACGTGTATTCGCCGAGCATCTGGGCGGGCTGGTATTCGGGGCGCTACTCGGAGTATCGCAAGTCGGCGGAGAAGGCGCTGAAGGACACGCCGCATTTCTTCCACGCCGAGTGGGGCGGCGACAGTCACGCGCGCCGTTTTTCAGAGGAGCCGGAGAAGATGGCGGAGCAGGTCGAGACCGGCAAAGGCACGGCGGAAAAGGGCAAGGCCTACAAGGGCACTGGCGGCAAGGTGCGCATGTCGAAGGACGGCGACTGGTCCGAGAGTTACATGGTGAATCTCTTCGACTGGCACCTGCACGAGCAGGAGGACATGCCGTGGCTCACCGGCAGCGCCGCGTGGATTTTCAAGGACTTCGCCACGCCGCTGCGCCCGGAGAATCCCGTGCCGCGCGTGAACCAGAAGGGTGTCGTCGAGCGCGATGGCACGGCGAAGGAGGGCTTCTATGTCTTCCAAAGCTACTGGGCGACGCAGCCGATGATCCACATTTACGGACACAACTGGCCGGTGCGCTGGGGCGAGGCGGACGAGGAAAAGGAAGTGCGCGTTTACTCGAATTGCGCGGAGGTGGAGCTGTTCGTGAACGGCAAATCCGCAGGCGTGAAGAAGCGGGACGTGAAGAATTTTCCCGCCGCAGGCCTGCACTGGAAGGTGAAGTTCAACGAAGGCGCGAACACGTTGCGTGCAGTTGGCAAGCGCGACGGCGCGGAGGTGAGCGATGAAATTTCGCAGGCATATCAGACCGCCAAGTGGGGCAAGCCCGCGAAGCTCAAGCTCGCGGAAGTCGCGCAGAAGGACGGCATCGCGACGATGGAAGTGCGGATGTTCGACACGAATGACGTGCCGTGCCTCGACTGCGCGAATGTCGTGCGCTTCGGCATCACCGGCGACGGACACCTGCTCGACAATCTCGGCACTTCCACCGGCTCGCGCACCGTGCAGCTCTACAACGGCCGCGCGCAAATCTCGGCACAGCTCACGGGCTACAAAGTGTGCGTCTCCGTTTCCTCGGAGGGCCGCAAGCCGCAGTTCGTCTATGTCACGGATGCGAACGCGGAGGCATCAAACACAACCAAGCCGGGCACACCGAAGAAATCCTCGAAGTCTGCAAAGCCCGCCGCTGCGGAAACTCCCAAGGCCAGCGGCGAAGCAAAAGCGCCTGCGCCGAAGCTCAAGCTCGATGTTGCGGCGATTGACCGCGAGCGCATCATGAAGGCTGCGGACGCTGCGCTGAAACAAACGCCGGTGAGCATCACGAGTTTCCCCGCGAAGCTCAGCGAAGGCGGCCCGAATGACTTCTACTCGAACGGCGACTATTGGTGGCCCGATCCGTCGAAGCCGACTGGCCTCCCCTACATCAAGCGCGACGGCGAGACAAACCCCGAGAACTTCACCGCGCACCGCATGGCCGTGAAGACGCTGCGCGATTCCGTCGCGGCGCTCGCCGCCGCATACAAAATCACCGGCGAGGATCGCTACGTGACGAAAGCCGCCGAGCTGCTCCGCGTGTTCTTCCTCGATGCGAAGACGCGCATGAATCCGAACCTCAGCTTCGCGCAGGCCGTTCCCGGCGTGTCGCCCGGACGCGGCATCGGCATCATTGATACGCTGCACATCATCGAGATTCCCGCTGCGGTGAAGACGATGGAGAAGTCATCAGCCTTCGCGCCCGAGATGGCGAAGGAACTGCGCGCTTGGTTCCGCGACATCGCCGAATGGATGGTCACGAGCAAGAACGGCCAGGAGGAAGCCGCCGCGAAGAACAACCACAGCGTCGCCTTTCACCTCCAGCTCGCCGTGTTCGCCGACTTCATCGGTGACGAGGCAAAACTCGCGCTCTGCCGCAAGCAGTTCAAAGAAGTCTTCGTCGCCAAACAGATGGCCGCCGACGGCAGCTTCCCGCTCGAACTCGCGCGCACGAAGCCTTACGGCTACTCCATCTTCCAGCTCGATAACATGACGCTGCTCTGCCAGGTGCTCTCAACCGGGCAGGACAATCTCTGGACCTTCGAGCTTCCCGATGGCCGCGGCATCCGGAAAGCCGTCGCGTATCTGAGTCCCTTCCTCGCCGACAAATCGAAGTGGCCGCTGAAGCCCGACGTGCAGGCCTGGGAAGGCTGGCCCGCACGCCAGCCGCACCTCCTCTTCGCCGGCCTCGCACTCGGCGAGCTGTCGTATCTCGACCTCTGGAAAAAACTCCCCGCCGATCCCACGGACCCCGAGGTGCAGCGCAACATCGGCATCACGCAGCCGGTGCTTTGGGTGAGGTAGCTCGCACAACAGCGACGCCCGTGCAGCGGGATCGCACATGCGCCTTCATCTTGAACCAAGGCTGGCCCTGCTTACATAGTCCTCGACATGAAATCCATCCCCGCACTCCTCGCCTCGGCGCTGCTGATGCTTCCGTCGCAAATCCGCGCAGCGGATGTGAGGCCAAACTTCGTCATCATCATGGGCGAGGCGCAGGGCTGGGCGTCATCCTCCGTGCAGATGGACGACTCGGTGCCGGGATCGAAGAGCCCGCTCGCACGCACGCCTTCGCTCGAAAAACTCGCTGCGGGCGGGATGCGCTTTGCGAATTTTTACGCTTCGTCGCCGCGCTGCACGCCGACGCGCGTGGCGCTCTTCACGGGGAAAAGTCCGACGGCCCTGCACATGACTTTCGTCGGCGAGGGCAAGGGCGGGAAGGAGAGCAGCTTCACGGAGACGGGCAGCAAGGTCGTGCCGCCGCAGCAGATTTCGCAGTTGCCGGAATCCGAGATGACCATCGCATCCATGCTGAAGCGCGAGGGCTACGCGACGGCGCATTTTGGAAAATGGCACGTGGGGCGCGTGAGTCCGAGACGGCATGGGTTCGAGGAAAATGACGGGCCGAACAACAACGGCGGGCCGGAGGACGTGGAGAATCCGAATCCGAAGCAGGCGTTCGGAATCACCGAGCGCGGGATGGATTTCATGGCGCGGCAGGCGAAGGCGGGGAGGCCGTGCTACCTGCAAGTCTCGCACTACGCCGGACGTGGCGGGACGGATGCAAAGCCGGAGACTTACGCGGATGTGCGCAGACGCGCGACGACGGATCGCGACCAGCGTCTCGTGGGCGGCGCGGCGGTGACGCAGGACATGGATACGACGATCGGGATGCTCATGGCGAAGCTCGACGAACTCGGCATCGCGAAGAACACCTACTTCATCTACACCTCCGACCATGGCGCGCAGGGGCGCAATGCGAATGGCCCGCTGTCGAACGGCAAGGGTACGGTGTGGGAGGGCGGCCTGCGCGTCCCGCTCATCGTGCGGGGGCCGGGTGTGAAGGAGGGGGTGTGCTCGCACGTCTTCGCGACGACGGTGGATATTTTTCCGACCATCGCGGCGATCGCGCGAGTGAAGGAATCGCTGCCGAAAGGGATCGAAGGCGGCAGCCTCGGCGCAGTGCTCAGCGGTGCGGCGAATGCGACGGTGAAACGCGCACGGGAGGAGTTCATCGTCCACTTTCCGCACTACGACAAAGATGAACTCGGGCCGGCATCCGCACTCGTGCTCGGCACCATGAAGCTCATCCATCCCTACGATACGAATGTGCCGATGCTGTTCGACCTGTCGAAGGACATCAGCGAACAGAACGACCTCGCGAAGGAGCGCACGAAGGAAACCGCGAACCTCGAACGGAGGCTGAACGAATACCTCAAGCTCGTGAACGCGGGGATGCCCACGGCGAATCCGAAATATGACGCTAGCAAGGCGCAGCCACCTCAGGAGCGGCGCGGCGGAATGCAGAAGCGGCCGCCGCAGTGACAGACACCCGTGGCCTACGCAGACTGACCGCCATGATGAAATCGCTTCCGCTTTTCCTGGTCACGTCCTTCGCGTTTGCCCTCCCCTTTCCCGCCCGCACGGCGGATGCGGAAAAGGCGCTCAGTCCGTTCGGCATCGGCGCGTGCAATCAGACCTCGCAGGAACTCGGCAAGTGGATTCCGCAAATGTCGGCGATCGGCATCACAAACATGCGCGCGTGCCGCACGAGCTTCGGCGACGTGGAGCCGGAACAGGGCAAGTGGACATGGACGCGGCTCGATGAACAGCTCGCCTACGCCGAAGCGCAGCACATGGAATTTTTCGGCCTGCTGCTCGGGAATCCGCGATGGAACACGAAGGACGCGCGGGGCAACATGCCGGTGCATAATCTTCCCGCGTGGTCGGAGTATGTGTCGGAAATCGTGAAGCACGCGAAGGGCCGGATCCGGTTCTGGGAGGTGTGGAATGAGCCGCCGAATTTTACCGGGAAGGATCAGACACCGGAGGATTACGCGAAGATCGTCGTGAGCGCGTACGATGCGGCGAAGGCCGCCGATCCGACGTGCCGCGTCGGGCTCGCGACGAAATCGGTGCATGTCAATTACCTCGAACAGGTGATCAAGGCGGGCGCGAAGGATCACTTCGACTACATCACCGTGCATCCGTACGAAGTGCTCGGCACGGTGATCAGCAACGCGGGGACGGAGCCCGTCTTCATGAACATCGCGCCGGTGATCCGGAAGATGCTCGCGGTGCAAAATCCGGCGAAGGCAGACGTGCCGATCTTCTTCACCGAGATCGGCACCGACACGAAAAGGGGCGTGGATCTGCAATGCCACGCGCACGTAAAGGCGTACACCATGGGCATCGCGCAGGGTGTCGCGTGCATCAATTGGTTCGAGGGCATGGACGGCGACAGCGGGCCGATGGGATTGCTCGAACGCAATGGGCAGCCACGCCCGGCATACAAGGCGATGGCGCAGATGATCGAACACCTCGGAGCGCATCCGAAATACGTCGGCTGGGTGCTGCTGAACAAACGCGACTACGGCTTCGTCTTCGAGGGCCCAAAGACGACGGTGCTGGTGACGTGGACATCGCACGGAACGCCGGACCTCGTGGACTTCGGAGAGACAGTGCAGATCGCAAATCCCCTCACCGGCAACATCGCAAAGGCGAACAGTCATGACCTGACAAGCGCACCGGTGCTCGTGCTCGGCGTGCCAGCCGAACTCGTGAAGCAGGCGCGCGCCAACAAGCCGCTACCGCTGCCGTGGGGCGAAGATGAACCGTCAGCGCCGACGGCCTCGGTGACGATGGGAGAGAAAAATATCGAGCGCGGCCTGCACACGCTCGCGGGTGAATCCATCGCCGCGGATGTCATCGCGTACGGCGGCTCCGCGCGGGCAGGCGGCGTTCCCGGCGGCAACATGTTCGTGGTGAATCCGAATTTTCTCTCCTACTCGCCGGAGCCGATCGAGATCACCGCGGTGGTGCGCCGGAATCCCTCGAACGACAACGCCGGGTTCAAGCTCGTCTATGAATCAATCAGCGGATTCAAAACGGCAGGCACATGGTTCACCGTGCCGGACAACAAGCAGTGGCACACAGTGAGCTGGAAAATATACGACGCGCAGTTCGTGAGCTACTGGGGCTACAATTTCGCCCTCGAGTCGGACGGGAACAAATTCAACAAGTATTACCTCCAGAGCGTGACGGTGAGGAAGCTCGCGAAGTGAGCGTAGGCGTGGGCGGAAGCCCGCTCGGCAGGATGGGCGCAGGCGGCGGGATGGGAGCGGAGTGGAGGCGCGCTCGATGGAGCGCGTACGTAGCCTTGCGCCCACGCCTGCAATTCATTCTCGCAAACGCCACCGCGCGCCTGCGAAATTCGACAGCGTGAAACTCTCCCCAGCGTTCCTGCTCATCGCAGTGACCGCGGCTGCATTCGCCGCGCCGCTCACTGTCTTCACCAACTGCAAAATCGTGACCGTGGATGCGGCATTCTCGATCACCGACGCGATGGCGGTGGATGGCGCGCATATCGTGGCGTTCGGCGACGCGGCGAAGGCGCTCGTGGCGGATCACCCGGATGCCAAGCGCGTGGACCTCGGTGGGCGCATGGTGTTGCCGGGGCTGATGGATTCTCACGCGCATCCGGTCGGCGCGGCGACGTATGAATTTGATCATCCGATGGCGGACATCGGCGATATTCCGCAACTGCTCGACTACATCGCCAGCCGCGCGAAGGCGCTGCCCGAGGGATCGCTCATCGGCATCTCGCAAATCTTCATCACGCGGCTGAAGGAGCAGCGCTACCCGACACGCGAGGAACTCGATCGCGTCGCGCCGAAGCATCCCGTGCAGTTCAGCACCGGCCCGGACTCGATGCTGAATTCCCTCGCGCTGAAACTCGCGGGCATTGACCGCAATTTCAAAGTGCCCGCGGGGTCCACGGGTGTCGTGGTCTTCGATGAAAAGGGCGAGCCGAGCGGGCTCATGCATGCGTTCAGCCCGAGCATCAAGGCGAAGTCCATCAGCAGGAAACCGGACGCGGAGCAGACGCGCGATCTCGTGAAGAAACTTTTCGCCGACTACAACAGCGTGGGCTTCACCACGATCGCGGATCGCGGCGCGAGCAGCGGCAACGTTGACGTGTATCAGTCGCTGCGCGATGCGAATTCGCTCAGCGTGCGGCTCCGACTGTCGCATACATTTTCCACCGGCAGCATGTGGCGCACGACGGAACTGGAGCTGGAAAACATCATCAGCCACCCGCTCACGAAGCCCAACCCGATGCTCCAGATCATCGGCACAAAGATCTGGCTCGATGGCGGCATGCTCACCGGCAGCGCGCTGATGCTGGAACCGTGGGGCGTGAGCAGCATCTACGGCATCACGGACAAAAATTACCGCGGCGTGCAGCGCACCCCGAGCGAGCACCTCGCGAAGATGGTGCGCAAGGTCGCGGGCGCGGGATTGCAGTTCACCGCGCACAGCGTCGGCGACGGCGCGGTGAAGCTGCTGCTCGACACGTATGAGGAGGTGAGCAAGGACATGCCAAAGCTGCGTGACACGCGCCCGTGCATCACGCACTGCAATTTCATGACGCCCGAGAGCATCGCGCAGGCCGCGCGGCTCGGCGCGGTGATTGATATGCAGCCGATCTGGTTTCACCTCGACGGCGCGACGCTGCTGAAGCAATTCGGCAACGAGCGCATGAGCCGCTTCCAGCCGCTGCGCGCGCTCTTCGATGCAGAGGTGCCCGTCGGCGGCGGCAGCGATCACATGCAGAAGATCGGCAGCCTGCGTTCGATCAATCCGTACAATCCGTGGCTCGCGATGTGGATCGCCGTCGGCCGCAAATGCCGCTTTATGGATGAGCCGCTGCACATCGAGGGCGGCATCACGCGCGAGGAAGCGATCCGGCTCTACACGATCAACAACGCGCACATCCTCTTCCTTGAAAAGGAGTGCGGCTCGCTCGAAGTGGGCAAGCGCGCGGACTTCATCATCCTCGACCGCGACGTGCTGAAATGCCCGCTCGACGATCTGAAGGACACACAGGTGCGCGAGACGTGGCTGGATGGGAGGCAAGTGTGGGCGACGCCGTAGCGCCGACGAGTCGTCGGCACCGCGCGTGCAGTCAGGAGCGGCGCATGGAATTCAGCACGGCACACGATCCATTGTCGTAGCGTCCCTTCGCCTGCGCACCCGTCATGCGGGACGGCACAGGCAGCCCAACACACGCAAAACGTGACTTTGGACATCGCGCCCGGTTCACGGGCTTCCCCGCCGACGACTCGTCGGCGCTACGGCCTCACCGCTCGCCGCTCTTTTCATCAACCACTTTCGCAAGACTCAATAAGACTCGCGTGCCGAACAGATGAACTCATCCATGACTCCCCTCCCCATTCTCCGCCTCGCCGCCGCATTCCTCTGCCTCATCACCGCTGCGCGCGCAGCGGATGCACCCGCTGCAAGATTCCGCGCAGGTGCGGCGACGAGCAACATCACGCCGAATCTCGACTCAGGCATTATCGGCGGCTTCGTCCCCTTCCCCGCCTCGCATGTGCATGATGAACTGCACGCGCGCTGCCTCGTGCTCGACGATGGGAGGACGATGCTTGCATTCGTCGTGTGCGATCTGCTCGGCATGCACCGCAGCGTGAGCGTCGAGGCGCGGAAGCTGATCGCGGACGCCACCGGCATCCCGCCGGAGCGTGTGCTCATCTCATGCACGCACACGCATTCCGCGGCCAGCGCGCTGGGGAAGGATCGCTACACCTCCGAGCAGCCGCTCGATGAGTACCAGCGCTTCGTCGCGCGCCGCATCGCGGACGGCGTGCGCTGCGCGATCGGAAACCTGCGCCCCGCGGAGATCGCATTCGGCACCGTCGAGGCGCCCGAGCATGTGTTCAATCGCCGCTGGTTCATGCGCGAGGGCACGGTGCCGGTGAATCCTTTTGGAAAAGTGGACAAGGTGAAGATGAACCCGCCCGGCGGCAGCCCGAACCTCACCGAGCCTGCGGGCCCGACCGATCCCACGGTCTCCTTCATCGCACTGCGCGAGCCGGGTGGAAAAATGATCTCCGTCCTATCCGCGTACTCGCTGCATTACGTCGGCGGCGTCGGCAACGGGCACATCTCTGCCGACTATTACGGCATGTATTGCGAGGCGCTGAAAAAAATGCTGCACGCCGAGGACAACGATCCACCCTTCGTCGCGTTGATGGCGAATGCCACGAGCGGCGACGTGAACAACATCAGCTTCCGCACGCCGCGTCCCGGAAAGAAGCCGTATGAGCAGATGCGCTACGTCGCCGAGGACGTGGCGAGGAAGGTGAACGATGCGCTCGCAAACGTGTCATGGAAGGATCACGCGGAACTCGGCGCAAACTACCGCGAGGCGCAGCTCTCGTGGCGGAAGATCGATCCCGAGATGCTCGCATGGTCAAAGGATAAGCTCGCCGGCCCCGCGCCCACTCCCGGAAAGGCGGACTTGCCTTACATTTACGCCGGCCGTGTCGAGCGACTCTCGCAGGCCATGAATCCCGCGCTCGCGCCGCTCCAGGTCTTCCGCATCGGCGACATCGGCATCGGCACCTCGCCGTGCGAGACCTTCGCGGAGATGGGCCTCGAATTCAAAAAGAGCAGCCCCTTCGCGCACTCGTTTATGATCGAGCTGAACCATGCCTACATGGGCTATCTGCCCACGCCCCGCCACTTCGAACTCGGCGGCTACGAGACGTGGGCCGGGACGAATTCCCTCGAACCGCAGGCATCCGTGAAGATGCTCGACGCGCTGCTGGAAATGGCCGGCGAACTCGTGCCGAAGACGAAGTAATACCATCTCGCACAAATAACCGGACCGAAAGCGGGAAGGCATGTCTCGGGTAGGGTAGGCGTCCCGCCTGCGGTGGCGCGCGTCCCGCGCGGCACCCGGCGGAAGATCCCATGCTTTTCCTTACGCCAGCGACGTTCGAGTGTATTCTGCGGGACGCGGACTACGGCGGGCGGGACGCCCACGCTACCCGATGCACGCCGTCCAGCTTCGCCGCGCATCGGTCATCTTATTTCCAAAATAGGGTATGGCAGCCTTCTCATTCTTTGTCTTGCGCCTGCTCCTGTAGCCGCGTTTGTGAAAACGCGGGCTGATCTTCCGACGCCGGAAGATAGCCGCTCCTCCAAAGCAGCCCGCTGCAAAAGTCAGCCCGCGCTTTGACAAGCGCGGCGACGAGTTTCGTCCCGTCATCCTCGTCCCCATGGAACCTCCATCCAATTCTGATTCGCGCTCGTGATGCGCGGGCCGACATCGGGCAGGAGCAGTTTCCCTTTTCTCCGTGTGGACAGTTTGGCGATATTGTCCGAGTGAAGTTCCTCCACCTGCCTGCGCGCCGCATCGCTGGCCAACTCCCTCTCCAGCGCATCCCATAGCGGGAAGCGCGTCTCGCACTTGTCGAATTCCGCGTCCACCTTCTCCGCGTTGGCGATCAGTTCTTCCATGAGCACCTGCGGGTTGCCCTTCGACGTGCAGCACTTTGGGCAGACATAGTGCCGCAGCCGCGGCCCTTGATTACCGGTGCGATACAGTTCCGCTTTTGTGGAAACCCCTACCGTGCCTCGACTCGGAAGCAAAAATTCTCCGCACTCGCACCGCCTTTGCCATCGCGGACGATGCCGAACAAGCGGTAGTTACCGGGCTTACTCGGTGTGCGGATGACGACTTCCCCTTTGTCGGCAGACACGATGGCGTCGGGGAACGATGGAGGCTCGGATTCCTTGTCGCCACCGACTTTGACGTCCGTACTTTCCGCAGTAACAGTCCATTCCCACCGCAGATTGTCGCCATCCGGGTCGGTCGCTTCCATCCGCGCGATGCACTGTTTGCCGGGCGGGAAGACGGCTTCCTTCAGTTCGGACTCGAAGCGCGTGACGCGCGGGCAGCGGTTCGCCGGCCACTTATCGGTCCACGCGCGGCACATCGCATCCACCTGCGGCAGTTTTTCGCCGGTCTTGAGAAACATCCCATACCACGTCGAGGTAGTTTCCTGCTTCTGCCCCCACACGAAACAATAGCTTCCGAGGCTGATGTCCGCAGCTTCCTCGATCATCGTCTTCTGCGTGGAAAAATACGCTGCGGCTTTGTCGCGGCTGCTCGGTTCGATGGGCGCGCCCCATTTGGTCTTCGGCACTTCCCAGTGTCCGGCGGTTCCAAATTCCGTCAGCACGAATGGCTTCTTCCAACCGGCCGCCTTCGCTGCGCTCGCCGCGCCACCGCCGCTCGCGTAGGCGTTGACACCGAGGATGTCTATGTTCGGGTAATGTTCGAGGATGCCTTTCACTTTGGTGCTCGCGGCGCTCGCGATGACGGTCATCACGGGATGCTTCGGATCCTCCGCTTTCACGATCGCGGCAAGTTCGTTCAGTTCCTTCCAGACTTGTGGCACGTTGCCGTCGCCGATGGTCCCTTCCATCTCGTTGCCGAGTCCCCACAGAAGCAGCGCGGGGTGATCCTTGTATTTGCGGACGGCCGCGCGGACCAATTCGCGCTGGCGTTTGGTTTGCGCCGGGTCGGAGTAGTTAAAACCGTGGCGTTCGGGAGCGATCCAGATGCCGGCAGTGACGCTGATCCCCAGCTCGGCGCAGCGGTCGATCAGGCGCTTGCCGTCCACGCGCTGCTCCAACGTTTCGACGCCCCAGGTGCGAATGGAATTGCCACCGACCGCCTTCAAAACATCCAGATGATCCGAGCCACCCGCGCCGCGGATGAAATACGGCTGGCCGTCGCGCAAGAGCGTAAAATGGCCTTTGTCATCCTTTGTGATTTTGACTTCACCAGCCGCGGCCTGATTGATGCCTGTGAGCGTCGCAGAGATGAGCGCAACACCGAGGACGAAGCGAAACGGCAGGGCGATTTTCATTGTATGGTGGTGTCAGTCCGCGAGCCCACGGTCAGGCTCCGGAAAATTCAATCCCCAGGCCCGCAACATGAGCACGCCCGGACTCGATTACTTCAGCGTATCGAACTCCAATGCCTTGATGCGCGCCTTCGCACCTTCCGCCGGTTTCCAAAACCATCCCTTCGTGTCCCAGCACTGCGCGAACGAAACTTTTTCCACCAGTTGCTTGTAGGCCGCGAGCGCTTCGGCGGGCTTCTCCTGTTTTTCCAGCGCCTGTCCGGTGATGAAGAGGCAAGTCCCGACATCGTTCAGTGCCCACTTCTTGGCTACCTCTTCACGCTCACCCGTAACCGGCCCCTTGAGTTCCTTCTGCATTTCGACGGCCTCCTTCTCATACATCTCCACGCACTTCTTCGCATACGCGACCGCGTTCGCGTAGTTCTTTGCATTAAGTGCATCCCACGCCTTGCCAGTGATTGTCGCCGAGGAGTGATCGCCGAAATTCAATTCCTCTCCGTGTGCCGGGAGACAGGCGAGGATGGCGGCGATGAATGTGAGGACGACGGGATATTTCATCAGGAGTGGTGGTTAGAGTAATGGTTATGAACTGCGGGTAAAAAGCGTGGAATTGACGCTCGAAGAAAGCGCGCTGTGTGAAGCTTTAGCAACAGGAAACTCTTGGGCGAGCCGCTGCGGCCAGTCCAAGCCGCGGGGCGGTTGAGAGTTGAAAGTTGAGGGTCGAGAGAAAAGGCGAATCCCGGATTTCGAGCGATGCCCTTTGCCGATTCGTAGCGAAGAATGGCGACTGTGCTCACTTTCATGCTGGCGCGCGTTTCCGGGTCAAGACGGGGTGATGCGCCGAAGGTAAAGTCTGTTCCGCCACGGGCACACTGCCATCGTCTCCGCCATCTTCCTCCCCATGAAAGCCATCCTGCTCCCCCTCCTCTGCATCCTGTCCGCAGGCGCGTTCGCTGCGGAGGCACCCGCCCTGCCGAGGGCACACACCACGCGCGACATCGAGGGCTGGACGGTGCGCGTGGATGATCGGCTGCTGCACGGCGACGGCGCGGCGGTGGGCACTCGCGCGCTGAAGCTGCTCACGGCGCGGCTCGTGGCGATCACGATCGTGATGCCGGAGAAGTCGCTTGCAAAGCTGCGCGCGATCACCATCGAACTCGATCTCAACTACGGGGATTTGAAGGCCATGCAGTATCACCCCAGCGCGGGCTGGCTGAAGTCGCATGGCTACAGCGAGACGCTCGCGAAATGCGCGCACATTCCGAATGCGGAGGGATTCCTGTCGCCGTTTGAAAATCACCGGATGCCGTGGGTGGTGCTGCACGAGCTGGCACATGGGTTTCACGATCAGGTGATCGGTTTCGAGGAGCCGCGCGTGACCGCGGTGTGGAAGAAATTTTGCGAAAGCGGCAAATACAAATCCGTCCTGACGAGCCCCGGCCACATGCGCGAGCACTATGGGCTGACTAATCAGAAGGAATTCTTTGCCGAGATGACGGAGGCCTATTTTGGCTCGAATGATTTCTATCCCTTCGTCACCGGCGAACTAATGCAGGCGGAGCCGGAAACATTTGCGCTCCTCGAGGATATCTGGGGCCCGCTGCCCGGCCGTCCGCAGCACAAGCCCTCTGTCAAAAAATGAAACTGATCACGCTCACACTTCTGTCGCTCACCATTGGAATTTCCGCGCCCGGTGCAGGCGCGCAGGAAAAGTCCGCCACGGCGCAATTCCAAGGATGGCAGCACTCGGGGGCGCTCACGATCCTCACGACACCGGACGGCGCGAATCTGCCGGAGGGCGCGGCCGTCGAGGGCTTCCCTCTGCTCGTGCGCGTGAGCCGGGAGTGGTTCGACTTCACGCAGGCGCAGGCACACGGTGAGGATGTCCGCTTTTCCTCGGAAGACGGGGAGTCGCTCGCGCATGAGATCGAGGAGTGGGACGCGGCGAAGGGCACGGCGATCGTGTGGGTGCGCATCCCGCGCATTGCGGGAAATGCGCGGCAGACGCTGCGGATGCACTGGGGCAAGCCGGGTGCGGCAAGCGGGTCGGATGGGAAGGCGGTCTTCAATGAATCGAACGGCTATGCGAGTGTGTGGCATCTCGGCGAGACGGTGCGCGACGAGGCGGGCACGCTGGAGTCGAAGGACACGGGCACGACGCTGACGACCGGGATGATCGGAAAGGCGCGGCATTTTGCAGGAAAGCAGGGAATTTTTTGCGGCGACAAAATCGCGAACTATCCAGCGGGCGGGAGCGCGCACACGACGGAGCTGTGGTTCCGCGCGGAGCAGGCGAACGGGACGATCATCGGCTGGGGCAACGAGGGCGGCGGGCGCGGGACCAAGGTGCGGATGCAGTTTCGCAGCCCGCCGCATGTGCATGTGGACAGCGGTTTTTCCGATATTGACGCGCCGTCCAAGCTGCCGTTTGGCGAGTGGATTCACGTCGTCCACACGTATGGCGACGGGCCGCGGCGCATCTACATCAATGGCAAGGTGGATGGCGAAGCGACGACGAAGCTCGACATCAAAAACCCTGCGCGGCTGTGGCTCGGTGGGTGGTATAACAACTACGATTTCGTGGGCGACCTCGACGAAGTGCGCGTGTCGCGTGTGGCGCGCTCGGCTGATTGGGTGCGGCTGACTTACGAGAATCAAAAGCCGATGCAGACGCTCGTCGGGCCGGTGGTGCAGGCGGGTGCTGCGTTCTCGGTTTCATCAGCGGCGGGGACGGTGATGGAGGGCAAGAGCGCGACCGTCACGGCGCAGGCGGGCGGGGCGCTGAAGGTGTATTGGGTGCTCAAGCGCGACGGGCGCGAGAGCGTGGTGGCGGTGGATCGGTTCAGCTACACATTCGATGCGGGGCGCGTGGTCGGCGATGCGAATGCGACGCTGCAATTTCGCGCGGTGTTTCCCAGCGGCGTGAAGACGAAGGACATCGCGATCACGGTGAAGGAGGACATCGCGGAGCCGGTGTTCACGCTGAAAGCGCCTGCCGGGTGGGACGGGCGCATGGCGATCGAAATCGTGCCGGTCGTCGCAAATCTCGCGGCGATGCAGGCGAAGGGTGCGGGCGATTTGAAGATCGAATGGAAGGTCGCGGGCATCGCGACCATCAAGGAAATCGTGCCGGGAAAATTGTTGCTCAAGCGCGCGCAGAACAGCGGCGCGATGACGGTGACGGCAACGGTGAGCAACGGCGGAGCGCCGACGACGCAGACCGTCGCGATTGCGGTAACGGAGCCGAAGAGCGACCCGTGGATCGCGCGGACGCCGGACAAGGACGAGAAGCCGGCGGACGGACAATTTTTCGCGCGCGACGACAAGGGCGAGGGCACGCTTTTTTACAACGGCACGCTCACCGAAGCCGCCGACTCGGTCTTTCTGAAAGTCTATGCCGACGACAAGCTGACGAAGACGGAGACGGCGAAAGTCGCGGCGGACAAGTCCTACGCTTTGTCGGCGAAGCTGAAGCCGGGGCTGATCAAATACCGCGTGGAATTTGGCACGAAGAACGGCGCGGCGGAGACCGTGTTGCAGACCGTCGGCAATCTCATCTGCGGCGATGCCTACATCATCGAGGGCCAGTCGAACGCGCTCGCGACGGACACCGGCGAGAAATCTCCGCCGGAGACAAGCGAGTGGATTCGCAGCTATGGCCGCCCGCCGACGAACGCGAAGGACGCGCCGGGCAACCTGTGGTGCCTGCCCGTGTGGAAAGCGCAGGCTGGCGAGAAAGCCGAACTGGGCTGGTGGGGCATGGAGCTGGCGAAGCGGCTCGTCGCGAGCCAGAAAACCCCCATCTTCATCATCAACGCCGCAGCCGGCGGCACGCGGATCGATCAGCACCAGCGCAACGAAGCGGACCCGACTGACCTCACCACGATCTACGGGCGGATGCTCTGGCGCGTGCAGCAGGCGAAGCTCACGCACGGCATCCGCGGCATCCTGTGGCATCAGGGCGAAAACAATCAGGGCACCGCGGGACCGACAGGTGACTACGATTGGAAGGCGTATGAGAACTACTTCGTCGAGATGTCCGCGGCGTGGAAACGCGACTTCCCGAACGTGCAGCACACCTACGTTTTCCAAATCTGGCCGAACTCGTGCAGCATGGCGGGCAACACCGGTGCCGGTGACATGATCCGCGAAATCCAGCGAAGCCTTCCGCGTCTTTATTCAAACATGGGAGTCATGTCCACGCTCGGCATCCAGCCCCCCGGCGGCTGTCATTTCCCGCTCCTCGGCTGGGCGGAATTCGCACGCCTCATCCAGCCGCTCATCGAGCGCGACAACTACGGGAAAGTGCCCGCCGCTTCCATCACCCCGCCGAATCTCGGGCGAGCGAAATTCACCAGCGCGGCGAAGAACACCATCGCACTTGAGTTTGATCAAACAGTGGTCTGGAACGATGCGCTGACGGGGCAATTTTACCTCGATGGAGAGAAGGACAAAGTCGCCTCGGGCAGCGTCACCGGAAATGTGCTCACGCTCAAATTGAAGGAACCATCGGCGGCAAAAAAAATCACCTATCTCAAGGAAATGTCGTGGAGTGAGGACAAGCTGATCCGCGGCACCAATGGCATCGCCGCGCTGACGTTCTGCGAAGTGCCTCTTGACGGGGCCGCGACTGGAGCATCGGCCATCCAAACACCCGCTCCAGCGGCCCGGCGCTAATAGGTTGCGAGGCATGCAGCCGCAGGCCCGCTCATCACAACCATTTTACAAACGCCTCATCGCGACATAACATCAGGAAAGCATCTCCTCGGTGATATTGCCCCCATGAACACACTGCGCCCGCTCCTCCCTCCCACTGCACCAAATCCGAGCCGCCTCAGCCGATTCATGAGATTTGCGCCCATCGCAGTCGCCGTCTTGCTGATGTGCATCGGTGTAAACTACCTGTCCGGAGCACCCGCGGAACGAACGCCCTCCGGCGATATCGCCATTGCTCGCACCGGAAAGCTGCTTGGTGACATGAGCACTTTTACCCTGCGGCTGGCCTATGCCGGGCAGCAGGACAAGCCTTACTATCATTTGCTCCTGAGCGTGCCTGCACTGCCGGTGAATGACCGCGACAATCCGTTCCACCAGCAGGCCCGGATTACTGAGACCCAGGCCAAGAAGATCATCGAGTTACTGAGCAAAGATGGTTTCTTTGCCGTGGCGCTCGATGGAAACCGGAACCAAGGGCCGGTGCCCCCGAAGGAATCCTATTACTCGCTCACAGTCGGTATCGCCAATGGCAGAAATCCGATCCTATTTGAGGAATGGTTGACATTCCGCCCGCTGCTTTTCCAGCGGCTCGACGGGCTGCAAAAGCTGCTCGACGGGGACGCGGCCAAAGGGATGGACTTTCTGATCACACGTCTCAGCGGACACCGGCGGGCCATGAAGCAATAGGACGCGCAGAATGGGATGGCGTTCGCAGGGCCGACATGTCCACATTCCTTGGATGAAGACACTCCTCAGATTGCTATTCCTTGCCGGCGTTGCATTGCCTCTGCAGCCATCCACATTCGCAGAGGATGGCGCATCCAAGGAGGAGAGAATTTCGCTTTGGGCCAATCATGCCCCCGTGGGAGGCGGCGAGTTTCAGGAGCCGGATGCCACGATCACCGTGCATCGTGCTGCGAAGCCAAATGGGGCGGCCATGGTGATTTGTCCCGGAGGCGGATATGGGGGACTCGTCGTCGGAGCGGAAGGTCACGGGATCGCGAAATGGCTGAATGCCCACGGGATCACAGGCGTGGTCCTGGAATACCGGCTGCCACGAGGTCGGGCATCCGTGCCGCTGCTCGATGCGCAACGCGCAATCCGCACGGTTCGCTCACGGGCTGCGGAGTGGAAGATTGACCCGAAGCGGATCGGGATTATCGGATTCTCAGCGGGCGGCCATCTGGCATCCACCGCGGGGACTCATTTCGATGCGGGCGATCTGAACGCTTCGGATGCGATCTCAAAGGTCAGTTGCCGCCCGGATTTTATGGTGCTGGTCTATCCGGTAATCAGCATGGGCGCCCAGGGGCACTCCGGATCGCGAAACAACCTGCTCGGCAAGGATGCGAAGCAGGCTCTAATCGATCTTTTTTCGAATGAGAAGCAAACCAATGCCCAGACGCCCCCGGCATTCCTCGCCCATGCGCTGGACGACAAGGTGGTGCCGTCTGCCCATAGCAGCATGTTCCGCGATGCGCTCCAGGCGAATCATGTGGAGGCAAAGTATCTGGAGCTTCCCTCGGGAGGTCATGGTCTCAATGGTTACAAGGGCCCCATGTGGGATGCCTGGCAGACTCAGTCCCTCGAATGGCTGGCCAAGCTTAAATTCATTCCCGCAGCTGACGCAGCCGGCCAAAAGTAATCCCCCTCTCCGACTCACATACCCATCCATCTTATGCGTCACCTATCCTTCCTGTTCCTGCTCTTCACCGCAGCCATTAGCCATGCCGCGCAATTCGTGCTGTTCGATGTCACCTTCCCTTTTACCAAGGCCGACGCAGACAACGCCACGCCGAGCAAGTCGCACTATTACGTGAAAGGCCCCATGCTGAATGCCCAGCGACCAAAGGACTGGACCGCGCCCGCCGATTTCCGGAATGGCACCGTGCATGTCCGACTCGAAGTCATCGAGAAACCTGCCGGCGGGGAAGCTACGACTTGGAGCGTGTGCTATATCCCGAACAAAGGCCAGGGCCACGGCTATGGCTGCATCGGCACCGACGTCTATAAGGAAAAAGGCGTGTATGAGAAGGATGTGGACATGACGAAGTTTTGGCAGAACAACGACATCGTCTGGAGCGAAGGCATCAAGGAAATGCACCTCGTCATCAAGGACAACAGCGGCGGCAGCGGCCACGCGCACAAGCGCCCCGACCACGAGAAGTTCTTCCCCACGAAGGTCCGCATGACGCTCATCCAAGTCTCCAATGGCGCGAAGTATGACCCGGCACTGGTGCCGAATCTGCCCCAGCCGAGCGGAAAGAAGTAGGATAACCAATCACGGTCGCGCCGGAAATGCCCGCGCCCGCGGCGGTCGCACGCGGCTCGCTATTTAATCTCAAAGATCGCCTCCACCTCGACCGCCGCCCCGGTGGGGAGCTGGGCAAAGCCGAGCGCGCTGCGGGCATGGAAGCCGTCGCCTTCCTTGCCGAAGATTTCGTGCAGCAGGTCCGAGGCTCCGTTGATCACGAGATGCTGCTCGTTGAATTCCAGCGTCGAGTTCACGCAGCCGAGCACCTTGATCACCCGCAGACCATCCAGCGTGCCGTGGGTGTCCCACACCGAGCGCAGGATTTTCTCCGCACAGTTCTTCGCCGCCGAGTAGCCTTCCTCCACGGAAGTCCCCGCCCCCAGCTTGCCCTTGAGGTCGCTCACATGCCCGGACGTGATGAGTTGCGAGCCGCTGCGGATGCACAGGTTCAGGTAGCCGGGTGCGGCCTTCTGGAATTTGATGCCGAGACTTTCTGCCTTTTGTTGCGGGGTCATATGGAGAGCTCCCTTTTGCAAACCATCCGGGATTTGGCGAGTCGAGAAAATCGGA
Organism: Chthoniobacterales bacterium; assembly: GCA_038238025.1. Lineage (GTDB taxonomy): Bacteria > Verrucomicrobiota > Verrucomicrobiia > Chthoniobacterales > Chthoniobacteraceae > SXWH01. Next base: position 18,757 of record JBBRYC010000015.1, read on the forward strand.
CTCAGCGAGGAAATCGTGAGCCAGCTCCCGCAGGACACGAAGATGCCGCCTCCGCCAAGATCGAAGACCGGGCAGGCGGGTGACGCCGCAGCGGCATGAATCAGTCCGGCGCGTTTTGTTGATTGCCTTCAACCGCAGACGAGCAGAATTTTGGAACATGAACGCTCCCCAAACGAAATGGGCCTTGGAGGCGGACTTCCTCCAGGCGTGCAATTGCGACTACGGTTGTCCGTGTGAGTTCTCCGCCCCGCCGACGCGCGGCTTTTGCGAGGGCACCGGTGCGTGGAGAATCATCAAGGGCAATTACGGCGACATCTCGCTAGATGGCCTCGCCATCGCCTTCGCGGCACATTGGCCGAAGGCCATCCACGAGGGGGGCGGCACGCTCGCGCTGATTATTGATGAGCGCGCAAGCGCGGCTCAACGGTCGGCCATCCTGACCATTTGCTCCGGGCAGGCCGGCGGAATGCCGTTTGAAATTCTCGCGACCACTTTTTCCAAAGTGCTCGACCCGATTTTTGCGCCCGTGGAATTCGTTCTGAACGGGCGGGACAGCTCCGTGCGGATCGGTGAAGCGCTGAGCATCGCCCTGGAGCCGATCAAGAACCCCGTGACCGGTGAGAACGAATCCGTGCGGATCGATCACGGCACCGGCTTCATCTTCAAAAGTGCGGAGGCGGTGTCCGGCAAGGAGTGCCGGGTGAATGTTCCGGGACTGAGCTTTTCGTGGCCGGACAAGGCAGGCTTTGTCACCCAGGTGAGCTACGGAAACTGACGCGGGCACCACTCGCGTGGATCAGCCGGGCCGCTTGGAAAACGCGCTTCGCAAGGATCGCCTGATCGTGCTGGTGACGCTGTTCGGCGTCGCTGCTGTGGCGTGGGGCTACATGTTCGTTGAGGCCCGCGCGATGGAGAACACCGGGGTCTGCCAATGTCTCGGAATGGCGATGTCCGGACCGGATACCAAGCCGTGGGCGACCGCTGCGATCGTCCCGCTTTTCCTGATGTGGGCCGAGATGATGGTCGCCATGATGATCCCCTCGGCTGCCCCGATGATCCTCACCTTCGCGCAGGTCAACCGCAAGCGCCGCGAGCAGGAGAGACCGTTCGTGCCGACGGGCCTGTTCCTGCTCGGCTACCTCATCGTGTGGAGCGCATTCAGCCTCGTGGTGGCGCTCGCGCAATGGGCGCTGCACGGGCTGGCCCTGCTTTCGCCGATGATGAAAAGCAGCAGCCCGGTGCTGGGCGGCTTGCTGCTCATCTTCGCGGGCGTGTTTCAATGGACGCCGTGGAAGCGCGCGTGTCTGAGGCATTGCCGCTCCCCGCTGAGCTTTCTCCTCAGCGGCTGGCGCGAAGGTTGGAAGGGAGCGCTCCGCATGGGGATCGAACACGGCGCCTATTGCGCCGGGTGCTGCTGGCTGCTCATGGCGCTGCTCTTCGTCGCGGGCGTCATGAATATGCTGTGGGTCGCGGCTATCACGATCCTCGTTCTCCTCGAAAAGATTCTCCCTCACGGCAACCGATTCGGCACGGCACTGGGTGGCGTGTTTGTGGTGTGGGGAGTGTGGATGATTGCCGCCCACCCGCACTGACGCCATCGAGAGCGAATACGAATGCGACATTGATCGGCGCGGCCTGCCTCGGGGAAATCGTGAGCCACCTCCCGCACGACACGCAGACGCCGCCGCCTCCGTGCTCGAAAACCGCGCAGACGGGCGGCACGGCGATGGAGTGAATCATCCCGCCGGAATGGGTGTGTTTCGTGCGAAGGTTTGCATCAAAGCCCTGCCCTGCTATTGTCCGCCCATGAATCCGCACGACCTCATTACATTGGTTCCGGAATGGGTGAGGACGCCTTGAAAGAGCCAAGTCAAATTGCCGAGAGCCACGCGCAGATTGCAGCAAGCACGGAAGCCCTCATCACCCCCAAGGCATGAACGCAAGGATACCCGTCACCGAAGCCGAGCGACTCGCGGCACTGCGCAACTATCAAATCCTCGATACGCCGCCCGAGGCTTCCTACGACGATATCACCCTGCTGGCTTCCGAGATTTGCGAGACGCCCATCGCCGCGGTGACCCTCATTGATTCCGACCGGCAGTGGTTCAAGTCCAAGCTCGGCATGGACGTCGCGGAGACACCGCGCGATGTCGCATTTTGCGCGCATACGATTCTCTCACCCGATCTGCTGGAGGTGCCCGACACCCGGGAGGACGCGCGTTTTGCCGACAATCCGTTTGTCCAGCGTGATCCCGGTGTGCGCTTTTACGCCGGAGCGCCCCTCATCACGCCGAATGGCCATGCGCTCGGAAGCCTCTGCGTGATTGACCTCGTGCGGCGAAATCTCACCGCGTCGCAGGGCGCATCTTTGCGCGCCCTTTCCCGGCAGGTCGTCGTCCAGTTGGAACTTCGGCGGCACTTTGCCCTGCAGGAGGAGGCCCGGCGCTCGCTCGAACAATCCAAGGGGCAGTTGCAGGAAGCGAACGCACGGCTCCATCTCCTGAGCGTCACCGACGATGTCACCGGCTTTCACAATACCCGCTTCCTGCACCAGAGCCTGGACGATTTGCTGGATGAAACAGCGGCGCCGTGCCAGCCGTTCTCGCTCGTCTTTTTCGACATGGACGGATTCAAAGCCGTCGTGGACACGCACGGCCATCTGCTCGGCGCGAAAGTCCTGAAGGAAGTCGCTGAAGCCGTCCACCTGCAGCTTGGCGCTCAGGATCGCATCGTCCGTTATGGCGGCGACGAGTTCGTCATCCTTCTCCCCGGTCAGGCGCGCGAACAAGCCATGAAAAAAACCGGCCGCATCCGGGATGCGATCGGGCGCACCCCGTATCTTCAGCACGAAGGCATCGGGTTGAAAGTCACGGCATCCTTCGGCCTCGCCAGTTACCCGGACACCGCCCGGGACAAAAAGCAATTGCTGCTGGCAGCCGACCAGTCCCTGTTCCGCAGCAAGCGGGAGGGGAAGAACCGGATTTCCGCGTAAACCCGCCGTCAGCCGCTGGACACAGACGCTATCGAAACCGTGCGACACCTGACTGGCTCATGAAGACCAACGGACACCCCACCCGCAAAGCCCCGGCCTTCGTGCTCCGTGCCGAGCGCGCCCTGCGCCGTGCGGCGCAAAACGTCAGAGTTCAGAACCGGGCGCTCAAACTTCCCCTCATCCTCTGGCAGGACGGCAAGGTGGTGGAGAAACCCGCGTGAGCAGCCTCGCCTTTGGCCAGGCTAGATCGCGCAAGACGGGAGGCTCTGCGTCAACGTTTGCATCGAAGCACTGCCCGGCTATGCTCGTCCGATGAATCCGCACGACCTCATCTCCGTGAATCCGGAAATCCTCGGTGGCACCCCGGTCTTCAAAGGCACGCGCGTGCCGGTGAAGACCCTGTTTGACTATCTCGCGGACAGCCTCTCGCTCGATTACTTTCTCGAATCCTTTCCCTCCGTCCCGCGCGAACTGGCCGTCGCCGTCTTGCGACACAGTCAGGAAGACATCGAGCATCAGGTTGCTGCGTGAGGGTGCTGCTCGACGAATGCGTTCCCGTGCAGGTGCGCATTGCCCTTCCCGGACACGAGGTCGCCACGGCGCAACAGATGGGAAGGGGCGGCATCCAGAACGGCGACCTGCTCGCCGCGGCGGAGAACGCAGGCTTCGACCTCTTCATTCTGGCGGACAAAAACCTGCGCTATCAGCAGAACCTCACGGGGCGTCGGCTGGCGATTTTGGAACTGTGGACGAATCACCGCCCGACGTTGGAGAAGCATTTCCCCCTGATCCGCACCGCCGCGGAAGCAACCCAGCCCGGCAGCTACCGGCAACTCGAAAGCCCATAGCCCAAAGCCGCCGGCACCCTGCGGCAGCGCCCGGTGTCGCACGAAGAACGCATCCCGGTGCTCATCGGGGAAACCGGTCTCAGCGAGGAAATCGTGAGCCAGCTCCCGCAGGACACGAAAACGCCGCCTCCACCACGGTCGAAAACCGCGCAGGCGGGCGACGTGGATGGAGGCTGAATCAACCCGATCTAAATACGGTGACCGCCCAGAGGACATTGCGGAGACAGGCGCGGAGTTTTAGACAAAGGCGTGATTGATTCCCAATGTCCGCGGTTGCAGTATCCCACCATGCCACTCATTTCCAGAGTCACGCTTCGCAACTACAAGAGTATCGCGAGTTGCCGCGTTGAACTGAGGGCGTTGACTTTCTTGGTCGGACCGAATGGCTCGGGAAAGAGCAATTTTTTGGACGGGCTGCGCTTTGTTTCCGATGCGCTTCGGACATCGCTTGACCACGCCCTTCGCGACAGGGGGACGATCAAGGAAGTCCGCCGTCGAAGCGGTGGTCATCCGAACCATTTTGCGATTCGGCTCGATCTGTCACTCGAAAAGGGAGGCTTCGGCCATTACTCATTTCGAGTCGGAGCAAAACCTGCCGGAGGGTTTGAGGTTCAGACCGAAGAGTGCAAATTCTCGTTCGGTGCCGATGGCTTGAGGGAGTCATACTTCCACGTCAGGGCAGGGCAGGTCATCGAATCGTCCGCAGACGTGACACCGCCAGCTGTTCCCGACCGGCTTTTTCTGGTCGCTGCGGCTGGTTTGCCTGAATTCCGGCCCGTTTTTGACGCGCTGTCGCGAATGAGCTTTTACAACCTCAATCCGCGAGAGATTGCCGCCATGCAAAAGCCCGACGCGGGCGACCTCCTCGCTCGGGAGGGATGGAATAGCGCCAGTGTTTTTGCCAAGTTGCCGCAGCCGACCAAAGATGAAATTGCAGGTTATCTGGCGCGGATTGTTCCCGGGGTTTCCGGTGTTGATTCCAAAGTTCTTGGTTCGCAAGAAACGCTGGAGTTTCGTCAAGGCGTCAAAGGACAGGAGCACCCTTGGCGGTTTTTGGCGGCTAACATGTCCGACGGAACATTGAGAGCATTCGGAGTCTTGCTCGCTTTGTTTCAAGGCCAGGGTCGCAACGGCGATGCTCCTCCGCTGATTGGTTTGGAGGAACCAGAAGTCGCCCTGCATCCGGCGGCGGCAGGCGTGTTACTGGGTGCTCTTCGTGAAGCGAGCAAGGTTTCCCAAGTCGTCGTGACCAGTCACAGTCCCGACTTGCTGGATGACTCCAATATTTCCGACGAATCAATTCTCGCTGTGGAAAGCAGAGACGGAGTCACGGTCATAGGGCAGGTTGATGAGGCGGGGCGTTCTGTGCTTCGCGACAAGCTATTCACTCCTGGTGAGCTTCTGCGGCAGAATCAACTCACTCCGACAGCAGAGTCTTTCCGCGAAATCGAAGAACGTCAGTTGAAGCTCTTCGAAATCGTAAAATGAGCCGTTCCTTTTTCATCGCTTCCATCGTCGAAGGGCATGGAGAAGTGCAGGCCGTGCCTGTCTTGCTTCGACGCTTGGCCGGTGAGCTAGTACCGACATCCCATCTGAGCATGAATCCGCCTTTGCGTGTGAAAGCCGGCTCCTTTGTGAAAGACCCAGGCTATTTCACAAAGCATGTGGAGTTGGCGGCACGGAAAGCAAAACAGTGGCCGAATTCTTGTGTCCTCATTCTCCTTGATTGTGAGGACGACTGTCCTCGGACACTTGGGCCCGACCTCCTGGCACGAGCCACCTCGTGTCGGTCGGATGTCACCATCTTCATCGTATTGGCATATCGGGAATTCGAGACGTGGTTTATTGCGGCCGCCCGATCTCTTCGTGGGGTTTGCGGCCTTCCCAACGACCTCGAACCGCCGTCTAACCCTGAGTCGTTGCGCGACGCAAAGGGATGGCTGTCGGCGAAGATGGGTCAACCCTATAATGAGCCGGAACACCAACCAAAACTAACTGCGGCATTCGCTATCGAAGAGGCCAAGACCAATAAGTCATTCGCTCGTGGCTTAGGGAAGTTGCGTAAATTTTTTGCGTAACACGTCTGCATCGTTTTCCGTCTAACTCCACCATCCCCATGCGCCTATTCCTCACCCCGCTTCTCTTTGTCACTGCCACCGCCTTTGCCGCTGATCTGCCTGCGATCCCTGCGCAAGCGATTACGAAGAAGAAGGAGCTGCTTTTCTCCGATGACTTCGCGGGGGCGGAATTGGGGAAGGCGTGGGCCATCGTGGTGCCGACTTTTTTCGTCGAGAACGGGACGCTGAAGGGGACGCAGATGCGGTTCGATGCTCCGGCGGTGGAGGCCACGGCGGACGCGAAGGCGAAGCCGGCGGCGAAGGGGCATCAGGCGGTGATCGGGTCGGACGTGCCGACGAAGGACAGCGTCATCGAGTTCCGCTTCAAGCTCGGAGGCGCGCAGTCGGTCACGGCTGAGTTTGACGACCGGAAGTTCAACGGCTCGCACTACGGGCACCTCTGCATGGCGCGCATCTCGGCGACATCCGTCATCCTCGTGGACCAGAAGGGTCTCGCGGTGGCCCGGCCCGCCGGCGCGACCGGTGAGCCGCCGACGCCAGCGGGACGCCGTAATGTCACCTTCCCGGTGCAGCTCGACACGGAGAACTGGCACACCTTCGCGCTGGAGACGGTGGGCGACGCGATGCGCGCGTCGGTGGATGGAAAAGCGGTCGCGTATCTGCAATCGCCCGGCATCGCGCACGCCACGAAGTCGAAGGTGGAATTCGGCTGCATGGGGAAGGATGGGTTCTTCGATCACCTCAAAATCTGGAACGCGGAGCCGGTGAAGTAGCCGCCGACGGAAGGAGGCGGGCATTTCTCTGCGACAATAAGCCGGCTCGCGCGACGGCCCCTATGGTTTGACGAGGATGCGCACGTCGGCCTCCCAGCAGAGCGTGCTCCAGATGATCACTTCGCCGTCGGCGGCACCGCTGGCGAGCATGTCGCCTTTTGGTGAAACGGCGAGCGACTGGACGGCGTCGCGGTGAGCGCGCAGCGTGAGCCATGGTGCGCCGCCTTCGCCCTGGAAGAGCCGCACCGCGCCGTCGTCGCAGCCGGCGGCAAAGCCGAATGGCCCCGCGACAAAGGCGCGCGCGTCGCCGCCGAGGTCGGTGAGCGAGCCGCGCGTGGTTGCCTTTTCGGGATGCCACACCAGGGCGCGCCCGCGCGCGGAGGTGACAACGCGGGACCCGTCGGGGAAAAATGCCGCGGCATGGAGCGGCGTGTCGTGATCGCGGAATGTGGCCTCCTGCTCCCATGTCGAGGTGTTGAAAAGTGCGGCGGTGCGGTCGCGGCTCGCGGAGACGAGCAGCGTGCCGCCGGGATTGAATGCGACCGACTGCACCCAATCTGCATGCTGGCGCAGGACGCGCTTTTCCTTTCCCGTCGAGACATCGAAGATTCGCATCGTGCGATCGCCACAGCCGGCGACGAGCGTGGTGCCGTCCCGATCGAATGCGACGCTAAGCACGACCTCGGGCAAATCGCACAGCAGGCGAACGGCGTAGCCGTGCGACACGTCCACGAGCGCGACGGTGCCCCACTGCCCCGGCGTGCCGCCGCCGACGGCGAGGATGTTGCGCTTCGGATGCCATGCGAGCGTGGTGATGCGCTCGGGCATCCCGCCGATGCGGCGCACGAGCGCGCCGGTCGCGGAATCCCACACGAGCACTTCGCGGTAGCCGCTGCCGGCGAGACGGCTCGCGTCACCGCTGAATGCGAGCGCCGTGGCAGGCACGGCCTGCGCGTAGTGCGCGGGCGCGGGCCGCAGGTGCTGCTCGCGCACGAGCTCCGCGAGCGGGCGCGCGGGATCTCCGCCGTCGTACTGCGCGCCGGATTCCAGCCAGCGCCCGATGAGCGCGATTTCCTCCGCAGGCAGCGCGTCGGCCTTTTGCGGCATGCGTTCGTCGGGATCCTTTGCGGTGAGCAGCTTGAAAAGTGCGGAGCCCTGCGCATTTCCTGCGACGAGTGTGGCGTCGCCGCTGTCGCCGGACTTTTGCAGGAGCTGGAAGGTGTCGAGCCGGTAGGCGCCCTTCGCGCTGTCCTCGCAGTGGCACGCGGCACAGCGGCGCTGGAGGAGCGGCGCGATGTCCTTCCGAAAACTCACGGGCTGCGCATGGTCCGCCGCGAAGGCGGCAACGTCCAGCGCAGCGGCAGCGATCAAAAAGTGCAGGAGGTGACGAAGCACGTTCACTTCATCATGAACGACGCGGCAGCTTAGCGAGAACGATTTCCGCGGCCCCGCGGACGCGCTGGAAACCCGCCGTAGCCGCGCTGGTAAAAGTGCGGGCCATCTCCGAACGCAGAACTCGGAAAAGGTCGGCCCGCGCTCGCACGAGCGCGGCTACTGGAGCTTCTCAATGATTCGCGCGACGTTCACATGCTGCTCGACGAGGCTCTGGATGCGCTGGATTTTTTCGTTGTCGCCGGGGAGCGTCTTCACGGTCATCGAGTGCAGCGTGCTGGCGATGCTGTAGCTGTCGAGCGGCGAGGTGATGACCGGAATGTCGCTTTCGTGGAGCAGCTTCATGACGCTCTCGTGCGGCTGGTGGCCGGAACTCAGCACGACGCCGCAGATTCCGCGCGGGTGCCTGCCGGTGTGCGAGAGCGCGGCGAGCACCACGTCGTCGCGGTCGCCGGGTGTGATGAGCAGCGTACCAGTGCGGAAAAGCGTGAGCAGGTGGCCCGCAGCCATGTCGCCGATGAGCATGTGCCGCACGAGGCGTTGCGAGCTGGCGCGCGCGTTGGCAAATTCACCCTTCACCGCCTTGCACACCTGCCCAAGCGTCGGATGGCCGAGGAGCGGGTCGGCGGGAATGGTGCCGAGCAGCTCGATGCCGAGGCGCTCGAATCCGCGCCGCGCGAACTCGACGACTTGATCGTATTTTTCCGGAAGCACCTTGTTCATGATCACGCCGATCACCTCGACGCCCTGTTCCGTGAACACGGCGCGATTCAGCGCGACCTCGTCAATGGGCCGGCCGATGCCGCCCTGCGTGACGAGGATCGCCTTGCTGCCGAGGAGATGCGCGACCCGCGCGTTTGAAAGATCGAACACGGAGCCGACACCCGCATGACCGGTTCCCTCGATGATGATGAAGTCCTTTTCCCACGCGGCGCGGTCGAACGAATTCTGGATGCGCCGCACGAGGATGTCCGAGTTTGCCTGCTGGATGAATTTCCGCGTGAAGTCCGGCTCGACGGCGATGGGGCTGATTGCCTCGAGCGGCGCGGCGATGCCGTAGGTCTGGTCTATGAGCACCGTGTCCTCGTCAATCTTGTGCCCCTCGATTTCCACGAAGCGCTGACCGACAGGCTTGATGAATCCGATGCGGCCCTGCGTCTTTCGCAGCGCGCCGAAGATGCCGAGCGAGACGGTGGTCTTGCCGTCGTTCTGCTGTGTGGCGGCGATGAAGAGCCGCTTGGTGATGCTGTTCATCGGCCCGGCAGCTTGTGAGATTTTTGAAACCGCCTCACGCGAAGGCCGCGCGGGGCGCAAAGAAAACTTTCTTCAAAACATTTCGCGTCCTTCGCATCCGTTGCGTGAGACATCTTCCGGGATTTCAAGGGTGCGGTCAGCTCGCCGCGCGCTCGGGATAGAGCGTGCGGTATTGAATCGCGAGCAACCCGGCAGTCGCGGCGACGCCGAGGATTTCGTCGTCGCTCGCGCCACGCGAAACGTCCACGCACGGTCGCGAGAGGCCGAGCAGGAACTGGCCGTACACCTCGGCACCGGCGAGGTGTTTCACGAGTTTCGAGGCGATGTTGGCGCTGTTGAGGTCGGGGAAAATGAGCACGTTCGCCTTGCCGGCGACGAGGCTGTCGTGGGCCTTGATCGCGGCGAGGCCGGGGACGATCGCGGTGTCCGCCTGCATCTCGCCGTCAATTTCCATCTCGAGTCCCGCGTCGAGCGCGCGCTGTTTTGCAAGCGCAGCGGCGGCGGCCATTTTCTGCACCGCGGGAATCTGCGAGCCGCCCTTGTTCGTGAAGCTGAGGAAGGCGATGCGCGGCTTGTTCCCCGTGAGCTGGCGGCAGATTTTTCCGGTCTCGATGGCGATGTTCGCGAGCTGATCGATCGTCGGCTCGGGGATGACGGCGCAGTCCGCGAAAAAAATCACGCCGCGCTCACCGTAGCGTTTGTTGCTCAGATCGAGCATCTGGCAGCTCGAGATCGTGGAGATGCCCGGGAGCGGCTGGATGAGCTGGATGAGCGGGCGCAGCGTGCTCACCGGCGTGAGGCCCGTGCCGACGACGAGGCCATCCACGAGATTGTACTGCACCATCATCGCCGCGAAATAATTTGGCTGGCTGAGGATTTCGCGCGCCTGTTTCGCGCCCATGTCGCGGTAGCGCTTCAGTTTTTCGAGGCGCGGGATGAAGGTCTCCATCTCCGAGGACTTCATCGGATCCACGATGCCGATGTGATGAAGATCCACCTTCTCGGTCAGAGCAGCCTTCTCGACGGCCTCGCGCGCACCGAGCAGCACGGGCGTACCGAGGCCCAGCTTCGCATAGCGGCCGGCAGCACGCACGACGGCGGGCTCGGCGCCCTCGGGAAAGACAATCCGCTTCGGGTGCTTCTCGAGCTTTTCAAAAACCGTCTCAACAAAACGCAACATGGCGCGGACTTTCGTGCGCGTGGCTTGGCGTGACGAGTGAATTTTGTGTGGCTTTTTCCGCCGCGCCGAGCGCCAACATCCGCGGTGCCCGCCGCCATCCTCGCATCGCTCGCCGACTACCATACGCACACGCCGCTCTGCCGCCATGCAGAGGGCTGGCCGGTGGACTACGCACGCGTGGCCGTGGAGCGCGGGCTCGGCGAACTCGGCTTCGCGGATCACAATCCGATGCCGGAGCAGTTCGACGACTGGCGGATGCTGCGCGACGAACTGCCGCGGTATTTCGAGGCGGTGGACGAGGCGCGCGCGCAATTTCCGCAGCTCAGGATCAAGCTCGGGCTCGAGTGCGATTTCATCCCCGGCTACGAATGGTGGATCGAGGAGCTCGCGGGCATGGCGGAATGGGACTACCTGATTGGCAGCGTGCATTACCTGCGACAGGGCTGGGAGGTGGATCACCCGCAATACGTCGCGCGACACAAGGGCCATGCGGAGGACATCTGGACCGACTACTGGGATCTCTACGTGCAGTGCATTCGCAGCGGGCTGTTTGATTTTGTCGCGCATCCCGACTTGCCGAAAAAATTTGGCATCACGCCGACGGGCGATCTTCGGCGGTACTACAACCCCGCGGTCGTGGCGCTGGCCGAGACAGGCACGCCGTTTGAAATCAACACCGCCGGGCTGCGGCGCGACTGCCGCGAGATGTATCCGGCGCGCGGCTTCGTCGAGCTGGCGCACGCGGCGGGCGTGCCGCTGCTGATCAATTCCGACGCGCACACGCCGGGCGATGTCGGCGCGAATTTCGAGGAAGCCGCCGCGCTCGCCAAGGACTGCGGCTACACGCACACGCTCCGTTTTGCGAAGCGCCGCAGCTCCTCAGTGCTGCTCGCATGAGGCTCGGCTGCCGAAATCACGCGTTCGAGTTTCCGCGGCCTGCGCTCGTGATGGGCATCGTGAACCTCGTTGCAGATTCATTTTCCGGCGACGGCATCACGGAAATTAATGCAGCGCTCGCCCACGCGCGCGATCTCGTCGCACAGGGCGCGGACATCGTGGACATCGGCGCAGAAAGCGCGCGCACGAACCGCGAGGCACTGCCCGCCGCCGAGGAAGCCGCACAGCTCGTGCGCTTCATCGAGCGATGGGACGCAAATGTGCCGCTCTCGATCAACACCTGGCGGCCCGAAGTCGCGCGCATCGCGCTGGCCGCGGGCGGGGACATGCTGAACGACATCGGCGGTTTGCCGACAGACAAGAATGCGCGGATCTGCGCGGAGACCGGCGCGGCGCTGCTCATCATGCACACCGTCGGCACGCCGAAGGTGCCGCACACGCACGTCGGCTATGCGGATGTGATGCACAGCCTCGATGAATTCTTCGCGGAGAAAATCGCACTCGCGGAGAATGCGGGAGTGCCGCGCGATGCGATCCTGCTTGATCCCGGAATTGATTTTGCAAAGCAACGCGATGACAACCTGCGCATCTATCGCGAACTCGAACGACTGCACCGTTTTGCTCGCCCTGTGCTGCTCCCGGTTTCACGCAAGACTGTGATCGGCGAGGTGCTCGGTGTTTCTCCCGTGGAGCGTGACGCAGGCACCGTCGCATGCATCACCGCGGGCTTAATGCGAGGCGCGCAGATTTTCCGCGTCCACAATGTGCGCGCCGCCGTGCAGTCGCTGCGGATGCTCGAAGCCGTGGAGGGAGACGCGGCGGCGAGCCTCTGATCCCGCGTCGGCAAACGGAAGGCGTGCTCTTGGGGAGCGCAGGCGCCCCGCCTGCAGTTTGGGGCGCCCCGCCGCAAACACACAGGTGGCACACTGCGCGTGTTGCCGAAAGGCTCGTCCCAATCTGCCGTGTTCCCGGCGGGGCGCCTGCGCTCCCTTTGCTTCGCTGCGTCCGCCGAATTCGCCGTACTGGTTTCACTCAGAAAAAGGAAAGCGCCGCCAGTCCGAAGACGGGCGGCGCTTGAAGTGTTGCGCGATTTTCAGCGACGCAGCGTCGCGTCCACAGCTCAGAGCTGGCGGCAGAATTCCTCGAACCGATCAAGGCCCTTCTTGATGATGTCGAGGCTCGTCGCGTAGCTCAGGCGCACGGTGCGATCGTCGCCAAAAGCAATGCCAGGCACGACTGCGACGTGATGTTTGCTTAGCAGACGGTCGCTGAAGTTCGTGGAACTGAGCCCGAGACCGCTGATGTTTGCGAGGACGTAGAACGCGCCCTGCGGCACGACGACGCTCACGCGACTGATCTTCTGGAGTCGGTCCACCATGTACTGGCGGCGGATGTCGAATTCCTGGCGCATGTCTTCGACGGGCTGCTGGTCGCCCTTCAGCGCAGCGAGCGCGCCCTTCTGCGCGAAGCTCGTGCAGCCGCTTGTGGAGTGGCTCTGGATGGCGTCAATCGCCTTGGCGATGGGTTCCGGAGCGCCGAGGTAGCCGAGCCGCCAGCCGGTCATCGCGTAGCTCTTGCTGAAGCCATTGATCGTGATCGTGAGGTTGTAGAGTTCCTTGCTGAGCGAGGCGATGGAGACGTGCTTCACGTCGTCGTAGGTGAGCTTCTCGTAGATTTCGTCGCTGAGGATCAGGATGTCCTCGCCGAGCGCCACGTCGCCGATGGCGCGCAGTTCCTCCTCGGTGTACACCGCGCCGGTCGGGTTGCCCGGCGAGTTCAAAATCACCATCTTCGTGCGGGGCGACATTGCCTCCTCGAATTCCTCGGCGGTCATCTTCCAGCCGTTCGATTCCTTCGTGTGAACGATGACCGGCTCGCCGCCCGCGATGCGGACCATCTCGGGATAGCTCAGCCAATACGGCGCGGGGATGACGACCTCGTCTCCCGGCCCGACGCACGCGAGGATCGCATTCAGGCACGAGTGCTTCGCGCCGTTGCTGACGACGATCTGGTTCGCCGAATACTCGACGTGATTGTCGGCCTTGAATTTCTCGCTGATCGCCTGGCGCAGTTCGGGGATGCCGCTAGAGGGCGTGTATTTTGTGAAGCCCGCATTCACCGCAGCGATGCACGCCTGCTTGATGTGGTCGGGCGTGTCGAAGTCAGGCTCCCCTGCTCCGAAGCTGCACACGTCTATGCCTTCGGCGCGCATCGCCTTGGCTTTGCTGTCGATGGACAGTGTGAGTGACGGAGTGAGGATCGTTGCGCGTTCGGCGAGTTCCATGGTTGGTGTTTTCAGTTTGTCGGGTTTCGGTTGAGTTCGGGTGGCTTACTTTTGGGCAAGCCAGTTCTCGATCAGGGTTCGGAAATTATTCTCCTCGATGCGGATGATGCCCATCTCGCGCTGCGCGTTTTCGGGTGCGTCCGAGGCGTGCGCGGCATTGACCATGATGGTCTGGCCAAATTCCTTGCGAATGGTGCCGAAGGGCGCCTTCGACGGATCGGTCGGCCCGAGGACCTCGCGGATTTTCCGCACCGCATCCTCGCCCTGATAGATCAGCGCGAGGCACTTCTCGGTGCCGGGCTGTGCGCGGAGATCGGCGGGGCATTCGCTCGGGCGGCGGCCACTCATGAAGGCGACGATCTCTTCCCAATTCTCGCGGCCATTGATCGGACCGAGGATTTCGCCGAGCGCCTTTTCGGTCTCGGGAGTCAGCGCGAGATCGAACACCGGCTCGAGCGCCTTGCGCGCCATTTCGCCGGAGCGTCCGCGCAGTTTGTCCTGCAGCACGGCGAGCACGGGGCCGTAAAATTCCTCCGCCTGCGCGACGCTCATGTGGAGCACATTGCACGCGATGATGTAGAGTCCCGTCCGGCTGAAGAGGTCGATCACGCCGCCGGGGCGCGCGTTCGGAAAGCGGAAATTGTCGGGCTTGATGAGCACGAGCGTCTTCTGGACGGTCGCCGTCGGAGGATAGTCAATCGCCTTCTCCAGCAGCCCGCCGTCGCTGTCGGAATACTGTGCCCACAGCTTCAAATCATTGCGGGCACTCGCGACATCCGGCGCGGTGAGCACCGCGGGCTCGAAGTAAATCACGCGCCCGTCCTTGTCCGTGATGTAGTCGCCGAACGTGTCGCGGATCGTCTCGCCCGAAGTGCGCTCGTTCAAAATATGGCCCGCGACCTCGCGGAGTTTTTTCACCGCATCCTCGCCGCGGAAGACGAGCATCAGCACGCGGCGCTTCGTGCCTGCGTCCTTCGCGGAAAGATGCGCGCGGATGTATTTCTGGATCGTCTCCTGCGCCGCACGATGGGTCGGATCGTTGTCCGTCACCATTCCCGCGGCGTACTTTTCCACCAGCTCCGCGCTCGGCGAAAACATGCGCGCGGCGACCAGCTCCAGACCGGTGCGGGAAAGAAGCCGCGATACGATGCCGCCAGTCCTCGACTTGCGAATCGAGTAGGGCGTGAGAAGGACGTAGGAAAGTTCGACTGCCATGGTGACTAAAAAGCCCACGTTGCCCGCTGAAATCGCTCAGCAATCAACGTAGGCTGCGTGGTTGGTAATTTGGTTCAGCTTGCGGGGCGGCGAAGCTAGAGGGCCGATACGGAGCGTCAACGAAATTTTGTCACAGTGAACGGGCTGGCCGGACGCTTCCCTCCCCCGCCCTGCCGCAGCGCTACTTTTTCCTTCCCGCCTTCGCTTCCTTCCGCACGCGGATCTCGACGGCGTTCTTCTGCGGTTCACCGGGCGTGCTGCGTCCGTCGGCGATTGTTTTGTCGAGCAATGCCGCGAGACGCGTCACGATTTCCGCTTTCTCCGCGGCGAGATTTTTCGTCTCCGCGCGATCCGCGGCGAGATCGAAGAGCTGATCCGGCGGCAATCCATTTTCCTCGGCGCTGCCGGGCTTTGGCGCGCTCCATCCGCCGCTGCCGGCGCACAGGCAGAGCTTCATGCTGCCGTCGCGGATCGCGAATGATCCGTTGATCGAATGCGACACGAGCGTGGTGCGCTTCGGGCCGTCCTTCCCGAGCAGCGCGGGGAGAAAGCTCACGCTGTCCTCCGCGGCGTTCGCCGGAATTTTCGCGCCCGCGATCTCCGCGGCGGTCGCCATGAAATCCGTGAGGCACACGATGTCCGCACTGCTGCCGCCGGCCTTCACCTTCCCCGGCCAGCGCACGATGAACGGCACACGGTGCCCGCCCTCGAAGATGTCCGCCTTGTGCCCGCGGAAGCCCGCGCTCGGGTCGTGGCCCTTCGCGCGCAGCTCGTCAAATTTCGCCGACGGCGAGCAGCCGTTGTCGCTCGTGAGCACGACCAGCGTGTCCTTTTCCACGCCCGCCTCGTCGAGCGCGGCGAGCACGGTGCCGACGGCCGCATCCACCTGCATCACGAAGTCGCCGTACGCGTTCAGCCCGCTCTTGCCCTTCCATTCCGGCAGCGGATTGATCGGCGTGTGCGGCGCGTTCAGCGGGAGGTAGAGGAAAAATGGGCGCTTCTTTATTGCCGCCGTCGCGATCCAGCCGGACGCCACGCCCGCCAGCGTCGGCAGCACGTCCACCGCCTCAAATCCCTCGGCGGCCGGCCCCTTGCGCGTCATCCCGCCATTCTCGCGATCCGTCATCATCGGGAACCCGACTTCCTTCGTCGGCACCTTCGTGACGTGATCATTTTCGATGAACGTGTACGGCACCATGTCGAGCGACGCGGCGATGCCAAAATAATACTCGAACCCGACGGCATTTGGCCCGTTCGTGATCGGCTTCGTAAAGTCCACGCTCCACACCTGCTCCGGCTTCTCGATGTTCAGTTCTTCGACGGCCTTGCCCTCGTGCTTTGCCCAGTCCATGCCGAGGTGCCACTTGCCCACGCACGCCGTCGCGTAGCCGTTGTCCTTCAGCATCTGCGCGACCGTGAGCCGCCCCGGCTCGATGAGCCGCGGACTCAGCCCGCCGAGCACGCCGCTCTGGAGTTTCGTGCGCCAGTTGTAGCGCCCCGTGAGCAAGCCGTAGCGCGTCGGCGTACACACGGCGGAGGGCGTGTGCGCGTCAGTGAATTTCATCCCGCCCGCCGCGAGCCTGTCCATGTTCGGAGTCGCGATTTTCCCGCCGGGATTGAAGCACCGCACATCGCCGATGCCGAGATCATCGGCGAGAATGAAGACGATGTTCGGCTGGTCCGCGGCGACAGCGGCGGCGGACGAAAGCACGGCGAGGAGCAACGGGAGGATACGCATCGCGCGAGGATGCAAACGCCCACGCAAAGTGCAAGCCGCCCGAACATGTGCCGAGGGCACGTCGGCAATCAGCATCCGAAGTTAAAAAACTTCGCAAACCACACCGTTTTCATGCGCAACTTCCGTGCTGCCAAAAGCCCGTGAGGCGAAAGGTGGTCTGCGCCGCGCCGCGTCGGCTGCCTCGGATTACGTCGGGTCGCCGCCGTATTGGTTCGGTCCTTCAGTGCCACGCAAGCACATGATTTCGATCATGACCCAGATGTTCGCGATGGGAACCAGCACCAGCAGCATGAACCAACCGGATCTGCCCCGATCATGGCAGCGTTTTACACCCACGGCCAAGCCCACCCACAATGAAGCGATGTAATATGGCACAAGCAGCGCGATCGCCATTCCCGGGGCACGCATCGCGGCTGCGATCAGACCGGCGATCAAACCGAAGACAAAACCGATGCCGAGTTGAATGCCAAAGACCGCCCAATATTGACGCCGCGGGATGCGCCCCTCGAATGAAAACAGAATCTGTTTCCAAGTGAGCGGGGTGAACGAGGAGGAAGGGTTGATGATTTCTCCCTGAGGTGAAGCATACGGATTTTCCATGGTTTCTAGTGTAGTGGTTGAGAGTGACTGCGAAACTATCCGGACGCAGGAACCAAATTCGCGGGACGGATGGCAAGACATTGTTGCAGCGAAGCGCTTGCCAAACGGAGAACATCCCAAGGTGAGGACTATTGTGGAAGTCATCACGGAATTCTCCCGCTCGATTTTCTTAAAGCAGGGTTGAATCCCACACCGCCAGTCAGTAGGAATCTGCGGCGATGGCCCCGACTGCGAAGATTGACACGCTCCAGACGATCGAGATCGCCGAAGGTGTGCAGATCCAGCTCAAGCCCGCCGGGCCATGCGTGCGGATGGCGGCATATTTCCTCGACCTCATCTATTGCATCATCGCGATGATCATTGTCAGCATCGTCGTCGCCCTGCTCGGGAATGTCTTCGGCGATGGCGTGGGCAACGGCGTCCTCTCGCTCACATTTTTTCTGCTGAACTGGTTTTATTTCGTCTGGTACGAAGTGCGCCGCGGCGATTCGCCCGGGAAGAAAAGCATGGGGCTGAAAGTCGTCACCACCTCCGGCGCGACACCGACCTTCGGGGCCTCGATGCTGAGAAATTTGCTGCGCTTCGCGGACTTCCTGCCGTTCGGATATTTGTTCGGCGTGGTGACGTGCCTCTCGAACCGCAACTTCCAGCGCATCGGCGATCTCGTGGCGGACACGATCGTGGTGTACGATGCGAAGCCGACCAAACAGCAAAAGGCGGACGCGCTGAACACACTGCTGAAAAATCCCGTCGCGCATCTCGCGCCCCGCGCCGTGCTCAGCCGCGAGGAGCAGTCCTCGCTCGTGCAGTTCCTCGACCGCGCCGAACTCTGGTCGCCCTCGCGCAAGGAGGAGCTCGCCGCGCACCTCCAGCCGCTGACCGGCGCGACGGGAAAGGAAGGCGTGAGCCGCACACTCTCGATGGGCGCCTGGCTGCGTGACTCATGAAGCGCAACACCTTCGAGAAGGCAAACGCCCCGGCGTGGGATGAACTCGAGCGCATCGCGGGCGAACTCGAGAAACGCCGCGAGACGCCCGAGGCCGCGCGCGTCCCCGCGCTGCTCCGGCAGGCGTGCGGCGACCTCTCGCTCGCTCAGCAGCGCATGTACGGGCGGCGGCTGTGCGACCGGCTGAATGCGCTCGTCATCTCCGCTTACGGCCTCATGCGCCGCGCGGGTACACGCAGCGGCGAGCGCGCGCTGCGCTTTCTCACGGTCACTTTCCCCAGCACGCTGCGCGCGGAATGGCGGCTCTTCTGGCTGAACATGGCGCTCTTCTGGGTGCCGATGTTCGCATTCATCGCCGCCTCGCATTTTGAACCGCGCTGGATTTTTGCCATCGTCACCCCGTCCATGCAGGCGGACATGGACAAGATGTACAGCGCCTCCGCACCCATCGAGGCGCTGCGGTCGAAGTATGGCTCCGACTTCATGATGTGGGCGTTCTACATCCAGAACAACGTGAGCATCGGCTTCCGCATCTTCGCCGGCGGCGTGCTGCTCACGCTCGGCGCGATCTTTTTTGTCGGCTACAATGGCCTCCTCATCGGCGCGGTCACCGGCTACATCCATTATGCGGGGCATACGGAAAATTTCTACCGTTTCGTCATCGGCCACTCGTCGCTGGAACTCACCGGCCTCATCATCTGCGGCGCGGCGGGCATGAGGCTCGGTCTCGCGATCCTGAAGCCGGGACGCCTCACGCGGCGCGACGCCCTGCGCGCCGCCGGGAAACGAGCGCTGCCGCTGCTCACCGGCGGATCGGTGATGATTTTTCTCGCCGCCTTCGTCGAGGGATTCTGGTCCGCGTCCCACGCATCGCCCGCGGCAAAATACACGGTCGGCATCACGCTCTGGGTGCTGCTCACGCTTTACCTTTTGCTCGCCGGGAGGAAATCGGATGCAGCTTGAGGATCTCACCGCGGTGGTCCGCCCGAGGAGCCACTGGGAGGCCGTGGATCTCGGGTTTGCACTCGTGCGCAGCCATTTTCCAAAGCTGCTCCTCGCGTGGCTCCTGTGCATCGGGCCGCTCTGGGCCGGCCTGCTCGCACTCACGCACTGGGTGCCGATGGGCCTCATCCTTTTCGTGATCTGGTGGCTGAAGCCGCTCTACGGTCGCCTCCCGCTCTTCCATCTCAGCCGCGCGCTCTTCGGCGCGACGCCGCGCCTGCGCGACACGCTGCGCGCCTGGCCCCGGATGCTCGTCTCCCACCTCATCTTCGCACTCGTCGGCGGACGCCTGAACACGCAGCGCGGACTGCTCATGCCGGTGCAAATGCTCGAAGGGCTGAAGGGCCGCGCCAGAAAGGAACGCAGCAAGGTCATCACGCGGCACTCGGGCAGCACCGCGTCGTCTCTCTTCTTCTGCTGCACGGCTTACGAGACGTTCCTCACGTTTGCCCTCATGTCGCTGCTCATCATGCTGCTGCCGGAGACGGCGACCTCGGAGTTTTTCGAGTCGCTCACAGACCTCGGCACACTCCACAGCGGCCTGGCGATACAGGTGCTCTGGCTGGCCACCGGATGCTGGCTCGCGGCGCTGACGCTCGTGGAAATTTTCTTCATCGGCGGCAGCTTCGGACTCTACCTGAACTGCCGCACGCACCTCGAAGGCTGGGATGTCGAACTCGCGTTTCGTCGGCTCGGCCGGCGGCTCGCCGGGCTCACAGCGGCCATCGCGATCGTGTTCTGCACAGGCGCATTCGGCGCGGTGAAACACGAGGTTCCCGCCTCCGTCGCGACGGAAAAGGCGGAGGCGCACGGGCAGATCACGGAGATTCTCGCGCACGAGGATTTCAAAATCCACAAGATGAAAATCCGCGCGCCGAAGGATTCGGACATTCCGAACCTTTCCGGCTTCGTTCAGTTTTTCCAAATCCTCGGCTACGTCATCTTCTGGGCGGCAGTCGCATTCGCCGTGTGGAAGCTCGTCGAATTCATCGTCAGGAACCGGCACTCGCTGAAGCTCCGCACCGGCACCGGCATCACCGCGCAGCCGAAGGCAAAATCCGTGATGGGCCTCGACGTGACACCCGAATCCCTGCCCGACGACATCGTCCTCGCCGCCCGCGCCAAATGGGAGGAAGGCGACTTTCACGCCGCGCTGAGCCTGCTCTACCGGGGCTCGCTGAGCTGGCTCCTCCACCACGCCGCGCTGCCAGTGCGCGACAGCGACACGGAGGGCGACTGCCTGCGCCACACGCTCAGTCTCCCGGATGAACCGCCGCGCGGATACTTTGAAAGGCTCTCCGTCCAGTGGATCGCCGCCGCGTACGGCCGCCGCCCGCCCGCGAATGAAATCATGTGCGCACTTTTCCACGACTGGCCCTTCGGCGGGGCAAGGAGGGCACCGTGAAAATAATGCGGCTCATGCTCGTGGCCACCGCGCTCCTCGTCCTCGCGGGCTGCACGGGAAAGGAGATCGAAATCGAGACCGGCTACCGCGGCAAGGCGCGGCGCGATCCGTTCCTCGCAGCCGGGCGGTTCCTCGAGACAAACGGCTTCGAGGTCTCGACGCACACCTGGATCGGCGAGCGGCTCCCGAACGCCGGCACACTCATCGCGACCGCGCAGTCATTTGATAACCGCGGCAATGCGGACACCGTGCTGAACTGGGTGAACCGCGGCGGCAACCTCCTGATCTTCCTCGAAGGCGGCGAGACCTTCCGCACCGAATGGGACACGCGCCCGGCGGACTCGAAGAAGCGCTCGCAGACAGACCTCGACGACCTTTACGAAAAGCTCGGCATCGAAAAGGTCGCCGACGCATCCGGCAGCGTGGACGTGCGCATCGCCGGCACGACCGTGAATCTCACGATGCCCGCGCACTTTGAGTGGAAGGACGGGCGCGTGCCGCAGCGTCTGGAATTCTCCGCCGCCGACGGAAACTCGATCCGTCTCGCGAGTTTCCACCGTGGCGCGGGCCGCATCTCCATCGCCGCGCACGCCGAGCCGTTCCGCAACCGCCACCTCGGCGACGGCGACAACGCGTGGCTGCTGCTGCACCTCGCGGGCAGTCTCCGCGGCGGGGAAGTGTGGTTTCTGAACGGCCTGAAAGTCTCGTTCTTCAGGATGCTCTGGGAGCGCGGCTGGATGGCGCTCCTCGCCGCCGCCGCGCTGCTCGCCGTGTGGCTCTGGAAGAGCCTGCCGCGCTTCGGCCCGCTGCGCGCCGCAGAGGACACGGGCACGCGCGACTTCGCCGAGCACCTCTCGCTCACCGGCGCATTCCTCTGGCGGCACCGGCAGCGCGAACAGCTCATCGGCCCGCTGCGCGAGACCGTCACCCGCTGCGCCGTGCGGCGGGGCCTGGTGCGGACCGATCCCGAATTTCCCGAAAAGCTCGCCGCCCTCGCGCAGATGGACGCGCTGCGCGTGCGTGCCGCGCTGCTCGGCGAGAACATCGCCGACCCGCGCAATTTCCTCCGCACGATCCAGGATCTCCGCCAGCTCCACGAAAAGGTCGGCACCTGATCGCCAGCGCAAATTTTCATCCGACACCGAACACACCATGGACACGACCAACGAACCCAATCCCCAGAATCACTTCGAGCAGGCGACGAACATCGTCGCCACCATCCGTGCCGAGGTCACGAGGGTTTTCATCGGCCAGCGGGCCATCCTCGACCAGGTGCTCGCCGCATTCCTCGCCGGCGGCCACCTTCTGCTCGAGGGCAAGCCCGGCCTCGGCAAGACGCACCTCGTGCTCGCGCTCGCCCAGACCTTCGGCGGCACCTTCCGGCGCATCCAGTTCACGCCCGATCTCATGCCGAGCGACGTGACCGGCCACACGCTCTACGACATGGCCGCGCAGCAGTTCCGCCTGCGCCGCGGCCCGGTGTTCACGAACCTCCTGCTCGCCGACGAGATCAACCGCGCGCCCGCCAAGACGCAGGCCGCGCTGCTCGAGGTGATGCAGGAGGTGCAGGTGACGATTGACGGCGAGAGCCACGCGCTGCCGCCGCCATTCATGACGCTCGCGACGCAAAATCCCATCGAGCAGGAAGGCACGTATCCCCTGCCCGAGGCGCAGCTCGATCGCTTCCTGATGAAAGTCGTGATTGATTACCCGGAGAAGGATCACGAGGAGCAGATCGTCGGCGAACTGCTGAACGGAACCGGCCTGCGCATCTCCGCACTCGCGCGCGTCTGCACCGTCGAGGACATCCTCGCGCTCCAGCAGATCGTCGCCTCCACGCAGGTCATGCCCGAGGTGATCGCATACGCCGTGCGTCTCGTGCGCGCGACCCGCGAGACGCAGGGCATCGCGCTCGGCGCAGGCACGCGCGGCGCGATCAGCCTCGTGCGCGTGGCCAAATCCTTTGCCGTCATGCAGGGCCGCGGCTACGTGACGCCGGACGACATCAAGAGGGCCGCGCTCCCCGTGCTGAGGCACCGCGTGGCCATCGCGCCGGAACTCGCCATCAGCGGCCAGAATCTCGACGAAATACTCACCGGCATCGTCAACACCACCGAGGCCCCCCGCCGATGAAGATGATCCCCACGGGACGCACCCTGAGGCTGATCGCGATCTGGGTCGGGCTGGGAATCGCCGCCTCCGTGTGGGGCCAGTTCCGCGTGCTGTGGCTCGGCGGACTCGCGATCCTCGCACCCGCGATGCTTGCAGATGCGCTCCTCCTTTTCCGGCGGAAGCCGGTCACGGTGACCCGCAATCTGCCGGGCCGCCTCGCCGTCGGCGTCGCGCGCGAGATCGAGGTCACGCTGCGAAATCCAAATGCCCGCCCGCTCGTGCTGGAGTTTTTCGAGGGCCTGCCCGAGACCATCGAGAGCGCGCAACTCCCCTGGCGCGGCGAAGTGCCCGGCCAGGGCTTCACCACCCTGCGCTACGAGGCGCTGCCGCTCACGCGGGGGCCGTTCACATTTTCCGGCAGCCACCTGCGCATCGAGTCGCCGCTCGGCTTCTGGCAGCGCTCGCAGCGCACGGCGGATCGCACCGAAGTGAAAGTGTATCCGAACTACGAGCCGGTCATCCGCTACACGCTGCTCGCGATGAGCAATCGCGAAAGCCAGATGGGCATCATCACAAAAAATCGCGCCGGGCAGAGCCGCGAATTTCACCAGCTCCGCGAATACATGGACGGCGATGTCCTCTCGCAGGTGGATTGGAAGGCCACGTCGCGCCGGAACCAGCTCGTCTCGCGCGAATTTCGCGAACAGAAGGACCAGACGCTCATCTTCATGCTCGATTGCGGACGGCGCATGCGGGCGCTCGACGGCGCGCTCCCGCAGTTCGATCACTGCCTAAATGCCACGCTCCTCCTCAGCTACATCGCGCTGCGCCAGGGCGACCGCGTCGGCGTGCTCGGCTTCGGCGGCACCGACCGCTGGCTGCCACCGGTGAAGGGCCAGCACTCGATGAACACGGTGCTAAACCACCTCTACGACTACCGGAGCAGCGCCGCATCGAGCGACTTCAGCGAAGCCGCCGAGCGGCTCATGGCCGTGCAGCGACGCCGTTCGCTCATCGTGCTGCTCACCAACCTCCGCTCCGAGGATGGTGCCCATCTCGTCCAGCCGCTCCGCCTGCTGCGCCGCCGACACCTCGTGATCGTCGCGAGCATGAGGGAGCAAAATGTCTCGCAGCGGCTCCGGCAGCCAGTCGTGCGTTTCGAGGACGCGCTCTTCACCGCCGCAGGCCACGGCTATTTCGCCGAGCGCGAAAACTTTCTCGCAAATCTCCGCGACCACGGCGTGATGACCCTCGACGAAACCGCCGCCAGCCTCCCCGCCGCGCTCGCGAACGCGTACCACGACATCAAGCGCCGCGGCGCGCTGTGACGGCGTGCAGCGGAAGCCTGCTAAGACGGAATTTTCAACCGCAGATGAACGCAGATGAACGCAGATTTCGGAGCGTCATCTGCGTTTCTCTGCGTTCATCTGCGGTTTCCCCCTGAGTTTGCGTGTGTCCGCGCGCTGGTGATCCCGCATCGCACCGCTTTCGCGCTTGCCGCATTTCCTCCGCACGGAAAGTGTCGCGCTCATGTTGAAAATCTTCCGCACACTGCTGCTCCTCGCCGTCCTCTCTCCGCTCACGACCGTCACCGCGGCGTCACCTTCCTCCGCGAAAAAAATGAGCACCTCACACGACGCGTGGGGACATCGCCCCGGCGCGCGCGGATTTTCCACGGTGATCGTCGACGCAGGCCACGGCGGCAAGGATCCCGGCGCGACGAGCCCCTTCACCGGGAATCGCGAGAAGGATCTCACGCTCGACTTGGTCGAGCGCGTGCGACGCGAACTTAAGGGCAGCGTCCGCGTCGTCCTCACGCGCGGCTCGGACAGATTCGTCGAACTCGACGATCGCGTGGGCATCGCCGACCGCACGAACGACGCGGTGCTCGTGAGCATCCACTTTAATTCCGGCCCGCCGCGCGTCGCCGGCCCCGAGGTGTATTTCTGGCGCGTGGACAGCTACACGCTTGGCAAACGCATCCAGGCCGCGCTCTCGCGCACCGCGGAAAATCACACCAGCCGCGGACTCGTCCGCCGCCGCCTGCGCCTCACGCGGAACCCGAGCATCGCCTGCGTGCTCGTCGAGTGCGGCTACCTCAGCAACAGCGGCGAGGCGCGCCTCATCGCGAAGCCCGAGTACCGCGCACGACTGGCAAAGGCGATCGCCCGCGCCATCCTCGACCAGCGCTCCGAGGGCGACGGGAAGCTCGGCCCGCTCCCGAAGCCGCTGAACGAGCCGAAGAGCAAGGCCACCGACCGCCGCCAATAGCGCGTGATTTTCGGAACCACGAATGGGCACGAATCGGCACGAATGAAATGCGTTTCGCCCGGCAGGAAAAATGCACCCAACAGGTCTGAGTCATGCCTCACGCAAAGGAGGCGAAGGGCGCAGAGGCATTTGCTCACTTCCCTTTGCGACCTTCGCGCCCCTTTGCGTGAGGCCAATTGGAAAAAAAATTCTGCAAGGCAATAGAAGTGTCCGCATCACGCCCGCGCTGAGCCTTTTCCCATTCGTGATCATTCGTGCCCATTCGTGGCTCACTCCTCCGCACGCCGACGATTTGAAAACGATAGGGCTTTGCGCGACGTGCGCGATCGTCTAGTCAACGCTCGCGCAAACCCGATGGCGGTTGCGCACCGATGCAAGCCGAAGTCTTTTTCATCTACCACAATGGCGAACAGCGCGGCCCTTACACGGCGGCGAATCTGAACCATCTGCACCGGTGCGGCTTCATTGACGACGAGACGCTCTACTGGCGTGAGGGCCTCGACCAGTGGCAACCCGTCGGCCAGGTTGTCCTCCGCCGCAAGCGCAGGAACCGGCGGCTCTTCTGGTACATCCTTCTCGGCGCGTTTCTGACCATCACATTTTTCGTGAAGCTTTTCGGCCACGTCACCGCCGACCGCTGGCGCGAACTCACGAGCGGCGACCTCACGCAGGAGTCCGCATGGTGGCGTGCGCGCGGCCTCGTCCGCGACCAGCTTCCGAAGGGCGCGGATGTCCGCTTCGATCCACTCGCATCCGCAAAAATCACGATTCAGGAAAAGGTGAACGCAAGCGTCCTCCTCGCCGGCACGCTCACAGATTCGTCGGGAAAGTCCGAACGCGGCGCATGGCGCGTCCTGCTCCGCTACGATGAGAGCCGCGGCACATGGACCGCCGCGCCGAAGGCCGACGCGCCGGCGAAGTGATCCGCCGCGCGGCGGAAATTCCTCATTCCTCATTCCTCATTCCTCATTCCTCATTCGTTGAATGTTCAATGT
Organism: Chthoniobacterales bacterium; assembly: GCA_038238025.1. Classification (GTDB taxonomy): domain Bacteria; phylum Verrucomicrobiota; class Verrucomicrobiia; order Chthoniobacterales; family Chthoniobacteraceae; genus SXWH01. The sequence continues at coordinate 44,739 of JBBRYC010000015.1, forward strand.
TGGATGTTCAATGTTCAATGTTCGCCCCGCGCCGTTCGCCCCGCGCTTGCCATCCCCTTCCCCCCGCACTCTATTTCGCGCCCCGCATGAAACGCCTCCTCCTGCTCATCGCCTTCACCGCACAAGTCCACGCCCAGCGCGTGGCAGTCCCGAACGGCGCGAGCCTCGGCCAAAGCGAGGTGCAGAGAATCGAGGAAAAGATCGCCACTGTCCGCCGCGACATCCTTTCCAAATACGAGAACCAGCTCGGCGAACTCCAGCTCCAGCTCCAGAAACTTGCGGACCTCGAGGGTGCCATCGCCGTGCGCGACGAACGCACGCGCGTCCACGCCGAGCAGGCGCTGTCCGATTTGAACTTTACGCGGGAACCGAAGTCGCTCCGCACACTCCAGCAGACGACGCTCACGAAGATGAACGACCTCGTCTCCGGCACCGTCGCGGAGTCGCTGCCAAAACTCATCGAGCTGAAAAAACAGCTCACCGTGGATGGCCGCCTCGAGGACGCGGTCTCCGTAAAGCAATCCATCGAGCGCCTGCAAAACGCCAACGTGCCCATCACCCGCGCCGAGTCCGGCAGCATCGTGCCAGCGGAGACATTGCTGCGCGCATACAGCGCGGATCGCGCGCGCGCCGACAAGACCTACAAGGGCGTGCGCATCGCCGTGCGCGGCATCATGGCCGGCTACAAGCTCGATCCGGAAAATGGAAAAACGCTGCTCGTCTATCTCAGCGGCGGCAGCACGACGGGCTGGGTGCTGTGCTCGTTCAATCTCGCGCAATGGCGCTACCGCGAAGATCGCGCAGGCGCGGGAATCATCCTCGTCCTCATCCCGAAAGACGGCAGCGAAGTGCGCGTGGCCAAGGGCGGCCCGATGGACATCCTCGGCGACTGCAGCGGCTGGGATGAAATGGTGAAGCTCTCGAAGTGCGACATCCCGCGGTAGGCGGACAGCAAAGGACAGATCCCGTCTTACTCTTTGTCTTGCTCCTGCTCATGCTCTCGTCGAGAGCGGCATCCGCAAGAGAGCAGGAGCAGGAGCAAGACAAAGAGAAAGAACCGCACACATTGCCAAAGCGGCATTGCCCGCGGGCAGACATGATCCTACTTTCCGCCTGTGAATCCCACCGCCACTGATCGCCTTCTGCGTTCCGCCGCCGTGCGGATGCAGGCTGCTGCGTTTGGCCGGCGGCTTCACATCGCCGCGCTGAGCGTGTCGGCCCTCGCGCTCGTCGCGCTGCTCTGCGCGCGGCTGCTCGGAGTGCTGCCAAATGCGTGGTTCACGCCGCTCACACTCGCGATGATTCCTGCGTTCGCGCTTGCGCTTGCCGCATTCCTCGCGCGCAAGCCCGCGCCTACGCACGTCGCGCGTTCGCTCGATGAACGTGCGGGCAGCAAGGAACTTTTCCTCACCGCATCGCTCATCGCAGAGGCACCGGGCGAATACCGCGAGATCGTCCTTTTGCAGGCCGAGAAACGTGCCGCGCAGCTCGATGCCTCGCGACTTTTTCTGCTGAAGTGGCAACCCGGCGCGCGCAATGTGACCCTCGCATTCGCCGCGCTCCTCGCCGGTGCGCTGTGGCTGCCAAGGCTCGATCCGTTCAAGATGGACGAGAAGCGGAAGGATCTGACGAAGCAGGAGGCCCGGCTCGCCGAGACGAAAAAAATCACCGCCATCCGCAAGGAGGAGCTGAAGGAAAAAGGCGGCGCGCTCACCGAGCAGGTGGATCAGGCACTCACGAAACTCGACAAGACGCTCAAGGAAATGAAGCCGAATGAGCGCGAGCTGAATGCGAAAAAGCTGAACGAGGAAGCGCAGGATTTCAGCGAGCTGTGGAAAAAAGTCGCGGCGCAGATTCCGAAGGACGCGCTCGAAAGAGCCGCGCAGCAATTTGGCGACACACAGCAGCGGCAGGCGATGAAGGAGCTGCTCGACAAGCTGAAGAAAGGCGACGCCGGGGGACTGAGGCAGGCGATGGAAAAACTCGGCCAGCAGATGCAGGACGCCGCGAAAAAAACCGAAGGCGCGGAGAAAAAGGAGCAGCTCGAAAAACTCGCGAAGGAACTCGGCCAGATGGCAAACCAGCTCCGGGAACAGCTCGGCGACAAGGCGCTCAACGAAGCCCTCGCGCGCGCCGCCGAGCAACTCGGCATGGCGAAAAATGGTGGCGCTTCCAAGGACGCGCTCGATGCAGCGAACGAGTCGCTCAAACTCGGTGAGGACGAACTGAAGCGGCTCGGCGAAATGTTCAAGGACGCGCAAAACCTCGAGGACGCGCTGAAAAATCTCGCCGCCGCCAAGCAACTCAACGATCTCGGAAAACTCGACGGCAAAGACGCGCAGGACGCGGGCGCAAACACTCAGCAGGACTACCAGAAACTTTACGACGACGCGATGCGCCGCCTCGCCGAAGCGGGTGAAGCAGGCGACGGCGACGGACAGGGTGATGGCAAGAATGGCCGCGGCAAGGCAGGCAAAAATCCCGGCATCGGACAGGGCGGCACCTTGGGCGAGGACGACAGCACGACCTCCGGTTTCAAAACGGAAAAGGCAAAGACGCAGCTAGGCGCAGGCAAGCTGCTCATGGAATGGAAAGAGGAAGGCGTCGGCGACACCGGCAGCAAGGCCGGTGACTACAATGCCGCCGTCACCGCCGTGAAACAGGGCGTGGCCGAGGCCATCCGCAACGAGCGAGTCCCGCCCGGCTACCACGGTGCGATCCAGAAATACTTCGACGCGCTGCCGGTGAAGAAACCGTAGCCGCGCTTGTCAAAGCGCGGGCACTCTGAATCGGCTGGGCGCGAGGATCAGCCCGCGCTTTCACAAGCGCTGCTACGAGGTACGCCGCCCTTGCCGCACCGCCCGCATTCCGCCAAAGCTCCCGCGTGCAGGATCTCCGCAACACGAAAGGCCCCCTCCTCCTCATCGGCCTGCTCGGCATCGTGCTGCTCGTGTGGCAGTCGCTCGGTCGCGACAAGCTCACCGTGTACTGCGCGCACGACGCCGTCTTCGCCGAAGCAATCCTGCGCGATTTTGAAAAGCAGACCGGCATCCCCGTCGCGGTGAAATTCGACACCGAGGCGACGAAATCCCTCGGCCTCGCCGAGCAGATCATTCGCGAAGCCGCGCATCCGCGCTGCGACGTTTTTTGGAACAACGAACTCCTCGGCACACTCGACCTCGCCGAACGCGGCCTGCTCGACGCGCACAAAGGCTCCGGCTGGCAGCGCATCCCCACGCAGCACCGCGACGCCGATGGACGCTGGACCGGATTCGCCGCGCGGCTTCGCGTGATCATCGAGCGCAGCGACAGACCGCGATGGAACGACGCACTCCTGCTCGACGGCGACCTCAGCCGTTTCTCGATGGCGAAGCCGCTCTACGGCACCACGCTCACGCACTGCACCGTGCTCTGGCACGAGTGGGGCGCAGCGCGTTTGCAGCAGTGGCACTCCGACGCACGCCGACGCGGCCTGCGCGAAGTGCCCGGCAATGCGCAGTCGAAAGACACCGTGGCCGGCGGCGTGTGCGACGCGGCATTCACCGACACGGATGATTTTTTCGAGGCAAAAGACGACGGCAAGCCCGTGACGATGCGTCCCGTGACGCTCGAAGGCGGACAGGCGATCTGCATTCCAAACACCGTCGCCATCGTGCGCGGCGCACCGCACATGGAAGATGCGCGCAAGCTCGCCGACTTCCTCCTTTCCGCAAAAACCGAACTCGCACTCGCACGCTCGAAATCCCGGCAGATCCCCCTCGGCCCCGTGGACTCTGCAGAGCTCCCGGCGGAAGTGCGCGACCTCCTTCCGCACGCAGCGCGCGCCCATCCCCTCACCGGCCTGCTGAAAGCGCGCAACGAATGCCTCGCATGGCTCAAGGCCGAATATCTCAAATGACGCGCGCCACCGCCGATGTGGCGCCGACCAGTGGTCGGCTGAAACCGTGCGACGCAGGACGCGCGTGGAAATTCGGACCAAGCGCCGCCTCTTACGCCGGACCGACGACTCGTCGGCGCTACATTCCCGCCGCTTCACGATGAGCATCACCGAGCCCACACTGCTCTCGCTCACACGCGCTTCGGCCATCGCGCTCGCGACACTCGCCGTGCTGCTCATCGGCGGGCCGGGCGTGCAGTCGTGGCCGCGAAAGGCACGCCTGATCGTCTTTTGGTTTGCGATTGCACTGCTGCTCATGCCCGGTTTCGCAGTCGCTGTAGCGCACTTTGAGGACGCGATGAAACAGGGCGGAGCCAAACGTGCGTGGTTTTATTCCGCTCTCGTCTGGCTGCGCCTTTCGCCTCTGGCACTTCTCGTCGTCTGGCTCACGCCGCCCGCGCTTTCGACTGAAGCGATGCACTGCCTGCGCATCGGGACGCCGCTCACGTGGCTGCGGCAGAAAATGCGGGGACTTCGCGCATGGGGACGCGGCCTCTGGCTCGGCGTGGCAGTGGTGTTTTTCCTGGCGTTTCAGGAATTTGAAATCGCGACAACTTGGAACATCCGCGCGTGGCCCGTCGCATTGTTCGACGCGCAGGCAGGCGGGCTAGCGCTCGGCGAATCACTGCGGCTCGCGGCGCTGCCTCTCGGGATCCAAGCGGTGCTCGTCTGCACGCTCATCCGATTCGCGCAGTTCGCACCGCAATCACTCACAGACTGCGACCATGCCCCGGAATCAATCCGCGCAGCGTTTGCTCCGATGCTGATCTTCTTCGGCCTCGTGCCCGTTTGCTTCACACCCTGTCTGGTGATGTTCGGCGGACTCGCCACGCTCGCTGTCGCAGCTCCATCCGAAATCTTCGCGCTGGCACCGTGGCGGGAGATTTGCAACGGCCTCGGCCTTTCCATTTCGGCCACACTGTTCGCATGGCTGCTCGCCGGATGGATCGAACTCCGGCGCGGCTGGCGCTGGCTGCTCGCGCTGCCGGGATTGCTCGGGCCGCTGCTGTGCGGGCTGATGCTGCTCACAGTGCTGCAAGTGCCGCCGCTGCATCTGCTGCGCGACACGGTTTTTCCGCCGGTGCTCGGCCTCGCGCTCGTTCTGCTGCCGTTCGCGCTGCTGCTTCGTTTCGGCATCGAGACGACGCGTGATCGCGCTGCGCTGCACACTGCGCGCGCATCGGGCGGGCGGCGTGCAGTGTGGCAGCTCGGCGGCTGGCCTCGGCTGTGCGCGGTGCTCCTGCTCTTCTGCTTTGGCTACGGCGACTTCACGATCAACTCGATGCTCGCACCGCCGCAATTCACGAGCGCAAGCGCGCGGCTGCTAAACCTGCTGCACTACGGGCGCAGCGACGCGCTGAAGGCAATGTTCATCCTCGCCTTCGCAGTGCCGCTCGCCGCTGCGCTGTTGACCGCGCTCATCGCCCGCCTCTATCCACGCCATCGTGCAAGCTGACGCCCTCTTCCACCTCGAACGCGTATCGCTGCAGCCGGGGCGGCTGCGTGATGTCACGCTCACGATTCCACGCGGAATCACCGCCGTGCTCGGCGCATCGGGCGCGGGCAAGACTTCGCTGCTGAATGTGCTCGCCGGATTTGAAAAGCCCGGCTCCGGAAAACTGCACGGCGACGCGCGTGTGGCATGGGCGCCGCAGGGCGACGGCCTGTGGCCCGGCTGCACCGCGCGCGAGCATCTCACCGAATGCGGCGCGCACGTCGCGATCGCGGATGCGCTCCTCGCAGCATTCGATCTCGCTCACCTTGGGAATACAAAGCCGCCAAATCTCAGCCGCGGCGAACAGAGCCGCCTCGCGCTCGCCCGCGCGCTCGCCATGTCGCCACGCACGCTCGTGTTCGACGAGCCGCTCGCGCATGTGGACAGCGCACGCTCGGGGAAATTTTGGGACGTGATCCGCGAGCACATCCGCAACTCCGGTGCGTCGCTCATCTTCGCAACGCACGCGCCGGAGATCGCGCTCGCAGAAGCCGGACATGCGATCTGCATGAGCGAAGGCAGCGTCGCATTCACCGGCAAAGTTGCGGAGCTTTACGAGAATCCTGCGTCGTATGAGATCGCGGATTTCCTCGGCCCGGCAAACTGGCTGACTCCCGATGATGCGCGGCAATGGCTCGGCGAAACTTGGCGCAGCGCGCGCTGCGTGCGACCGGAGCGCGTCTTCATCGAGACTGCGCACGATGGCCCGCATACCATCAGCGGCTCGCGCTTTCTCGGCAGTTGCGCAGAGACCTCGCTGCGTGCGGACAATGGCGAGTCGCACACATTCATTCATCGTCCGGGGGAAGCACCGCGCACCGGCATGCGCGTGAAGCTTCGCGCGCTGCTGCGCACGTTCACCATGTTTGCGCTGCTCGCACTTTCACTGGGCGGATGCAAACCGAGCGGCAAGGCGGATGCGATTTCCGTGAAGGCCTGGCGCACATGGATGCTGCCGACAGACGGCGCGGTGCAGCCGACGCCGCGCAGCCTCACCACCGGCCCGCACGACGAACTCGCGGTCATGGACACTGCGGGCCGCGTGCTCATCTACGACGCAAACGGCGCGCTGCTCCGCCAGTGGAAGATGCTCGATGTGCAATTCGGAAAACCCGAGGGCATCGTGTGGCTGAAGGACGATCGCATCGTCGTCTGCGACACGCACTATCGGCGGCTCGTGTGGTTCGATCAGCAGGGCCATGTGCTGAAAACTGCCGGTCAACATGGCAGGGGGCGCGGCGAATTCATCTACCCCGTCGGCATCTGCAAGGACGCCGCCGAGAATCTCTACGTGTGCGAATACGGCGGCAACGATCGCGTGCAGGTCTTCACGCGCGACGGCGAGTGGCTGCGCGAATTCGGCACGCCGGGCACAGGCGCGGGGCAATTCCAACGACCGAGCGGACTCGTGTGGCGCGAGGGAAAAGTGTTCGTCGCGGATGCGATCAACAACCGCGTACTCATCTTCACCGACGCCGGAAAATACCTCGGCCTGCTCGGTGCGGCCGCAGACGAAAAGAGCGCGCTCACTTTCAATCTCCCCTACGACATCACGCTCGCACCCGACGGAAACCTCTACGTGATCGAATACGGCGCAGGCCGCCTCTCTCGAATCTCGCTCGATGGAAAACTGCTCGGTCAATACGGCCACACCGGTCGCGGAGACGGGGAATTCGCAACGCCGTGGGGCCTCGTCGTGGATTCCCGGATGCGCGTGCTCGTAGCTGACACGATGAACCGGCGCATCGTGGCGCTGCAATTGTGAGCGCCGGTGTAGCGCGGGCATTCCTGCCCGCGAGTCCTGCGTCGCGGACAGGAATGTCCGCGCTACGAGCAGCACCGCTCTTCCAATTCCGAACTCGCTTCGACTCGGCCGGATTCCGCAGAGTGCGCGCCTGCCTGTGAACTCCGCGATTCTCCCAGCCCGTGCGATGCGCTCGCTGTTTCCGGTGGCGCGGCGTCGGATTACATTTCTCGCACTGCTGCCGCTGATGCTGTTTCTCGCAGTGTTTGCGGCTGCGGTGATCGTTTGCGAACTGCGCGGCGTTGTGCGGTTCACCTGGAAGCCGGCGTTCTGGCTGATGCTCGTGACACCATGGGTGTGGTGGATGCACTTCGCGGGATGGAGCGGGCTCACGGGGCGGCGCGCGCAGGCGGCGCTTGTGTCGCGTCTGCTGCTCGTCGGTGCGTTTGCGGCGCTGCTCGCGGAGCCCCGCGCGGTGCGGAAGTCGGACACACTCTCGATAGTGTATGCGCTCGATGTGTCGGACTCGATGGGCGAGAAAATCTCCGACAAGAGCATGGAGTGGATTTTGAAATCGGTCGCGCAGAAGCCGGAGAAGGACGAGGCGGGGCTGGTGGTTTTCGGGCGCGATGCGGCGGTGGAATTGCCGCCGCGGAAGTCTTTCCCCTTTGAAACGATCAACTCGCGCGTGAACCGCGACGGCACGGATATCGCGAAGGGACTCAGCCTCGCGGCGGCGATGCTGCCGGAGGGAAATCAGGGGCGCGTGGTGCTCATCTCGGATGGCAATGAGACGGACAGCAACGTGACGACCGTGCTCGACGAAATGAAGTCGCACCGCATCGCGGTGGATGTGCTGCCGGTGGCGTTTGATTTTGCGAAGGAGGTGTGGCTGGAGCGGCTTGACCTTCCGCGCGTCGTGAAGCAGGGCGAGACTTACGAGGCGACGGCGCTGCTTTCTTCGCTGCAGGCAGGCAAGGGCAAGCTGCGCTTCGCCGAGAATGGGAAGAATATTTTCGAGAAGGAAGTGGAGTATCAGGCGGGGAAGAATCGCTTCTCGCTGCCACTGCCGCAGCGCGGGCCGGGATACTACGAGTATGTCGCGACCATCGAGACGGCGAAGGGCGAGGACTCGTGGGCCGAGAACAACGTGGCGATGGGCGATCTGTATCTGAAAGGCGAAGGCAGGGTGCTCGTCGTCACCGACGCGCGCGGCGATGCGCGCGACTGGGAATCGCTCGTCGCGGCGCTCAAGCAGGGCGAGCGCATCGTGCAGGTGCGGATGGCGCATGAGTTCCCGCGCGATCCGCTTTCGCTGCTGCCGTATGATTTGATCATCATCCCGAATGCGCCTGCGGATGCCTTCGATGCGGTGCAACTTCAGGCGTTGCACGACGCGATCTACAATCAGGGTACGGGATTCATCATGCTCGGCAGTCCGCAGACATTCGGGCCGGGCGGGTATCACCGCAGCGTCGTCGAGGATGCGCTGCCGGTGACGATGGACGTGACGCAGAAAAAAATCCTGCCGAAGGGCGCGCTCGCGATCGTGCTGCACACTTGCGAATTTGCCGAGGGCAACACTTGGGCGAAGCGCATCGCAAAGGAGGCCATCCGCGTGCTCGGCGGCGAGGACGAGGTGGGGCTGCTCGATTATGAATTTGCGAAGGGCGACCAGTGGGTCTTTCCGATGACGCCAGCGAAGTTTTACGACTCGAAGCTCATCCCGCTCATCAACGCCGCATCACCGGAGGACATGCCGGCATTTCACAACATCATGTCCATGGCCTTCACCGGCCTGAAGGCGAGCGACGCGGCGATGAAACACTGCATCATCATCTCCGACGGCGATCCCGCGCCGCCGCAACCCACGCTGCTCGACCAGTTCGTCGCGAATAAAATCACGGTCTCCACGGTGGCGATCAATCCGCACGGCGGGCAGACCGTTGACCTCATGGAAGGCATCGCGAAAAAAACCGGCGGCCGCTTTTACTACCCGCAAAATCCCGAAGAACTCCCGAGCATTTTCATCAAGGAGGCGAAGACACTGAAACGCTCGATGCTGCAAAACAAGACGTTCAGCGCGCAGGTGGAATTTCCGTCGCCGATCCTCAGGGGCATTGATGCGATGCCGCCGCTGCACGGCTTCGTGCTCACGACGCCGAAGCCGCGCGCGAGCGTTGTGCTGAAAGCGCCGCCGGACGCGCAGGAGCAGGCCGCGGGTGATTCGCCCGATCCAGTGCTCGCGATCTGGCGCTACGGGCTCGGCACGACCGCGGCGTGGACGAGCGACCTCGCCCCGAACTGGGCACGCGATTGGGTGGGCTGGGAAAAATACCGCGCCTTCGTGAAGCAACTCGCCACCGAGGTGTCGCGCGTCGAGCAGCGCAGCGATTTGACGATGTCGGCGTCCGCCAGCGGCAGTCAGGGCATCGTGACCGTGGAGGATTTTGCAAAGAACGAAAACTTTCTCGAAATGAAAGCGCGCGTGAGCGGCCCGCGCGGCAAAACCGTGGAAGTGCCGCTCAAACAAATCGCACCGCGCCGGTACCAGGGCGAATTCCCGCTCTGGGGCAAAGGCCGCTACCAGGTCGCCGCGGCCGGCGTGGGCATCAGCGGCACCGGCGACAAGACCGTGAAGCGCAACGAGCAGGCATTCGGCGGATTCGCTGTGCCGTATTCGCCGGAATACCTGCGCTTCAAGAGCAATCCGATCGCACTGAAGCAGATCGCTGAGCGCACCGGCGGACGCGTGCTATCGCCGTCCGACCTCGATCTTTTCCATCCGCCACGCTCGGTGCGCGAAAGCTCGCGGCCCGTCTTCGACTGGTTCCTCATCGCGCTCGCCTGTCTCATCCCGATCGACGTCGGCCTGCGCCGTGTGCAACTCGACTGGCAGGTGATCAAAGGCTGGTTCGGCTTCGGAAAAAAATCCGTCTCGACGGAAACGCTGGGGGCGCTGCTCCAGCGGAAGAAAGCAGCGCAGGCGGTTATCGCTCCCGCTGAGCGACCGAAGCCCATCGTCATTCCGGCGAAATCGAACTCAGCCGCGCCGTCTGTCACCGCAACGCCGCCCGCCACGGCAGCACAAAAACCACAGTCAAAAACGGACGAAACGACGACGGCCGACGGGCAGCAATCCACCACCGAGCGCCTCCTCGCGCGGAAACGAAAGCGACAGGACGGCGAAAAGTAATCCATCATTCAAACACCCACTCCCATGTCCGACAACGCACCACTCCACGCAGAGGCACAACGATTCCGCGATGATTTCCAGCGACTGCGCGAGAGCATCGGGCGTGTCATCGTCGGGCAGCAGCGCGTGGTGGATGGCGTGCTCACGGCCATCGTCGCGGGCGGCAATGTGCTGCTCGAAGGCGTGCCCGGTCTCGGCAAGACGGAACTCGTAAAGACGCTCGCGCGCGCGCTGGACCTCGATTTTCGCCGCATCCAGTTCACGCCGGATCTCATGCCTGCCGACATCATCGGCACGACGGTGATGAGCGCGGGGCCGGACGGGCGCTACCAGTTTGAATTCCGACGCGGGCCGATTTTCACGCAGCTCCTGCTCGCGGATGAAATCAACCGCGCCACTCCGAAAACGCAGTCCGCGCTGCTCGAGACGATGCAGGAAGGAACGATCACCGCGGGCGGCAACACGCACACGTTGAAGCAGCCGTTCTTCGTGCTCGCGACGCAAAATCCGCTCGAACAGGAAGGCACTTACCCCTTGCCCGAGGCGCAACTCGACCGCTTCATGTTCAAGCTGAACGTCCCCTTTCTCAATCGCGCCGAGCTGAACGAAATGGTGCGCCGGACCACGCTCGGCGGGCACAGCGATGTGCCGAAGATCATGAACGGCGACCGCATCATGGAACTTCGCAGCGTGCTGGAGAAAGTGGTCGTCGCCGATCCGCTGCGCGACTACGCCGTGCGCCTCGTGCTCGCAACACATCCCGAGGCCGTCGAGAGCGGCGACACGGTGAAGAAATTTGTGAAATGGGGCGCATCGCCACGCGCGGTGCAGGCGCTCATCCGCGCCGCACGGGTCCGCGCGCTCGCGGAGGGACGCGCGCATGTGGCCTTTGAGGACATCCGCCATTTTGCACCCGAAGTCCTCGGCCACCGCGTGCTGCTGAACTACGACGGCCTCGCGGAGAATCTCAGCGTGCCCGCGCTCGTGGAGGAACTCGCAAAGCTCGTGCCGGTGGAGGCGTAGCCCTCGGAAATCCGCTGATCGTTTGCGTCCCGCAAAACAGGTGAATGACTCGGGGCGCGACAGCAATGTAGCGCCGACGATTCGTCGGCCAAAAGGCGCGTGAGCGGGAGATATGTCCAAAGTCGCGCTGCGCGTGTGCCTGAGTCAGAGTCAGCCTGCATCCGAACTCGCACGGGCATCGGGGCGATGGCAGCCCAGCAGAATTCCACGCCCCGCTTCTGACCGGACGCACGGTGCCGACGAATCGTCGGCGCTACATACCTGCCGCGCTTTGCCGTCCTTCGTTGATCTTCGGCAGCCGCAATTCCCTGTCTGACGAATGGCAACAGACGGCATCCAACGTTCTACGGCTTGTGCTTCTTCTCGCGCACCGGCACTTCGCGGAACGCCTTCTTCTCCCCGAAAAGCGCGAGGCGCTCCTTCATGCCTTTCACGTCATCCGGGTGCGTTTTCTCCGCGAGCGACAGCGCCTCTTTCTGCCACTTCAGCGCCTCCTCCCAGTCGCCGGCCTCGGCGTATGCGGCGGCGAGTGTGTCCACGGTCGGCGCGTGCTTGTAGTCGGTCTCGTGGCACGCCTTCTTCGCGTACTCGATGGCCTTGCGCCCGTTGCGCACGGCGTCCTTCGGGTTCGTCGCGAGCGTCCACGCGTAGTCGTTTGCAGCGCCCGGAAAATCAGGCGCGCGGCGCATCACTTCCTCAAGGTCGGAGAGCGCGGACTCGGGATCCGATTCCACGAGGTAAAGATGCGCACGGTAGAGATACGTGGCGGCATTGTTTGGATCGAGCGCGATGGCCTCCTTGAAATCGCCGTGCGCCTTGTCCTTCTCGCCCTTCTCCGAATACGCGGAGCCACGAAGCTGCCAGCCGTGAACATTTTTCGGATCGGCGGTCACTGCGGCGTCGAAGTCCTTCAGCGCTCCATCATCGTCGCCCTTTTGCGCGCGGCAGATTCCGCGCGTGGCGAGCAGTTCGGAATTTTTCGGATCCTTCTTCAGCGCAAAATCCATGTCCGCGATCGCCTTGTCGAATTCCTTCCGGAACTGATGGACCGCCGCGCGCAGCAGCCGCGGGCGCTCGTCGTCGGGCGCGAGCTCCGCCGCCTTCGTGTAGTCGGCGACCGCCTCGTCGAATTTGTTGCGCGAGGCATTCGCGAGACCGCGCAGGACGTATGCCGGGGTGAGTTTTGGATTTGCCTCGATGGCCTCGGTGAGCAGCGCCGCAGCGTGATCGTAGTCCTTTTTCTCAAAAGCCTCCTGACTCTCGCGAAGCACATCCATCGGATCGCGTTTGATGACCGCGTGGGAGACGCCGAGGAGGGACACCGCAAGGACGAGGGACAGCGCGAGACGTTTCATGGTGACGGCGAGGATGGTGCAGAGTTTCAAAATGCTCAAGCAATGCTGTGCTGCATTCGCACCGCTGCGAATCGCGGAGCGGCCCAGCGCGGATCGCAAAATGGAACGCACTTTTTTCTTGCCGGAAATTTTCTTCCGGGGATATTCCCCGCCCTCAGTTTTTCAGAAACGGGGAGTTAGCTCAGTTGGTAGAGCGCGTCGTTCGCAATGACGAGGTCAGGGGTTCGACCCCCCTACTCTCCACTTTTTCCGCCGGAAAAAGTCGGCCTTCAGCGCCAGTGCATCGCGAGTTCGATGAGCGTGCGCACGCCGAATCCGGTCGCACCTTTTGCAAGCGAGGCGCTGTCCTTGTTGCGGTGCGAAGTGTAGGCGATGTCAAGATGCACCCACGGGGTCTTCTCGGCGAACGTGCGCAGGAACGCCGCTGCCGTACATGCGCCGCCCATGCGTCCGCCGCTGTTTTTGATCAGCGCGACATCGCTGCGGATGGCATCATCGTATTCGGGATAATGCGGCATCGGCCACACGCGCTCGCCGGATTTTTTCGCGGCGTCGAGCGTTGCATCGCGCAGGCGATCATCGCTGCTCCAAAGTCCGGCGGCACTTTCGCCGAGCGCGATGCCGCACGCGCCGGTGAGCGTGGCGATGTCCACGATGGCTGCGGCGCGGTGATCCTTTCGCGCAAAACCGATCGCGTCGGCGAGGATCATGCGGCCCTCGGCGTCGGTGTTCACGATCTCGACATGTCGTCCGTCGTAGCACGTCACGATGTCGCCGGGGCGGTAAGCCGCGGAGCCGGGCATGTTTTCCGCAGCGGGGATGAGGCCGATGACGTTGCGCTTCACGCCGAGCTTCGCGATGGCCAGCATCGCGCCGAGCACGGCTGCGCCGCCGCATTTGTCCCAGATCATTTTTTCCATGTCCGCCGCGGGCTTGATGGAAATGCCGCCGGTGTCAAACGTCACCGCCTTCCCCACGAGCGCGATCGGCGCTTGCGTGCGCGGACCGCCGCGGTGTTCCAGCACGATGAGCCGCGGCGGACGCGCGCTGCCGCCGCCGACCGCGGTGATGCCGCCAAAGCGCCGCGCGCGAAGTTGCTTTTCATCGAGCACCGTGCAGCGCAGGCCGTGCTTATTCGCGTGCCAGCGCGCCTCCTCCGCGAGCGTCGCGGGATAGACGACGTTGCCGGGGCGGTTCGCAATCCCGCGCGCGAGGTTCGTGAATTCGCCGAGCGTCTGCGCGTGCGCCGTGGCCTTTTTCACCGCCGCGACGTGCGGTGCGCCGACAATCATGCTGACCTGTTCGATGCCCGCGGTGCGCTTCGTCTTGAATTCCTCGTACGAATAATCCGCGAGCATCATCCCCTCGATCGCGGCACCGGCGAAGTGCGCCCACTCACCGAGGTCCAGCGTGAAGCGTGTGCGCCCGCTGCGCTTCATCGCCATCGCCGCGCTGCCCGCGGCGTGGCGCATTTCGTCGGCGGTGACTTTTCCCGCATCGCCGAGGCCGACGCACAGCAGATTTTCGCCGTGGTGAAAAATGCGCGAGCCGGATTTCAGCGAAAGCTCCGCCTCCGAGATGCCACGCGGCAACGCCTTGCGCTGCGCGGTGGTGAAAAGACGGACGCCCGGCAGTGCCGCCGGAGTTTTGCTGAGGATGGAAAATTTCACGCGCGCGTTTACACGCGGAAGTGTGCGCGGAGCGAGCGGGAATTATACCCGTAGCCGCGCTCGTGAGAGCGTGGGCACTTCGTCATCCGTCATTCCGAATCAGCCCGCGCTTTTACAAGCGCGGCTACAACTGCACCACCTGCGCGGACTTAATGTCCGGTTCGGCGAGCATCTCCTTCAGCACGGCTTCGCCGGGGACGCTGTCGAGGTTCAGCACGGCGAGCGCGAGGCCGCCGGCTTCGGTGCGGCCGAGGCTCATGCTGGCGATGTTCACGCCGTGCTTGCCCATCAGGTTTCCGATCCAGCCGACCATGCCGGGGCGATCCTTGTTCTCGTAGATCAGCAGCACGCCATCGGGCTTCGCCTCGATGTGGCGGCCATTCATCTTCACGACGCGCGCCTGATTGCCGAAGAAAGTTCCCGCAACGCTCACCCATCCGCCCTCGCCGGTCGCGGTCAGCTCGATGAGTTCCGCAAAATCGCCGCCATTGCTCTCGCGGCTCTCGGTCACTTTCAGGCCGAGCTGCTTTGCGAAATCTGGCGCATTCACCTCGTTCACCTCGCCGCCGCTCGCGGCGTGCAGGAAGCTCTTCAAAATCGCACGCGTGACGGCAGTGGTGTCGTGCTCGTTGATCTTGCCGGCGAAGTTGATGTTCAGCGTGTCGCAGCGCTTCGCGGCGATCTGGCGGATCAGCGTGCCGAGGCGCGCGCCGAGGCGGATGTGCGGCCCGATGATCGCGAGCGTCTTCGCGTCCATGTTCGGCATGTTCACGGCGTTGCGGACTTCGCCGCTCATCAGCATCGCGCGGATCTGCTGCGCGACCTCGATGCCCACATTTTCCTGCGCCTCTGCCGTGCTCGCGCCGAGGTGCGGCGTGAGGACGATGTTCGCCAGCGAGCGCAGCGGGAAATCCGCGGGAGGCGGCTCGACTTCGTACACGTCGAGCGCGGCAGCGGCGACCTGCCGGCTCTTCAGCGCATCGTACAGCGCCTTCTCGTCAATGAGCCCGCCGCGGGCGCAGTTGATGATGCGCACGCCCTTTTTCGTTTTCGCGAGGCGCTCAGCGTTGAGCATGTTCTTCGTCTCGTCCGTGAGCGGCATGTGCATCGTGATGTAGTCCGCGAGCGGGACGATCTCATCGAGACGCTCGACCAATTCCACTTGCAGCGATCGAGCGCGGCTCGCGGAAAGGTACGGATCATACGCATACACGCGCATTCCGAACGCGATCGCGCGCCGCGCGATCTCCGTCCCGATGCGGCCCATGCCGAGAATGGCGAGCGTCTTGCCGTAAAGTTCGACGCCCTCGAAAGACTTGCGATCCCACTTGCCGGACTTCACCGAAGCATCCGCCTGCGGGATGTTGCGCGAGATGGACATCATGAGGCTGAACGCGTGCTCCGCCGTGGAAATCGTGTTGCCCGCGGGCGTGTTCATCACCACCACACCGCGCTTCGTCGCGGCCTCCACGTCCACATTGTCCACGCCGACACCGGCGCGGCCCACGACCTTCAGATTCTTCGCAGCTTCGATGACTTTCGCATTCACCTTCGTCTGCGAGCGCACGACGAGGCCGTCGAATTCCCCGATGATCTTCAGCAGTTCATCTTCCTTCAGCCCCGTCTTCACGGTCACGTCGAGCAGCCCGCCCTCCTGCAATTCCGCGATGCCGCGTTCGCTCACTGGATCGGCCACTAGGACTTTTGGTTTGTTCATTTTTAATTTTGGAAAATGGGCGCGCAGTCTGCGCAGCTTGACGCCACTGGCAAATCGAAAGTTGCCCCGGTTCGAGTGGTCAGTGCTCAGTACGATTCAGCGCGGCCTGTGAGAACTGAGCACTGAGCACTGAGCACTTGCTTGGGCGCCGCGCTTTCTCGCAGTCTCCGCAAAATTCCCATGCGCATCGCACGACTCCAACTTCCCGGCCACTCCATCACCTTCGCCCGCCAGCACGACGGCGGTAAATTCACGCGCCTCACCGGCGGGCCGTTCGGGCCATTCGCCGACACCGGCGAGGCGGTCGCGGGAAAACTGCTCGCGCCCATCGTGCCGACCGCGATCCTTTGCATCGGGCTGAACTACCGGAAGCACGCCGCGGAATCGAATTCACCGGAGCCAAAATTTCCCGTGCTCTTCGTGAAATCCCACGGTGCCGTGCAGGATCCGGACGCGCCCATTTTCCTCCCGCGTCGTCTGCGCAGCGACAAGGTGGACTACGAGGCGGAACTCGCCGTGGTCATCGGCAAGGCCGCGAAAAATGTGACGCGCGAAAATGCGCTGAGCCACGTCCTCGGCTACACCTGCGCGAACGACGTGAGCGCGCGCGACTGGCAGAAGGAGGGCGGTGGCGCGCAGTGGTGCCGCGGCAAATCGTTCGACACCTTCTGCCCGCTCGGCCCCGTGATCGTGACGACCGACGAAATCCCCGACCCGCACACACTCAAAATCGCCGCGCGCGTGAACGGTGAGACGCTGCAGGACTGGACGACGAGCGACATGATTTTCGACATCGCCACGATCATCGAATTTCTCAGCTCGAGCAACACGCTGCTGCCCGGCACCGTGATCCTCACCGGCACGCCGCACGGCGTGGGGATGGCGCGCACGCCTCCCCGCTGGCTGCTCCCGGGCGATGTCGCCGAGATCGAGATCGAAAAAATCGGCGTGCTGCGAAATCCGGTCGCCGAGGAACCGGCGGACGAGGGGCGCTTCCGGCTCGCCTGACGCGCGAGGCGCGGCCTCGCACTTCCGTCACTCCGCGTCGAGCGCGCGGATGGGGAACAGCTCGGACTTCACGTGCTGCTCCTTCATGAGCTTGGTCAGCTTTGCCACGATGTCGGGATGCTGGTCGGCCACGTCGCTTTGCTCGCCGATGTCAATCGCGAGATCGAAAAGCTGCACATCGCGCGGCTTCAGCTTCGCTTTCGGTCCGGGGTTGAGTTTCTCGCGGATCATTTTCCATTCGCCCACGCGGATGCACGCCTGTCCGCCGTAGCCCGGCGATTCGCGATAGAGAAATGGCCGCGGCTCCTGCGTTTTGCCGAGCAGCGTGGACGCCATGCTGATGCCATCAATCCCCGCGGGCGTCGCGTCCTTCGCACCGGCGAGTTCGAGCAGCGTCGGCATCCAGTCCTCAAAACCGCTCACGCGATCGCTCGTGCCGCCCGCGGCGATGTGACCCTTCCAGCGCACGATGGTCGCCTCGCGGATGCCGCCCTCGAACATCGATCCCTTGCGCCCGTTCAGCGGCCCGGCGCTCTCGAAAAATTCCGCGTCCGTGCCACCAAGCTTGTCGTAAAGCGGACCGTTGTCGCTCGTGAAAACGAAGATCGTATTTTCATCGAGACCAAGTTCCTTCACGAGTTCCGCCATGCGGCCGATCTCGCGATCCATGCGCGTGACCATCGCGGCATACGCGGCGCGCGGCGCGCGGTGCGGCAGGTAGCCGCGCTCGCCCTTGTACGGCTCCTCCGGAAATTTCCCCGCGTATTCCGCGAGCGAATCCTCCGGCACCTGAAGCGCGAGATGCGGGACAGTCGTCGGAAAATAGAGGAAGAACGGACGCTCCCTGTTTTCGCGGATGAACTCCATCGCCTCGGCGCTGATGAGATCGGGCGCATACTCGGTGCCCAAAAATTTCTCGTAGCTTGCCGAGGAATTCACGTCCGCGTCCTCGGCGAGTTTCTGGTGCGCGGAGAATTTCGGGTTGTCGAGCGCGCGCTTCGTGTCGTTGTCCCACAGGTGCGTCGGGTAGTAGTTGTGCGCGACGGCCTGGCAGTTGTAGCCGAAGAAACGGTCAAAGCCCTGCTTCAGCGGATCGCCGGTCGAGCCGACCGGACCGAGGCCCCACTTTCCAAAACCGCCGAGCTTGTAGCCGACTTTCTTCAGCGTGATCGGAAACGTGAGTTCGCCCGCAGGCACGGGCGTCTGCCCCTCGTCCCACTTCGGGTCGAACGCCTTCGCCTGCCGGTTGTCGCGGATGAATGCGTGGCCGGGATGCTTGCCCGTCATCAGCACGCAGCGCGAAGGCGCACACACGTTGTTGCCCGCGTAGTGCTGCGTGAGCTTCATGCCCTCCGCGGCGAGGCGGTCAATGTTCGGCGTGCGGATTTTTTTCTGCCCGAACGCGCCGACATCGCCGTAGCCGAGATCGTCCGCGAGGATGAAAATGATGTTCGGCTTGCGATCCGCGGCGCAAACGACGGTCGCGGCGAGGCAGAGTGCGAGGAGGAGGCGGAGGGATTTCATGCGGGATCGGAGCAGAGGCAGGCGGCGAAAAGATGTCGAGCACCGCGCGAGGCGGCACCCTTCGTTGCCGCTTGCCGCATTCGCCTCGTCTGCTAGACCCACGCGCAATGTTGCAACATCTGATCGAAGTCTGGTTTCACTGGGTCCACGACTGGGGCTATGTCGGCGTCATCGTCCTGATGGCGATGGAGAGTTCCATTTTCCCCGTGCCGAGCGAAATCGTGATCCCGCCAGCGGCGATCCTCGCGGCACACGGCGGAAACATGGATCTCACGGGTGTGGTACTCGCGGGCACATTCGGCTCGTGGCTTGGTTCGGCGATCACGTATCTCGTGGCGCGGGTCGTCGGGCGGCCCTTCATCGCGCGCTACGGGAACTACGTTTTTCTGCCGCCAAAGAAGGTCGCACGCGCCGAGCGCTTCATGCACCAATATGAGTCAGGCGGAATTTTCTTCGCGCGGCTGCTGCCGGTGCTCCGGCATCTCATCTCAATTCCCGCCGGGATCATCCGCATGAATTTTGCACGCTTCAGCGCGCTGACGATTATCGGTTCGGCGATTTGGTGCTCTTTGCTCGCATGGCTCGGTGGGCGGGTCGGCAGGAAGCTTGAGGAACTCGACCCGAACCAGCTTCGCGCGATGCAGCAGGGCGTCGGCGTGGATCTCGGCGGCCTGATCCGCGCGGTGAAGCACGAGGCGATCTGGATCGTCGTCACGATCCTCGCCGTGTGCGTGCTCTACTTTGTCGCGATGCGGATCACGGCGCAACGCCACGCGGACGAAGCGAAGCACTGACGCGAGCCCCGCGGGCGGCGATCAGAGTCCCAGCCCCGGCGGCATCCCCATGCCTCCGGTGATCTTGCCCATCTCGGCCTGCATCAGCGCGCGGCCTTCCTCGATGGCCTTTTGCACGCCGGTGAGAATGAGGTCTTCGAGCATCTCCACGTCGTTCGGGTCCACGACATCCTTGCTGATTTTGATCGAAAGCACATCCCCCGCCCCGCTCGCGACGACCGTGATTTTTCCTCCGCCAGCCGTGGCCTCGACGGTCCGCTGGCCGAGTTCCTCCTGGGCCTGCTGCATCTGTTCCTGCATCTTCTGCGCCTGCTTCATCATCTTCTGGATGTTCATGGTCGGTGGTGTTTTTTTGGTTGTGTGGGAAATGAATCAGCCCGGCACGCGGGATGTCGAGCGCGACGTGCGCCCCGGCGATTTCTGGATTGTCTTTGCCGCCCTGTGGGAATGGACTCCCACGCATGAAACGCACGTCCCTTCCCAAGCGGTTTGCCCAAGTCACCCTCGCCCTCACTGCGCTCACATTCACGCAGTGCAACAAGCCCGCGGCCGACACGCCGGCTGGCTCGACTCCCAACCCAAAATCCGCGGCGCCCAGCGCGGGCGGCACGTCGGGAAATTCCGCCGCGCTCATCCGCGACGGCGCCTCGTCGTCCTTCGGCAAGGTGGCGTCGCACCTGGACCTCGGCGGACGATCCTTCGAGTACTCCGAAGCAGGCGGCGCCAAGGTGCTCGCGACTTTTCTCGATGAAATGATCAAGATGCTCCCCGAGAAGGAGCGCAAGGACTTCCCCCCGGGATTCACGGTGGCAAAGCTGTTCGAGATCCTCGGCCTCGACTCCATCGCGGCCACCGGCGCGAGTTCGCGCGCGCGCGGCGACGGCTCGTTTCATTCGCGTGCCTTTGCCCACACGCCGCAGGGCAGAAAGGGCCTGCTCACCCTGAGCGGCGGCCCGGCGGCGAAGCTCATGCTGCTCGACCATGCGCCGAAGGACACGGACTTAGCCCTGGAATTCCCGATCAATCTCAAGGACTTCGCACGCGAGGGACTGCCCGCCATCCTCGCGATGATCCCGGCGAAGGAGCGCGCGGAGTTTGACCAGAAAATGTCCGAGCCCGTCCCGCCGCTCGGTCTCAGCGCGAAGCAGATCATCGAGAAGCTCGACGCGCGCATCGGCATTTTCCTCCGCCTCGATCCGTCGCAAAAATTCCAGCCCACCCCGAGCGCGCCCGAGTTCCCCGGCGCGGACGGCGTGATCGTGATCGAGCGGCTCGGCTGGCTCTTCGAGGCGCTGAAGCCGCAGTTCATGCCGATGCTCCAGGATCCCGGAGCACCGGTCATCGTGACCGACGAGGGCGGCGTGCTCACCGTGCGCATGAAGGGCCCCGCCGGCCCGCCGCCGATGGACTACCAGCCCGTCGTGCGCTTCGACCCGAAGGCCGATCGGATCATCATTGCCTCGCGCACCGCGCTCTTCGATTCCGTGATCGCGGGCAAGGAAAAGATCACGCAGAGCGCGGACTTCACGCAGGCGTGGCGCGATCTGCCGAGCGAAGGCAACTCGTGCCTCTACGCCTCGCCCCGACTGCTCCAGACCGTGAGCAACCTCATCGCCATCGCTGCGCAGAAGGAAAGCGGCTCGGCAGAGGGAAAGGCCATCATCGCGAAAATCTTCGAGTGGCTGAAGCCGCTCCTCAGGCGAGGCCATGCCGTGGTGATCGCAAACCAGCCCGACGGCATCCTCGCCGCCGCGAACGCCTCGATCCCCGCAGGATCCTCGACGATGACCGCAGTCTCCGCCGCCGCCGTGCTGGCCGGGCTTGCGGTCCCGGCTTTTTCGAGCGCGCGGATGAAAGCCGTGGAAGCGAGCGACATGAGCAACCTGAAGCAGGCGAGTCTTGCCTTGAAGCTTTACGCGCTCGACAACGACGGAAATTATCCAAA
This sequence comes from Chthoniobacterales bacterium, assembly GCA_038238025.1. GTDB lineage: Bacteria > Verrucomicrobiota > Verrucomicrobiia > Chthoniobacterales > Chthoniobacteraceae > SXWH01. The sequence continues at coordinate 66,147 of JBBRYC010000015.1, forward strand.
AGCACTCTCGGACCTCGTGCCAAAATACACGGCCACCGATGCGATCCTCACCTACACGGATCACCGCACCAAGCAGCGCACGCCCTGGCTCTATCGCACCGCGCTCACTGACACCTCGGACGGAAGCGAGATCCTCATCGCCACACCGGTGGCATCACCGGACGGACAGCGTACCGTTGGATTTGTGGACGGCAGCGTCCGCTCGATTTCCGAAGCGGAGTTCCAGACGCTCTGGAGCAAAAAGTAGCCCCGCGCTCCAGCGCAGCACGACGCGCGGAAAAAATTGAGAGGATCGGAGCCCTCGCTCATCGCCCGTCCCTCACGAGCGTTGGCGAACTAAATCACGAAACTAACCGTGCTTATCCGGATGCGTGACAAAGAGAGGCGTGATTGGGAGCAGGCGCGGTGGAGCGTGACCTCCGGGCACGGTTCCGGCGCCAGCGCGGGACGGGGAAACGTGCCCGGAGGTCACGTTCCACCGCGCGCTGCGCGCCCGCAGCGATTTTGTCACGCAACCGGATAAGCAGGGAATTACTTTGCCAGCGTGCATTCCCCGCGAAACGTGCCTAAGCACTCCGCCATGCCATCGTATCTCAAGACCCTTTTCGTCAATCCACCCTCGTGGCAGGGCTTCGATGGCGGCGCGGGATCACGGTATCAGGCGAAGCGCGAGATTCGCTCGTTCTGGTATCCCACGTGGCTCGCGCAGCCCGCGGCGCTCGTGCCGGGATCGCGGCTTGTGGATGCGCCGCCGCACGATCAGACGAAGGACGACATCCTGCGCATCGCGCGCGACTACGAGGTGGTTGTCATCCACACGAGCGCGCCGACTTTGCGCGGCGATGCGGCGCTCGCGGAGTCGTTGAAATCGCAGCAGCCGGGACTTTCCATCGGCCTCGTCGGCGCGCACGCGGCGGTGCTGCCGGAGGACACGCTGCGCGCGAGCGAGGCGATTGACTGGGTGGGGCGCAAGGAATTCGACTTCACCTGCCGCGATGTCGCCGAGGGTTTGCCGCTGGAAAAAATCAACGGTCTCTCTTTTCGCCGCGACGGGAAAATCATCCACAACGCCGAGCGCGAACTCATCACCGCGATGGATGAACTGCCGAGCGTGATGGACGTTTACAAGCGCGACCTCGACATTGAGCGCTACGACATCGGCTACCTGAAGCACCCGTATGTCTCGCACTACACGGGCCGCGGTTGCCCGGCGCAATGCACGTTCTGCCTCTGGCCGCAGACGGTCGGCGGGCACAAATATCGCGCGCGTTCGCCCGAGGCCGTGGCCCGCGAGATGGCGCACGCGAAGGAACTTTTCCCGCAGGTGCGCGAGTTCTTTTTCGACGACGATACGTTCACCGCCTACCAGCCGCGTGCGCGCGAAATCGCGACGCACCTCGGCAAGCTCGGCATCACCTGGAGCTGCAATGCGCGCGCGAATGTGAACTACGAGACATTGAAAACGATGCGCGACAACGGCCTGCGGCTGCTGCTCGTCGGCTACGAGAGCGGCGACCAGCGCATCCTCGACAACATCAAAAAAGGCATCCGCATCGAGGAGGCGCGGGAGTTCACGCGCAACTGCCGCAAGCTCGGCATCACGATTCACGGGACGTTTATTTTGGGTCTGCCCGGCGAGACGCCCGAGACGATCCGCAACACGATGGAATATGCGAAGCAGCTCGATGTCTTCAGCATCCAGGTGAGCCTCGCCGCACCGTATCCCGGCACGGAACTTTACCGGCAGGCGGTCGAGAATGGATGGTTCGGACGCGACGCGACGCTCGTGAGCGAGAGCGGCACGCAGACCGCCGCGCTCGAATACGACGGCCTCAAGCGCGAGGAGATTTTCGCGTCGGTGGAAAAATTCTACCGCTCGTATTACTTCCGCGCGCGACCGATCGCGCGCATCGTGAAAACCATGCTCACCGACTGGCAGGTGATGAAGCGCCGCCTGCGGGAGGGCGTGGAGTTCCTGCGATTCCTCCGCCTCCGCAGCGCGGGGTAGGCACCGCTCGGGTGGAGCACTCGACTCGAGTGCTGTCCGCGGCCACTGGCCGCGGACACCCGCAAGACGTGCGGTTTGGTGCAAGTTGCTCAGATGTCCGATGCGCCGGTTCGAAGCGTGCGCGTTGCGAGGTGTTTTCGGCCAGTGGCCGAAAACAGCACGCGAGTCGCGTGCTCCACCCGGGAGGTGCTCGCCGCCGCTCTTTCAAGGATCGGCTCGCCAAGGCGCGCAGCCTCGGCTTAGTTCCCGCGCGTCATGACCTCCACGAAGCTCCTCCTCGCCGCCACGCTGTTCACTTTGCCGATCCACGCGGAGGAAAACTGGCCGCAGTTCCGCGGGCCGAATGGCGACGGACACAGCGATGCAAAATCGCTCCCGCTGAAACTCGGCGAAGGCGTGAATGTGAAGTGGAAGGCCGCGACGCACGGCAAGGCGTGGTCTTCGCCAGCCGTGTGGGGCAACGAAGTGTGGCTCACGACCGCCACTGAGGATGGCACGGAACTCGGCGTGATGGCCTTCGACAAGGCGACGGGAAAGGTGCTGCACGACAAGGTGCTTTTCAAAGTCGAGAAGCCGCAGTTTTGCCACAAGTTCAACAGCTACGCATCGCCGACGCCGGTGATCGAGGACGGCAAACTCTACGCAAGCTGGGGCTCGCCGGCCATCGCGTGCATTGACACGAAGACATGCTCGGTGCTGTGGGAGCGACGCGACTTTGTGTGCAATCACTTCCGCGGCGCGGGCAGTTCGCCGGTGATTTGGAACGGCCTGCTGTTTCACAATTTCGACGGGAGCGATCACCAGTTCATCGTCGCGCTCGACAAGAAAACCGGCAAGACCGCGTGGGAAGTGAAGCGATCGGTGGACTATCAGGACATCGAGCCCGATGGCCACGTGAAGGCGGACGGCGACTGGCGGAAGGCGTTCGCGACGCCGCATGTCACCGAGTGGCAGGGAAAGCCGCTGCTGCTCTCGAGCGGCGCACACGCGCACTACGCGTACGAGCCAGCGACGGGCAAGGAGGTGTGGCGCTTCGAGGAGCACGGCGCACACAGCGCGGCGGCGAGGCCGGTGGTCGGCGGCGGGCTTGTGTTCATCCCGCTGGGATTTGGAAAAAAGCAGATCGTCGCCCTGAAACTCGGCGGCTCGGGCGTGCTCGGTGAGTCATCCGTCGCATGGCGCGAGACCAAGGGCGCGCCGAACAAGCCGAGCCTCATCCTCGACGGCGATTACGTCTATGCCGTGGACGACAAGGGCATCGCATCCTGCTTCGAGGCGAAGACCGGCAAGACGAAATGGAGCGAGCGCATCGGCGGCGACTACTCCGCGTCACCGCTCCTCGGCGCAGGACGGCTCTACTTTTTCAGCGAAAACGGCACCGTGACGATCCTCGCCGCAGCTCCGGAATTCAAAAAGCTCGGCGAGGGAAAATTCGCCGACGGCTTCATGGCCGCGCCGGCGGTGAGCGGCAAGGCGCTCTTCCTGCGCACGAAGTCGGCGCTCTACCGCGTGGAGGAATAGCGGCGTGCCCTCGCTCGTCGAAAGTCTCGCTCTGCTCGCGGATGCCACGCGCCTCCGGCTGCTGCTGCTGCTCGGCGAGGAGGAGCTGTCCGTCGTCGAACTGCAGGAGATCCTCGGCATGGGGCAGTCGCGCATTTCAAATCATCTCGCGCAGCTCCGGCAGGCGGGCCTCGTGCGCGACCGGCGCTCGGGGAAAAACATCTACTACGCGCTTGCCGATCGCGAGGCGCTGCCCGACCTCGATCCGATCCTGAAGGCTGCGCGCCGGGAAATCGCCGAGACCGCGCGCGACCACACGGCACTGAAGGTCGCGGTGCAAAAGCGCAACGACCGCACGCGTGAATATTTCAACAAGCTCGCAGGAAAGTTTGGCCGCACACACTGCCCCGGCAGGACGTGGGAAGCCGTGGCGCATTTCCTTTTTCTCCTTGTGCCACCGGACACGATTGCCGCCGATCTCGGCGCAGGCGAAGGCACACTCTCGCAGCTTCTCGCGAAGCGCGTGCAGAAAGTCATCGCCGTGGACAACAGCGAGAAGATGGTGGAATTCGGCGTGAAGCTCGCGAAAGAACACGGGCTGCAGAATCTCGAATACCGCCTCGGCGACATCGAGAACCCGCCCATCGAAGCGGGCAGCGTGGACCTCGTGCTGCTCAGCCAGGCGCTGCATCACGCAGAGCATCCGCAGGCGGCCATCGCAGCCGCGCACAAGGTGCTGCGGAAGGGCGGGCGCATCGTCGTGCTGGATCTGCTTCAGCATCAGTTCGAGGAAGCGCGCGAACTTTACGCCGACCGCTGGCTCGGCTTCGGCGAGGCGGATCTGCACGGCTGGCTGGAGAAGGCGGGTTTTGGCGGCATCGAGGTGATGACCGTCGCGCGCGAGCCGCAGCCGCCGCACTTGCAGACTCTCCTCGCGACCGGATTGAAAAATGACGAATGACGAAGCCGCGAGCGCAGGCTTCTTCGTCATTCGTCATTCGTCATTCGTCTTTCCCCTCTGCTACTCCGCACGAATCTCGACCTTCGTACCGACGTTCATCTTTTGGTAGAGGAACCGCGCGACATCATCCGGCACCCGGATGGAACCGTGCGCTGCGGGGTAACCCGGCAGCAATCCGCCGTGGATGCCGATCCCTGCCTCCGTCAGGCGGCAGTAAAACGGGATCGGCGTCGCGATGAAGTGTGTGCCCGCGGGTGCCACATCGAGCCTCATGCTGACTCCCGATCGCACGGTCCGCCCGCGTTTGTCCACGAAGCTGCCATAGCTCGCGGTCTCCAGATTCCGGACTTTTTCCAGCACGGTGAGTGTGCCCAGCGGCGTCGGTGCGCCGCGTTTTCCCGAGGAAATGGGCGAATCAATGCAGACCTCGCCGGCGACGAGCATGACCAGGCGCTGGGTCGTGAGATTCACGACGTAGCGGGTGTTCTCCGGCGTGGATTTCACGTAGTTTTCCACAACGAGACGCAGTGGTTCCTGTTTCTTGATCAGGTCAGCAGCAGGCTTCGCGGGCGACCTTTCGCCGTTTGGGAGATCGTCCTTCTCCCCGGCACCCGCCTGCACGCACGCGAGAAGACTGATCGCGAAAAAGGCAGCGTGGAGGGGACGGAACATTGCGCCACCTTTGTACGGAACCACGCACGCCGCCCGCAATGATGGAAATGCGCCGGCGTGATGCGCGATGCGATTTTCGTACCGGAAAAAATCGGGAGCCGCAGGACATGCGTGCGCTGATGGTCACCCGACATTCGCGGGCAGTTGCTCAATTTGAAATCCTCGATCTTTGTCCTGCTCCGGCTCTCGTTGCCTCGGCCCCGCGAGGGCAAGAGCATGAGCAGGACCAAGGGCAAGAAACTGCCGACTCGCAACGCGAGCCGCTGCCTCGCGAAAAGCCCGGCTTGATGGCAGGGCGAATGCTAAATAGACTCCTGTACCAAGCCCATGAAACTCGTCTGCTCACTCCGATTTCTCGCACCCGCGATCGCGGTGCTCCATCTCACCGCGTGCTCCGCTGTGAAAGTCACGCATGTGGCGCCCGGCAAATCCGCAAGCGCCGCGCTCGCAGAACGCAACAAGCCACAGCCGCCGCCGGCGGACCTGACGGCTCCGAACGGAATGCCCATCGCGGCGACGGTGCCGGGCCAGTTCCCTCCCGTGCAATTGCCGCCACTGCCGTCCGGCGACGTGAATGTCCCGCAGGGAAACGGTGCTGGAAATGCGATCGCAGAGACGTATTCGCGCGGTTCATTCGCGATGCAGGCGGGGCAAAATGCGGAGGCCATCACGGCGTTTGAACAGACCGTGAAGCTCGATCCGGATTTCACCGACGCGTGGGGCAAGCTCGCGATCCTTTACCAGAAGACCGGCAACACCGCGAAGGCCACGGACGCTTTCAAAAAGGCGAAACGCCAGGGTGATGCAAACGGCGGCACCGTTTCGCGCGACTCAGTGGGCGGATTGCCACTCCAGTAAATCACGCTTCTGTGATTGGTGACTGGTGAAAAGTGACTGGTGCTCCGGTTTTCCACGAAACGATCATGGCTGGAAACCAGTCACACGCTGAGCGCCTTCGCTGAACCCATCGCTTCACCACTGACGCGACACTAGTTCAGGTAGCGGAAATCCGAGGTCGCAAACAGCGCGCGGCAGAAGCTCGTCCATGCGGCCTTCACGTCCTCGGCGCTCTTCATGCCAGGCGATGCCTTGTCGCCCTTGCTCCAGTTGCTCGGAAACTTTTGGAAAAAATTCCACGCGGCGGTGCGCTCGTTCTGCGTCGGCGACCGGCCGAGCGTGATCCAATACGCGATCCCGAGGCGCTGATCGAAATTCGCGCCGACGCCGCCCATCGGCCCGGACGGATACTGGGCCAGCACGCGATCCGCGAGCTTGCGCGACGCGGCGGCGACCATGTCGCCATTCAGGAGGAAGAGCGCCTGCGATGGCACATTCGTCGTGTCGCGCGCGCCGGTCACGAGGCTCGCGTCGCTGAAGTCGAAGACCGCGAGCGCATCCGGCGGCACATCGCGCGCGATGGGCAGATACACGCTGCGCACCATCGTCGCTGCGCCGCTGTTCACGAGCTGATCCTCCGTGATTCCACCGGGGCGGAAGCGCGGCCCGCCGATCGGGCCGTCACCGGCCTGGCCGATCATCGAGGCCGTCGGCGGCGAGAGCTGGAGCTGCTGGCTCGCGGAAAGCATCGCGTCACGGATGCACTCGGCATCGAGCCGCCGCTTGCTCACGCGCCAGTGCAGCGCGTTCTCCGGATCGGCGGCAAATGCGCCGGGCTCATAGTCCGACGAAAGCTGGTACGCGTGGCTCATCACGATGTCGCGCGCGAGCTTCTTCACGCTCCACCCGTAGCCGCCTGCTGAGGTCGGCGTCTGGAATTTCACCGCGAGAAAATCGAGCAGCGCCTGGTTGCTCGGCTTCTTCCCCGTCGTGCCGAAATTGTCCGCGCTCTCCACGATCCCGCGTCCGAATAGGGTGTGCCACACGCGGTTCACCATCACGCGCGACGTGACCGGATTTGCCGGCGACGTCATCCATTCCGCGAGCTGGCGGCGTCCGCTTTCCTTCGCGGGAATGCTGGGAGCCGACTCCGTGCTCAGCACCGCGGGAAAGCTGCGCGGAACTTTTTCCGTCGGCTTGTCCGCCTCGCCGCGCGCGTAGAGCGCACTGTCGCGCACCGAGCCAAATTCCGGCGGGCGACCGAGCCGCGCCTGCGGTCCGCGCCGCATGAATTCGCCGACGCGCCCGAATCCGCTCTGCGCGCTCTCCGGTAGATCCTTCACCCCCATCGCCAGCGGCTTCGACTGGCCCTTTTCGTCGAAGCCCTTGAGCTGCGTCTCGAGTGCGCCGATCTGCGTGACCATGCCCAGGATGCGCTGCAGTTCGTTGCCCGACGGCGGAGTCGCACCCCCCTTCCCTGCGTTGAAACGCGACGCAAACATCTCGCGCTGCTCCTTCCTCAGATCATCGAGCCGCTTCTTCGCCCGCTCGAGTTCCGCGGGCGACATCGTCTTGCCGAGCGTGAGCGCACCCTGCGGCAGTTCGACCAGATCCGATCCATGCCGGTTCTGCACGCCGCTCGCTGTGCCGAAAAGCGTGTCGGTGCTCAGGAAAATTCCCGCCATCGCGTAATATTCGCGCTGCGAGATGGGATCGAATTTATGATCGTGGCAGCGCGCGCAGGAAATCGTGAGCCCGAGCATCGCCTGCGAAACCGTGTCCACCTGCTCGTCCGCGAGGTCGAGGCAGAACTGCCGCGGGTTCTGCTCGTTCAGACCCTTCGGCCCGATGGCGAGGAATCCCGTCGCGACGAGGTGCTCGGTCTTCTGCGCGTCGTTCGACGCCGGGAGCAGATCACCCGCGAGCTGCTCGCGCAGAAATTGATCATACGGCTTGTCGCTGTTGAACGCCGCGATCACGTAATCGCGATACCGCCACGCGTGCGGGAACGCGATGTTCACATCCTTGCCGCTGCTCTCCGCGTAGCGCGCGACATCGAGCCAGTGGCGGCCCCAGCGCTCGCCGAATTGCGGCGACGCGAGCAGCTTGTCCACCCACTTGCCGAGCACGGCCTGCTGCTGCGCGGCGGCGGTTTTCGGATCGGCACTCGCGGCCTTCCAGTCGGCAAAAAACTGCCCGACATCGAGCGGCGACGGCGGCAGTCCCGTCAGATCAAAATAAATCCGGCGCAGCAGCATCGCAGGGTCAGCATCGCCGACCGGCTTTAGGTTTTTCCCTTCGAGCGCGGAAAGAAGAAACCGATCCACGTCACCGTGCGCCCACGCGGAATTCTTCGGCTTCGGCACGGTCTGCAGCTTCGGCGCCTGAAATGCCCACCAGTTCTTCGCGTCCTCCTTGCTAAATTTTTTTACAACCTTCGCAGCGCCCTCGCGTGGATCGGGTGCGCCCATTTTCACCCACGTCTCGAAGTCCTTGATGATCGCGTCGGACAGCTTGCCGCCGCTCTTCTCCGGCGGCATCGCAAAGTCCTTGTTCGTGTATCGGATTGCCTCGATCAGGATGCTGTCGGCGAGATTTCCCGGCGCGACCGCAGGCCCGCTGTCGCCGCCGCGTCGCGCGCCTTCGCGCGTGTCGAGCACGAGGCCGCCCTTCACCTTGTCCGCTTTTTCCGAGTGGCACTTGTAGCATTTCTCCGAGAGCACGGGCCGGATTTTCTTCTCGAAGAAATCGAGCTGCTCCGCTGTGGGCTTCGGCTCCGCTGCGGGCTGATTCGCAGGCTCGTCGGCCTTGGCCGGATTTTTCTTTTCCGTGTCAATGGCGGCCCACAGCGCGCCGGTGGCGGCGAGCGAGAGCGGGATGAGGATGCACAGTTTCATGACGATGGCGTTTCAACCGGTACAGACGCGACAAGTTGCTCGCAAATTACACGCATCTCGCGCACAGCATCGCGCATGATTTCCGAAGACCACGCTGTGGACTCGCAATCCATGCTGACTCCCGAACACCTCCGCCTCAGCTCCGAGGCGCATCGCGAGGCGAACTGGAAGCGCTGGGGCCCGTACCTCAGCGAGCGGCAGTGGGGTACGGTGCGCGAGGATTATTCGGCGGATGGAAACGCGTGGCGCTACTTTCCATTCGACCACGCGCGCTCGCGCGCATACCGCTGGGGCGAGGACGGACTCATGGGCATCTGCGACCGGCAGGCGCGTCTGTGCTTCGCGCTCGCGCTGTGGAACGGGCGCGATCCGATTTTGAAGGAACGCCTCTTCGGCCTCGCGAATGGCGAAGGCCCGCACGGCGAGGACGTGAAGGAATGCTACTGGTATCTCGACGCGACGCCCACCTCGTCCTACCTCCGCGCACTCTACAAATATCCGCACGCGGAATTTCCGTACGCGAAGATCCGCGAGGAAAATGCGCGGCGCTCGGGAAAGGATCGCGAGTATGAGCTGGCGGACACGGGCGTGTTCGACGGCGAGCGATACTTCGACATCACCGTCGAGTACGCGAAGTCCTCGCCGGAGGAGATGCTCATCCGCATCACGATCGAAAACCGCGGCCCGGAATCCGCGACGCTGCACGTGCTGCCGACGCTCTGGTTCCGCAACACCTGGAGCTGGACGCCGAATGCCGAGCGTCCGTTCCTCCGGCAAGTCGGCGCGCACTGCGTCGAGGCCGCACACGAGTCGCTCGGCAACTACCGACTCGTGATCGAGGAGACGGCTCCCCTGCTCTTCACGGAAAACGAAACGAACATCGCGCGGCTCTACGGCGGGCAGAATCCGCAGCCGTATGTGAAGGACGCCTTCCACGATCATGTGATCCACGGATCGACGAACGCCGTGAACCCCGCGCAGACCGGCACGAAGTGCGCCGCGCATTACGTGATCGATCTTCCGCCCGGCGGGAAAAAGGTGCTGCGCTTTCTCCTCGGCGATTCGCTCGGGCTGCCACCCGAGGCGTTCGGAAATTTCGACAGCACATTCGCAGAGCGACGGCACGAGGCGAATAATTTTTACACCTCGAAATGCGCGCCGCGCCTCGGCGACGAGGAGCGCAATGTCCTCCAGCAGGCCTACGCCGGCCTGCTGTGGTCGAAGCAATTCTACCACTACGATGTGAAGCGCTGGATGGCCGGCGATCCCTCGCAGCCGCAGCCGCCCGCGGAGCACGCGCACACGCGCAACTCCGACTGGCGGCACCTCTACAACGCCGACATCCTCTCGATGCCCGACAAGTGGGAATACCCGTGGTACGCCGCATGGGACCTCGCCTTCCATATGATCCCGATGTGCCGGATCGATCCCTACTTTGCAAAGGGCCAGCTCCTCCTGCTCCTGCGCGAATGGTACCTGCGGCCCGACGGCGCGCTGCCCGCGTACGAGTGGAATTTCTCCGACGTGAACCCGCCCGTCCACGCATGGGCCTGCTGGCGTGTGTATAAAATCACCGCGTCGCGAGGCCATCGCGACACGTATTTTCTCGAACGCTGCTTTCAAAAGCTGCTCATCAATTTCACCTGGTGGGTGAACCGCAAGGACGCGCAGGGCCGCCACATCTTCGGCGGCGGCTTCCTCGGCATGGACAACATCGGCATCTTCGACCGCTCGAAGCCGCTGCCCGACGGCAGCACGCTCGAGCAGGCGGACGGCACCGCGTGGATGGCATTTTACTGCGTGACGATGCTCTCCATGTCGCTCGAACTCGCGAAGACGCGCCCTGCCTACGAGGACATCGCGAGCAAATTCTTCGAGCACTTCGTCGCCATCGCAGAGGCGATGAACACGCTCGACGGCGCGGGCCTGTGGGACGAGGACGACGGCTTCTACTACGATCACATCCGGCACCAGAGCGGCGACTCCGCACCGCTGAAAGTGCGCTCACTCGTCGGCCTCGTCCCGCTGCTTGCCGTCGAGGTGCTCGATCAGGAAGTCATCCGCTCCCTCCCCGGCTTCCGGAAAAGGATGCGGTGGTTCCTCGACAACCGTCCCGAGATCGCGAAACACGCGAGCTACATGGAGCGCACCACCGCGGACGGCGCGGAACTCCGGCTGCTCGCGATTCCGAGCAAGGAACGCCTGCTGCGCGTGCTGCGCCGGATGCTCGACGAGTCGGAATTCCTCTCGCCGCACGGCATCCGCTCGCTGTCGCGCGCGCACCGTGAAGCCGAGTTCTGCTACTTCGCGCAGGGCGCGCATGTGTGCATTCAATACGTTCCCGGCGAGAGCACCGATGGCATGTGGGGCGGCAACTCAAACTGGCGCGGCCCCGTGTGGTTCCCGCTGAACTATCTCATGTTCGAAGCCCTCGAGCGCTACCACCATTTCTACGGCGACGCCGTGCAGCTCGAATTCCCCACCGGCTCGGGCCACATGCTGAACCTCGCGCAAATCAGCACCGAACTCGCACGCCGCAGCACGCAACTTTTCCTGCCCGGTGAAAATGGCCGCCGCCCCTGCCACGGCGACGACGCGCTCGCGGAAAAATTCGCAAGCGATCCAAACTGGCGCGACCTCGTGTGGTTCCACGAATACTTCGACGGCGACACCGGACGCGGCCTCGGCGCAAGCCACCAGACCGGCTGGACCGCGCTCGTCACGCGCTGCCTGAACACCGTGGGTCGCGTCACCGATTGACGCTGCCGGTCAACGCCGCAAACTTCGCGCGTGCAGAAAACCGCAAACGCAAACTTTCAACTGTGAGCGGACACGCGCGCTGGATTTTTCCCGAGACGGCGGATCCTGCTTCCGTCGCCCGGCTTGTCCGTGACGCACAGATCGCGCCGTGGGTCGCGGAATGTCTCGTGCGGCGCGGGCTCGCGGAGGCGGAAGTCGCGACGCGCTTTCTCCAGCCGCGGCTGCGCACGCTGAGCGATCCTTTCCTGCTGCCCGCGATGGATGCGGCGGTGAGGCGCATCCTCGCCGCGGTGGAAAGGCGCGAACGCATCGTGCTCTACGGCGACTACGATGTGGATGGCGTGACTTCGCTCACGATACTCACGCGCGTGCTGCGCGCGTACGGTGCGGATGTCGCGACGTTCCTTCCGCATCGCGTGGACGAAGGCTACGGGCTCTCCGCAGACGGCGTGGCGCGATGCGCCGAGGAACACCGCCCGCAACTGCTGATCGCCGTGGATTGCGGGACGACGTCGGTCGCGGAAATTTCGCGCCTGCGCGAGATGGGCGTGGACGTGGTGGTGCTCGATCACCACGAGCCGAAGGACGATCTGCCGCCCGCGGTCGCCATCGTGAATCCGAAGCTCGGCGGAACGCGGAATGACGAAGCCGGAGTTCCGACAGCGAATGGCAGCGGCACCAAATCAGAAATCAGCGCCGAGCGCAGCGAGACAGCAGTGGGCGAAGGCGGGGCAAATCAGAAATCAGAAATCCGCTTCGACTACCTTTGCAGCGCGGGCATTGCGTTCAAAGTCACGCACGCCCTGCTGAAGCGGAGGCCAATCGCGGGCTTTGACATCAAGGAACTGCTCGACCTCGCCGCGATCGGCACGGTCGCGGATGTGGTGCCGCTCGTGGAGGAGAACCGCATCTTCGTCCGCGCGGGACTGGAGCGCATCGCGCAATCGCGCTGGCCGGGGGTGCGCGCGCTCACGGAGGTCGCCGGACTGAAGGCACCGTTTTCGGCGAAGGATGTCGGCTTCGGCATCGGGCCGCGGCTGAATGCGGCGGGGCGGCTCGACTCCGCGACCGCCGCGCTGGAGCTGCTGCTCACGGACGATCCGGCGCGCGCGCAGTCACTCGCGCGCTCGCTCGATCAGCAGAACCGCGAGCGGCGCACCATCGAAGACGAGGTGCTCGGAAAGGCCGGGGCGCAAATCACGAGCCTCTACGATCCGGGCAGCGAATCCGCCATCGTCGTCGGAGGCGCGGGCTGGCATCCGGGCGTGGTCGGCATCGTCGCGTCGCGGATTCAGCGGCGGTTTCACCGGCCCACGTTTGTCATCGGCTTCGATGCGATGGGCATGGGCAAGGGCAGCGGGCGGAGCATCGAGGGATTCTCACTCGTCGCCGCGCTCACGCGATGCGGTGGGCTGCTGGAAAAATTCGGCGGTCACGAGATGGCCGCGGGGCTGACGATGCGGCAGGAAAACCTCGAAGCGTTCCGCGAAGCATTCGCGGAAGTCGCGAGAGACATGCTCACCGCGGATCAGTTGCAACGCTCGCTGCGCCTCGACGCCGAGCTGCGTCTCGCCGACCTGAGCCTCGCCCTCCTCGACGATCACGACGCGCTCCAGCCGTTCGGCACGTCGAACCACCAGCCCGTCTTTTTCACGCGCGGCGTCACGCTCGCCGGCGAGCCGCGGCTGATGAAGGACAAACACTGGTCGTTCAATTTCCGCCACGGCCGCGCGCAGTGCCGCGCGGTGTGGTGGAATGCCGCGGAGGAAATCCTGCCGCCGCTCCCGTGGGACATCGCCTACACCGTCTCGCGCAACGAATGGAACGGCAACGTGAGCCTGCAACTCGAACTCCGCGACGTGCGCGCGGCGCAACATTGAGTTTCCCAAACGTCGCGAACGGACAGTCAGCAAGCAGCGACAGAGTCGCCGCTCCTTGCGCCTTCCCCCCCTCTTGCGCAGTGGCTCCGTAATCGCTCGCGCGAACCGCGCGCTGTCTCGTACGCTGCGCGGATGATTCCCCATCCGCTTTTTTCCACAGCCGTCGCTGCGATCCTCGCGGGAACTTCTGCCTCCCCAGCAGATCCCGGTGCACCGAAAAGCATCAGCGGGATCTATCCCTCGCTCGCGACTTTCAATAACGAGGGCGAGTGCGGCACAGGCGCAGTCGTGCCTTGGGCAGACCGGCTGTGGATGATCAGCTACGCGCCGCACAAGCCGCAGGGATCTTCGGACAAGCTCTACGAAATCACGCCGGACCTGCGGCAGATTGTGCGGCCCGAGAGCGTGGGCGGCACGCCTGCAAATCGCATGATCCACCGCGAGTCGCAGCAGCTTTTCATCGGGCCGTACGCGATTGATGCGAAAGGCGGCGTGCGCGTGATTCCGCCGGACAAGATGTTCGGCAGGCTCACGGGAAATGCGCGGCATCTCACCGATCCCGCGAACAAAATCTTCTGCGCGACGATGGAGGAAGGCATCTACGAGATTGATGTGCATTCGCTCGCGGCGACGGAGCTGTGGGCCGACGAGCAGCGCAAGCAGGGCCGCCATGCAGATCTGCCGGGCTACCATGGCAAGGGGCTTTTTTCCGCACAGGGCCGGCTCGTGTATGCAAACAACGGCGACCACGCTGCGGCAGCGCTGAAGGATCCCACGACGCCGAGCGGCGCGCTCGCGGAGTGGGACGGCGTGGCGGAAAAATGGACGGTGGTGCGGCGCAACCAGTTCACCGACGTGACCGGGCCGGGCGGAATTTTCGGCAACGAGCATCCCGCGACCGATCCGCTCTGGAGCATCGGCTGGGATGCGAAGTCGCTCATTCTTATGCTGCTTGATCGTAGCGCGGACATTCCTGTCCGCGAACCGGGGAACGCGGACAGGAATGTCCGCGCTACGTCGAAGTGGCAGTCGTTCCGCCTGCCGAAAATCAGCCACAGCTACGATGGCGCGCACGGCTGGAACACCGAGTGGCCGCGCATCCGCGAGATAGGCGAGAGCGATCTGCTCATGACGATGCACGGCGCGTTCTGGCATTTCCCGAAGACATTCTCCGCGGCGAACACGGGCGGCATCCGCCCGCGCAGCGCGTATCTGAAGGTGATCGGCGACTTCTGCCGCTGGAATGATCGCATCGTGCTCGGCTGCGATGATTCGGCGAAGTCGGAATTCCTGAACAAACGCAAGGTGAAGGGCGGCATCGAGGGGCCGGGCCAGTCGCAGTCGAACCTGTGGTTCGTCGAGCCCGCGACGCTCGACAAGCTCGGCCCCGCGCACGCAGGCGGCGCGGTGTGGCTGCGCGAACCAGTGGCAGCGGGCGATGTGTCCGAGCCGTTCCTTTTCTCCGGCTGGGAGCGGCGCTCACTGCACATCGTGAACGAAGGCACCGCGCCATTTTCCGTCGTGCTGGAAATTGACGGCAAGGCGCGTGGCAGCGCGATCACCGTCGCGCCGGGCGCTGCGGAGGCGGTCACTTTCAGCGAACAGGGCGAATGGATCCGCCTGCGCGCCGTCAGCGCGGGTGAAAAGGTGAGCGCACATTTTTCCTACACGAATGCCGACCCGCGCGACGCAAAGCCGGATGCGATGTTCAACGGCCTCGCAGGAATCGCCGACGCCGGCACGACAGTCGCCGGCCTCGTCCGCGCGCGCGGCGACAACAAGCGCACGCTCGCATTCGCCGCGATGGGTGTGAGCAGCAGCGAGCCCACCGATATCGGATACTACGAGCTGGACGGCGACCTGAAGCTGCGCCGCGTCGAGGACGCGAAGGCGCACGACTACGTGAAGGCGAAGGTCGCCATCCCGCGCAACGTGATCACGCGCGACGCCGCAAGCGTGCTCGTGACCGACGATCGCGGACGCCGCTGGCGGCTGCCGTTCACGACGGATGATTTTAACGGACCGACCGAAGCCGGCATGTTGCGCATCTGCCGCGAAGTCGCGACCGAGCGCGACGTCTTCAGCGCATACGGCACGATCTACGAGCTGCCAGCGGAGAACGCCGACGGCTTTGCAAAAATCCGCCCCATCGCCACGCACGACCGGCAGATCATGGACTACTGCAGCTACCGCGGCCTGCTCGTCCTCACGGGCCTGAAGCCCGATGCCGCAGGCGAGCACATCATCCGGAGCGACGACGGCAAAGCCGCGCTGTGGGTTGGCGCGATTGACGATCTCTGGAAGCTCGGCAAGCCCCGTGGCCACGGTGGCCCGTGGGCTGCGACGAAAGTGAACGCAGGCGAAAAGAGCGATCCGTTCCTCATGTGGGGCTACGAAAAACGCACACTGAAACTCAGCCACGACGCCGCGCACGCCGTGAAAATCCGTGTCGATCTCGACCTCGACGGCACCGGCCTGTGGATCACGCACAAGACATTCGACGTGCAGCCCGGCGCCTCGACGAACTACGAATTCCCCGCCCCCATCGCTGCTCGCTGGCTCCGCGTGAGCGCCGATGCGGACTGCACCGCCGCTGCACAGCTCACCTTCGAGTGACGGACGGGAACACCCCGTAGCAGCGCTTGTGAAAGCGCGGGCTGATCTTCGGCTTGGAGCGTGCCCGCGCTTTCACAAGCGCTGCTACGATCCTTCGAGCGCGATGCGCCGGATGCGGACGCGCGCACCGGGCTTGCCAGACGGCACGGGATCGAACCGCAACTGCGTGCAGCCGCCCTCGTAGCCGGGCAGACCGCCAAGCTTCACGATGTATACGCGGAACTGCCCGTCAGCGATCGGCGTGAACGTCGCGCGCTGGATGCGGTGATCATTTGCGCCAGCGAGCCGATCCCAAAAAAATTCCGCGGCGCCACTCGTGCCATCAAATGCCGCCTCGAGCACCAGCCGCGGCGCATCCTCCGCGCGCCAGAATGTCGGCGGGCTGTGAAGCTGCGGATCATTTTTCTCCATCCGCACATCGAGCATTCCGCGGATGGGCCAGCCGGTGTCCGTTGCGTTCGTCGTGTGCCAGCCCTGGCGGTCGTCGCGAAATTCCCACGCGGGCAGTTTGCCCGCACCGGGCTGCCCGGCGGCGAATTTGCGGATTTCATCCACCGTGCCGAGCACGAGCGCATGGCGGAACTCATACGCGATGTCCGCATCGAGAATCTCCATGCGCTTCGGCGCAGCGTACGCAGTCGGCGAATCGAGCGCGCCGCCGATGCCCGGCTTGCCGGAGAAGCCGCCGATCATCGCCGTAGTGGCGGGATTCCACACGCCGATGCCCCAGCCCTCTTCGTTCAGCCACGCGCTCCAGCGTTCGGTCGCGTTCCACGCCGACCACATTCCGGCTACCGTCCCCTTCGTCGGAAGCTCCGTGATTTTTCCGCCGCTGAAAGGCCGGTCGCCCGTGTAGCTCGCGAGCCGGTGGAACGGCGCGTTGAAATACGCGGCGGGCAGTTCCTGATCGCGCGCTGCATATTGGGTTTTGTCGTTGCGCGCATTCGTGAGCCGCGCACGCGCGCGAACCGCATTGCCGTCGAGCTCCAGCCAGCTCTCGTAAATGCACTCGGCCTCGACCTTCCGCAGCGGCCATTGGAGTGGCACGAGCTTCACGTAGATGCTCCGTCCATCGTTGCGGTGCTCGATCACGCGCGAGGTGTTTCCAAAATCGTCGCCGGACTGAATCGGATTCCAGCCAATATGTCGCCAGTGCGGCGCAGGCTGGTTTTCACCGACGCCGAACGGCACTGGCCCGGAGAAAAACGAGAGCTGAATCTGTCTGCCAAAGTCGTGGCTGTTCACCACATTTTCGCCGCCGCTGCGCGAAAGCCACGTGATCGCGCCGCCCACACGCAGATCCACGCCGACGCGGATTTTTCCGTTATCGAGGAAGCTCATCTCCGCCGCGCGTGCAGCGCGTGGCTGCGGTGCCTCCGCCACGACCACGGATGCAGACACCCCGAGCAGCAGGGTGATTCCGAATCCGCTTCGCACGGCGCTAAAAAATGGCATCGCTCTTGAACTCATCATGCGGGCAGACACGTCAAGACCGAAGCCGGACGGTTTGCGCGATGCAAGGGAGCACGAAGGAAATGGGATCTCACGCTTCCAGCGTGCCGTGTCCGGCATCCTGCCGGACACACGACGGGCAACAGTGCATAAGAGTGCGCTTCACACTTTCACGAAGCCACCCGGCAGGATGCCGGGCGGAGCACGCTGGAAGCGTGCGCTCCCCTTTTCCAAACTGCACCACACGGCCTGTGCGAGACCGCTACCAGTCGCGTGAACGGAGTTTTTTCACCGCGCCGCGCTTTTTTTTCGAGTCGAGAATGCGCTGCTTCAGCCCCCATGGGCGCTTTGCGTTTTGGCGGCGCTTCTTTTCGCGCTCGTGCTTTTTCGCAGCGCGGGCCTCCTGCTCGGCGGATGCCATCGCGTCGAGCAGGCGCTCCCATGCGATGACGCGGTTCGCCGCCTGCGAACGGGTGTCCTGCACGCTCACTGCGCGGCCCGTCGGCTTGTGATTCAGCGTCACCTGCGTGGAGACCTTGTTCACGTTCTGCCCGCCCGGCCCGCTGCTGCGGCTGAACGTCTCCTCGAAATCATCCGCGCGCAGCCCGAGCACGCGCAGGCGTTTGGCTTTCCAAGTTTGGAATTCAGCGGGCGTCATAAGTGGCACAGGCATCCTGCCTGTGGGGAGAGCGGGCTGCCAGCCTGCATGTGCGCGTCTGCGCGCCCGCGAAATCCCGTCAGCCACACAGCCGGGACGGACTGTGCCACGCCTACCATTTCGCGAGCTGCCGTGGAAAGGGGCACTGCTCGCAATCGCTCGCGTCGCGCTGGCAGAAGTCCTCGTAGATTTGCAGCATGCCCTGCTGGATCGCGGCGGTGCGGAGGAACTTCGGGTCCGGCGGCGTGCCGCCGAAAAGCCGCAGCGACGCGGTCTCCACGCGCCGGTTGCCGAGTGGTGCGGGCAATCGCACGAACTCCGCCCAGCGCGCAGCGTCCGCTGCGATGCCGATGGGGAAGAAGACATTCGCGAGCATTTCCGTGACGCGCGATTCGCCGACGAGCGCCATGCGTTTGGCCGAGGGCTTCGACGTCACGGTGTAGTGGTGCTCCCAATATTCGTCGCGCAGACCGTTAAAAAATTCCGCCGTCGCCTCCGGCACGCACGCGTCGCGCAGCGCGCGGACGTGCGGCCAGTGGCGGACGATCTGCGCGAGCGCCGCGAGCCTGCGCTGCGGGTGATTCATCGGTCGCTGGCCGCTCATTTTCCAAATCGAACGCGGCAGCGCGAGGCGCTCGAACTCCGCGCGACGCGGCCACCATTGCTCCCACAAGCCGCGGAGAAATGCGCGCGTGGGCGAGTCGAATTCGCCGAGTTCCCGCTGATCGAGAAAACCCGCAACACCAAAGAGCAGCGCGGTCGCGGAGTCCTTTGCGGCACGCAGCAGGCGCAGCGGGAGGCGCTGTGCGAGCAGGGTGAAGGGCAGCTTGTTGGCCTTGTAGCCGAGCGTCGTCGCGAGCGCCTGGTAGAGCGATTCGTCCGGCCCGTGCAGTTCGGCGAGTCGCGCGAGCGCGGCCGACTTTCGCTTCATGCGGAACTGCGCCGCGCCGAGCAGCACCTCGCGCACTTTTTCCAGCGGCAGCGCGCGCAGCGGGGCGACACAGCGACCGGGCTTCGCGGCGGGCTGCGGGTTCGGCGGTTCCTCGATGCTGCGCAGGTCGATCTGCGCCTGCGGCACGGCGCGATGCTGCGAGGTGCGGGTGAAGAATTCGCGCGGCCCGCGACTGGCGAAAACGTGCAGCACGACGCCGTCGTAGTCAGGATTTGTCGCGTGGCCGTGGCGCTCCCAATCGGCAACATCCATGTCGAGTTCGATGCTGCCACGTTGCGGTGCGCCGCCGTCGAATGAAACCGCGGCCTCGGCAAAATCCGGCCCAGCCTCGCGATTCCACACGCCGAACTGCACCACACTCACCGCGCGCCCATCCGTCGTCGTGAAATTTCTCCCGAAGCTGCCAGCGAACCACATCGCCTGTACTTCGTGCTCCGACCACTCGCGCGCATCCGCCGCAGCGCCCTCGCGCAGGACGGTGCATTCGCGGATTCGGGAGTAGGGGTCGGAGGGAGACACGCGCGGAGACTGGGCGGTCGCGCGAGGAAAGTGAAGTTCCAGCACGCCGCGATTTTCCTAGTCCGCCAGCCGCCTTTGCGCGTAGCTCGCGGCGTGAACACGCTGAATCCCGATGCCCTGCTGGCCCAACTGAACTGGCGCTACGCCACGAAGAAATTTGACGCGACAAAGAAAATCCCTGCGGGCACCTGGGCTGCGCTGGAGCACGCGCTGCTGCTCACGCCGTCTTCGTTCGGACTGCAGCCGTGGAAGTTCATCGTGATCACGGATGCCGCGGTGAAGCAGAAGCTCGTGCCGGTTTCGTGGAATCAGACGCAGCCGGCGGATTGCTCGTATCTCGTTGTCTTTGCCGTGCGAAAGGCGCTCGCGGAAAAGGACGTGGATCGTTTTCTCGACAGCATCGTCGCGACGCGCGGCGGCGCGAAAGAATCGCTGAAAGGCTATGGCGAAATGATGACGGGCTTTGCTGGCAAGGCCGCGAAGGAAGGCTGGCTGCGCGAATGGGCAGTGCGGCAGGTGTACATCGCGCTCGGGAATTTCATGACCTGCGCGGCGGTGCTCGGCGTGGACACTTGCCCGATGGAGGGCATCGAGCCTGCGAACTACGACAAAATCCTCGGCCTCGACGGGACGGAATTTGAGACGGTCGTCGCATGCGCAGCGGGCTACCGCGCGGCGGATGACAAGCATGCGCAACTCGCGAAGGTGCGCTTCCCGGCGAGCGAAGTGATCCAACATATCTGACCGATGAGCACACCTGCGCCGGAACTGAGCAATGCGGAGAAGCGAGCGCTGAAGGCGAAGGCGCAATCGCTGGAGCCCGTCGTGAAACTCGGGCACGCGGGCCTGAGCGAGGCATTCGTGCGCAGCATGGATGCTGCGCTCACGCTGCACGGGCTGGTGAAAATGAAGTTCAGCGATTTCAAGGATCAGAAGCACGAACTCGCGCCGCAAATCGCGGAGAAGACCGCGAGCACGCTCGTGATGCAGGTCGGGAATGTCGCGGTGTTTTACCGGGCGCAGGTTGCGAAATGAGCATGAGCGGCGTGCATCGGGTAGGGTAGGCGTCCCGCCTGCCGTGTTCCGCGTCCCGCGGAATACACTCGCACGCCGCTGGCGA
>JBBRYC010000016.1:0-86892 GCA_038238025.1 Chthoniobacterales bacterium
CCTTGCGGCTGCCTCCGCTACGCTCCGGCAGCCGCAAGGCTGCGCACCTTCCCCCGAACAACAAACCCACAACCCAAACCCCGAAACCCACGAAAAACTCTCATAGCGAGTGGATCAAAAACCGGGGGCAGGCCAGCTACTAGACATCGGAGAAATGCGGGCGCAGCATTCTTGAATGACAACTCCCATCAAATGGCGAGCGCCCGGAGGCCGGCTTCCATTAGTTTTACTCGCCAGCCTTGTCTTGCTTTACCCCGCAGTTGCAGTCGAGGAGTCGGAGATTCTCCGGCAGTTGGACAAGCTCAAGGCAATCCAGCCGACAAAGGACAAAAAGAAGCTGGCCGATCTCAATGCCAGGATGGATTCAGCATGGCAGTTTCTTGAGACCCACAAGGCGGAATCGGCACCGATCGTGATGAGGGAACTCGCTCGGGAGCTTGAGAAGCCAGTCGTGGATCAATTCTTCGTCTTGGACGTCGGCAAGCTCGCGCTGTCGTTGAAAGGGAAAGAATCTGAAGCGGTGGCGCTGAAAGCTTTGGCGAAGATCGCTCCAGGTGCCGAGATCATTCAATGGAACTTTCAAGAGCTGTTCGATTTCACTCATGCACTGGCGAAGTTGGGTTCTCCGGAAATCCTCGCACAAACAGACCGGCTGTTTCTGACAAACGAAACGAAATTGGAATTCTTCCAGGCACCGCACGTCGTGAAGCTCAATGCGATGGAAATCTGCTTGTTTCTCTACGGAAGCACTGGCGCAAATGCTGAAGAGCATCTGCTAAAGAGCCTGGAAAAAACTCCGGGAACGAGACGATGCGTTTTGGAGATTCTTTGCGCGCTCGGTTCCGAGCGAAGTGTTGTTCCAGTTCAGAAACTGATGGCTTCGGCCACGGATTACGAAACCTTCACTCGCTGCGTAAAATTCATGATGACGCTCGGCGGGCCGGATGGGAAAGCCGCAGTGCTTGCCCTCGACGCCAGCCATCTGGATCCCAAGTCGAAAGCCTACCATAAACGCATACTTCCCGAGGTGAAACGCGTGTCTGCGGAATCCCTGGGCGCTGCAGTGAAGCGGCTTGATGAGACTGGCGGTGGCAAGGAAATCGCGGATGATGAACTGAAACGTCGGCTGAAGAAGATGTATGACAACTTCGGCGTTGATAACGACACGAGTCCCTCGGCGTTGATTTCATCGAAGCTGCCCCGTGATTACCTCATCGATCAGCTGAAAAAGATTCGCAGCCGGATGTTTTTCCGGGCCAATAACCACGCGCTGGAAGACGTGGAAATTACGAATCTGGTCATCAACACGCTTCAGTTTTCGCGCTGAAAAGCAGGCCCGTTCACTCCGCGTTGACGATCCGGGAACGAGCGTCGGACTAATTCTCCGCAGCGGCACGACGCTTGAACTGATCGGCACGCATGACCAGATCATCGCGGCCATTGCACGCCGTCACGCTCATCGGGTGGCGACGCCGAATGCATCTGATTTCTGCCGGGTGCGAAATCTCGTGATCGCGGACGCAGAGCCATTTCGTCTGGCTGCGAAGTAGGGTGACGGTCAGCGTGCGAACTGCGCGAAGACGCGGTTCGCTTCCTCGAGATTTTCCTTGCTGCCGACGTCGAACCATGTGCCGGGGACGCTCCAGGCGTGGACGGGCGTGTGGGGGTAGAGCCATTGCACGAAGCGGCCGGGCTGGTCGGGGTTGTGCCCCTCGGCGAGATACTTGTGGATGAGCGGGACGACGTGCTTCGGGTAGAAGTAAAGCGCGATGCCGATGAGCGTGCTCGGCGGCTGCGCGGGCTTCTCGACGAACTGCGAGATGACGCCCTCTGCGTCCACGGCCACGACGCCGTATTTTTTCGCCTCGTCGAGGGACTTCACATCATAGACGCCGAGGACGGGCGTGCCTTTCACCCGCGCGTGCTCGGCGAAGCCTTCGAGGCTCTCGCTGAAAAGATTGTCGCCCGCGACCACGAGCAGGTCTTCGCCCTCGATGCCGAATCTCCGCACGACAAAATTGAGATCGCCGATCGCGCCGAGCTTGTCGGCGTCGCTCGTGGAGCCGTCGTTCACGATGGTGAAGGGGAGCTTCGCGTGCGACGCATTGTAGCCATCGGCCCACGATTGGAAGTCGGCGGCGAACTTGTTGTTCGTGACGACGAAGACCTTCGAGATGCCGGGAATCGGCGCGAGATTATCAATGACCCATTCCATCATCGGCTTGCCGGCGACGGTGAGGAGCGGCTTGGCTTTGGTCTGGGTGAGGGGATAGAGGCGCGTCGCGTAGCCGGCGGCGAGGATGAGGATGTTCATGAGGTGCGGGAGGGTAGGGAGCGGCGGGGAGTTTTGTCGAGCGCGGGGCGGGGGCGGTGCTTTCGTTAGATGTTTGAAGTTAGACGTTCAATGTTAGGCGTTGAGCCCCGCGCAGCGGATCGCACGGATACTGAAGCAGCGTCCCAATTCGGAATGCGCCTTCGGCGAGATCAACGCCTAACATCTAACATTTAACACCAAACTCCTAACGAGGGCATTGCCAGCGCGCCGACGGTTCGCGAATGCGCTGCCATCCGTCATTCGTCATTCGTCATTCGTCATTCGACATTCGACATTCCTCCCGCGCCCCGCTTCGTTCCGCGCCGATGAAACTCCTGCTCGTTGATGGCCCTTACTACGTCTATCGCTCGTTCTTTGCGATCCGCGGGCTGACGAATTCCTGCGGTGAGCCGGTGAACGCGATCTACGGCTTTGTGAAGACGATCCGCAAGATGCTCAAGGACTTGAAGCCGGACATCGCTGCGGTGCTCTGGGACATGGGCCTGCCGAAGCGCCGCACCGATTTGCAGCCGGAATACAAGGCCACGCGCGCGGAGACGCCGGACGAGATGAAGCCGCAGTTCCCGATCATCCGCGACATCGTGCCGCTCATGGGCATCGCGAGCATCGGCGTGCCGGACACGGAGGCGGACGACCTCATGGCCAGCTACGCCATCGCCGCGCAGGCGCGCGGGGACGAAGTCGTGCTCGCGACGAATGACAAGGATCTCTACCAGCTCGTGAACCCGCGGTGCGTCGTCTATTCGACGAACAAGACCGACCTCGCGAATCCGACTGACGGCTTCGCGCTGCTCGGCGAGGACAAGGTGCGCGAAAAATGGGGCGTGCCCGCCGGGCGCATCGGCGACGTGCTCGCGATCATCGGTGACACGGTGGACAACATCCCGGGCATTGACGGCCTCGGCCCGAAGACCGCCGCGACTTTGATCAACGAGCACGGCAGCCTCGACGCGCTGCTCGCGAATCTCGACGCGGTGAAGAGCGAGCGCACGCGCGCGAAACTGCGCGAGGGCGTGCAGCGCCTGCGCGAGAATCGCGAGATGGTGCGGCTCGACGAAGACCTGCCGATGCCAGTGGCGCTCGCTGATTTGAAAATCACGCCGCGCTGGCCGGAGCTGATCGCCGCGCTGGAGAAATGCGATTTCAAGGGCCTGCTCGCCGAGGTGAAAGCCGACGCCGCCGTGAACGGAGCGCTGCCGCCGACAGCGCCGCCGCAGGTGCAAACACAGACGCACACGCAAGGCGATCTGTTCGCCTGAGTCGTGTGAGCGCGGAGGCGCGCCACTGGGAGCGGCTAGGTGGAGGGCACACCGGCGCACGACCCGCCCAAAGGCAATTGCGCCTCCCGCGCGATCGAATCGCGGCGACTTGGAAGTCGCCGCTCCCAGCGCAAGCCGAGACTCGCGTTTCTTTGCCACAGCCAGCAAGATGCCCCGATGAAACGCCCCGCATCGAAACCCCGCCGCATCGTCGCGTTGCACGTCCGCACGGGCGCGACGTTCGAGTTTGTGCTGAGCGGCGAACGCTTGCTCGAGCGGCGGCGTGTGCGCGCGAGGACCGATGTGGTCTTCGGCCCCGGCCTGCTTGATCTCCAGTGCAACGGCTACGCGGGAATTGATTTCAACCACCCGGACACGACACCGGAGCAGATGGCCGCGGCGATCCGCGCGATGTGGCGCGACGGCTGCGCGCATGTCCTCCCGACGCTGATCACCGCGTCGCCGGAGCGGCTCACGCTGTTGTTCCGCAAGCTCGTCGCCGCGCTTGCAAGCGATGCCGAGATCGCTGCGAGCGTGCCGGGCTTTCACCTCGAGGGGCCGTTCATCAGCCCGCAGGAGGGCGCACGCGGCGCGCATCCGCTCGCGCATGTCCGCGATGTGAGCCGGAAGCTGTGGCGCGAATGCCAGCGCGCGGCGAACGGGAAGATCGTGCTGACGACCGTCGGCCCCGAGAGCGGCGGCGCGATTGCATTCATCCGCCAGCTTCGCGCGGAAAATGTGCTGCCCGCGCTCGGGCACACGATGGCCGATGCTGCGACGATCTCGCGCGCATGCGAGGCCGGCGCGCTGATGACCACACACCTCGGCAACGGCTGCCCGCAGCTCATGCACCGGCACCGGAATCCCGTGCTCGCGCAGCTCTCGGAGGATCGGCTTGCCGCGAGCATCATCCCGGATGGCGCGCACCTGCCGCCGGAGATTGTGCGCCTTTTTCTGCGCGTGAAAGGCAGGGAGCGTATCGTGCTTGTGACGGATGCGATGTCCGCCGCGGGCGCACCGGGCGGGCAATACACCATCGGCGATCTCGTGATCGAGATCGGCAGCGACCGCATCGCGCGCCAGCCGGGCAGCGCTAATCTCGCAGGCGCGGCGATCACGATGCGCGAAGCCATCGAGCGATATATCGCGATGACGGGCGCCCCGCTCGCCGAGGCGTGGGAAGCCGCGTCCCTCCGCCCGTGGGCGCTCCTGCGCCGCGCGGGTGCTGTGACGCGTGTGCCGGACTCGTCGGTGTTCGCGCGACTGCGCGGAGGAAAATTCGACGTGCTCGCGACACTGCACGGCAAGCGTGTGCTGTGGGCAAAATGATTCCTGTCCTGCATTGCGCGCATCGCGCACTCGGCGAACTGAGCGCCGACGCCGATGCACTGGCATGGCAGGAACTGCAGCCCGTGCGCTTTGCCGACGCGATCACGGGCGCCGCTCCGAAGCAGGGAACCGAAGTGCGCGCCGCGTGGGACGACGACGAATTGCGGCTGCTCTTTGTCGCCGAGGATGCCGACCCGTGGGCGACGATGACGCAGCGGGACGCGCCGCTTTACGAGGAGGAGACCGTCGAGGTGTTCGTCGATCCGGTGGGCGACTTTGAGAGCTACTTCGAGATCGAGGTGAACCCGCTCGGCACGGTGCTCGACCTCGTCCTCCGCAAGAGCCGCAGCGGCTACAAAAGTGATCGCGCGTGGGATTGCCACGGCCTGCGCACGCTCGTGCGAACGCACGCGGAGGGCTGGAGCGTGGAGATGGCGATCCCGTTTGCGAGCGTCACGAATTCACCGCCGCGTGCCGGCTCGCGCTGGCGTGCAAATTTCTGCCGGATTGACCGCCCCTCACGCGACGGCAGCCTGCCGCGCGAACTCACCGCGTGGTCGCCACCGCTACGGGCGAGCTTCCACACGCCGGAGCGGTTTGGAGTGATCGAGTTTGCAAAGTAGGCAGGGTTTTCCAACCCCGCGCGGGGAGCGCAGGCGACCCGCCTGCCGTTCCCGGCGACCCGCCGGGAACATCGGATGTCTGGACGCGTCTCGGAAACACACCGGCGTGCGTCTTTCAAAAAACACACGCATCGGTGAACCCGGTGTTTGCGGCGAGTCGCCGCAAACCACAGGCGGGTCGCCTGTGCTCCCCGCCATCCCGCCGCCTTCACCCATCCGCTGCGCGAGGTTGGAAAACCTCGCCTACTTTGAGCGCCCGCCTCGCCGGGCCACGATTTTTTCCCGGATTCAGGAGTCCTGAATGCAGCGAATCTCGAAATATCCCGCCGTGAGCGGCGGAAGAATCGGGATCACAAATCCGCCGGCGAGGGCATCGCTCGCCGCGATGCGCAGGGGCGCGAGTCCGCTCACGCGGTCTTCGAGCAGCAGCGTGCCGTCCCGGATTCCGAGCGCGGCTCGGGCGTCGTCGCTGAGGAGCACGCGCACATTTCGGAATGTCTCGCTGCGGTGCAGATTCACGATGACGAGGAATGGCGTGTCGTCCGCCGCGGGCACGCGCAGGTATGCGTAGAGCCAGTGACCGCTCGCGGGTTCGCCCTCGATCCTGCCGAACTCGGGATTCCACGCATTCGCACCGTTGAGCGGAAAAAACTGGCCGTCGCGAAATGCGGGCGACGCGCACACCGCGAGCAGGCGTCCGTAAAATTCGCGCAGGCTGCGCTGCTGCGCGGAAAGCTGCGCGCCGTCGTAACGGTGATCGTTCACCCACTTTGCAAACTCCGGCATGGCCCAGTAGTCGAAGATCGTCGTGCGCCCGTTTCCACCGCCGAATCCGGCGATGCCTTCCGCAGGTTCACCGACTTCCTGCCCGTGGTAGAGCAGCAGCGGGCCGCGTGAAATCCCGAAGAGCACGCCGCACACCGCGCGCCCGATTTCCATGCCGATGCAGCCCCATTCACCGCGTGCGGCGAGCCGCACTTCGTCGTGATTTTCCGCGTAACGCAGCGCGGTGGAAAAAAATTCCGGGCGTTGCGCGGCGAGCGTGGCGTCGAGATCGTTCGCCCACGAGGGGCCGTCGTAGATGCGCTTGAGCGACTTGTAGGAGGGATCATCGTAGGTGGCATCGAAGCCCGCGCGCAGCAGCGCGGACATCACACCCGCCTCGCGAAGTGCGGGCTCGGCAGACTCCACCTTCATCGGATCATTTTCGTACGCCTCGGCGAAAAAGCAGGTGTGCGGTTGGCGTGCGCGCGCGCGTCCGATGGCCCACGCCCAGAATTCCGGCGGCACCATGTGCGCCATGTCGCAGCGAAACCCGTCCACCCCGAGCGACTGCCAGTGTGCGAGCACGGCGTCCATTTTCAGCCAGGTGTCCGGGAGCGGTGCGCCGTGATTTTCCGCAGTTGGAAAAGCGCGCGCGCCGGTCGTGAAGTCGTGGCCGTAGTTCAGCTTCACGGTCTCGTACCAGTCGTTGGGCGAGGGCGTCCACGTCGCGGCATTGTTGCCGGTCACGCGTGCGGTCCCGGTCTCGCCGGAAAAAAATCCGTCGCATGTGCCGAGTGCGCGGCAGGTGGGGCTGATGCACTCGCCGTTCACGATCGTCGGCAGCCGGAGCGGCGGGCCGCCGCCGTGCGAGTCGTGCTGGAGCCAGAAAAAGTTGTTCTGCGGCGAGAAAAATTTCGTGCGGTCGTCGTCTGCTCCGAAATTTACCAGCTTCGAACTGTGGCTGCGCGCGACGTGGTTCGCGACGAAATCAATGATCACGCGCAGTCCGAGGGCGTGCGCGCGGTCGAGCAGCGCGCGAAATTCCTCCATGCGCCGCGCGGGGTCGGTCGCGTAGTCGGGACACACGTCGGCGTAGTCCTTGATCGCGTATGGCGAGCCGGCGACGCCCTTGAGCAGATCGGGATCGTCGGCGGGCTTGCCGATCGCGGCGTAGTCGGTCGCGGTCGCCTGCGCGTGGATGCCGGTGAGCCACACGTGCGTGATGTGCAGTTCGTCGCGCAGCGCGCGCAGTGCGGTGTCGCTGATGTCCGCAAATTTTCCGCAACCGTTTTCCGCGAGCGTTCCATTCGGCCTTCGCGTCCCGTTCGTGTTTCCGAAGAGGCGCGGGAGGAGCTGGTAGATGCGGGGGCGTTCCATGCGGCCCCACTTGTGCAGCTAATCCCAGAGCCGGTCGAGCGCGCGTGCGACGGCGGTGAAGACGACATCAATCTCCTCGCGGGTGATCGTGAGCGGCGGGGCGATGGCGATGAGGTCGCGGATGCCGCGGACGATCACGCCCTCCTCGCGCACGAGCTTCGCTGCCCGGATGCCGAGCGCCGATGTCGGCGTGAGAGCGGACTTGCCGCCGCGCGGGACGAGTTCCAGCGCGCCGATGAGCTGGCAGCCGCGAATCTCCGCGACAGCCGGGTGCTGCGAGAAGGACTGCAGCCTTTGCTGAAAATACGGGCCGACATCGTCGCACACACGCTCGACGAGATGTTCGCTCTCAATGAGTTCGATGTTCGCGAGCGCGACGGCGCACGGCACCGGATGGCCGCTGTACGTGAAGCCGTGAGCGAGGTAGCCGCCGTGGATGAGCACGTCCGCGACTTCATCCGCGACCATCGTCGCGCCGAGCGGGAGGTAGCCGCTCGTGAGTCCTTTCGCGAGGCACATGAGGTCGGGATCGAGGTTCCAGATGTCGCTCGCAAACCACGCGCCGAGGCGGCCGAATGCGGTGATGACTTCATCGGCGACGAAGAGGATGCCGTGCTCGCGTGCGAGCGCGCGGAGTTTCCCGAGGTAGCCGGGCGGCGGGACGATCACGCCACCCGCGCCCTGGATCGGCTCGGCGAAAATCGCGGCGATGGTCTCCGGGCCTTCGCGTTCGATGAGGCGCGCGGTCTCCGCGATGCACCAGTCGGCGTGCGCGTCGCGATCCGCCTCGCGGTTCACGGCGTAGGCGTGCGGAGCAGGCGCATGGAGGAATCCCGGCAGCGGCAGGTCGAACGGTGTCTGGCAGCTCGGCAGGCCCGTCATGCTCGCAGTGGCGAGCGTCACGCCGTGGTAGGCGAATTCGCGCGAGATGATTTTCGTGCGCTGCGGCTGGCCCTTCAGCTTCCAATAGGCGCGGATGAGTTTCAGCGCGGTCTCGTTTGCCTCGCTGCCGCTGTTGCTGAACATCGTGTGGTTCAGCCGCGCGGGCGCCAGCTCGGAGAGTTTTGTGGCGAGTTCGATGGCGGGTTCGGTCGTGGAATTGAAAAACGACGGGTAGTAGCAGAGCCGCTTCATCTGCACCGTCGCGGCATGGATGAGTTCGGGACGTCCGTAGCCGACATTCACGCACCACAGCCCGGCGAGCGCATCGAGCAGGCGGCGGCCATTTTGATCCCGCAGCCAGACCCCGTCGCCCTCGCCGATGATGTGCGTGCCTGCCGCGTGCAGTTCCTCGTGATTCGTGAACGGGTGGAGCTGGTGTTCCGCGTCGAGCCTCTGCATTTGGGACAGCGTGCTCATGGCACGAATATACATGCGATGAGCACCGCGTCCAATGCGCGTGCGTGGCGGTGGCCTTGACGGAAATGCCCCTCCTCCTACCCTCGCGCGCCATGAGATTTCTCCCGCTCGCATTATTCCTCGGTGCCGCAATCACGTTCGCGGACGACGCGGAATCGCGGGCGCGCGGCGAGCGGATTTTCCAGCAGACGTGCATCGTGTGCCATCAGGCGACGGGGCAGGGGGCGCCGCCGGTCTTTCCGCCGCTTGCGGCATCGGATTGGATTGCGGCGAACCGCGAGCGTGCGATCCGCTCGCTGTGCGAGGGGCTGAGCGGGCCGATTCGCGTGAACGGCGCGGAGTACAACAACCAGATGCCCGTGCAGCCGCTCGATGATCCGGCCGTCGCAGATGTGCTTACGTTCGTGTTTTCGGCATGGGGAAATGCGGAAAAGGCGGTGACGCCCGCGGAGGTGGCGAAGGTGCGGAAGACCTCGAAATTTCCGACCTTCGATGCGCTCGTGCGCGCGCACGCATTCGCGCCGCTGCCCGCCGCGCCAAAGGGAATGAAGGTCCGCGAAGTCGCGCAGCTCACCGATTTCGCCACGCGCCTTGCGGGGCCGGATCGCGATGGCTCCGTGTACGTGCTCGGGCAGAAGGGCGCGGTGTGGAAGCTTGACGTAACGAACAATCTCCTCACACCGCTTGTGCAGCCCGCGGATTTTGTGAAGCCCGAAAATGCGGACGTCACCGCGCTCGGCCTCATGCTCGCGCCGGATGGACGGCTCTGGATGACGACCAACCGCGGGCTGAACGACGGCGGGCCGCACAAGCTGAACGAAATCGTGATCTGGCGCAGCAGCGTCCCCGCGAACGCGGGCGCGGTGAAAATGGAGCCGTGGTTCACGCACCGCTATCCGTACGGCGTCGGGCCGTTCAATCACGGCGTGTCGCACCTCGCATTCGGGCCGGACGGGATGCTTTACGTGAGCAGCGGCTCGCGCACGGATGGCGGGGAGGAGGGCACCTCGCCGGGCATTTTCACCGGCGGCGAAGTGGAGACGACCGCGTGCATCTGGAGGCTCGATCCGAAAAGCGCGAAGCCGGAAATCGAAGTGTACGCGCGCGGGTTGCGGAATGCGTACGGCTTCGCGTGGAACTCCGCGGGCAATCTGTTCTCCGTCGCCAACGGGCCGGACATCAACGCGCCGGAGGAGATGGATTTCATTGAGCGCGCGAGGCACTACGGCTTTCCGTTTCAGTTCAGCAACTGGCCGCTGGAACCGAAGCCATATCCGTACACGCCCGCGCCGCCGAGCGGGATGAAATTTGCGATGCCGGTGAAAAACCTCGGGCCGGCGGGCGGCGGACAGAAGGACGGTCTGTGGACTTTCGACGCGCACAGTTCGCCTGCGGGGATGACGTGGTGCGGCGACGATTTTCCCGAGCCGCTGCGGAATGGATTCCTCGTCACGCGCTTCGGAAATCTCATCGGCGAGAGCCGCACGGGCACTTCGGAGGATGTCGGTTTCGACGTGCTCTCCGTGCATCCGCAGCGCGAGGGCGACGGCTCGTGGAGTGCGCGCACCGAGAGCATTTTTCCGAAGCTCGGCCGGCCGATTGACGTGCTGAACATCGGCAAGGGCCGCGTGCTCATCCTCGAGTACACGCGATCGAGCAGCTTCAAGGACGGCCTCGGCTGGCTGCCGGGTCGCATTTTGGAATTGAGCGCGGAACACTGAATGCCTGTGCGGACCGTCCCGGATGATCGCCAGCAAGTGATCACCCCTCGTCCATGTCACCGCGCAATCGCATCAAGGCTACATGCGTAGGAATTGCGCCCGAAACTCTTGATGCGGACGCCAAGGGAGGCCGAAGGGTGAGCCCCCCCGATGTCTGAAGTTTGGACGCAAGTCGGCTTTCTCGGGTCTGCGGAAAGCGGATTCGGAAGATGCTGGATTCCAACAGGTGCTCAGCCCGCGATCTTTTTGTAAGGTCCGCCTTCGTTGAGCGTCGGGCGCTCGGGGCGGCCTTTGTATTTGTAAATGAGGTCCATGTTGCCGAGGCCCATGAGCCAGAGGATCGTGGCGTGGATGTCGTGGACGTGCAGACGATCCTCCACGGCGTGGAGGCCGACGTCGTCGGTGCTGCCGATGGTCTGGCCGCCCTTCACTCCGCCGCCGGCCATCCACATCGTGAAGCCGGTGGGGTTGTGATCGCGTCCGTCGCCTTTTTCGCTCTGCGGAGTGCGGCCGAATTCGCCGCCCCAGACGACGAGCGTGCTGTCGAGCAGGCCGCGGGACTTGAGATCGTTGAGCAGGCCGGCGATGGGCTTGTCCGTGGAGAGGCAGAGCTTGCTGTGGTTTGCCTCGATTTTTGTGTGCGCGTCCCACTTGCTGCCTGCGCCGCTGTAGAGCTGCACAAAGCGCACGCCGCGCTCGACGAGGCGGCGGGAAAGGAGGCACATTTTTCCGAATTCGGCGGTCTCCTTTGCATCAATGCCGTAGAGCTTTTTCGTCTCGTCGCTTTCCTTCGACATGTCCACGGCCTCGGGTGCCTCGGCTTGCATTCGGAATGCGAGTTCGTAGCTGGCGATGCGGGCGTCGAGTTCGGTCTGAAGCTGACGCGTGGCGGCGTGCCCGCGGTTGAGCGTGTTGAGAAAGTCGAGCTTGCCGCGCTGCTGGGTGTCGGTGATTCCGGCGGGCGTGTTGAGATTCGGAATCGGCTCGCTGGATGCGGTGATGCGCGTGCCCTGGTACACTGCGGGCATGAAGCCGCCGCCCCAGTTGCGCGGGCCGTTCACGACGGACGATGCGTTGTCCTGCATGACGACGAACGAGGGCAGATTCTGATTTTCGCTGCCGAGGCCGTAGCTCGTCCACGCGCCGAGCGACGGGCGGCCCGCGAGGATGGATCCGGTGTTCATCTGGCAGACGCCGGCGGAGTGGTTGATGCCATCGGCCCAGCACGAGCGGAGCACTGAGATGTCGTCGGCGCACGTCGCGATGTGCGGGAGCCAGTCGCTCACCCAAAGCCCGCTCTTGCCGTGCTGCGCCCACTGGCGCTTCGACGCGAGGATGGGAGAATCGAATTCACCCATCGCGGTGATGACGCGACCGAAGCTCGCCGGAATGGGCTTGCCCGCGAGTTCCTGAAGCAGCGGCTTCGGGTCGAACGTGTCCATGTGCGAAGGCCCGCCTTCCATGAAAAGGAAGATCACGTTCTTCGCCTTGGGTGCGAAGTGCGGCTTCTTCGGCGCGAGCGGATTCACGCTTTGCGACTCGGCGGGCGCGGCCCCGAGCGGCGAGCCGCGCAGCATGTCGAGCAGTGCGAGCGCACCGAAGCCCGCGCCGCTTTTCAAAAGGAAATCGCGGCGGCTGAATGCCTGTTCGCGGCGTCCGCAGAAGGAGGAGGTGTAATTCATGGGTTAGTCTTCTTGGTCGCTCGAATCGAGAGCGTCGATTTCAAAAATATCACTCACGGGCCAGCCGCACAATTTTGCGGCTGCGGCAACGTGATTCGGTGCATGAATGGCGAATGCCTCAACACCATCACGAATCTGCGCTCGAGAGAAACGCTCGGGAAAAAGAAGCAATGCCACAATGAGGGCCGCATCGGATTTCCAATCGGTCAGGTGAAATGCGATGTCTTGTGCGGTCTCCTTAGGATGTTCCAAGCAGAGAGCCTTTGTGATGAGCGGCTGTGCCTTTGGAATGCCTGTAGTCGGCGCAAGCTGAATGGAGCGGTCTCCGACCAACTCGCGAAAGATGGCCATCACCTGCTCATTAACCGTGACCTTCGGCTTTTTCATGCGGCTCAGTCGAGGTAGAGAAATTCATTCGAGTTCAGGAGAATGTGGCAGAAGTCCATAAGCGCGGCAAACCGCGGGTCTTTGACTTTTCCCTTCTGCCGCTCGACGGTGATGTCGTGGCCGTGGCCGGAACTGTCGGTGTATGGATTCGGCGTGGCCTCGAATTTCCAGTAGCCCATCGTGTGGTCGCCGGGCGAGGGGCTGGTGAAGAGGAGTTCCTCGGATTTCAGCGCGGTGTCGGAGAGGCGCATGTCGTCAATCAGCCCGTCGAACTGGTTCCCATTTCCAGCACCGAGCCCGCCGATGACGAGCGGCGATTCGTTCGCGATGCCGCTGGTGACGGTGTGCGCGATCTGCACGGACTGCATGGGCTCGTCGTCGTTCGTGAGATCCTTCGCGTAAAAGGTGATGCCTTTCTCCGTGGCGTTGTCCAGGTCCACGGTCACGGCGATGAAGTACGGCTTGCCGATGTCAATGTGCAGGCCGGAGAAAATCGGCTCCACGGGATCGGTGGGCTTCCATGGCTTGTCGCCGCAGAGCTGGAGCACGAGCGTTTGCGGCTTGTTGCGCGAGCCTGCGCCGGTGACGCCGAGTGCCCAGCCGGGGTGGCCCTTGTTGCCGTCCCACTTCGACACGATCGTGCGCACCGCGCCGGTGGGATAGACGGACTTCACATTGATGAACGCCTCGATGGTGAAATCACCGCGCGGAAATGCGGCGTCATGCGGGACGACGAGGCGCTCCTGGCCGGATTCCGGCATGAGCTGCGCGGCGCGGCCATCGCGCGTCTGCATCTTTTCGGCGATGAAAGCCACCGCCTCGGAATCGCTCCCGCCGCCGCTGATTTCCTTCGCCTGCTTCTCGATGAAATTTTGCGCCGCCTGGAGCGTCGCGGCATTCGGATCGCGGCCATAGCAGAGGCGAAATGCGTCGGTGAGGATCTCCTTTTCCTCCGAGGAGTTTTCCTTCCGCAGCCGCATGGCAAATGCCCGCGCTCGCTCGAGTGTCCACTTGCTGTTGATCATCAGCAGCGACTGCGTGGGCGTGGTCGTCGTGTTCCGCTGCGAGATGCTGTTGAAGCCGTCCGGCTCGTCGAAAACTTCGAGGACGGGGTCGCGGTTGTTGCGGCGGAACTTCGTGTAGATGCTGCGCACATGGCGTTCCGGCTCCGCGCCGGGGCCGCCGTCGGGAAATGCGATCTCGCCGGTGACCGTGAGGACGGCGTCGCGGATCTGCTCGGCATCGAGGCGGTGCGTGGGCATGTGCCACAGCAGGCGGTTCTCCGGGTCGGCGAGCTTCGCCTGCGCAGAAATCGGATTCGTCGCGGACTGCAGGTAGGTCGCGCTCGTGAGGATGAGGCGGTTCAGCTTCTTGATGCTCCAGCCATTTTCCACGAACCAGCGCGCGAGCCAGTCGAGCAGTTCGGGGTGCGAGGGCTTCTCGCCGAGCGTGCCGAAGTCGCTGGCATTCACCGCGAGGCCGTGGCCGAAGTGTTCCTGCCACACGCGGTTCACGATGACGCGCGCGGTGAGGGGATTCTCCGGCTGCGCGAGCCAGTGTGCAAGGGCGCTGCGGCGACCCGTGCTCGTCTTCAGCGGCTCGATCTTCGCAGGCGCCTCGTCGAGGACGGAGAGGAAGCCGGGCGCGATTTCACCGAGGGCTTTCTTTTTTGGAATGACCACGGGCGATGCGGCAGGGCCGACATCCGTGGCGATCGGTGCGCGCGGCAGCGGCTCGGGCTTCTCGGCGCGGAATTTATTCAGCTCGGCGATCAGCGTGTTGCGGTGCGATTTCGCGGGCTCCTTCACGTGTGCCTCAAAGCGCTTGTCCTGATATTCGTAGGACACCTGCCGCCATGCCAGATCGACGATCTGCTGCTCGTACGGCGTGCGATCCGAGGCGTGCTTCGCGATGAGCGCCTGCGTCTCGGGCGGAAATTTTTTCACGGCCTCCTTCTCGGACCGCGCACGGATCGGATCCTCGATGTGCGCGATTTTCTCGCGGATGCCCGCGGTCCTTGCGGCCCACGCGCTGAATTTTTCGTCGTAAGCCTTGCGCTCCGCCGGCGACGCGACCTCGGCCTCGTCCATCAGCCGGACGGGCGCGAAGAACGCCTGGAGGCGGAAGTAGTCCTTCTGCAAAATGGGATCGAACTTGTGATCGTGGCAGCGTGCGCATTGCACGCCCATGCCCATGAAGACATCCGCCGTCGTGTCGGTGATGTCGTTGAGCATGTTCGTCCACTGGCCGGCGGCGTCGCGGTTGTTGTACTCGTAGATGCCGAGCGTGAGGAAGCCCGTGGCGATGCGTGCGGCGGGATCGTCGGGCCACAGTTCGTCGCCCGCGATCTGCTCCTGCACGAAGCGATCGTAGGGCTTGTCGGCATTGAAGCTCGCGATGACGTAGTCGCGGTAGCGCCACGCGTTTGGCCGGTAGTCATCGGCGCGGTAGCCGTCGCTCTCGGAATAGCGCACGAGGTCGAGCCAATGCCGCGCCCAGTGCTCGCCGTAGCGCGGGCTCGCGAGCAGCCTGTCCACGAGCTTGCCATACGCGTCGGGCGACATGTCGGCGGCAAATGCGGCTACCTCCTCCGGCTTTGGCGGCAGGCCGGTGAGATCGAAACAGACGCGGCGGATGAGCGCGGTCCTGTCCGCCGCGGGCGCGGGTCTGAGCTTCGCGGCGTTCAGGCTCGCGAAAATGAACTGGTCAATTTCGTTCGCGCCCCACTTGTCCGCCGCGGGCGGCTCGACTTTCGCCACGGGCCGGAACGCCCACCATTGCCGGTCTGCATCCGTGATCTTCCCGCGCGGGCGCGACTTCATCTTCTGCCCCGGCAGTTCCGGCCACGGGGCGCCGAGCTTCACCCACTGCGTGAGCGTCGCGATCTGCGGCGCGGTGAGGCGCTCGCCCTTCGGCGGCATCTGGAGGTCGGTATTCTTGTAGCCGATCGCCTCGATGATGAGGCTTTTCTCGGGATTGCCAGGCACGATGGCCGGCCCGGTGTCACCGCCGGTGAGCAGCGCCTCGCGCGAATCCACGAGCAGGTTGCCCTTCATCTTTTCGCCGTGGCTGTGGCATTTGAAGCAATACTGCGTGAGGATGGGCTGCACCTTCTGGCGGAAAAAGATGTCGCCCTCGCTCTCTGCGGCGCAGAGGGCGGTGGTAAGCGGGAGGATGGCAAAAGGGAGAAAACGCATGGTCAGGCTGTCGAACCAGACTGTGCCTGCGCCCGAGATTTTTGCCAGCCCGGTGTTTGCTGAATGCGGGCACCCGGCATTCCCGCCGCGCCCGTCGTCGGCTCGGCCTCGTCACCTGCACAGCGAAATTCAAACCCGCATCCGTGAACATCGCATGACTCGACGGCGAAAACAGGATGGGTTCTTCCCTGCTTATCCGGTTGCGTGACACAACATCGGAAAGAGGCTCTGAGGAAGGCAGGAATTCACCGGGCTAGCCACTCACTTTTCCTGGTTTCCTGCCTTCCTGAGATGCCTTTGTCACGCAACCGGATAAGCAGGGGTTCTTCGACGACCTTCACGAGATGTTCATGCAGGTTCCAGTGTGAATTTGTGTGTGGCTCCAATTCGCTTTCGCCTGCGTTATGTTTGACATCAAGCGACAATGGCGAGAGTTCCATAGAGTTCCATCTTATCCAAAAAACCACAACACAACCCGTCGCAAACTAGCTGGCGTCGCTGTCGCCCAACGCTGGACATCTTTAACGAATGCCGTGCTGCGCATGGTGCTTTGGTTCTCGATGCAGGTTGTGGTGGTTTTTTTGAGGAATTCTCGTCCAAGGGAATTCGCGCAATTCATAGCGTCATCGGCTGGATGCAGGCGTGTCACCTCCCTATGAAAAAGGCAAAACATACCTCGGAAAAAGCGCTCACAGAAGGCAATAAATATCAGAGGGCCACCGTATCTCGTTTCAAGCCCGACGCGGGGAAGGTTTCTTCCTCAAAATTTACGCCCGCGCAGAATTGGATTAACCACCTTTTCGACAGGCTTACAGCACTTGATTCAACAAAGCTGTGCCTGATGCTCCTGTTCATTTTGCTACTTGTGGCGCTCTACTTTCTCGGCACTCGCAAGTAGGAGAAACCACCACTCAAATCCACACCTCACCAATCCACCCAAGAAATTGGCTGCGGCAGCCTGAGTGACGTATTTACATAGGTTATTTTTTGAGGCTGAAAACGATTACGGCATCAAGCACTGCGGTCACACTTTTTCCGTGTGGCAAGCCGGGGCCCTCAGCCTGATAGTAACCAAGCATATTCGACTCGTCACTGCCCTTCAGAACACTGAAATCTTTGTCCAATCGAGTCAACACGACGGAGGTCTTTGCGAACTGGTCTTTGGAAGGCAGTAGCGGATTGTGAACGTAAAATCTGGCAGAATCGGAATCTGCACCCACAACTGCAACCCAATGGCCGCCCTTCCGCGTGTAATCGTCGTTCTCGCTGTAATACCAGCCAAAGTTAAAAAAGACTGCTGTGTCCTCATTGCGGGCTGCATCGCGCATCCACGAAAGCTTGGGTTTCTTCCCGCGTGAAAATATTTTGTTTGCTGTGCTCAGCCCGCGCCACGTCATCACTTCAAGCCGCCCGAACGAGTAAGACTTGGATTTCACATAACTTTGCAGCCCGGTCAGTATGCGATCTGGGTTCGTTCCGCCGATGCTCGGATCGGTATGAAACTCTTTGGCGAGAGACTTGATGAGTGCGATCTGGCTCTCGTGATCAGTTCCGGGGACGAGATTTTTCATGCCAGGAGCACGGGATAGATAAATGAGTCCGTCCGAAATGGCGGTCGGAGCACAGTGGTTGCGGCCTTCGTCCTCAAAAGCGGCCATCGGATCTCGCTGCCAGAAGGTAGGGGTCAAGTCTGCTTTGCTCTGGGGTCCTTGTCCCTGCACAGCACAGGACAATGAAAAAAGCAGGGACGCGATAATTGCCGTGGAATGGCCATTGCGCATCCAATGGGAGCAGGGTTTTGTTGAGGTGCTGAGAGCAATGACGGATTTCATGGGGTGATGATGACGGATCTACCCACGCCGGGGAATTACAAATCACACATCGAAATTGGCTCTTGCTGAGGAAAGCATGTTCGAGAACAACGAGGGCGTGAAAACAACGCTGCTGTTCGGTTTGCTGTGTCTCAGCTCTGTTGCTCTGATGCATGAGACGGTGGTGGCGTCACCCAAGAGGCAAACGGTTGAAGTTGCCGACAAACTGCACACACCGTCTGTTGGCAGTGCGGAGCACGTTGGCATCATGGACGGTTTGCGGGAATTTTACAAAACCCATCCTGATCCCCACTCGGCACCGTGGCGTGGCAAGATCACTTTTCGCGTGGGCTACTTGAAAGTTCACAATGGGTGGGCTTGGATCTACCCCGAACCGCGTTCATCTGACCCAAGAGATTCGTTCGGGGAAAACGATGGCTATCTGCTGCATCTACAAGCTGGAAGGTGGTCGGTGATGAACATGCCGACGATGGACGACAACGGTGACGGAAGTCGTGCCCCAAGCGCCAGGGATGTCCAGCGGCTTCAAAAGAAATATCCGTCACTTCCAGTGGACATCATTCCACGGGACTAGCGGTTGTCACTCCGTCACTCAGGAAAAATCTTTGCCATCGAAGCATTCAGTCGATCTGTGATCGTTTCCAGCATGTCGAGTTTGTGGTGAGCTCTCCAAGCCAGATGTAAATCTTCAAATAAAGAAAAAGTGACAGACAAATAGTCGGGGAAATGGATTGTGGAGAGGCTGGTGAATATTGGGAGGCGCATCCAGCGAGAGAAGAACCGGAAGTCCGGGACGTCGAAACAGGACGCCAATTTTTTAGGGTGCAGCGACGTGCGGAGAAATCGGAATTGGCGTCAAAATTGGACCTCAGACCCGCTTGCTTCGAGATGCCGGTTCCATCGCGCCCCACGCTGGGTTAACGCTGAGAAGAAGTCGGTTTGCGGGCGATGGTTGTCGGACGCGCGCTTGCTCCGATGATGCTCTTCTTCACTGGAATCGCGCGGCGCACCTCGGGCTGCTTTTCGCTGGGGTAGGTTTTCGTGCTCGGCCAGATCAGGCGCCAGGGCTGGCGCTTCACGGTGTCGCTGGCTTGTGAGAGATTTGCGCCGACCTGGGTGAACTGCCCGCGGAGTTGATTGAGTGTGCTGTCGAGGCTGTCGGAGGTGCGGCGGAAATTGCGCAGCGTGATCTTGATGTCCTCGTTGTTCGCGAGGCTGGCGGTGAAGCGTTCGCTGTTGTCGAGCGTCTTCGAAAGCGAGCTGCCAGGGGCCAGCATGGCGGAGAAACGGTCGAGTGACTGCGAAAGTTTTCCTTTCTCGCCGGTGAGTGCCTGCACGTTTTCGAGCGATTGGCGGAAGGAGCCGCCGGGAGCGCTGATTTCCGTGAGATGAGCGCCGAATTTCCTAAACTCGGCCAACGCGGATGGCAGGTCGGAGCCTTCGGCGGTGACTTTGGTAAGGTTGTCGGCGGTCGCCTGCAGTGACTCGAACATGGCGGCGGCTTTGGCCAGGACCGGGTCTATTTTCTCGAGCACGGCGGGGACGGCGTCAGCAATCCCCGGAGGACGAAAGCCGATGAAAGAGGCGCGGTCGGGGGCAAGGCCGCTGGCTTCTTCGCCATAGGTGAAGTCAATCACCGCCTCGCCGAGAAGGCGTGGCTGGACCATTTCCACGGTCACCTTGCGATAGATTTTTGCGCTCGCCTGGACCTGCACCTCCACGAGCGCTTCGAGTTCGGGCTTCGGTCTGTCCTTCTCCGGGACGGGCGAGTAGAGACCTCGGACTTGGCCAATCTTGCGGCCGGCGAGCATCACTTGCGCGCCTTCCTTGATGCCCGACGCGTTGTTGAAATGGATGCGGAATATTTTCTGCGGCACGAAGAACCCGGGTGCCCCGAGATAGATCAATGCGGCGACGAGCGTGGCGAGCGTGAGGACCACAAGCAGGCCGGTGCGGATTTCATTGCGGGCGATTTTCATGCGGAGGCAGTGTGTTCGAGGATCGGTCCTTTCGTGTCGCCGGAGATGAATTGCGCGACGACCGGGTGGCTGGAGTTTTTGAAGTCTTCGGCGGTTTCTTCGGCGATGATCTCGCCGCGGTAGAGCATCGCCATTCGTGTGGCGATGCGGAAGGCGCTGCCCATCTCGTGCGTCACGATGATGGACGTGGCACCGATTTTCTCGCTGAGCGAGACGATCAGTTCATCAATGACCGAGGTGATGACGGGGTCGAGGCCCGCGCCGGGCTCGTCGTACAGGATCAGCTCGGGATCCATGATGATGCCGCGCGCGAGGCCGATGCGCTTGCGCATCCCGCCGCTCAGCTCGGACGGCATCCTGTCGCGCACTTCGCTCATGCCGACCATCTCCAACTTTTCATCCACCTTGCGGTCGATCTCGGCGGGCGTCATGCGGGTGAGTTCCTCCAGCGGCAGCGCGAGATTGTCCCGCACGTTGAGTGAGCTGATGAGCGCGCTGTACTGATAGACCATGCCGATCTTCTGGCGGATGCGATTGAGCCGACGGCGGCTCATTTTCGTCACGTCGCGCCCTTTGAAGAACACCGTGCCGGCGGTGGGCCGCAGGATGCCGAGGATGAGCCGGAGGAGCGTGCTTTTTCCGCTGCCCGACTGGCCCAGCACGGTGAGCCGCGCGCGCTCGGTGACGCACAGATTCACGCCGCCGAGCACTTTCGTTTCGCCAAAGGCCAGATGCACATCGCGCAACTCGACGACGGGTGGAGGCTCGGCACTCATTTGTCGAAGAGGGCGACGAGCACCACGTTGCAGAGCGTGTCGAAGGCGATGACCGTCGTGATGACCGTCACCACGCTCGACGTCGTGGCCGCGCCCACGCCCGCCGCGCCGCCGCGAACCGTCAGGCCGCGATAGCACGACACGAGGCCGATGATGAGCCCGAAAAGCAGGCTCTTCACGGTGCCGGCGACGATGTCGCGGATGAGCAGGCTATCGAGCGACGACTCGGTGAAGATCCGAAATGGCATGTCGAACGCCCATCGCGAAATCAGCGCCGCACCGCACATCGCCGCGATATCCGACACGACGACGAGGCACGGCATGAGCAGAAAAACCGCCAGCACCCGCGGGCTCACGAGATAGCGCAGCGCCCCGAGCCCCATTCCTTCGATCGCTTCGACTTCCTCCGCGACCGTCATCGTGCCCAGTTCCGCAGTGTAAGCCGCGCCGATGCGGGCGGCGACCATGATGCCGGTCATGAGCGGCCCGAGTTCGCGTGTGAAGGCGACGGCGACGAGCTGCGGCACGAGCTGCTCCTGTCCGAAGGGCCGGAGCTGATAGCCGGTGAGCAGCGCCATCGTGAGTCCGATGAAAAACGAGACGAGTGCGACGAGCGGGATCGACCCGACGCCCGTCCGCTCCGTCTGCTCGAAGAACGTCGAGACCCGGAACGGAAACCGCCGCTGCATGATGCGATCCCCCATCTCCACGACCGTGTCGATGAGCAGCCAGACGACGCTGCTCACCTGTTCGAGCGCGGAGCGCACGGCTGAAAACGGATTGGCCATTCACCCTAAATCGTGCGCGAGTGCTCCGCGGGATGCAAGGATTGCTGCCAGACGTCTGTATTTCCGGCGCAGCCTGCATCAGGAGTGCAACCGGGCGTGAAGGCTCCCGCCATGCCGGATGCACGGGCATCGGAAAGCAAGCCAGCCGCGCACCCCTCAGAGTGGGGAACAAAGTGCCCGTGAACCGGTGTGACGGCCCGGATGGATCATGGGACGACGTGCAGGCAAAGATGGCGAAGCATCTCGCACCGCTTTTCCCCGGCCTCGCCGACTTCACCGAAGTCAGCACGGGACACGACGTGATGCGCGGCGGCGTGGGCCTTCGCGTCGTCACCTGCACGGCGAAATTCAACGGCGCACCCGTGAATATCTTCGTGGATTTTGCCCGCGAGGACAACGTGGATGGCAAGGGCCTCGTGCCCGTCATCCGCTGCTCCGACAAAGGTGGCGTTGCTATCTGCTCGCAGCGCTGGCGGCATCCAGGTAAGTCGCAACGCAGAAAAGGTTCTCCGCCATCACATAGATCAGGTTGGCCGCCTCCACGAAATTCCCAAGGCTCTCCGAGTTCGCATGGAATATATCGGCGCGCAACTGCGCCGCAGCCTTTCGCTCGTCCTCGGAAAGGCTAGTGTCGGCAGACAGGCGGCTTAGCTCGACCAGCGTCCATGGAAACCAAAGGAACGTCGAGCCTTCGGCCTGATGCTCGGTATTGATGAACCTGACGTCGG
Organism: Chthoniobacterales bacterium; assembly: GCA_038238025.1. Classification (GTDB taxonomy): domain Bacteria; phylum Verrucomicrobiota; class Verrucomicrobiia; order Chthoniobacterales; family Chthoniobacteraceae; genus SXWH01. The sequence continues at coordinate 22,138 of JBBRYC010000016.1, forward strand.
CATCTGGAATATGGCTGTTGTTCGCATCGGCCCGCCAGGTTGCAAACTGCCCGTTCCGGATGAAGTCCTGCTTTGCCGCGCGGTAGGTATTGTCGTTCCTGATGTATCCGAATGCGGGCAATGTTTCCGCATGGGACAGGACGAACAGGGCATGGGCTGTGAGGCCCGCATAGCCTTCCTTCTGGCCCAGGCGGTTGGGATTTGGCACGAGGCCCTGGCCTTCCTTGTAGCTGCGCAGCAACCACTGGATCCCGCGGCGAATGTTTTCATCATACTTGCTTCCGATTTGTTCGGACAGCGCCGGCGATTTCTTTGCCTCCACCAGGAGCCACATAGCCATCACGGTCGGATAGGTTCGGATGAAATCAGGATTATCGTCCCGGATTGGCCGCCATCCGCCGGAGGAATCCTGTCTCCGGTTAATCTCATCAATGTCGCGAACCAGGCGCTGAATGACGTTCTCCTTTTCCTCGGCAGACCAGATTTGTGTCTTGGAATCGAGCGACCTGACATTCGCGATGGCTACCCAACTGCCTATGTCAGTAAGGGTGTAAATGTTTCCATTCCCATACAGGTTCCAGCCTTCAGAGGGTGTGCTGCGATGGAGCCCCTCCATGTATTCGAATGCGCTCCTTATCTTTGGCACATGGGATTCCAGATTGGTTTGGGCAGACAGGACGGCTGTCAGGCATTGTGCCGTCTGCCAGACCTGTGTGGTGGCATCATCGGATGAGAGCGACATCTTGATGCCGCCATTGCCAGCCTGCGCGGTGAAGATGGCCTCCACCCACTTGGGAACCTTTTGCTCCAGCAAGGCCCGATAGTGCGATTCGGGCTTGGCCGGTCGTGGCGCGCTGGTGCCGCGTTGCCTGAGGGCAAGAGCTATTCCGACGCCGACAAGTATGAGTGCCAGTGCTCCCATGATGAACCACGGGGTGACGGTTCGCGTCTTCCGGTTCCTGACCTTCTGTGGCAGCACGGGATTCCCGACCTCGTCCGTGTAGAGATTGAAGAGATGGACGCGGACTGAGTGCTTCACCTCAATTTCACTCAGGTCGTGAAGCAGCGGTTTCCAGCGCGAGTAATGGCTCAGATCCTCGGCGACTCGTTTCGACAGCAGGATGTGCCCGGCATCGCCGCTGTCCATCACGCGCTGGGCCATGTTAATGCCGGAGCCTGCCACATTGATCCGGCCATTCACGTCTATGATCTCGTTCACCGGGCCGCTGTGGACGCCCATGCGCAATTCAAGCTCCGGGTGATTCTTCAGCGCCTTGCCAACTTCCAGGGCGCACTCGACCGGCGCGGTCGGTTCGCTGAAGAACACCAGCGCCATGCCATCGCCAGTGGGAATGCTGGTGAGCTGATCTGCGGCCTGCGCGCGTGTCACCTGCGGTGTGCCATGCACGATCTCCTGCAGCGTATGAATGGCACTGACCTGCTCATCTATGGACAGCTTTGAATAGCCGACGATGTCCATGAAAAGGACATGCGCGGTCTTCATCGGGTCGGTCGGTGGATTCTCACTGGCCATGCTGGTGAATCGCGGGTGGGATGTTTGTTGCGTTGCGAGCGGGCGCTCAGATTTGGCGTCCCGGGAGCGGTGTGAATAGCGTTCGCTGCGCTCCCCCGGCAAGGGATGAATTCCTGTGCATGGCGGATGTCAACGCTCGTGCTCCGGTAGTCCCGCCCGGGGCCGGAACTTTGACGGCATCCGCACGCTTTCCACGCGGGTGCCTGCAAACGCGCTGGCGATTGTCGCGCGGGCTGGCATTTTCCTCCTGTGCAAATCGTCCTCATCAACCGCCAGCGCCGCGTCCGTCTCGATGTGGGGCGGCTTCGGCGGCTCGCGGAATCATCACTCGCGCAATGCGTGCGGCATTCCGGCGATGCGCGCTTTGCGCTGAAAAAACTGCCACTCGTGGAAGTCGCGGTCGTGAGTGATGCGGTGATCGCGCGCGTTCACCGGCAGTTCATGAATGTGCCCGGCGCGACGGACGTGATCACCTTTGATCACGGCGAGATCGTCGTGAGCTCGGACACCGCGATGCGCTGCGCGGAGGAGCACGGCCACGGCGTGACCGAGGAACTCGCGCTCTACATCATCCACGGCCTGCTGCACCTGAACGGCTACGGTGACCTCGCGCCGCGCGACCGTGCGAGGATGCACCGCGTGCAGGATCGCATCTGGCGTGGCATCATCGCCGCGGGGAATTCCCCCGTAGAAAATCAGCCGTGCAAATTGCGGCGCAAGGCAGTTTAGTTTGCATCTCACTCCCATGAAAAACTCCGTCATCCCCCTGATCATCGCCGCACTTTGCGCGCCCACATTTGGCGCAGAACTCAACGACGTCCCGCCCGTGGATCTGAAGCAGGTGCTCTCTGGGCTCAAGCTGTTCAAGGACCAGAACGAAACCGGCCTCCGCACTCGCCGCAATGCGGCCTACAAGCAGATCACCGCGGCGGCTGCGTCGAACGAGGCCGCCGCCGCATTCTGGACGAACGCCGTGCTCGCCGTGCAGTTCGCCGGCGTGGACCATCAGGCGACCGCGGTGAAGGACTGGCTGAAAGGCGAGGGCGAGGGGCTGAAGACGAAGGAGGGTGCGAACGCCGCGCGGCTGCACCTCGTGTGGCTCGGCCTCACCATCCAGCACGCCGCCGGCGCGGAGACGAAGCAGTTGCTCCCGACTATCATTGATTTCACGCGGCAGATCGAGGCGGACGAAGTCGCGATGGGCAAGCTCGCCGAGCAGATTGAAAAAGCCAAGGCAGCAGGAGCCGCCAAGCGTCCCGCGACGGTCAAATCCCTCGCGGAAGACATGCATGCGAAAAAAATGCACGACGGCATCCTGAAGACGGCAGTCTCCAGCAGCGTCGTGGTGCAGAGCCTGCAAATCGCCGAAATCCTCGGCGACTCCGGAAAGAAAAAGAAGCGCGGCGACGACTCGGTCTCGTCCGGTTGGGAGCCGGTGCCGGGAAGCGTCACCGGCATCTATAATGCGATCATCCTCCCCGAGTTCCGCGATACGCGCGACCCGCGCCTCATGGACTACTGGGACATGATGCTGCGCAAGGGCCAGGAGAGCCTCTACGCCGGGATGCCCGCATTTGAGGAGAAGCAGTGGACGCAGGTGAACAAGCCCCTCATGCAGTGGTCGCGCGCGCAGGACATTCTCATCATCGGCCTGAAAAATCGCGCCATCACCGAGATGTTCAATCTCATCAAGGCCAACCCGCTTCATCCCGAGAGCGCGCACTGGATCGCGCAGCTCGAGCAGATCGTCTCGCCGGCGCCATCGCTCGATCCGTCCAGTGTGGGATCGGGCTCCGTCGCACCGCCGGCGACGATCCCCCCGGCGACCGGCCCCGGCAATCCGCCCACGGCGATCATCGTGCCGCCGAAGCGCTGACCGTCCTTTTGCAACATGCCGCGCATCCGAGGAATGAAGCCCATGCACGCCGCGACCGGCGGCGATGTGCTCACCGAGGAGGAGACGCTGACCGAGGAGGCGCTCGACATCCCGTGGAATGTCATCGTCCACAATGATCCCATCAACCTCATGGACTACGTCACAAAGGTCCTCATGAAGGTGTTCGGCTTCGCGCAGAAAAAGGCCGAGGTCCACATGCTCGAAGTCCACCAGAAGGGACGCAGCATCGTCTGGAGCGGCGGGCGCGAGCGCGCGGAATTCTACGTCCAGCAGCTCCACTCCCACCTCCTGCTCGCCACCATCGCACAGGCACGCTGACCCATGGAAATCCAAATCAGCGAGGAAGGCTGGGTGTTCTGTGAAATGGAACAGGTCATCGTCGAACTGCTCCGCATGGTGCCCGCAGCCGCAGCGCCCGACGACGACGCCGCGCGGAAGCGGATCTTCAGCGCGCCCACCGGCGGTGCCGACGCCGACGCCGATTCCGAGTGGCGCGAATACGTCGAGCCGGAATTGCGCGAGCTTTTCAAAACGCACACCGATGTCGTCGCCGCCGATCTCTCGGCGATGGAGGAAAAGGACGAGACATTCACCCTGCGCATCCCCGCCGCGCATGGCCGCGCATGGATCCACACGCTCAACCAGGCCCGCCTCGCCCTCGGCGCGCGCCACGATGTGACCGACGACGACACCAACGGACACCGCCGCCAAAGCGGAGCAAAGGGCTTTGCAATCATGCAGATTGATTTCTACGCCATGCTCATCAGCATGATGCTCGGGAACACGGAACTCTGATCCGGGGCAATGGCTATCGCGGGCTCTTCTTTCTACTTGTGCAAAATTCTGCTAACCACCCTTCAAAAACACCGGCCTAGTGATGAATAGAGGCTCTATGAATTCGGGAAAATGCCCGAATAATCAGTCTGTCCCTCGTCCCAGTCCCTCGTCCCAAGAACCGCCAGGCCGCCAGGCTCGAAGTCATCTGCGTCCTCATCTGCCACCGCCCGCCCATCGCACGATGAGGCCGTGATTCCGGGCGGCCCTTCGTCGGCTCAGGCGTGGTAGAACCGCCCCATCAGAAAGAGGATGAGCAAAGCGCCGATGATGGACATGGCAATTCCGGCCGGATGAAACGGCGCCCCACCCGCGGGCGGTGACAATGCCCGGCCGATCAATCCGCCGACGATGGAGCCGCCGATGCCGACCAGCGACGTCATGAGGAAACTGAGATGCTGCGCGCCAGGCATGATCGCCCGGGCGATGAGGCCGATGATGAAGCCGACTATGATGGACCAGAGGATGTGTAACATGGGATTTTTGCAGGATGAGTTTTTGTGGGATGAGTTAGGGCGGGTGATTCGTCACGATTCCGCACAGATGAGACCTTATCGCGTGCCAGCCCTGCGATGGATGCCTCAATTGTCACTTCGCCGTTTCTTCCGCGCGGAGGTCTTTGAGCAGGCGGGCGAAGACGGCCTCGAACTGGTCGTGCTCCTTCCAGTGCGAGAAATCGAAGATGAAGGTTTCGCGCAGCTCGGTGGCGAGATCCTTGCCGCTGTCGGCATTGCAGCACGGATAGTCGCGCAGCGTCGCGAAGTCCACCAGCCGCACGGGGAAGAGCTTGCGCTGGCCGCTCTGGCGCTCGGCTTTGCGCGCCTTGCGCAGCTCGGGCATCACCCATTCGCTTTGCAGGCTCGCCTCGGAGAGGACGATGAGCAGTTTGTCGTAAATGCGGATCGCCGTCTCGATCTGCTCGTGGAGCTTCTTGTGGACTGGTCGTTCTCGATTACACAAAGATTACGTCGATTGGTACCAACCGGCCTTCTGGGGTGAGAATGAAGTTCTTTGGGTGTGCGTCGCGCATTAGAGTACCGTCGCCCCTATGCTTATAGCTGAGCATCTGCTGTGGATCGGGAGCTACCTCCCCATCCATCCGCCAAAAGACGCTCGTGAAGCCCCGTCGGATGCTCGCCGTCAATATAATCCATAGTATTAACCAGTACCGGCATGCTGTTTTCGATGACTATTCCTTCGATTCGGATATTCGTTGCGGAAATCCTATCGAGGCGGTCGAGGCGACGGACGACATGATTGCCTCGTGAAAACCGGAAGACCAGTCACTGTTCACCAGTCACCAATCACAGCAGCCGGACTCGAAAACCACCCCATCATTTCACCGCTGACAAAGCTCTAGGAACAAGGGACAGACAAACAATCGGACCGGCAGTCGTGGATCTGATGGGATTGCAGCACCCGCATTCCTGCCGAGCCTTTCAGCCTCATTTCCGGGCCTGATCATCGGCGCGCAGTTGCCTCGCAGTGCGGATGTCTGTTACCACTGCGGCATGAAACCGCTCCTCCTGCTCCTCGCATTCACCGCCGCAGTCTTTGCCGGCGACAATGAACTCACCGATGCCGAAAAATCCGGCGGATGGAAACTGCTCTTCAACGGCAAGGATGCCGCGGCGCACTGGCGGGGCTACAAGAAGGACGGTCTCACTGACAAGTGGGTGGTGAAGGACGGCACGCTCGCGCTCACCGGAAAGGGCGGGGGAGACATCGTCACGAAGGAGCAGTTCGAGAGCTTCGAGCTGAGCATCGAGTGGAAGATTTCGCCCGGCGGCAACAGTGGCATCATGTTCAAGGTGCAGGAGACCGCCGGCCCGCCATGGAACACCGGCCCTGAGGCGCAGATTCAGGATAACAAGGGCGGCCACGACCCGCAGAAGGCCGGCTGGATGTACGCGCTTTATCCCGCGAATGTGGACACGACGAAGCCCGTCGGCGAATGGAACCATTTCGTGCTGAAATGCCAGAAGACCGCCGCGGGCACCTTCAAGTGCGAGCACACGATGAACGGCACGAAATACGTCGAGTACGAGATCGGCTCCGCGGACTGGAACGAGAAGGTGGCGAAGTCGAAGTTCGGAAAACTCCCCGGCTTCGCAAAGTCGGCGAAGGGACACCTCTGCCTCCAGGATCACGGCAACGAGGTCGCCTTCCGCAACATCAAGATCCGCGAGTTGCCGGAACTCAAGTAACGCTGCCGGGAGCGCTACTTTTTGACCGCACGTCCGGGTGATTCGGCCGGAGGCTTCGTGTCAGGCGCAGGCGTGGCAGGCGCAGGCGTGGCAGGCGCAGGCGTGGCAGGCGCAGGCGTGGCAGGCGCAGGCGTGGCAGGGGGCGTGGCAGGGGGCGTGGGTTCTGGCGCCCCGAGCTTTTCAAAGGCGTGTTCGAGCAGCGTCTTCGAGTCGCTCCATTTGCCGAGCTTGTCGCTGTACATCACCACAGAGATGGCCTCGCAGCCTGCGCGAATGGCGCAGCTCACGAGCACGTGCTGCGACGCGATCGTGTAGCCGGTCTTCACGCCGATGCAGCCGGGGAACATCCCGAGCAGCTTGTTGTGGTTCTTCATCAGCACCAGCTCGTCGCTGCGCATGATCTTGAATTCCGGCGTCGCCACGATCTCGCGGAAGAGCGGATGCTGCATCGCAAAGCGCGCGATGAGCGCGAGGTCGCGCGCGGTTGTGAAATGGCGCGGGTCGTGCAGTCCGTGCGGATTCGTGAAGTGCGACGCCTTCGCGCCGAGTTCCTCCGCGCGCCTGGTCATCTTCTCGGCAAATTCCTTCACGCTCCCCGCGTTGTCGCGTGCGAGCGCGAGCGCCACGTCGTTCGCGCTTTTCAGCAGGAGTGCGAAAAGGAGCTGCCGCCGCGTGTATTCCTCGCCGGGTTTGAAATCGAGCGCGCTCGGCTCGACCTTCGTGTCCTCGATCTGGATGGTCACTTTCCGATCGAGGTCGCCCGCCTCCAGCACCAGCAGTGCGGTGAGGATTTTCGTCGCGCTCGCGGGAAACCGCATGTCGTCCGGCGCCTTTTCGTAGAGCACGTCGCCGGTCTTCGCATCGAGGAGGATCGCCGATTTTGCCACGAGTGGAAGTTCGCCGGGCGCGAGCGGCGCGGGTGTCGGCATCGGCGCGGGCTTCTTCACGATCTTCGTGGCCGCGGGCTTTTTCGGCACGGGCTTTTTCGTCGCAGCGGGCGCGGCTCCGGCGAGGAGGAGCACGGCGGAGAAGATGAGGAGCGCGCTAGTGAGTGAGGATTTGGCCATCGATCATTATCCACGCGACGGGCTGTCGGTTTGCGATCACCGCAGCGTGGACGTTGCGCATGTTTGCATCGTGCGGGATGGCAATCAAGTCGGCCAGCGCGCCGGGCTCGATTTTACCCGCGTTCAGATTCAGCGCGCGCGCGCCGTGGAGCGTGGCCATCGCGACGACATCAGCCGGGTTCAGCCACTGCTCGCTTTCGGCGAGGATGCGCATCTCGTCGAACATCGAGAGCGACTGCGTGCTCGCGAGGCTGTCCGTGCCGAGGCAGATGTTCATGCCCAGCTCGAGGAGCTTCGCGAGGCGGAAGGGCGCGTGCCGGAAATAGCGGTGGCTGCCGGGGCAGTGGACGATGCTCGGGCGCTCGTTGCGCGGGATGCTCGCGAGCAGAGTGAGATCCTCGTCGTCGAGCTCATTCATGTGCGCAAGGATCCAGTGCGTGCCGAGTGCGCTGTGGTTGAAGAGATGCTTCAGCGGCGTGCGCCCGTGATGGCAGTCGTGCATCCAGCGTCCGAGGCGCAGCATGAATTCATAAAGTCCGCCGCGCGCGTGGCGGAACATCTCCCACTCCTCGCGCGACTCCGCGACGTGGGTCATCACCGGCATCCCGAATTTCTGCGCGGTCTCGCTGACGATTTCGTAGAGCGGCCCCGATGCCGTGTACGGCGCGTGCGGGCTGAGGCCGAAGCCGCCGCGCCGCCCGGTGCAGGACTCGAAAAACGCGAGCATCCCGCCCGACACCTCCTCGCTCGGCACCTGATGACGCACGTCAATCATCTCAAGGAACCACCACGTCCGCAGCGGGCTCACCGGCATGTCCGTGAGCATCTCGGGAAACGACTCGATGTTCGCGACTGTCGTCGTGCCCCAGCGCTGCAACTCCGCAAAGCCGCGCATGATTGCCGCACGGTAGTCATCCGGCCCGAGGCACCGCTTAAGCGCGTTGATGCGCTGGATCCATTCCGTGAAACTCCGCTGCGGATGAATCGCGCGCCGCATCATCGTGTAGTCGAGGTGGCAGTGCGCGTTCACAAGGCCGGGCAGCAGCACGCGCTCGCCGAGGTCCGTCACGTCGCCGGAATGCGCCGCGCGGATTTCCGCGGATGGCCCGACAGCGGTGATCGTGTTGCCCGTGACGACGACTGCACCATCCGCAATCGGAGCGCCGGTGACCGGGATGACGGTGCGTGCGCGGAGAATCATTGGGCCGGTGGTGTCTCGTCCTTCACCATCTTGCGCGCGGCGGCGATGACAAAATTGCACGCCTCCTGGCAGAGCAGGGGAAGCGTGCCGGCTGGCGCTGCATCCGCGCGGAATTTCTCCGGCGGCAGCAGCGGCACGGAGACATTTTCGCGGATGCGCCACAGGATCGTTTTCAGGCAGCCGCCGTTGCTGCGGCACTGCCTTGCGATGAGCCGCTGCGCCTGCTCGTCGGTGAGTTTTTGCGTGATGCGATACATCCCCGTCTGCCGTGCAAGCGTGTCGTGCAGATACACCGGCCTCACTTCGCCGCCGCAATGCGCGAGCCACACGCCGAGCATCGCGGGGTAGAAATAGTCGAGCGCGAGGCGAACCGCGTGCGCGTCCGGCAGCACGAGCCGCCAGCCGTGGCGCAGGTTCGGCGCGGTCTTCAGCGGGCGAAATGCGCCCGCGTCGTCGAGATTCGCGAGTGCGCGTGCATCCTCGTATTTGGAAAAATGGGCGAGGTCTTCGCGCTGCGCATCCTCGGTGTGCCGCAGCTCCCAGCCGGTGTCTGCGAGCGCGATGGCGATCTGCCCGGCATTTTTCCCGCCGGCGCGCAGCCAGCGTTCGAGTTCCAGTGTTGTGTCGCGCATCATTCGATCGGTGTCCTGATTTCACGCGCGGTCTTCGTCTTAATCTTATTCTTAATCATAATCTTACTCCTCTGTCAGAGCGGAGACTGATGATTGGAAAGCACGGGCGGGATTAAGAATAAGATTAAGAATAAGATTAAGACGGGAGGGATGGCATCACGCGGTGTGCCTTGCGTCGAAAGCCGCCACCTGGTCAAGAATCACCTCGGCAAATCCCGCCTCCGTGCCGATGGAACTCGCGTAGTACAGCGTGCGCCCGCGGAGGTGATACGGATTTTTTGCAAAGACGGACGCGCGGTTTGCGCTCGCTGCGCCGGGCGATTCCGTGGCGATGCCGAGCAGCACCGGGATGTCCTCGTAGCTGTGCAGTCCGTCCGAGATGAAGAACGGCACGACGACGACATTCGCGCTCGTCGAGATTTTGTCCCATTCCGAGATGAGCGGCGCCTCCTCCATGTATCCGCTCAGCACCTCACGGTAGCGCCCGAGCGCAGCGATGCGATCTACCTCGCGCTTTGCGGCGACCGCGGAATTCTCGTTCAGATCCGTGCCGTGGCCGACGATGAAAAGGCTCGTCTTTTCCGGCGGCACGCCCGGCGCGATCTCGGCGGCGCGCTTCAGCAGCAGCTCCGTCATGCGCGGATGGTTTCCGACGGGCTCGCAATATTTCACCACCTGCCGGCCGATGCGCGTGACCGCACCGTCGAGGCCGAGTTCGCGCGGGAGCACGGTCTTCGTGAAGTAGCCCTCGCTGATGAAATTCGGAACCACATACACGTCCTCGCGATCCACGCAGTGCAGCACCTGGCGCAGGCTCGGCTCCTCTTTCCAGAATGCGCAATGCACCTCGCCGAAGACGCCGCGCCTGCGGATTTCCTCGGCGAGCGCCCAAGTCGGTGCGCTCGAATCTGGGTTCAGCGTCGAGCCGTGTCCGGCAATGACGAGCGCGCTGTCTGGCTTTGTGAGCATCGTGTTTTGGGTAGGTCTTACGTTCCGCGAAGTCGAACGGTTTCCGTGACGCGGACGCTCCTGTCCGCGGACCGGAGTGTCTGCGTCACTGTGCCGCCCGCAGCGCGCGCAATCTCTCGCGGCTCGCGTCGTCGCGCACGTCGCGATTGACGGCTTCGGCGTATGCGTTCGCGGCGATGGCAGGCTGCCGGAGCTGCTCGGCGATCTGCCCGAGCAGTCGCCACGCCTCCGCCCGGAATGGGTGCCCTGTGAGCTGGCGCAGCACGTCCTCGTAGGCGCGATCCGGCTTGCCGATGGCGACCAGCGTGAGCGGGTAGCGGCGCCCGATGGACCAGTTGCGGCCCGAGTTGCTTGCCGCGTTGCCGAGCAAATTCATCTGCAGCTTCCCTGTCTTCGCCTGCTCGATGATGGCGCGAATGACGTCGATCTCGGAGCCGAACAGCGGCGAGCTTTCGATGAGATTCAACTCGGCGAGCGCGGTGTCGTAGTCCTTTTTCTGGAGCGCCACAGTCGCGATGTTGAAATGCGCGAGCGCGAGCTTTGGGTCGAGTGCAAGCGATTCGCGGAAAAGCCTGAGCGCCTCCTCCGGCTTGCCGTCCTGCATCGCGAGCTGTCCGAGATTACTCACCATCCGTGCACCGCGGCCTGCGCGCTGCGTCGTCTCCAGGACGAACGTCCGCTGGTCGTGCCAGTAACCCTGCTGCCGCCACGTCTGCACGGCGAGAAATGCGAGCCACAGCGCGGCGCACGCACGCAGCGCAGCGAAAGTCTTTGGCTGCTCCGGCGCGAGTGCGCGCGCGGTGAAGAGGATCGCCGCGACGAGAAATGCGCTCGGCACGTAGAGCCAGTGTTCGGCGACGGTGGCATTCAGCGCGAAGACATTGCTCACCGGCAGCCACGTCACCGCGGCGCACGCGAGGGCGAGCGCTGCATCGGGTGCGATTTTGCGCGCACGCCGCCACCACCACACGAGGCCCGCCGCGATGCAGAGCCCGGCGAGCGTCTGCGCTTCGCGCATCCGTCCGTTTTGCAGATTCGCGGCGTAGTCGCCGGCGGGATTTGTCGAGACATCGCGCTCCATGTGCAGCGAGTGCGGGGCAACAAAAAGCGTCGCGTATTCCGCGAGCGCGCGTGCGACGAGAATCGGGCGTGCCTTCCACGGAGCTTGCTCGGCGGATGGCGGCACGGGCGTGCGCCCCGCTGTCGTGCGGAGTGCAAAGTACGCCCCGCACGCAATCGTCGCGGCTGCGACCCAGGCGATCCACCCGTGCGGATCGCGGCGCGCTCGGACGAGCACCCACACGAGCCACACGGTGAGGAGCGCGACGCCGCTTTCCTTCGACAGCAGTGCGAAGAGCGCGCACACGGCTGCGATGATGATCGCGCGCGCCGCAGGACGATCGCCGCGCACCAGCGCTCCTCGCGCATGCGCCTTTGCGACGAGCGCGAGGCCGGAGAAAATGAAAATCGCCGCGAGCGGATCCGCGCGTCCGCTCACGTACGTGACCGCGCTCGTGTGCAGCGGGTGCAGCGCCCACGCGAACGCACCGGCGAGCGGCCACCATCCGGCATTGGCGCCAAACCACACGCTGAGCAGCCACCACAGCGCAAGCGCGGCGAGCGCGTGTGCGAGCACGCTGGTGAAGTGCCAGCCGGGCTGCGGCGCGTTTTGCACTGCCGCGGCATCCACGCTGTCGCCCGTTTCGGGTGCACCGGTCTTCGCCGCGGTCGCTGAGTTTTCAGGCCGCGCGATTCCCCACAGCGCGTAGTCGGCCATGAAGGTGAGGCGCTGCACGGGGCGGTAGAAATTGCTCGCCGTCGCATCGAGGAAAAGGAACTCGCGGAACACATCCGGCGCGAGACGCCACGAGCGGATCGTCGGGTCGCGGAGCACGAGCGCGGTGTCGTCCCACACGAAGCTGTTGCGCATGGCGGGCCAGTACGCGACGAAAGTCGTGAGCATGATCACGAAAACCGAAAGCAGACGGGCTGGGCGAGACATGGGCTGCGGTGTGAATAGCACGCCGCGCGCCCGGAGCGCGGAAACATCCGGGCTGCCCCGTAGCCGCGCTTGTGAAAGCGCGGGCAGATCTTTGTCAGGCATCGCGGTCAACGTGATTCGATCAGCCTGCGCTTTGACAAGCGCAGCTACGGTGGCGCTCATTTTTCTCTGCGCCGTGCATTCGGCGGAACTCGACGGCGTGCGGCAGCTCGTCGTGGCGACTGCGCCGGCCTGGGATGCATTCGAGGGACCTGCGCAGCGCTTCGAGCGCGTGGGCGGTGAATGGAAGGCCGTCGGGAAACCGTGGACGGTGCTCTACGGCAAGCGCGGGCTCGCGTGGGGATCGGGCGTCCACGGGCAGGAGGAAAAGGGGCTGCGCAAGGTCGAGAATGACGGGCGTTCGCCGGCGGGAGTTTTTCGTATCGGCACGATCTACACGTATGATCGCGCGCTGCCCGAGGGGAGCGACTATCCGTTCCACACCGTCACCGCGGCGGATGCGTGGATTGATGACGTGAACCATCCGCAGTACAACAAACATGTGATCGTGGATCTGAAAAATCCGCCGCCGTGGTATGCAAAGCAGCGGATGCGGCCCGGTGATTTCGCCTACCGCTGGCTGGTCGAGGTGCGGCATAATTCCGACCCGCCGGTGCCGGGATTTGGCAGCGCGATTTTCCTCCACCTGCGTCGCGCGCCGCACAAGGGCAGCGTGGGCTGCACGGTGATGGCGGAGCCGGATCTCGTCGCGCTCATGCGCTGGCTGCGTGCGGATGCAAAGCCGCATTTCGCGCTGCTGCCGCGCGACGAGTACGCGGCGAAATGGAAGGCGTGGAATCTCCCGCCGCCGCAGAAATGAAACGCATCTGCGTGTATTGCGGATCATCGCCGGGCGCGGATCCGATGCATCGAGAGGCCGCGGAAAATCTGGGCACGTTGCTCGCCGCGCGCGGCGTCGGCCTCGTGTACGGCGGCGGAAATGTCGGGCTCATGGGCATCATCGCCGACTCAGCGTTGCGCGCGGGAGGCGAAGTCATCGGCGTCATTCCCACGGCGCTGATGGACAAGGAACTCGGGCACACCGGCGTGACGAAGCTGCACGTCACGGCCTCGATGCACGAGCGCAAGCAGCTCATGGCTGATCTGAGCGACGGCTTCATCGCGCTGCCCGGTGGCATCGGCACGCTGGAGGAATTGTTCGAGACCTTCACATGGCTCCAGCTCGGCTTTCACGACAAGCCTGTGGGCCTGCTGAATGTTGCGGGCTTTTACGATTATCTGCTCACATTTCTGCGGCACGCGACGGCGGAGAAATTTATGCGCGACGCGCATCTTGATTCGCTGCTCGTCGAGACGGGTGCCGCCGCGCTGCTCGCGCGGATGAATCGTTTCCGCGCGCCGTCGCTGGCAAAATGGGAGACGCATCCGCCTTCGCCCGAGGAGCGGTAGGCACCATCCGCGCTCTCCCGAACGCGACTACGAGGCCAGCGCCTTGCGGCAGAAGTCGATCGCGCGTGTGAGCTCCTTCATCTTGTCGGAGTCGGCGGGCACCTTGTACTCGAATTCGATCGTCGCCTGAATGTTCCATTTGTTGTCGCGGATCAGGCGCAGCACGTCCGCGATCGGCGTATCGCCTTCGCCGAACGGCGTGTTCCCGCCGTTGTGTACCTTGCGATCCTTGATGTGAACGTGGGTCACGCGGTCGTGATATTTCGTGATGAACGGAACGGGCGAACCGAAATCGCCCGCGATAAAATGTCCGATGTCCACGTTCGCCCCGTTGAATTTTGCGAGTGCGAATGCCTTTTCCCAATGCTCCGGCCCCGTCGTGTGGTGACCGTGGTAGCCGACCATAAACTGATGCTTGTCCGCGAACTGCCCGACGCGTTTCAGCTCCGCCTCCGTGTGCGAGATCTCCGTCGAGATCGCGCGGCCGCCCAGCGTCTTCGCCAGCGTGAATGCGTAATCCAGCTCCTCGTCGGACATCTTGAAAAGGCCGTCCACCTTCACGATCTCGATCAGCACGCCCGCGTTCTCCCACTTCGCACGGAGTTCCTTCGCACGAGCCATCGGTGCGGACTTGCGCCACTCGCGGAGCGTCGTCGTCTTCGCTGCGGCATCTTCCTTGGACTCGCCTTTCTTGCTGCTGACGGTGTCCGCGTTCAGGCCGAGGAATGCCTCGACCGGCTGCGTCCGCAGCTCCACGCCGCTCAGTCCGAGCGCCACGCAGTGCTTGAGAATCTCGTCCTCATTCATCGTCTTGCCGCCAAAGCTGTATGGCACGTTCAGGCCGATCTGCACGCCGGCGACTTTCGAGTTGGGCTTTGCATCCGCCGCAGCGAGGCGCGAGGGGAGCGAGAGGAGGCCGGCTGCGGGGAGTGCGGCCAAAGCGAGTTGGACGAATTCACGGCGGGATTTGGAGGACATGATCGGTATGGGGATTTGGGTTCGTGCCGATGCTCACCGCCGTGTGGACGCGAGGGAAGCGCAATTTTCCCCGCAGGGTGGCGCTTCCAAAGCAACCCTGCGGGAAAGCGGAGCCCTATCCGATGGATGGGAGTGCCCGTCTCACACCTTCGCCGCAGCGCCGGTGAGCGCGTGCTTTACGCAAGTGAGCAGCTTCTCCGCGGTGTACGGCTTTTCGAGGAACTGCTTCACCCCGAGGCCCTCGAGGATGGTTTGGTTTTCCTTCTGGATGTGGCCGCTGGAGACGATGACCTTCACGTCGGGCGTGAGCTTCTTCAGCGATTTCGTGAGCGTGATGCCGTCCATCATCCCCATGTGCAGATCGGTGATGATGAGATGAATGGACGTGCGTCGCTCGAAATACATCGCGAGCGCGTCGGTGCCGTCCTCGGCGGAGTAGCAGCGGTAATTGTGCGCTTCAAGCGTGCCCATGATGACTTCGCGGATCGCCGCCTCGTCGTCCACGACCAGCACGAGTTCGCCGTTGCCCTTCAGATCGCCGAGGGTCTCCGCCTGTTTCTCCTCGGTTCGGCCCTCGCAGTTTGCCGGAAGGTGGATGCGGAACGTCGTGCCGACGCCGACTTCGCTTTGCAGCGCGAGGAATCCTTTGTGGCCTTTCACGATGCCGATGACGGTCGCGAGGCCGAGCCCCGTGCCCTTGCCCTGCTCCTTCGTGGTGAAGAACGGGTTGAAGATTTTTTCCATCACCTCGGGCGTCATGCCGCTGCCCGTGTCGGTGACGGAGAAGCACACATGCGGGCCGACGGCCGCGCCGGGATTCATGCTCGCGATCTGCGCGTCCACCTCCACATTTTCACAGGAGACCTTCAGCATGCCACCCGTGGGCGACATTGCGTCGCGCGCGTTCACGCAGAGGTTCAGGAGCACCTGGTGGAGCTGCGTCGCGTCGCCCTGCACGGTCCACAGCTCAGCGGCGAAATTCGTCTTGATATCAATGTTCTTCGGGAAGGTCTGGTGCATCACCTTCACCATGTCGGTGAGGATATGCTTCGGCTGCAGCAGCACGCGCTCGCCCTCCACGCCGCGGGCAAAGCTAAGCACCTGCTTCACGATTCCCGCGCCGCGTTCGGCACTGCCCTCGATGATGTCCACCATCTGCTGGTCCGCCTTCGGCAGCGACTGCCGGAGGATGCCCGTCGCCATGAGGATCGGGGAGAGAATGTTGTTCAAGTCGTGCGCGATGCCGCTCGCGAGTGTGCCGATGCTCTCGAGCCGCTGCGCGCGGAGGAACTGCGACTCGAGCTTCTTCGTCTCGGTGATGTCGGAATTGATGAGCAGCACGGACTTCGGCTGGCGCGTCTCCTCGTCGCAGCCGAGCGTCCAGCGGCTGTTCACGATCACGTCGCTGCCCTCGCGGCGCTTGTGCGTCATCTGCCCGTTCCAGTCGCCCTTTTCGAGCAGGCCGGACATGCACTTGAAGGACGTCTCCATGTCAATTTTCAGCAGCTCATCCGCGCGCCGCCCGATCGCCTCCGCGGCAGTCCAGCCGTACACGTGCTCGGCGCCCTTGTTCCAGTACCGGATCTCGCGATCGAGCGTGCAGACGATGATGGCATCCGCGGCGAGGCTGAGCACATGCGCCAGCTCGCGGCTCTCCTCCTCGGCGCGCAGATGGCCGCTGCGATCGTGGATCGTCACGAGCAGCGCGCGCCGTCCGTGGAAGATTACGCTTTGCGAGGATGTCTGAACGGCGATCACCTCGCCGGGCCTCGTCTTGTGCCGCCAGTTTTGCGTTTGGTTTACGCCGGCGCCGTGGGATTCCACCTGTCTGCGGTATTCGAGAAATGTCTCCACGTCCTTCGGCGGGAGGATGCGATCCATCGTCATCGCGAGGAATTCCTCGCGCGACCAGCCGTACGATTTCAGCGCGGAGAAATTGACCGCGAGGAACCGGTAGCTCTCCACATCGCAGATCCACATGGGCAGCGGCGCGCGCTCGAAAAGCACGTCGAAACCCGGCACGTCGTTCGGGCTCGGCAGCGGGCGCAGAGTCTGCGTCGGAATATCAGAAAATGGGATTGGGGCTCCGTAGGTGAGCATTGTGTGGCTGGCTATCCGCCCATGAATAGCAGCTATCGGGCCGCGGACTTACGCGCGTTTTCCAACACGCAATCCCAGCAGCCCGCGCGCGCACATCGCCCCCAGCACCAGTGCTGCGCCTGTGATGCTCCACGCGCCGGGCCGCTCGTGCAGAAAGATGAAAACCCACAGCGGATTCAGCACCGGCTCGAGCGTCGGGAGCAGGATGCCCTCGATGGCCGTCACATGCCGGATCGCGATGCCGTACAGGATGTAAGGCACGCCGAGTTGCAGCACGCCAAGGATCGCGAGCGCGCCCCATTCGCCCGCGCCCGGCATTTTCCCCGCGCCTGCAAAGCCAAAGGGCAGCCCGATCACGGCAGTCGCGATATTGCCGAGCAGCAGCGCGGCGATCGGCGAGCCGTCCTTCTCGCGCCGGAGAAAAAGCACCATCAGCGCCATCGAGAACCCGCTCGCGAGGCCCGCGGCGACTCCGGGCAGGCTGTTCGATGCGAGCCCGTCGCGGCACATCATGGCGACGCCCGCGATCGTGAGCATCACGCACAGCCAGTCGCGCCGCGCCGTGCGTTCGCCGAGCATCCACGCGCCGAGCATCGCCACGTACGCGGGGGCCGTGTATTGCAGGAAAATCGCGTTCGCCGCGCTCGTGAGATCCGTCGCGATCACGAATGTCGAGACCGTGCTGGCGTATGCCGCAGCCGCGAGGAGCTGGTGGCGCGACCACGAGAATTTCGGACGGCGCATCCACAGCCAGATCACCACTGCCGCGATCGCACTGCGCGCTCCCGCCTTTGCCATCGGGTGCCAATCCACCTGCTTCAGCAGCACGCCGCCGAGGCTCCACAGCACCGAGGTGATCACGAGAAGCAGGACAGCGGAACGATGGCGCACAGCGCGCAGGCAAAACGAAAATCCCGGACGCGTCGAACATGCACTCGCGCGCATTTTGCCCGCATCATTCGCCATTGAGCCATGCGCCCGTCCGGCGTTTACTCTCTGCATTGAACTTCCCCGCGGCCACCGTGAGTGATTCCACCGGCATGCTTGTCCGTGCGCGAATGTTCGCCGAGCAGGCGTTTTCCCGTGTCGCCGGCGCTCCGCTCGTCGAGGGCAATGCCGTGCGGCTGCTCGTGGACGCGGAGGAAAACTACGCCGCATGGCGCGACGCGATCCGCTCGGCGAAACACGCGATCTATTTTGAAAATTACATCATCAACGCCGATGTGATCGGCCGCACGTTTCGCGACGAACTCGCCGGGCGCGCCGCCGCCGGGGTGAAAGTGCGGCTGCTGCTCGACTGGTTCGGCTCCTTCTCCACGCCGCGCAGTTTTTGGGAACCGCTCATCCGCGCCGGCGGCAGCGTGCGCTACCACAATCCCCCGCATCTCCGCGGCGAGTTGAGCTGGCTCGCGCGCGATCACCGCAAGTCGCTTGCCGTGGACGGGCGCATCGGATCCGTCTCGGGCGTCTGCGTGAGCGACGTGTGGCTCGGCGATGAGCGCCGCCGCATCGAGCCCTATCGCGACACGGGCGTGGAACTGCGCGGCCCGGCGGTCGCGGATCTCGTCCGCGCGTTTGCCCAAATCTGGGCGCAGAACGGCCCCGCGATCCCCGCGGAGGAACTTGCCAGCCTGCCGTCCCCCGAGCCCGCGGGCGGCGTCGCATTGCGCGTCATCCCGACTTCGCCAAATGTCACCGCGCTCTACCGTCTCGACCTTCTCGTCGCCTCGCTCGCCCGGCGCCGGCTGTGGCTCACGGACGCCTATTTCTCCGGGACGCCCAGCTACGTGCAGGCCCTCCGCGCCGCGGCGGGCGATGGCGTGGATGTCCGCCTGCTCGTGCCCGGCGTCAGCGATCTCCCGTGGCTTCGTCCGCTCGCCACCGCGGGCTACCGGCCCCTGCTCGATGCCGGCGTGCGCGTCTTCGAATGGAACGGCTCGATGCTGCACGCGAAGACTGCCGTCGCCGACGACCGCTGGGCGCGCGTCGGCTCCACGAATCTGAACCTCATGAGTTGGCTCACAAATTTCGAACTGGACGTGACGGTGGAAGACGAGGGGTTCGCGAACGAAATGGCCGCCCAACATGAGCGCGACCTCGGGCACGCCACGGAGATCGTTTTGAAAAAACGCCGCCGCGTGCTTGTCCCTGCGAAGGAAGGTGCCCCCGAACGCAGCAAGCCCGCGCGCGGCAGCCTCGTGCGCGCGACTGCGGGCGCGCTGCGTTTCACCCGCGCCGTCTCTGCGGCGGTGGCGGGTCAGCGTGTGCTCGACAAGGGCGACGCCTTCACGCTTCTCACCGCCGCCGCAGTGGTGCTGGCATTCGCCGCGGTCGCCGTATTTTTCCCGAGAGTGATCGCGTGGACTGCCGCGAGTGTCGCGACTCTCGCAGGCGTGTTCCTACTTTTCCGCGCGCTGCGCGCCCGCGCCCGGCGCGGACGCCCGCGCAAGACCG
Source organism: Chthoniobacterales bacterium (assembly GCA_038238025.1). Taxonomy (GTDB): domain Bacteria; phylum Verrucomicrobiota; class Verrucomicrobiia; order Chthoniobacterales; family Chthoniobacteraceae; genus SXWH01. The sequence continues at coordinate 41,462 of JBBRYC010000016.1, forward strand.
AGCCGCCCGTGGCGATTTCCTGATCTTATTCTTGTTCTTAATCCTATTCTTACTCCTCTCGAAGCCGCGAGGCAGCACTGCACGCCGCGGATTTGGAATAAGATTAGGAATAAGAATAAGACACCGCACCGCCCCGCTTGAGAGTTGCAACCGCGCCCCTCCGCGCCACACCTTCCGCACGTGCCCGACCAATACGCCCAGACCATCGCCGAAGCGCCCGACACGCCGTTCGACATCTCGCTGCGCCCGCCCGCCTTCACCGAATTCACCGGCCAGGAGAAAGTCCGCGAGCAGCTCCTCGTCATGGTCGAGGCAGCGCGGCAGCGCGGCGATGTGCTCGAACACATCCTGCTCAGCGGCCCGCCGGGCCTCGGCAAGACCACGCTCGCGCACATCCTCTCGCACGCGATGGGCGTGAACATCAAATGCACCAGCGGCCCCACCATCGAAAAGGCCGGCGACCTCGCGGGCCTGCTCACCGGCCTCGAACGCGGCGACATCCTCTTCATTGATGAAATCCATGCTCTCTCGCGAATCATCGAGGAATACCTCTACCCCGCGATGGAGGACTACAAGCTGGACATCATCATAGACCAGGGCCCGAACGCCCGCTCCGTCCGCCTGAACCTCCCGCGCTTCACGCTCATCGCCGCCACCACGCGCGCCGGCATGATCACCGCGCCGCTGCGCTCGCGCTTCGGCATGACTTGCCGGCTCGACTACTACACAGCCGAGGAGCTGCAAAAAATCATCCTCCGCAGCGCAGGCCTGATCAGCGCGGAGATTGACGACGCTGGTGCCTTCGAAATCGCCACGCGCAGCCGCGGCACCCCGCGCGTCGCGAACAACCTCCTCCGCTGGGTGCGCGACTACGCGCAAGTCCGCGCCAACGGCCACATCAGCCGCGAAGTCGCCGACGCCGCACTCACGATGCGCGACATAGACCGAGACGGCCTCGACGAAATGGACAAACGCATCCTCGAAGCGCTCGTGCAGAAATTTGAAGGCGGCCCCGTCGGCATCAGCTCGCTCGCAGTTTCCGTCGGCGAAGACGCCGGCACGCTCCAAGACGTGAACGAGCCCTACCTCATCATGCAAGGCTACCTGAAGCGCACCCCGCAAGGCCGCGTCGCGATGCCCCTCGCCTACAAAAAACTCGGCCTCACCGCGCCAAGGCGCGACGGCGAATTATTCGCGTAGCCGGGATGGCGCGATAATCTGTCCCCCGTTCCGCGAGGTTGCTCACGCTATTTCTTGGGCATGCCGAGCTGCGGATCGAGCTTCACGGCCATGGCCCGATCAGCGGCAGCACCCTTTGCATCGCCCTTGCGCTTCTTGCACACGTAACGGTTGAAATAGGCTTCCGCATACTCCGGACGAATGCGGATCGCTTCCGAAAAGTCAGCGATGGCACCGTCGAGGTCAGAGCGGTCAGCCTTGATCGTGCCGCGATTGCTGTAAGTCCATGAATCCTTCGGATCGATTTTCAGTGCGCTGGAGTAGTCTGCCAGCGCGCCGTCGAGATCCCCCTTGTCGCGCAGGGCAACGCCACGGTTGCTGAAGGCTCCGGCGTTGTTCGGGTTGAGTTCAATGGAGCGTGTGTGGTCGCGGATCGCGCCGTCGAGATCGTGCTTGTCGCGTTTGGCCACGCCGCGGCTGCTGTATGCCTTCCAGTGTGCGGGATTCATTTCGATGGTCTTGGAAAAGTCCTCGATAGCCCCGGCGAGATCCCCGGCCTTATACTTATGCACCCCGGAGTTATAGAAGCCGATCACGGTCGTCTGCGCGGAAGCAAAGGAGACCACTGCAAGCAAGAGTGTGAGAAGAAGATTTTTGGTTTTCATAGGAGCATTCTGAAGGATAGCTCCGGAGAAATATCACGCATCGCCGGGTTTGGCTTGGGGGAAAGTTGGTGATCCATCTCAGGTCTCGTTGACGTGCCGAAACCCGTAGTAGCAAATAAGGAAGCCGACAAACGCGCCGAAGCCGGTCTGCCCCCACGCAGACTGCGACAGTGAGACTCCGCCGTTCTTGACCAGCGCGATGCTGTCGGTGTTCCAGGCGCGGGCAGTGATCGTAAAAGCCGCCCAGCCGGCCCCTGCACTGAAAGCCCCGCAGATGACCGAATATAGGAGACGATGGGAGGACGACACCGGACGCCGCCCGTCGAAAAGGTGGTAGCCGCCAAGCGTGGCGAAAATCACGAGCAGGCCGCAAAGCGTCAGCCATTTGTTATTAAAACTGCTGCTCGACGCACTGAGCGCCCAGATGATGAGGCAGTCGGCAAGGACTGCCACCACGCAAAGGAGCATGGTCAGCAGGATCGGCGATTTTGTCTTCATGGAGTAATGATATCGGAGTGTGTCATGCACTTTGACGGAAAAGAGAGTTGAGTGAAACGAATGGAACGAGGGATCGGGACGCGGGACAGGAACGAGGGACTGATTATTTGCTTTCTGCTTTCACAGCAGCGGCTCGGCGGCGGCGAGGGCGCGGAGGTAGATGCCGTGGCGGCTGCCGCGGGAGAGTTCCTCGTCGGCGATGTCGGCGATGTCGGCGAGGTCGGTGGGGACGAGATCGATCAAAATCTCGGGATGCTTGGGCCAGTCTGACGAATCTAAAACGGAGCCCGATGCCGATCGAAGCGTGAGGTGTCGCGCGATTGCATTTGGACACCGACGCTGCCGTGAACGATGTCCTCGCCACCCCGTTGGCTTGCACAGCCAGCGAGCAAAAGGAAAAGGCCGATGCCCAAAAGGATGGGCATCGGCCTTTTCATAAATGTTCGGATTCTTATTTCTTCTTGGCAGTCGGCGCAGGGCCCTTGCCGGCTTTTGCCGCGGCCCAGCGTGCCTTCATCGCCGCAGCCAGCTTGGCTTTGACTTCGGGAGACATGGTGCGTTTTTTCTTTCCGGCTGCCTTTGGTGCCGGAGCCTTTGCAGCCGGAGCTTTTGCAGCGGGGGACTTGCCGGCCCTGATCTTGTCCCAGCGGGCTTTCTGTGCGGCGACGATGCGCGCGCGGCCTTCCGCGGACATCTTGCCTTTTCCGCGTTTGACTGGCGCTTTTTCTGCCGGAGCCTTGGCTGCCTTTTCTGCCTTCGGTGCCGGCGAGCCGGAGAAGATAGAGGTGAGTTCAGCTTCGAGTGCGGCGATCTGTTCGGAGAGTTGCAGGCCGCGTTGGAGTTGTGCGAGAGTAGGTGTGGATTGTGACATGGTTAGGGCGGCTTTGATAGCGTGTTACAAGGTTTCGTCAAGCGCCTTTGATAAGGGCAGGGCTGGTTCATTAAAATATGCGTCCACGTTTTCGATTGGTGCGCAGCACCGCGACAGCAATAGGCGTGCATGACGGCCCCATGATGAGAGCACTGATGGCACGACAAGAAATGAGCCGTGTCGCTGTGTGACGATGCCGGCGGTGCATGCGCGGCGTAACATTGTTCCAACCAATTTCATCCTCAAAGGTCACATGGTGCCGTGCCAGCAGTCCCCTCCGCAGCGCGGATATCGAAAGTCCGTTGTGATTGTTTTTTTGCCGCAGATGAACGCAGATTCGCAAACCCCATATGCGTACATCCGCGTTCATCTGCGGTTCCCTCCCGTTGAGTTCGAGGGGTCTCGGCTCGCGGTAATCCTAACTCCGCAACAAACGACTCGTGCCCTTTGTCCTGATCGCGGGGGATGGAATGAGTTTGCTCCGCAGCGCACGGCGATCCGGGTGCGCTTGCGTTCAATTCCGCGGATCACATTCCATCCGATGCGCGGAATCCCGAGCCCTGACATCAGCCAGTGGTGGCTCGGTTTGAAATCTTCTGTCTTTGTCTTGCTCCTGCTCTCTTCGCCTCTGTTTTCGGGAGCAGGGGCAAGAGCAAGACAAAGAGAAAGAGCCGCTGCGCGCTCAAATACAGGCACTGCCCGTCAGCCGCGGCCCCTTGTTTTCACAAGGGGGCGGCTGGTCGGGCCGGCGAGATTCGAACTCGCGACCTCTTGAACCCCATTCAAGCGTTCTACCAAGCTGAACTACGGCCCGATTCCAGCGGGCGCGGAAACTGCGCGGTGCCCATGCGCTTGGCAAGCGGGATTTGCACGCTACGGTCGCGGGCATGCCGAAATTTTTCCCGATCCTCCTGCTCATGGCCGCCGCCGCGCTCGCGCAGAATGCGGAGCCCGCGCAGGATGCCGACGAGTGGACGCCGTTCCGCAGGACGGGGCTTTTCACCGCGAAGTCCGCGCTGTGGATCGCGCCGGACATGGGGAAGGAGACTGTCGGCGAATTTTCCTCGCGTCTGCTCGACGGCACGCGGCAGGGCGATGCGAAGGCGATGGCGACGCTCGGCAGGCTTTTCTACGTGCGCGGCGACACGGAGCGCGCGGGTGAGTGGCTCGGCAAGGCCGCCGATGCCGGGCACGCCGGGGCGATGCTCGATCTCGGCGCGATGTCCGCACAGGGTGCCGGACGGGAGCAGGATCTGGTGGAGGCTTACAAGTGGTTCTGGCTCGCGACGTGGGAGCAAGTGCCGGGTGCGGATGCGGCGCTGCTGGAGATTTCCAAAAAGCTCACCGGTGCGCAGGTGGTGGCGGGGGTGCAGCGCGCGGTGAAATTCCAGGACTCGCACAAGGGCGCTGCGAAGGCGCCCGCTGCGGCGGCGCGGTAGCCTCCATTTGCGAATGCGATCCGCAGTCAGCGCTTCCGTAGCATCGCCTCGATCTGTGCGCGCTTCCGCCACGTCCACGCCGAGAGGATCATCGCTGAGGCGAAAAGTGTGAGCAGTGCGCCGAGCGACGACCACCACACGGCTGCGAGCAGCGGATGTTTTTCCAGCGGGAGCGTCACCTTCAGCGGGCCGGTGATCGTGTGCGCGCCGTGCCGGGTCGCGAGAAATCCCGCGATGCCGCCGACGGCTGAGACGAGCGCCATCAGCCCGAGCATGCCCGGGATGACGCGGAGGAAGAACGAGGTCTTCAGCGCGGGATGCGGGCCGACATTCGCCGCGAGACCGAGCGCGACGCCGGCGATGGCCGCCGGGACGAGCATGTCGAATGCGCCCCACATCCCGCCGAGCGCGAGCACCGGCCAGTGCTCGAATGACGGCGGGCGCCCGAGCGTGAACGCCTCCGGGCACAGCGCCGCCGACACAGCGCCGAGGACTCCGCCGTATCCGCACAGGGAGACAATGCACAGCAGCACGAGCTTCGCGATTTCCATGGCGCGCACGTTTTCGCAACGGCGCGGCGGTGTCGAGCACGGCCGCGGAGCGGCGGTTCATTTTCTTTATCCTAATCTTAATCTTAATCCCGTTCGAGCGGGCCGCACACATCGGCGTGGGAGTAAGATTAAGATTAGGATTAGGATTAAGATTGGAGGGCACATCACAGCTCTGCGATCCGCCACGCGATCCATCGGGTTGAAAATTCTGCCGATTCCTGTTCCCGTTGCGCACATGCCTCCGCCCGCCCCCATTTCCCCCGAAGACGCCACGCGACTTTCACGCGAGGTCATCCGCCGTGCGAAATTCCCGATGCTCGCCACTGTGGACGACGCGGGCCAGCCGCGCGTGCGCCCGGTGTCGCCGGTGCGCGTGGATGGCTTCACTATTTTCGTCGCGAATCTCCGCAGCTACGGCAAGACGCGCGAACTCGCCGCAAACCCGCGCTGCGAACTGTGCTACCTCGACGAGCACCACGATCAGGTCCGCATCACCGGCATCGCGCATATTGAAGCGGACGCCGCGATGCTGCGCACGATTTGGGAGAGCAATCCATTGCTCCGCCGCTACCTCGGCACGCCGGAAAATCCGGAGCTGATCATCTACCGCATCGTGCCGTCGCGCGTGCGCTTCATGCGTGAGTGGGCGCTGGAATACGTCGAGGTGCCCGCATTTTCTCCGTAGCCTGCGGTGGCGTTTCACGCAGATTTCCGTGCTTGCCGAAACGCCTCAAAAATCGTAGGAAGAAGAAATTATGGCTACATTGACCAAGCGGGAAATCGTTCTGAACATCAGCAACGAAACCGGGCTGGTGCAACATGAGGTGTTCGATGTCGTCCAAAAGACGCTCGACCAAATCATCGAGGCGCTCGCGAAGGGCGACAACATCGAGCTGCGGAACTTCGGCGTGTTTGAGGTGAAGCTCACCAAACCGCGTGTCGGGCGGAATCCGAACGTGCCTGGGAGCAAATTTGTCATCCCGGCGCGTGCGACCGTGAAGTTTAAGTCCGGCAAGATCATGAAGCAGCGCGTGAGCCAGCTCACCGCGCAGCTCAAGGCGGAAGCGGAGGAAAAGTAGGCGGGGTTTTCCAACCTCGCGCGGGCCAGGAGCGTGCGGCACGCTGAACCGAGCATGGCGACTGCGGGGAGTCCGGACATGCGTCCCGCGGCTTGACGAACGCCATCCGCTGCGCCGTGCTGCGGCAATCCCCATGACGCTCGCCGCCCGCTATCGCCTCGCGATGGCCCTCATCCTCCTCACCCTCCTGCTGCTCGTGCCGGGACTCATGCAGAATGCGCTCACCATCCGCGGCGTGCTCGACGTGGAGAGCATCGGCGCGACCGTGGATCGGATCGCCGCGGCGCAAATCCCGCCCGCGTGGCTCGGCTCCATCCGCAAATCGCTGAATCAGGAAACCATCGCGAAATTCAGCGACGCGGAGCTGAGCGAATTCATCGGCCGGCTCGCTGGCGGCATCGTGCGCGGCAAACTCGAAGGCGCCCGCGCGCAACTCGCGGCCACGACCGTGTATGAGCAGCGGCAAACCATCCTCGTCACCATCCGTTACCTCTTCGAGAACGGCGGCTATTGGGCCGGCACGCTGCTCCTGCTCTTCAGCGTGTGCGTCCCGTTCGGCAAGGTAGCGCTCTTTTTCCACGCCATCCACGCGCGCCCGGAGCGGAGGGAAAAGGTGCTCGGCTTCATCAACTTCATCGGAAAATGGAGCATGGCGGATGTCTTCGTCGTCGCCATCTACACCGCGTATCTCGGTGCGAAGAATAGCGTCGGCATCGGCCAGCCCGTCCACTTCGAGACGGAATACGGCCCCGGCTTCTATTGGTTCTCCGCCTATTGCATCGTCTCCCTCGCCGCACAGCAGGCCGCCGTGGCGCTCATGCGCGAGCGAGGCCGGGAGGAACCCGTGAAGTCGCTGGCGAGTTGATTTTTCAATCAGGCAGGCGTCTCACGCCCTCCGCCGCCCTGCCTGCTTGAAAAAGGGCGCGGAGAGCCGGTCATAATTCAGGCTCCGCCGACTCGATCTTGCCGAGGCGGATCCAGTTCTTGCCGTTTGTGCGAAAAAATATCTGGGGCTTGGAGTCGCCGTAGTCGGTCACGAAGACTTCGAAGGCGGGATTTTCTTCGAGCTGGATGATAGTTCCCTGAGAACCGTCGAAGCTGGCACGCGCAGCGGTCGTGAAGTGCTTCGCTGTTCCGGTCGGGGGAGTCTCCGTCCATGAGGTTCCGGAGCGGGACCATTCGCGAAAGCCTGGATCGTCAAACCGGTAGTCGTAGCGGAAGCACACCGGCGGACTTTGCAGCATGTGCTGGAGCTTGGCGGACTGTGCGAGGGCCTCGTCGGCACCCGGAGCGTCGCCCTTGGTCTGGAGAGCCGCGCTCAATGCCTGCCAGCACTGCTGTTCCATGTGGTGTACGGAAGCCATGTCCACCTTGGCACCGTCAATTGCCTTGGAAGTCTCCATCGCATCCCGGGCAGCCTGTTCGGCGAGCCTGCCTTCGCCGCGCATGAGCTGCACGCGGCTCCCGAGCAAATGCAGGACACAGCGCAGCATCAGCTGTTCTGCTTCGGTATCGCGGGCCACCTGTTTTTTCAGGAACTCCAGTGCGTCCCCGGCCCAGCCGATCTGCTGTTCGAGTTGCCCGGCGGCCAATGCCTTCTCCGATCCGGGCAGGTCGTTCAGCAGGGCCCGGGTGAGCACCGGGAGCCAGACGAGACGCTCGGCAATCAAATCGGGATTGTCGCTGTGCTGCCTTAGGGCTCCCGCAAAACATTTCTCCGCGTGTGCCTCAAACTTCCACTTCGCCCCAAGTCCGCGGGCATCCATGCTGGGGAGCAGTTCGCGGAAGAAGCGAAGGGCGCTCACCCAAATCTCCGGCTCCGCGCTTTTCAACGAGGCCAGACGCCCGGAAATCACGTCCAGCAATTCGTCCGTGGCGCTTGGTGGCCCGCCTTTGGGATGGACTGCCTGATGGTGAAGGCGGGCGCCGATTTCCAAGACGTCCCAAATCAGCGGATTCGCCTCTTTCTCGGCGAAGACAAACAATGGATCGACAGTGTCCGACGGGATGATGATTTCAAATGCCTCCCTTGCATAGGCCGCCGCCCTTTTTTCAGAATCATCGCGCTTCAAACTCAACATGCAGTCTGCCAGCAAAACCCGAATACGGGACCGCTGAACGACCACGCCCAGCCGATGATAATGCGGAGAGTTGCTCCTTTCAATCGCATCAAGGCTTGTCAGATACCATTTCTCTCCGCCTTGGAGATTGCCCTCCTTCATTTCAAACGTGCCAATCTGCAGAGCTGTCTGGGAATACTCAGCCCACCATTCCAAGTGTTTGGGGTCCCCCTCCAACATGGAGGCCCAGATCGCCGCGAGTTCGCCAAGTTCCAAACGGATGCTGGCGAGTTCCGACTTGGAGCCGGATTCCCGTGCCGCGTCCTCCGTAAAATCGAGCGACTCGCGCTGCATGCACATCATCATGTTCTGGAGAAATGGGTGCCCTCCCTCGGAATGGATTGTGTTCTTGTAGGAGGTGGCTGCCTCCTTCATCAGGATCAACGCGCCTGCCCTGTCGCCCTTCTGAAGGGCTATCCGCGCACGTCCGTATTTTGTCACGCCATCCAGCAGTTTCGTTTCAATGGTATCGCCGCCAAGATTCTTGATCCGCTTGGAAAGATTCTCACAGGCCAGCAGCAAGACAAACGCCGCCATCGGAGAGCCTTCGAGGGTCACAAGCTGGGTGCAACTGCCGGCAAGCTTGATCTTCAGGCCGGGAATGGAGTCGGGCTCCTGACTGAGCCATTCATCAGCAATCGCCTGCAGTTCCCTGGCGATGCTGACGGTTTCGTTTGGGCGATGCTGATTGAATCTGAGCTGGGCCAGTCCCGCGAGTGCAAAATATTGATCCTCAAGAAGGCGCAGGTCCCTTGGATTTTCTTTTCGCAAGGCCTTCAGCGAAGCTATCGCCTTGTCTGCGGATGCCTCAACGGCATCGTCATCTCCTGTATTGATGGCGATGATCATCCGATTAATCGAGAGCCATGCCTGATGCCGCCTGGTAAGGCTGGACGTCAGTTCGGGAGGCAGCTTCGAGTAGTAATCCTCGGCTGCGGTCGCCAAATCCTCCAGCAGTGAAATCTTTCCGATCGGCAGCAGCTTGATGCGCAGGTCGAACACCGCCTGCGAAACCAATCCTTCGGCAGCATCGCGCGCGCGTTCAGCGCGCATTTTTCCAGCCAGGGCCGTCTGCTGGCTTCGCCACAACAGGAACGAACTGGCAGTCAAAATAAGCAGCAGAATCGTCGCACTGGCAAAGACGACCTTGTTCCGCACGATGAGTTTGCGGAAACGGTAGATGGTGCTGGGCGGACTGGCTTCGACGGGCTCGCTATCGAGATGGCGCTGGAGATCCTGCGCGAGTGCGGCGGCGCTTCCGTAACGGCGCTCGCGTTCCTTTTCCAGGGCCTTGAGCGTGATCCAGTCGAGGTCGCCGCGCAGCGTGCGGTTGAGCTTCGAGGGTTCGGTGGCGCGGGCGGTGGAGGTCGCGCGTGTGGTATCCTTCGCCGTACCGATGCGGCTGCTTGGGCGTGATGGTTCGCTCTCACGGATCATCCGCAGCACCTCGTGCAGCGCGGCCTGGCGCAGCGCTTCGCGCGGCAAGGGCGTGTCGCCGGTGAGCAGTTCGTAGAGGATGACGCCGAGTGTGTAGATGTCGCTCCGCGTGTCCATGTCCGCTCCCGCTCCTGCCTGCTCGGGGCTCATGTAGCGCGGCGTGCCGATGAATGCGCCGGTCTGCGTGAGATGCAGGCTCTCCTCCAATGCGTCGCCTGCGGACGTGCCGAGCGCCTTTGCGATTCCGAAGTCAATGACCTTGGGCACCGGCTTTCCGTCCACTTCCATCACGAGGATGTTCGTGGGCTTCAGGTCGCGGTGCAGGATCGCCTTCTGGTGCGCGTGCTGCACCGCCTGGCACACGGGGATGAACAGCTCCAGCCGTTGCCGGATCGTCAGCTTGTGCGTGTCCGCATACTCGGTGATGGGCACGCCCTTCACGAGTTCCATCGCGAAGAACGGTCGCCCGCCTTCCGCCGTCCCCGCATCAATGACCGCGGCGATGTTCGGGTGATCCATCCGCGCCAGCGCCTGCCGTTCCGCCCCGAACCGCGCGATGATCACCGCGCTGTCCATGCCCGCCTTGATCACCTTCAGCGCCACCTCGCGCCGGATCGGTTCGCTCTGCTCCGCCCGCCACACCGCACCGAATCCGCCCTCGCCGATCTTCTCCAGCAATTTGTATCGCCCGATGAAGTCGCCCGGCCTCTCCGTCAGCCCGCCTGCTTCCGCAGTCTCAGCCGGGCCGACGCGTGCCGTCGGTACGTCGGCTGCGAGGAGATTCCGCAGCGTGGAATCGCCCATGCGTTTCGTTTCAGTTTCGTCGGACATCGTTCCGGGGCCGGAAGGCCGTCACACTGCCGGGTCGCCGGGGCAGAGGCAAGCGCGGTGAACATATTCCAACCATAAGGTAGATAGTCGGACTGAGAAACATAGTTAACGGACTTCCTCCATGTCCCCGAGGGGTTGCCATCGTCGTTTGTCATTCGCCCAGATGTAAATCTTCGGGTCTGGCTCTTCCTTGTTGCTTACAAATATCCGGAAATTCTCGTCTCCTCGGAGCATCAAGACACTGCCGAGGCGGCCATCGACCCGATCCTGTCGCACGACATCGAGGGTTTTCACGGCGCCCGAAGGCGATTTCTCCTCCCACACGTCACCCTCGCGGGTCCACTCTAGAATCTCCTTCCCCCCATACAGATATCGGAAAGCTGTAGGTGCGGCAACAGAGCGTCCGGCCTGCAAGCCCCACTTCGAGTAGTAACTCTTTTCCTCCATCGCCTTTCGATGGAGGACGACAGCATCAAGACAGAGTCTTAGATAGGGATCCGATGCCTCTTTCCGTTCGATTGCCTGCTGAAAATACCGCTCAGCGTCCTTTAGTGATTCCAATTTCTGAGGTGGCTCGCCGTTGTTCCTCCATAAGCATTGCGCCATCAGGAGCAATGACACGGGCGCGCCGCCCCTTTCCGCCTTGGCCAGCATCTTGACAGCCCAAGAATCCTCGCCGCAGACCGCATACCATTCGCCATAGGTGGCCAGCGCGGCGGCATCATCGGGATTGGCGGCTATCTTGCGACGTGCTTCCCACAATCGGGTCTCAAGCGGAAATAGTCGGGCGGGACGACCAACATCCCACACCAGCGGGATGCCTTTCCCCTGCCTAAACCCCGCGACGAGCCAGTTTCCGTCTGAAGAAGCCGACGCCGTCAACGGCCACTGGTCCTCAGTGTGAATTGTGTGCAACTTTTGGCCTGTTTCGGCGTCCCAGACGCCGATATTGTTGTAATAAGCCGAACCTGCTATGATAAGCTTGCCGTCCGGCGAATAGCTCACGCAGCTCATTGCGAAGGTCGAACGAGTAAAGGTTCGGATTTCTTGACCTGTCTCGACGTCCCATACTTTGATCAACCGGTCTTTGCCACCCGTGACGGCTTGGCGGCCATCGGGGGAAAAAGACGCGCATTGGACGGCTCCGGCATGGCCCGTGAGCTGCCGCAGCTCGCGCCCGGAAAGCGGATCCCAGAACCGTGCGGTCTGGTCGTCGCTGGCGGACAGAAGCAGGCGGCCGTCCGGAGAAAAGGCCACGACTCGGACCGCCGCTTCGTGACCGCGAAGAGTGTGGGTCGCAGTGCGGGACGGCACATCCCACAGCTTCACGGTCGTATCCTCGCTCGCGGTTGCGGCCAAACGGCCATCGGGCGAAATCGCCAATCCGCAGAGATCGGCACCGTGACCAGACGCGATGCGAACCTCGGAACCAGTGATCACATTGTTGAAACTCAATAGCGGCACGCCACCCTCGTGACCCGCGGCGACGAGATTCCGGCCGTCGGGCAGGAAGCGGGCACCGACCCAAGCCCATTTCTTTGAAAAGGAGCGCAACTGCTGCCCTGTCGCCAAATCCCAAATTCTCAACGGCAGGGCGAATCCTGCGACAACGGCCATGCGGCCGTCGCGTGAAAGACCGACATCGGGAATACCCCTTGAGGATTTTTCGGCGCCGAGTCTCCGGCTGAAGTCAAATCCTCCGTTCCAGAGCCGCAATGTTCCGTCGAGACTGGACGAGAGAAGGAATCGTCCGTTTTCCAGAAACACGGCCGCGGTCACCTCTGCCGTGTGTCCGGTAAGTATCCGGGAGAATTCAAGCCCCCCGGACTCGTCGCAAGTGCTGACGTGAATCCACAGATCGCCTCCAGAGGCAAACTGTCTCCCCAACGAGGAGAAGGCCAGAGAGGTAACGCCAGATGGATGCGAGGGGCTCTCGCCGGTTGTGGCCTCCCCCGTTGCGATATCGAGTATCGTGTGCTGATTATTCGCTCCCGACACCACAATCCGATCTCCCTTGGGGTAAAAGACAACGGCCCATGTGGGACCGATGATGGGGTGTAGATCTTTCCAGTCGTGGAGAAGGCTGCCACTGGCCAGATCCCATAGTTTGACCGTCTTGTCATCGCTGCCGGATGCGGCCAGCTTTCCATCCGGTGAAATGGCGATACTGCGGACGAGACCCGTGTGGCCGGGGAACGACCGGATTTCAGTCCCATCGTCCATGTTCCAGAGTCGCAGCGTCTTTCCTTCTCCGGCGGAGAGCACACTCCGACCGTCTGGCAGAAAGGCCACGCTATAGAGCACCCCGCGGTGTCCGTCCACGACCCGAAGGTTGTTGCCGCTCTGCACATCCCACACACGGAGCGTTCCATCGTCCCCCGCGCTGACGATGCGGGTGCCATCGGGGGAGAAAGCTACGGATCTCACGATGCCATGATGTCCCGTCAACGTTTGGGTCTGGCGGCCCGGGAACAGGCTCCAAAGCCGCACGGCTCCATCATCACCTCCGGACGCAGCCTCGAGCGCGTGCGGTCTGATCGCAACGCAACGCAAACCAGCTGGCCCGGCGGAGAGAATATCCAAGGCTGGCGGCGCGGATTTCCAAACGGATGCCACTCCCCAATCGGCGTAGGCGGTCGGAAGTCCAAGACTCAAAAACGCATTGCGGCTTTCCGTCAATAATTTCTTCCGGTCGTCCCAAGTCGAACCTGCTTCCCCAAGATGCGTCAGCCCCTTGGCGACGGCCAGTTCGGCGGATCGCCGCCGCTCGTCGGCGATGTCTTTTTGTCTGACCGCTTCGCCACGCTCACGGGTTGCGACTGCTCGCTGGCGTGACGCCTCCCTCCACTGCCATGTGCTCACCGCGATGCCAGCAACCAGCGACAGCACGATGGCTGCGCCGGCGGCGAAGGCGAGGCGGTTGCGGCGGACGAGTTTGCGGAAACGGTAGATCGCGCTCGGCGGGCTGGCTTCCACGGGCTCGCTGCGGAGGTGGCGCTCGATGTCCTGCGCGAGTGCTGCCGCGCTCTCGTAGCGGCGTTCGCGTTCCTTTTCGAGCGCCTTGAGCGTGATCCAGTCGAGGTCGCCTCGTAGCGTGCGATTGAGCCTCGACGGTTCGGTGGCGCGGGCGATGGAGGTCGCGCGCGTGGATTCGCCGGCGATCCCGACGCGGCTGCTTGGGCGCGCGGGATCGCTCTCGCGGATCATCCGCAGCACTTCGTGCAGCGCGGCCTGTCGCAGCGCCTCGCGCGGCAGGGGCGTGTCGCCGGTGAGCAGTTCGTAGAGGATCACTCCCAGCGTGTAAATGTCGCTTCGCGTGTCCATGTCTGCGCTGGCTCCCGCCTGCTCGGGGCTCATGTAGCGCGGCGTGCCGATGAATGCGCCGGTCTGCGTGAGATGCAGGCTCGCCTCGATTTCCTCGGCGATTCCGTCCGTGCCGGATGTGCCGAGCGCTTTCGCGATGCCGAAGTCAATCACCTTGGGCACCGGCTTCCCGTCCACCTCCATCACGAGAATGTTCGACGGCTTCAGGTCGCGGTGCAGGATCGCTTTCTGGTGGGCGTGCTGCACCGCCTGGCACACGGGGATGAACAGTTCCAGCCTCTGCCGGATCGTCAGCTTGTGCGTGTCCGCATACTCCGTGATGGGCACGCCCTTCACGAGCTCCATCGCGAAGAACGGACGCCCGCCTTCCGCCGTCCCCGCATCAATGACCGCGGCGATATTCGGATGATCCATCCGCGCCAGCGCCTGCCGCTCCGCTCCGAACCGCGCGATGATCACCGCGCTGTCCATCCCCGCCTTGATCACCTTCAGCGCCACCTCACGCCGGATCGGTTCGCTCTGTTCTGCGCGCCACACCGCGCCGAAACCACCCTCGCCGATCTTCTCCAGCAGCTTGTATCGCCCGATAAAGTCGCCCGGCTTCTCCGTCACCCCGCCCGCGTTCGCATCACCGCCCGTTTCGCGCACTGGCGGCGGATCAGATGCGAGGAGATTTCGCAGGGTGGAATCCCCCATGCGCTTGGTTTCAGTTTCGTCGGACATCATTCCGGGGAGCTTCGGGGCGTGATGCTGCGCGTTGTAAATGCGGGCGCAAGGTCAGTCCGCGTGATAGCCGCGCCACACCCACACCAGCGTGTCTGCCAGTGTCTGCTCAAACACGCGCCGGTCGCAATGCCCAGTGGCCTGGCTGAAGACGAAGCGTTGGTGATAGCCTTTGGCCTTCAGTGCCGCCGCCGTGCGCTGTCCGGCCATCGGCCAGTTATGGTGCGTTTCCTCCGCATCGTTCGGGCGGATGTCCTTCTCCGAAACATGCGTGAAAATGCGCAGCGGCTTTGGTTCACTATTGGCGATTAGTTTCATCCCGGAATGATATTCCCACGCGCCGAGCGGATACTTCGCCTCTTCGGGCGCATCATCGTCCTGCTGGTCCACAAAGGTGCCGGAATAGGCAATCACGCGCCGGAACCAGTCGGGCCGGAACCATCCCATCGTCAGCGCTGCTGCGCCGCCGGAACTGCATCCGATCACGCCGCGGCCCCAGGGATTCTCGGTCAGTGCAAAGTGCGGATAGGCCGCCTTGATGTCCGCATTGCGCAGCACCGCCGGGAGGACTTCATCGTGGATAAAGCGGGCAAGTCTGTCGGACATCGTGTCGTATTCGAGGCCGCGCTCGCTCTTCTTGCCATCATTGCCGCCATTCTCGACGGCAATCGCGATGAAAGCAGGCAGGGTGCGCTTTGGATCCTTGGAAATGGTCAGGTTATCCAGCGCATTGCGGACGAGGCTGAGCTGACCGGGGCCGTCATGGATGATAAGAAGGGGAGCCTTGGTTCCATCCTTGTACGAAGCCGGGACATAGACGGTGATTTTGCGCTCCTTTCGCACGGGCTTCTTCGCGGGATCGAGGGTCTTGTCGGTGCCGGGGAAAATCTTGCTGTCCGCCAGCGCCATCGAAAACGTGAAGGACTTGCCCTTGGGATTGCCTTTGTCCGTCAGGTCAGGATCGATCTTATACTCCGGGCCGACGGTGAAGCTGCCGTCGCCATCCGCGCCGGGATTTTCCGCATACGGGCCGGCAGCATGTGTTGCGACGGCAAACAGGCCGAGGATGCCGGCGGACAATAGCAGTGAAAGTGACTTAGTGTGAGAGCGGATGGGTGGCACGGATTGCGGAATGGATGGTTTCATTTGAGTTGGGAGGGTGTTGAAACAAGGGTGAGCCAACGGGTGAACTGTGGACCGGATATTCAGGCAGCCATGATTCTCCAAAGCAAGCTGGCACTCATTCATGCACCGCGCGTGGCTGTCTCGCCGTTCCGCACCGACAAAAGCAAATCTTGAGATGGCGGATCGAAAAGCAAACCCTCAGCTTTGCGCAACGCCCCGGGTTTCCTGTCATCGTCACCCGTCCCATTTTTTCCAATGAACATCGCCAAACTGCTCCCCATCGTCGCCATCCTCCTCGCGGGAAATGTCTCCGCACAGACCGCCGTCTCCACCGCGCCGGGTGTGGGCAAGAAGGCGCTCGCCTTCACCGAGAAGGGCACGAAGGGCCAGGAGATCGCCGTGCCGGATGGCTTCAAGGGAAAGCTCGTCATGCTCGATTTCTGGGCGACATGGTGCGGGCCGTGCCGTGCCGAGTTGCCGAATCTCGTGAAAGTTTACGAGGAGTTTCATGCGAAGGGCTTCGAGATCATCGGCATCAGCCTCGACAACGAAAAGACGCTGCCGAAGCTCGCGCAGTTCGCGGAGGAAAATCACATGCCGTGGCCGCAGATCGCCGACGGCCAGTTTTGGAAGGCGGCGCTCGCGCAGAAATATGGGGTCCAGTCCATCCCCGCCGCGTGGCTCATTGACGGTGTCACCGGACTCGTCGTCGCGGAGAAAAACGAACTTCGCGGCGCGGCGCTGCACGACACCGTCGAGCGCGCGCTGAAGAATCTTGGCAAGCCGCCGGTCGTCACCGCGAAGGCCGAGACTCCGGCACCGGTCGCGCCGCCGCGCCCGGCCGATCCCGCGATTGCAAAGGCCGAGCAGCTTGTGAAGGAGGGAAAGCTCACCGGCGCGGACGAATTTGCCGCGCAGATGAAATCGCCGAAGCACGAAAAAATTGATCTCGTGCCCGTCTCCACCCGCCCGCTGCGCGGACACGAAATCGCCGAGCGCGCCCGTACCGCGCATGTCCGCATCGGCTGGTTCTTCCGCTGCACGCGCTGCAACAACTGGCACCTCAACGCCGCCGGCGGCTACGCGATCGCGAAGGACACCGTGGCCACTGCGTTTCATGTGCTGGAGCAGCCGGCGAACATGCGCAAAGGCGAAGGGTATCCCATCGCCATCCGCGGCGACAGCGAGGTGCTCGCCGTGACGACGGTGCTCGGCGCAGACAAGGAAATGGACGCCGCCATCGTGCGGGTGCGCGCGACCGATCTCACGCCCCTCGCGCTCGCCGCCGAGCCGCAGATCGGCGACGCGGCGTACTGTCTGAGTGATCCGAATAACACGCGCGGTTACTTCAGCAACGGCATCATCAACCGCTTTTTCTCGGTGAATGAATCCGCAAATTCCGACCCGCGCTTCCAACGGGTGAATGTGAGCACCGACTGGGCGCCCGGCAGCAGCGGTTCCGCCGTGCTCGACGAATGCGGCAACGTCATCGGCCACGTCGCGCGCATCCAATCCATCTCGAAGACCGCACAAAATCCGCCGCCACCAGCCGGCGCGCAGCCGCGTCCGGCGGAGTCGAATCCGACGTACATGAATTTGCACGAGGCCATTCCTGCGAAGAGCGTGCTCACGCTCATCGGCTCTGCGGAGAAGGCGAAGCAGTAGGCGCGCTCGGAAGAGTGCGGACACGGCTCCCGGCCGTGCAGGCTGGCGTTTTCTGGCTTGGAGATGTGCGGGGAATCCTCCCGTGCGGTGAATTTTTGTGATGCTTCAAACATTGAGGAATTCGATAGTCGGGCTGAATTTATCAATTAACGCTCCACCGCGATCATCCTCCATGGTCGCGGCGTGATGACACACATCGGACTTCGCGGAATCGGCACAGCACTGCCGGAACAGTTCACGCCACTGGCGGAACTGAGCCTGATCTCGTCGCCTGACCGGCTCGCGGGCTTTGGTTTCGACGGCGCGTGGATTTCTTCGGACGCGTCTGCGCTCGCGGTGGGCGCGGCGCAGCGCGCCCTTGCGGATGCCCGCATCGTTCCGCGTGACGTGGACGTGCTGCTCACCGCGAGCGCGCTTCCGCAGGCGCATCAGCGCGCCAGCGTGGAGCCGACCGGCGGGGTGCTCGATGCATTTTGCTACAGCGCGAGCTGGCTCCAGGAGGAACTCGGGCTGGATCGTGCAGCCGTCTGCGGGATCGCACAGCAGGGTTGTGCGGGGATGTTCAGCGCGCTGCGCACGGCGCGTGCGCTGCTCGTCTCTGAGCCGGAGTTGCAGCATGTGCTGTGCGTCGGCGCGGACGTTCTGCCGGCCGGCGCGTGCCGCGAAATTCTTTACAACGTGATCAGCGATGCGGCATGCGCAGTGGTCGTATCGCGGGAGAAAGTCCGCGAGCGATGGCTTGGGTTCCATCAGATTTCAAAAGGCTATTACTGGGACGTTCCCGCGAAGCAGAGCGAGATCATCGCGGCGTATTTTCCGACCGGGCGAAGCGTCATCGCCGGCTTGCTGCATCGCGCCGGCCTCCGTGCGGAGGATGTCGATCTCGTGATCCCGACCGGGGTCAACGCCACAAGCTGGCCGATCCTCCTGCGCCTTTGCGGGATCCCGGAGGAGCGGCTTTACCAGGCCCGCCGCCGCTTCGGGCATACGATCGCGGCGGACAGTTTTCTGCTGCTGGAAGAGGCGCGGGCCTCGGGCTGTCTCACGCCAGGAATGCGCGTGCTCCTTTTCGCATATGGCTTCGGATCGAGCTGGTGTGCGCTGCTGCTGGAAATCATCGGGGAGGAAATGCCATGACGATTTTGCTCACAGGCTTCTCGGGAAATGTCGGGCCGGAGATCGCGCGTCAGCTTGCGCCGCATCGCGTGCTGGCACTCGTTCGCGATGTGCGGCGCGCGCCGCGACTGGACGGGGTCACTCTGATCGAGGGCAGCCTCGAATCACTGCCAATGGCCGTGCGGGGCGAAGTGGAAGCAATCGTTCACGGGGCAGCCACGGTTGCATTCAAACTCCCGCTCGACGAACTGCGCCGGACCAATGTGGATGGCACGGCGGCGCTGATCGAGTTTGCCCGCGGCTGCACGCGACTGAAGCGGTTCATCCATGTGAGCACCGTCTGCGTGTGCGGCGACCGGACAGGCGAAATCCCGGAGGCGGCGATGACCGAGCCGCGGCACTTTGTGAATCCGTACGAGCAGAGCAAGTGGGAGGCGGAATCCCTCGTGCTCGGCTCCGCGCTTCCCGTCGAAATTGTCCGCCTCGCCATCGTGGCGGGGAGCGAGCGCGATGGTTCTGTCCGCCGCCCCGGTGCGCTGCACCATGCGCTCCACTGGCTTTTTCGGGGACTCATTCCGATGATTCCCGGCTGCGCCGAATCGCGCGTGGATCTGATTTCGACCGAATTCGCCGCGGGCGTGATCAGCGCGCTGGTTCGTGCCGCCGCGGAGCCGGGCCGGATCGTTCACGCCTCCGCGGGCGTGGCCGGGCCGCGACTGGCCGAGCTCCTGGATTTTTTCGCGGACTTCTTTGCGCGGCATCATCGGGGCTGGGCATCCGGCGCGGTGTCCCGCCCGGACATCGTGGATCGCGAGACGTTTGCGCTCTTTGAAAAATCGGTGAAGCAGAGCGGCGATCTTCTGTTCCAGCGCGTGTGTGACGATGCACGGTCGTTTCTGCCGATGCTGCTTTATCCGCGTACGATGATGACCAGCCTCGCCCGGGCGGTCCCGCTGGCCGACTGGCGCGCACTCGCGGGCAGCGTCGCCGCGCGGCTTATCGAGACGGATTGGAACCGCAAATCGAAATGCCATGTCCCAGCCTGAAACCAATTGCGTCTCCAGCGGCGATGAGTTTGCGGCACCCCTGCTGCATTTCATCAACGAGGAGCTCCCGAAACTCGACCGGCTTGGCCGGGCGTGGAATCCGGTCTCCGCCGACACGCCGCTGTTTGAAACCGGCCTGCTCGACAGTCTCTCGATCCTGCACCTCATCGCGCGCGTGGAGGATCTCACCGGTCGCGCCGTGCCGGATCACCTCGTCGTGATGAAACATTTTCGCACCGTCGAAGCCATGACCGCCGCCTTTTGGAAGCCATGAACACATCCGCAACCAGCCGCCGCGGCGAATGCCTCGCAGCCTTTGAGCAACTCGATTCGCATCTCCGCGCATGGGCGCTCGCCGAGGGCGGCGACGAGCAGAGTTTCCCTGTGCTCATCGCCGCCGAGACGCTGAAGCGCGCGGAATATCCCGATGCATTTCCCCACCTGCTCATGGCTCCGTGTGTGGCCGCCGATCCGGCGCAGCCGCTGGCGGCGGGCAACATTCGTCCCGCGGACTGCTTTCTTTCGCCCGCGGTCTGTTACCACGCCTACGCGCAGCTCGCGGGCCGCACGCTCGATCGCGGCGAGACGCTCACCGCGCGCGGACACTGTTTCCGCAATGAGGATGCCGCGGAACTCATGCCGGGCCGGCGGCAGATCGAGTTTGAGATGCGCGAGCTGATCCTTGCCGGCGCACCGGATTGGATCGAGGAACGCCTGGCCGTGCTGAAGCCGGGCGTCAAGTCGCTGGCAAAACGATTTGGCCTGGATGCCGCATGGCAGCCCGCAAACGATCCGTTTTTTCTCCCGCGCGCGCATGGCAAGGCGCACATGCAGCGGCTGCTCGGGACGAAGATCGAGCTGTGCCTGCCCGATGGTCTCGCCGTGGCCAGCGTCAACCGGCACCGCGCATTTTTCGGAGAGCGCTTCGGCATTTTCACCACCGGAGGCGCGCACGCGCACTCCGCCTGTGTCGCCTTCGGCCTCGATCGCTGGGCCGCGCACATCGCGCAACCATCCGCAGACCTATGAAGACCCTCGAACCCAACACGCCGCACATCGCGGAGCGGCTGCGCCTGTGCCTGCCGCATCTCGCATCCGAACTTCGGAACGAATCTCACACGCTCGAATCGCTGGCGCTCGACAGCGTGGACACCGTCGAATTCCTGTGCGTCGTCCACGAGGAGTTCGGCGTGCGGCTGACCGAGGGCGAATTTCATCCGCGGCAAACCATCGGCGGCCTGCTCTCCACCATCATGCAAAAGGCAAACCTCCCATGACCTACGGCGACTACCTCACCACTTCGGAAATGACCCGATGGATCCTCGACACGGACATCGCGTGGGACTCCATCGATCCGGCGCTCGCGCTCACCCAGCCGGCGCTCCTGGAGCGCGTGCGTGACTCCGCGCTGATCGAGTCCTTCTTCCCAATCTTCACCCCGCGTGCGCTCGACCTGCTGTGGGACAATGTGAATGCCACGGCGATCTACAGCATCCAGCTTTACGAATCGTACAAGCACTTCCACGTCTTCGCGCAGTATCTCGAAGCGGTCGGCTACCGGCCGATCGGGGAGGCGGAAATCGTCGCGCTGCGGCGGCGCAATCTCGGGCTGAAATACGATCAGCCTGCGCGCCTGCTCACGCGCTACATGATGAGCGAGCATTTTGCCGCGCACAATTTCTTCAAGGACTCCCGCCGCGCCGCGGAGCCGGTGCTCCGCCACATCCTGCAACTCGTCGCGAAGGACGAGGTGCGGCACTGCCAGTTCGGCTACGAATTGCTCGACGATCATCTGAAGCGTCATCCCGGACAGATCGGCGAAGTGCTCGACGAGGCCGCACACTTCAAACACATCGGCGAACTCGTCCTGCCGGCGGTGCCCGTCGCGGAGAAAAATGATTTTGCGGCCATCCTGGCGATCAACCGGAAGATCGAGCGGCTGACCGGGCATCGCATTTCCGCAAGGCTCGACGAGGTGCTCGCATGAACCCGTCCACGCGCAATCTCGCGTGGAAGCTGAACTGGTTTCGCCAAAGCGAACTGGAGGGCGCGCTCTTGCTGGGACGAATGGCCGGCACGGTCGAGGACGGCGCCCTCGTCGCGCGCCTCACGCGGCACTGCGCGGAGGAGGCCGAACATTCGCGCCTGTGGTGCGGGGTGATCGAAGAACTTGGGCTGCCGCAGATCCGCATTTTCCGAAGCTGCCAGTCGTTCTATCTGGAAGTGAGCGGCCCGCCGCGCACGCTGCTGGAGGTGCTGTGCTTCACGCAGATTTTCGAGCGCCGCGTGCATCGGCGCTTTCACAGTGAAGCGCGCGATCCGGCCACGCCCGCAGCCGCTCGCGCGGCGTACGAGCGCATGATGGAGGACGAGAAAGATCACCTCGCGTGGGTGGCGGACTGGCTGCGCACGCAGGCGGGCGCGGCGGACTGCCTGCACCGCTACGAGGAGATTGACCGTGCCGTCGTGCGCACGCTTCAGCCCTTTGGGAATTGTCTGTGGGCCGTGCCGGGCCTCGGGCGGGAGCCTGCGGAAAACTCAACCCTCATCCCATGAACTCATCCACCGTCATCCCGGCAAACTTCACGCGGCGCACCGCGGACCTTCCTGCCAAATTCAGGCGCGAGGGCCGGTATGCGCTCATCCCGCTTTACCACTTTCTGCGCCTCAGCGATTTTGCCCGCGAAGGCATCGAGAATTCGGGCAGCTTTCGTTTCGCCGATCACCTCTATCGGAACGAGGCTTCGGGCCGGGGATGGCTCGGCCGCTGGCTCGATCGCCGTCTGCTGAATCTCGATGCCGCGCGGGCGATGCGGAGCCGCTGCGCACGGGCGCGCGATGAAATGTTGCGCGCATTCAGGGCTCACATTGCAGGCGGCAGTGCGGAGCCATTTCGCATCCTCACCGTGCCGTGCGGCATCCCGCGCGATGTGCGGGATTTTGCAGAAATGATCGCGGCGGAAAGTGCGGGAGCTTTGCGTAGCGTCGAATACTCCGGCATGGACATCGATCCTGCGGTGATCGGAGCCGCGACGGCATTTCTCTCGGGTTCCGCGCTGGCCGCGCCGCGCCTGTTCACGGGCGATGCGCTCGATGCCGCCTGCTTCGGCACGCAGCGCCACGAGATTATCGCCAGCACCGGTTTGGGAGAATTTTTGGACGACGAAAAGCTCTGCGCTTTCTACGGCAATGTCTTCGCGGCGCTCGCCCCCGGCGGAACGTTTTTCACGAGTGCTACGGCATTCGAGCGGAAGTCCGACGCGCTGCTCCGCGCGTTCGAGCTGAACAGTCACTACCGGACTCGCGCGGACATCGGGCGGCTCCTCGCTGCGCAGCCGTGGGCCGCCGTGGAATTCGCGGAGGATGCCACCGGCCTTCAGACTTTCGTGCGCGCTTCCAAG
Source organism: Chthoniobacterales bacterium (assembly GCA_038238025.1). Lineage (GTDB taxonomy): Bacteria > Verrucomicrobiota > Verrucomicrobiia > Chthoniobacterales > Chthoniobacteraceae > SXWH01. The sequence continues at coordinate 64,532 of JBBRYC010000016.1, forward strand.
CGGTGAGGCGGTGTGCCTACGTGCCGGGCTGAATCTCTGCGACGGCATAAACGAGGAAGCCCGGCACCTCGAACTTCAGGCGTCCGTTTTCAAACTTCGATGCAATCTCCACCGGCGTCGGCGACTCCGGCGTGAACACGGTCACGCGCGGATTTTTGAACTCCGCCGGCAGCAGCACGTCGCACGCGATCGTCTTTGTCGTGATCGGCTTTTCATCCTCAATTCCACGTCCGGGGCTCTTCGGTTTTTCAGGCTCGATGCGATTGTAGTTTACGAAGTGGAAGTGGAGTTTCCCCCCGCTCGCCGGCACCGATGCGGAGACGCGCACTGTTTTCGGGGCATCGAAGCGGCTCCACGATTTTTTCTCCGCCTGTGCGTTCCTGATGATGCCCGCTACTTTCAGATGCTCCGGCACCACGACATCGTCCGGGAGGATCGCGAAGAGCCGGTGCGCGTCGAGCAGGCTGTGTCCGGTGTCCTTGAAATGCAGCAGGGCATCCATTTTTCCCTCGTGGATCGAAGTGCGCGGATAGATCAGCAGCGACTCGGCGTGCGGTCGCGCACCGCGGAAAACGGGGTCGTGCTGCGCGATGAAACGATAGTAGCGGACGATCTCGGCGCGCGCCGCGGGGTCCTTGAAGCGCGTGTAAAATCCCATCGGCACGCCGCCGTTCGCCGCGAGTTCCGCGATGGCGACGCGCGTGCGCGTGCTCTCGTATTTTCCGAGGACAAAGGGCCGCCCGCCGAGCGCGCCACCGAGGTAGCGGGCCTGGAGCGTGCCCTCGCCGAGCCAGCCATTCGCGAGGTCGGTGTAGCATGCGCTCGCGCCGGTGCTGTACCACGCGTAGTCCTCGCCGCGCGCCCACATTTCCGCGGGCAGCAGGCAGCGTTCGTCGCCGCTCACCTGGTTGAAATCACCGAGGTGATTCCACTGCCCGAGGATCAGTCCGGGCTTCAGCTTTCTCGCGTATTCCACGAAGACCTCGTCGTAGGCGCGCTTGTTTGCGATTTGCGAGAAGCGGAGCATTTCGCGCCGCAGCGGGGTGGATTCCGCGGGCGGATGCCACGCCACGATCTCGGGGAATACGTGCGTGGAAATATCCGTGATGCCGAACTGATCCCTGAGCTGCGCAGCGGTGAAGCGCTCGCGCATGTATTCGGCGAATGCGCTGCGGCAGTGCGTGCAGAGGCAGTTGTGGCGGTAGAAATAATTGATCATGTAGCCGTCCACACCGCGCTCGATGCCGCGCTTTGCCCACGCCTTCAGCACTGCGCGCCAATGCGGATTTACGAGGCAGCCCCAGTATTCCTTCATGCCGCCGATTTTGTAGCTGTTGTTCACGATCGGCGCGCCATCGGCGTCCACTTCGAGCAGATCCTTCGCATCCGCGACGGGCTTCGGGCCGAGTTCGCGCTCGTCCCACAGGTCGCGGTAGAATTTGAAAAACCCGCGCGGCCCGTCCGGCCCGTCCGGATCGCCGACGAGGAACTTGATGTTGAAATGTCCCACGACTTTCACATTCCGCGCATGGAGTTGGCGGTTCAGTTCGGTGAACCAGTCGCCGCATTCCGCGAGGCCGCGGACGGGAAAATGCGACGGGTATCCTGCGAACTGCGCGGTGTGCGAGAGGCTCCAAAAATGTCCGCCGTAAAATCCCACCTGCGCGACCTCGGGCCGCGCCTCGTCCACGAATTTCAAATACTCCGGATCGCCGTACGCATCCCAGTGCGCGATCATCCTCGTGAAGCGGATGCGCGGCGTGTCGTCGGCATTCGCCGGTCGAATTCCCGCGACGGAAAACATCGAGACGAACAGGAGGAAGGGCAGGATCGGGCGGATCATGGGTGTGTGGGACGCGGGTGAAGGATACGCGGCGGACTTCTGCGTGTGAAAGGGAAAGCTGACTGCGTGTGCAGGATTGCCCTGATGGTGCCTCAATTTGAATTCTCAAACGCGAGGTCTTCCTGAGCGAATGAAACGAGTCGAAGGACCCCGTGAAATTGCAGGTGATCGCCAGAGCGTGTTTGATCGTCTGTCGTGAAATCCACGGGGTCCTTCGGTCGCTTAGGCTCCCTCAGGATGACCGCGTTTTTTTTGATGCGTCAGCCCTGGCCATTGCCCTCGTCAGCTTTCAGGCAAAGCACTTAGTCTCTACGCTTCCGCCAGCTTCATCATTATCTACCGCATGATTCCCCAAAAATCCTCCCTCGCCGCCATCATCGCCAGTGCTCTGATTTTGATCAATCAACCCGCGTCCGCCGCCGATGCCGGATTTGCCATCGAGAAGACCTCGGGCGGCGGGCTGACGATCAAAGTGAACGGCCAGATCTTCGCCGAATACGTCGTGGACCAGGCGAACAAGCCGTACCTCGCGCCGGTCTTCGGCCCGACGGGGAAGCAGATGACGCGCAACTACCCGATGAAGACCGTCGCGGGCGAGCAGGCCGATCACCCGCATCATCGAGGCATCTGCTTTGGCAATGAAGGCATGGCCGGCGTGGACACTTGGATGGAGCCGAGTTCGCTGCAGCAGGCGGAGGCGAAGAAGCCCGGTTCGACGGCGGCGCGTGCGAAGGGTGTCGGCTTCATCAAGCATCGCGAATACAAGGAGCTGAAGGCCGACGCGAAGGAGGCAGTCGTCGCAGCCGCGGGCGACATCAACGATGTGAATGGCAAGAAGCTGCTCGAGGAGGAGCACCGCATGACTTTCCGCGCCGATGGGGACACGCGGACGATTGATTTCGACCTCGACTACATCGCAAGCGAAGGGCCGATCACGATCAAGGATGCGAAGGACGCAGGCTTCAGCATCCGCGTGCCCTCCGAAATGGCGGTCGAGATCGAGAAGAACAAGAAGGGCAGCGGCCACATCATCAACAGCGAAGGCATCACCGACGCCGACGCGTGGAGCAAGCGCGCGAAGTGGTGCGACTATCACGGCACCGTCGGCGGCGAGGCGCTCGGCGTCGCGATGCTGAATCACCCGAGCAGCTTCCGCTACCCCACGCCGTGGCACGTCCGCACCTACGGGCTCTTCACCGCGAATCCCTTCGGCCAGCACAGCCTCGACAAGACTGCGGAGGACGGGACCTTCGAGCTGAAAAAAGGTGAGCGCGTGAAGCTGCGCCACCGCCTCATCTTCCACAAAGGCGACGAGAAAGCCGCGAAGATCGCGGAGGCATTCGAGGCTTACGCGAAGGAATCGAAGTAAGCGGTCCGTTCACCCGGCAAGGGAATGCCTGGGACCGGGAGCGGCTTCTTGCGGGAGCTATTTCTCGGGCGCGGGTTCCTTGCGTGCGCCTTCACGCGGGGCTTCTCCGCGGCGTGGCTCTGCGCCTTCTCGCGCTGCGGGCCGGTCGCCCTCGCCGCGGCGGCGCACGTTGGTCTCCGCTTTTTCGCGGGCTTCCTTGAGCTTCTTGAGGACGGGTTCGAGGCTCGGGTCGGCTGCGAGGATTGCGGTGTCCTTCGCCGTGCGGAGCGCCGTCATGGCGTCGCGCAGCGCTGCCTCGGCGAGTTTCACGCCGGTGTCGTTGTAAGACTGCGCCTCGGCCTTGCGGAGTTTTTCACGCTCGTCCTTTGTGAGCAGTTCGCCTTCGGGGAATCCGCGCTGCGGGGCGGCATCGGGACGCCGCTCACCTTCGCGCGGCGCAGGCCGTGCGCCTTCACGAGTCGCGGGGCGGTCGCCCTCGCGGACTGCGGGACGATCGCCTTCACGGGCTGCGGGGCGCTCGTCCTCGGCGCGTCGCGCGGGCTGTGCTTCGGGAAGCTTCGGACGTTCCTCGGATGGCTTCCGCTCGTCGGCGGATGAATGGGCGGAGATGCCGAGTGCGATGGCTGCGAATGTGGCGATGGTCTGGGTTTTCATGGGGTGTTGGAACTGGATTTGTGAGCGGGAAAAATGGCACGGGAGCGGTGTGTCGCGCGACAACTATGTCTCGTCCCAGCCGACGCTGGCCGCGCGGATTCGCGCTGTCCGCGGTGCCTTCATCAACTCGGTGCGAAGACGGCGAGACGACCTTCCATGCCGCGGATTTCCTGCGGCGGGAATTCCCTGAGCGGTTCATTTTCACCGAGGCCGCGGCGAGTGGCTTCACTGATCAGGAACGGCTCGGCGAGAAGCTTGGTGAGCGATTCGATGCGTGAGGCGATGTTCACGGTGCTGCCGATGGCGGTGAACTCCATCCGCTTCGGCGAGCCGATGCTGCCGACGATGGCGGGCCCCGTGTGGATGCCGATGCCGATGGCGAGCGGCGCGCGCCCCGCCCTGGCGAGCCGTGCGTTCAAATCGCCGAGCTCGCGCAGCATCTCGCGTCCCGCGGCGACTGCGGCGGCGGCGTGTGCGGGGACGTTGCCCACGCCGAAGAGGGCCATGAAGCCGTCGCCGAGAAATTTGTTGATCATGCCGCCGTGGATGTCCTCGACGACATGCACCATGACGCCGAGGAATTCATTCAGCACCCCGACAATTTCCGGCGGCGTGCTCTGTGCGGCGCGTTTGGTGAAGCCGCGGATGTCCACGAAGACGACCGTGATCGTCTGCTCGATTCCGCCGAGGCCGGGATCGTTCGTGAGGATTTGTTCGGCGGCGGTGCGACCGACGTGGAGGCCGAACGTCTGGTGCAGGCGCTCCTTTTTCTCCAGCTCGCCGATCATGTCGTTGATCTCGCCGACGAGCAGGCCGAATTCATCCGCGCGCGGCAGCGGGACGCGCACGTCGAAGCGGCCCGCGGCGACGGCCTGCACTGCGGCGCGGAGATGGTCAACGGGCCGCGCGATGAGGCGGCTCAGCATGAGCGCGGTGCAGAGGCCAAACGCGATGCCGACGAAGCCGACAAAGACGGCGAACCACTTTGGATCGCTGCCCGGCGCCGGCGGTGCGAAGCCGAGCAGCAGCAGCGAGCCAATCGGGCAGATTCCCGCGGAAACTGCCCACAGGATTCCGCGCCAGCGCAGCGAGATCGCGACAGCACCGGGCGTGAGGTCGGCGCGCGCTTCACCGCGGAAGAAGACGGGGAAAAGGCCCCAGTGGCTCGCGAGTTCCACGAGGAAAAAACTGTGCGTGATCGAGATTACGGCGGAGACGATCACGGAAATCGGAAGATGCCACAGCAGAAGCGTGCCGCGCGTGCCGGGCATGCTCACGAGCGCGCCAAGCAGCACGGGGATGCACAGCAGCCAGCCCGCGCCGGAGATCATTGCGCCCCACCACGGGAGATGGATGACGCGGCGTCGCAGCAGGGCGAGTTGCGCAGGCTCGGGCGTGCGCCCCGCGCAGAGCTGGCGGAATGCGGGCCGCAGCGAGAAGACGAGCCGCAGCCAGACGAAGCTGGCGAGGGGAAATGCGACAACGTTGTACGCTGTGACGGCCCAGGCGAACCGATGCTTCAGCTCGGGCGTGGTGAGCAGCGGGTTCACGACTTCCATGTTGTACCAGATGTTGAACCAGCTCCCGAGCACCTGCGGGATGACGGGGGCGAGCGAGGTGATCAGCAGCGCGAATCGCGTGCGGCGTTCGCAGGCGGCGGGATTCAGCGGAGCGTCCATGGGCAAAAATAATCCAGCACGATCATGCGCGCGCCAAGCTCGCGGCGGACGCGCGGAAAATTTGTGAGCCAGCCGAACCGGAAGCCGCGATCCAGCGGGAGGAAAAAATTGTCCTGATGGCTCGGCAGCACGAGGCGCGGACGCAGGCACTCCACGGTCGCCGCGAGGCGTGCGCGGCTGTCGGGCAGTGCGACTCCGATGATCGCGAGATCGACCGGCGCGACACTGCGCGGCGGCAGCACGGCGGGAGTGCCGCCGGAATCCACGTAGATGCGTTTCCCGCCCATCTCGATGAGGAAGGCGAGTGGTTCGCCGCAGAGCCAGTCGCCAGTGCGCATTGGTGCGGGTGGCGGAGTGCTGAGTGTGCCGGGAAAAATTGCGCGTCCAAACACGCGGTCGTGCGACGCCGCGAGCACGCGCACTTTGCATCCGGCGACGCTCCGCACATCGCCCGGGAGCACCGGGACGCAGCGCGCGCCCGCAACGCCGGCGGCGCGCGCGAGGCACACGGAAGTGGGCGACGCGATCAGCCGCGCGCCGGTGCTGCGCATGACGTCGGGCGCGTCGAGCAGATGATCAATGTGGCCGTGGGTCACGAGCACGGCGTCCACTTTCCGCGGCAGATGCGCGAGGCCCTCGGCGATGCGCAGCGGCGAGGGCGCGATGCGCAGATTCAGCGCCGATGCGGAAAATCCGACGCGCGTGAAATACGGATCGATGAGCAGCGTGCAGCCGCGCGATTCGAGCAGGTAGCCGTTTGTGCCCAGATACGTCACGCGCACACCCGCGGCCGGCGCGCGCCCTGCGAATGCAGGGTGAATCAGCACGATGAGGAAAAGCAGAATGAATTTCATCCTGTCCGCGAGCATCGCGCGCGGCGCTGCCGTGGGGAAGCAAATCATCGCGTGCCTCGCTTCTGGGCGTCGTCGTGAGCCGGCGACCGCAGCCTTGCGGTTACGCGATAACTTCGTTCACCACTTCGCCATGCACATCCGTGAGGCGGAAATCTCGGCCTGCGTAGCGATAGGTGAATTTCTCGTGGTCGAAGCCGAGGAGCTTCAGGATCGTCGCGTGGAGGTCGTGGACGTGGACGGGTTTCTCGACGGCCTTGAAGCCGAATTCGTCGGTCGCGCCGTGGATGTGTCCGCCCTTCACGCCGCCGCCAGCCATCCAGAGCGTGAAGCCGTGGTGGTTGTGGTCGCGCCCGTTTTTCACGCCGGCGTTGTTCGAGCCGGGCGTGGAAATTTCGACGGTCGGGGTGCGTCCGAATTCGCCGGAGCAGATGATGAGGGTGTCCTTCAGCATGTCGCGCTGCTTGAGGTCGGTGAGCAGCGCGGCGATTCCCTGATCGCAATCGCCCGCGAGCTTGCGGTGATTTTTTTCGATCTCGTCGTGGCTGTCCCACGGCTGTCCGTCCCCGTGCCAGACTTGCACGAAGCGCACGCCTTTTTCCAAAAGCCGCCGCGCGATGAGGAACTGCTGTGCCTGCTTGCCAGGGCCGTACATCTCGCGGATTTTTTCCGGTTCGCGCGTGGTGTCAAAGGCGTCGCTCGCGTCCATCTGCATGCGGTAGGCGAGCTCGAAGGACTGGATGCGGGCCTCGAGCTGCGCGTCCTTTGCGCGCTTCGCGAGGTGGTCGGCGTTCAGGCGCTGGAGCAGGTCGAGCTGTGCGCGCTGCTCGGTGAGGTTCACGCGCTTGTTGTGGATGTTTTCGATGAGTTCCTCAATGGTCGTCTTGCGCGTGTCCACGTAGGTGCCCTGAAAAATGCCGGGCAGGAATCCGCTCTGCCAGTTTTGCGATTCCTGGATCGGATAGCCGGGGCACAGCGAGACGAAGCCGGGGAGGTTTTGGTTTTCAGTCCCGAGGCCGTACGTGATCCACGAGCCCATGCTCGGGCGCGGCAGGCGCGAGTCGCCGCAGTTCATCAAGAGGAGCGACGGCTCGTGGTTTGGCACATCGGCGTGCATCGAGCGGATGAAGCACATGTCGTCCACATGCTCGGCAGTTTTTGAAAAGAGTTCGCTGACCTCGATGCCGGACTTGCCGTACTTTTTGAACGAGAACGGCGAGCGGAATGCGCTCGTGGTCTTGCGCTCGGTCTGCAGTTTCGTCGGGATTTCCTGGCCGTGCCATTTGTCGAGCGCGGGCTTCGGATCGAAGGTGTCCACCTGCGACGCGCCGCCGTTCAGGAAAATGTGGATGATGCGTTTTGCCTTCGGCGCAAAGTGCCACGGCTTGCGAGCGGCGAGGGGATTCGTGCTGGAGATCTGCTCCGCCGCGGACGCGCCCGCGGGGCCGAATATGCCGGTCTCCCCGAACATCCCGCCGAGCGCGAGCATGCCCATGCCCATGCCTGCGCGGCGCACGAAGTCGCGGCGGGTGAGAAAGAGATGTTCGGCTGGCGTGGTGTGGTGATTCATCGTTCGGGCACGGAATATATCTGGAAAGGCGCGGTTAGCTTATGTGCTTTTGCGTCTTTTTCCAGCGCACGGCATTGCAACGTCAATTTGCGGACAGCAAACGACCGGCAGGCGCATTTCGTCCTGCCCGTCGTTGGTTGCGATTTCAGGGCACGTAAGACCCTGCGCGGGAATATTCATCCCGCGAAAATGGATGTTCGGTGCGGCGTGCGTCGCCGCAGTTTTCAGCGAATGCGCTGACTCCGGCTAGTAACGGTCGCGGCCACCGCCGCCTCCGCCTCCGCCTCCACCTCCGTAGCCACCGCCACCGCCGCCAGCACCGCCGCCGCCGCCGCGATAGGGACGGCGTGCGCCGCCACCACCACCGCCGCCGCTGGGGCGATCACCGTAGCCGCCGCGGTCACCGCGCGGAGGTCCGTCGAAGGAGCGCGGAGGGCGATCTTCTTTCGGACGCGCGATGTTGACCTGCCACTTGCGGCCGTCCACTTCCTTGCCGTTGATGGCTTCGATGACTTTGTTGGCCTCTTCCTCGGAGGACATCGTGACGAACGCAAACCCGCGCGAACGACCGGTTTCACGGTCGAGCATGAGGCTGCATTCGGTGACGGTGCCGCTGGCGGCACAGGCTTCTTCAATGGCTCCCTCCGTGGTCGCCCACGCGAGGTTGCCGACAAACAATTTGTTGTTCATGGATTACTGTTACTTTGTTTTTGCCGCAGACCGACATGCGACTCTGGCGAGGCGCTGAACTGACACTTGGCAAAAACGCCAAAGCCTCACACTCGTGATGCTCTGGCGACTAGCAAGGACTGCCCGGCTGTCTTACGACGGTGCGAAAAATGGGCAGAAGTCGCGGCGGCTGGCAAGCAAGATTCCGCGTATTCTGGCAGCGTCCCGATTTCATTTTTTTGAAACGCGGAGACGCGGAGACGCAGAGGTTGCATGATCAGTGAACGACGGCCGGTTCGCGATTCTATGGCTGCGATTGCGATTGAGTAACACGTTCTTCTCCGCGTCTCTGCGCCTCTGCGTTTCAAAAAATGGATCACTCACGAAATTGCGCCGCTGCCCTTCACTCGCGCGCTGCGCGCCTGCCGAAGCACCCGAGCACCACGGCGGCGAGCACGCCGAGCGCGCCGCACGTGAGCCAGAGCGCGGTGGGTGAGTGCGCGTGAAAGGGGAGGCTCACCTGCGGGCCGAAGATATTCGCGCTCGTCGCGGCCATCGCGAGCGCGCCCATGTAGCGGCCGCGCATCTTCTCCGGCGCGAGCGCGGCGACGTAGGCGGAGCGCATCGGCTGGCTGAGCATTTCGCCGATGGTGAAGACGGTCATCGCGATGAAGAACATCCCGACCCCGCCGTGCAGCGCGTTGATCGCGAAGCCGCCGCCGAGCAGCAGGTAGCCGAGCATGATGACATTTCGCGAATCGAAGCGCTGCGTCCATCGAGTGATCGGAAGTTCGCACGTCGCCACGAGCGTGCCGTTCCACGCGAGGATCATGCCGAAGACCATCTCGGGCCCGAGATGCCAGCCGAACAGATCGAGCGTGAGATTCCGCTGCTTCACTTCGAGCGAAAATGTGGAGCCAAACTGCTGGAATACGAACGACGTGAGAATGGTGGACGCGCACAGCGCCCAGAATGCGCGGTCGCGCTTCAGCACCGCCCAAGCCTGCGACCATGAGGCATCCTTGCGCTGCACGCGCAGGCCGTGCGGGAGCATCGTGAGCGCGATGATTCCAAATGCCGCAGTCGTGATCGCGTCGCCCGCGAACAGCGCGAAGATGGACCAGCCGATGAGAAAGCCCGCCGCCGCGCTGCCGCACGCGAAGCCGGCGTTGATCGCCACGCGCTGCATGGAATACGCGCGCAGGCGCAGCGGCTCCGGCACGATGTCTGCGAGGAGCGCATTGCTCGCGGGCAGATAGAAGCCGCCCGCGAATCCCGCGAGGAACATGAAGCCGGCAATCGCGCCGATTTCATGCGCGAAGTAGAGCGAGAAGATCGCCGCCGCATTTGCGAACGTGCCAAGCACGATCGTGTGCCGCCGCCCGAAGCGGTCGGAAAAATATCCGCCGAGCAGCGACGCGCTGAACTGCCCGAGGCCGTTTGCACTCAGCACCGCCGCAACGGCTGTCGGCGGATGTCCGCGGCTCGTGAGAAAGAGCGTGAGAAACGGCACGACGAAGGTGCCGAAGCGATTGATGAACCAGCCCGCCGTCAGCACCCAGTATGCGCGTGGGAGCGAGCGCAGTTCGGAGCTGAGGCTGCTGGTCGGCGCGGATCGCATGAGCCGCGATGGATGCGGAACGCGCTCGGCGTTTGCACTCACAAAAGCGGCAGCAAGGAGCGGCCCGCAAGGAGCGGCGACATTCCTGTCGCCCACCCACGATGGCGCCGGAGGCGCACACTTCGTGGAAAGGAGGCGGGTTCGGTGATCGTCTGGCACTCGATCTCCCGGAGGAAAAATGATGCGCCTGCGGCGGTGTCAGGGACGGCGACAGGAATGTCGCCGCTCCTTGCGCGCCGCGGCCGTGTCACGGCGTTCGCATTTGTCCTGCGCAGACAGATTTTCTCGCCTCATCCGCCGAGGTCGGCAGAGTGCGCTCATGGCGGATTTTTTCCACACTGGCGCGATCGCCACGCTGCACCGGCTCGGGCCGCCGAATGTCGCGCGGCTTGAGGCGGAGCTTTGCGCGCTGTCGGAAAAGACGCCGATCGCACTCGTGCTGCCGTGCCATGTGCGGGAGCTCGGAACGCCGGCGCTGGAGCGGATTCTCGGTGAGCTGAAAGGTGCGGGCTACGTGCGGCAGATCGTCGTCGGGATTGACGGCGCGGACACTGCGGCGAAATGGAATCAAGCGCGGAAAATTTTCAGCTCGCTGCCGCAGGAGACGCTGCTGCTTTGGAACGACGGCCCGCGCATTTCACGCCTCCTGCGCACGCTCGCGCGGCAGCATCCCGGCGACGGCCAGGCGGGGAAGGGGCGCAATGTCTGGCTGTGCCTCGGCGCGGTTTTCGCCACGGCCCGCGCGCGGGTGGTCGCGATGCACGACTGCGACATCGTGAACTACTCGCGCGAACTGCTCACCCGGCTCTGCTACCCGCTCGCGAATCCCGCGCTCGGCTTCGATTTCTGCAAGGGCTACTACGCGCGCGTCTCGGACCGGCTGCACGGGCGCGTCACGCGGCTGCTGGTCGCTCCGCTGCTGCGCGCGATGCGGGACATCATCGGCCAGCATCCGCTGCTGCAATATCTCGAGTCGTTTCGCTATCCGCTTGCGGGCGAGGTCGCGCTGCGCACCGAGCACGCGAGACGGCTGTGCGTGCCGCGCGACTGGGCGCTGGAACTTGGCATTCTCGCCGAGACCTACCGCCATTGCGCACCGCGCGCGATCTGCCAGGCCGAGCTTTGCGACAACTACGATCACAAGCACCAGAGCCTCTCGCCGCGCGATCCGTCGCGAGGGTTGCACAAAGTCGCGCGCGAAGTCGTGCTCGCATTTTTCCGCAGCATGAGCGGCGAAGGTGTGAAGATGGACGCCGGTTTGCTCGACACGCTGCCCGCAGCCTTCCAGCGCCACGCTGCCGAGGCACTGCGGCTGTATTCCGCGGATGCGCTCATCAACAGCCTCGAATACCCGCGGCACGATGAGGAACTCGCGGTCGCCACTTTCATCCGCGCGATCCAGGAGGCGGCCCGCGCATTCATCGCTGCGCCGCACGACAGCGCTTCGGCACCGGGCTGGGATCGCGTGGAGGAGGAATTGCCCGACTTTCTGCCTGCGCTGCGCGCCGCCATCGCCGCCGACAACCGCGCACGCCTTCCGAAATGAAACACGCGCGTGGCAAGATTACCCTTGACCATGCAGCGGCAGACCGCGATGTTCCGCGCCCTTTTCACCCGTAACCTTCCTATATTTATGAGCCGCGTTTGTGACATCAATGGAACCAAAGCCCTGAAGGGCCGCAAAATTCACCGTCGCGGTCTCGCGAAGAAGAAAGGCGGCATCGGCCAGCACGTCACTGCGACGACGCGCCGCTACTTCCTGCCGAACCTCAAGACCAAGCGCATCTGGGTGCCGGAGATGAAGAAATTCGTCACCGTGAAGCTGACGGCCCGCGCGCTGAAGACCGTGTCGAAGAACGGCGCATACGCCACGCTGAAAAAGGCTGGCATCGTCGCCTAGTCACCCGCTAGTTTTCATCCTTTCATCCCCACCCAACCATCCATGGCATACACCGTCGTCAGCAAAAAATCCGGCAAGACCTACCACCTCCACGCCCGCCAGCAGGTGCTCAAGGGTGGCAAGGAAGTCACCCTTTACTACTTCGGCGGCGAGGCCAAGGTCGGCGCGATCGACGCCCTGCCTGCGGGCATGGAAGTCATGGAAAACGAGCGCACTGGCCTGCCGATGCTCCGCAAGATCAAGTAATTCCGCGCGGACATTCCCTTTGAATACTGGCGGCTGGGAGCTTGTCTCCGAGCCGCCAGTTTCATTTTCAAAATCACACACGCAATGAGCCAGAAACGCATCCCCGTCACCATCCTCACCGGCTTCCTCGGTGCGGGAAAAACGACGCTTCTCAACTACATCCTCAAGGAAAATCACGGCTACAAGTTTGCCGTCATCATCAATGAGATGGGCAAGATCGGCGTGGACGGCGCGCTCGTGGAAAAGACGGACGAGGACATCCTCGAACTCAACAACGGCTGCGTGTGCTGCTCCGTGCGCAAGGATCTCGTCGCCGGTGTGCAAAAGCTCCTCAAGCGCGGCGGCTTTGACTACATCCTCGTCGAGACCACCGGCGCCGCCGACCCGCAGCCCGTCGCGCAGACATTCCTGAACATCCCGCAGCTCCAGAATGTCGTGATGCTCGACTCGATCATCACCGTCGTGGACGCCGAGCAGATCGAGAAGCAGATGAAGGCGCAGGAGACCGCGCGCGAACAAATCACGATGGCCGATTTCGTCCTGCTGAACAAAACCGATCTCGTGGACGAGGCGCAGCTCATGAAAGTCGAGGGCATCATCCGCGAGCTGAATCCGCACGCCCGCTGCATCCGCACGAACCAGTCGCAGGCGAACCTCAAGGAGCTGCTCGACATGAACGCATTCGACCTCGACAAAAAACTCGAGATCGACCCCGCCTTCCTCGACGAGATGCGGAACCGGCATCACCACGACATCAACAGTTTCTCGTTCACCTTCGAGAAGCCGCTCGTGATCGAGAAGCTGGAGTTCTTCATCCAGGAGATGTCTGAGAAGGAGCAAATCTATCGCTCGAAAGGATTCCTGAGCATCGCTGGAAATCCGCGCCGCGCGATTTTCCACGGCGTGAACAACCGGTTCACGCTGCTGTGGGACCGCCTCTGGAACAAGGACGAGAAGCGCCAGAGCCAGCTCGTCTTCATCGGCAAAAATCTCGACGAGGCAAAAATCCGCAAGTCGCTCGAAGGCTGCGTGGCGTAAATCCAGTCCTGCACACTCTGGCGGCGATCCCGGATCAAACAGGAGCCCGTACCGGAGCAGAAAACTCACGGCGGAGTTCCATCCGGCGTGCGGTGGCGATGGGAAAAGGGGAGCGCACGCTTCCAGCGTGCCGTGTCCGGCATCCTGCCGGACACACCCACAGGCGGCAGTTGCGCACCGTGCTCTTTGTCTGAAGAGTGCGTCGGATGCACCCGGCAGGATGCCGGCTGCTGCACGCTGGAAGCGGGCGCTCCCCGTTCCTGTGGGTTTCCGCAGATCGATTCTAACTTGCCTGCTTGTTCACGTTCATCGGCCGACTAGCGGACGCGCCACGCGGCACTTTGCATTGCGCATCAGAAACGGACCGATGCGATCTGAACTTTCGACACGCACGCTCTTGCATGGCGCAGGGTCGCGTTGCTTGAATCACGGCTCACTTTTCCCAACCCTCCAACCCCATGAAATCCTCCCGCTCTCTCCACATGCTCGTACTCGCGGGCCTCGCCATTTTTCATCCGCACGGCGCATTCGCCGACGTGCGATTGCCCGCGATTTTTTCCGACCACGCCGTGCTGCTGAGCGAGGCATCGGTGCCGGTGTGGGGCTGGGCGGATGCGGGCGAGAAAGTGGAGGTCTCATTCGCAGGGCAGACGAAAACCGCGACGCCCGGCGCCGATGGGAAATGGACTGTGAAGCTCGATGCGCTGAAGGCCGATGCGAAGCCGCAGGAGCTGACGGTGAAAGGGAAGAACACGCTCGTCGTGAAGGACGTGCTCGTCGGCGAAGTGTGGCTCGGCTCGGGGCAGTCGAACATGGCGATGACGGTGAATCGCGCGAAGGATTTCGAGAAGGAGCAGGCTGCGTCGGACCTGCCGCAGGTGCGCATGTTCACGGTCATCTCCGGTGCGTCGGAAAAGGCTGAGCAGGATTGCCAGGGCGTGTGGCTCGTGTGCGCGCCGGACAAGGTCGCCGTGTTTTCCGCGGCGCTGTTTTTTTGCGGACGGGAGATTCACAAGGCGCTCGGTGTCCCGGTGGGGCTGATCAATTCCTCCGTCGGCGGCACGCCCATCGAGTCGTGGATTGCACCCGAGGCGCAGCATGCGTCGCCCGAGCTGAAGGCGTTCTTTGAAACCGCGAAACAGATCGAGAAGAAGTTCGACCCCGAGGCTGCGAAGGCGAAATTTGAGAAGGACCTCGCGAAGTGGGAGGAGGACGTGAAGCAGGCGCGCGCGGAAAAGAAACCGCTTCCGCGCAAGCCAACCGATCCCGTCGCACTGCGCGGAAGGAAGGGAAATGTCGGCGGACTTTTCAACGGCAAGATTGCACCGCTCATCCCGTATGCGATTCGCGGCGCGCTGTGGTATCAGGGCGAGGCGAATACAAACGGGGACAAGCCGCCATTCTATCAGCATCAGCTCGCGCTGCTCGTCACGGACTGGCGCAAACGCTGGGGCAGCGAGTTCCCGTTTGCGTGGGTGCAGTTGCCAAATTTCACGCGCACCGGCGACGGCTGGCCGCTCGTGCGCGAGGCGATGCTGAAGACGCTGAAGCTGCCGAAGACAGGCATGGCGATCACGATTGATATCGGCGAGCAGCACAACATCCACCCGGCGAACAAGCAGGAGGTCGGACGGCGGCTGTCGCTATGGGCGCTCGGCACGGTCTATGGAAAAAAGGTCCCGAGCATCTCCGGCCCGCTGCCCGCGGGGCACGAGATCAGGGATAATACGATCGTGCTGAAATTTTCGCACGCCGACGGCGGACTCGCGGCGAAAGGCGGCGACCTGCGCGGCTTCATGATCGCGGGCGAGGACAAGCAGTGGAAGCCAGCGGCCACGCACATCGAGGGTGACACGGTGATCGTGTGCAGCCCCGAAATCGCGAAGCCCGTCGCCGTGCGCTACGCGTGGCAGGACTGGCCGGAGTGCAATCTCATCAACGGCGCGCGGCTCCCGGCATCGCCATTTCGGACTGACGACTGGAACTGAATCGCGGCCTCGGCGAATGTTGCCCGCGTGAATGCCTGGCGAGGCGGCTTGCTCGGTGCGTTCCAGCGCATTCGCATTTTTGCTATTCGCAAACTATCCTGCCCCGTGCCGGATCGATCCCGCATTTCCCGGGCGTCGTGCCGACCCAGTAGCATCGCCCTCTCTGCTCAAAAAAGCTGCTCTGGTATGGTGCCACCACCAATTCGTAAACGGGAGCTTTCGTCCGAATCATCTTATTGATGTGATTCGGCCCGGATACGTCGCCAAAATATACGAAGAACGTCACGAAGTCAGACGTGTCGTTCACCACGATGACCTCGTTGCGAAAGAAGTTGGAGCGATAGTAGGTGCCCGGTGTCCCTGCGTCCTTCATGCGGCCGTAATGCGCCCGATGATGGCAGTCGCTTTGGGATTCAGAGACAGTGATTGAATTCACACCGGCGAGAGCGCTGCCGGCAAACGCGAGGACGGAACAGAAGAGAATCGTTTTCATATGCGAGTGATGTGGTTTACGTGGATTGTTGAGGGTTTTCACGGAAATTATGGCAGTTATTTTCCGCCAATCAAGCAGAATGGCGCTTCGCGGAGCTGTGCGCGGAGGCGAGGGATTAAGATTACGATCAGGAACAAGACCTCGATCAGGACTCTTTCCTGTCCGCCTTTTCGTAGTGCCTCGTCTTCAAGCCCCCGAGGATGAAGGCCGCGCCGATCCCGTACATGAAAAGCGAGAGAAACTGGCCGGCGGACCATGAGCCGACGGCCCATGCGGGATCGGGTTCGCGGAACATCTCGCCGATGATCCGCACAGTCGCGTAGAGGATGAAAAATGATCCTGTGAGCACGCCGCGCGGCAAGCGGCAGCGCGTGCGCATGAACCACAGGACGGCGAACATGAGCACGCCCTCGAGCAGCGCCTCGTAGAGCTGCGAGGGATGGCGCGGCGTGAGGAATTCCGCGAGCACGCGGTTGGTCTCCGCGTCGCGCGGGATGATCTCGACGATGTCGCCGATGGGACGCTGGAGGGCCTCGGCGACCCTTGGCGCGATCTGGTCGCGGCCGAGCGGCGTGTCGAGCAGTTCGCGCGGGAATTGCACGGCCCACGGGAGTGCGGCGGCGGCGGGTTTGCCGATGAGTTCGCCATTGATGAAATTCGCACAGCGCACGAGGAAGAGGCCGGTCGGCGCGACGACGCAGAGCGTGTCGCCGATGCTCGTCCACGAGACCTTCCAACGCCGCGAGAGCACGAACGTCACGAACACCAGGCTGAGGATCCCGCCGTGGCTCGACATGCCGCCTTTCCACACCTCGAACATCCACCACGGATGGTCGTGCGGCTCCTTGAATCCGTAAAAAATAATCCACCCGACGCGTCCACCGAGCAGCACGCCGAAGAGTCCCGCCCACGTGATGAAGTCCGCGACTTTTTCCTGCCCGATATCCGTGTAGCCGCGCCGCGCGAGATGGCGGTAGAGCCAGAACCCGACGAGCGCGGAGAGCACGTAGGAGAGCCCGTACCAGCGCGGGCCCATGCCCCGGATGCTGAAGACGAATGGGCCGAGTGAGTGGAGAAAAGTGGCGAGCACGCAGGGCTTCTGCCACAGCGCAGCGGTGCGTGTCAGTGACTTTGAAAGCGCCGTTGCGCTCGCAAGGTGCGGATCACTGTCCCGGCTTGAGGCTCAGCGGCACGGTCTGCAGAGGCGCGGCGACCGCGGCCACCGGCGCGGGCGCGGGCACATGGGGTGTCAGTTCGACCTTCTTCTCGTGCTCATCCATGGGCGCGAGCTTGAAGGAGTGATCGCCGTCCCGATCGTCGCCGAGCGTCTTTTTCAGGCGGTCGAGCGCCTGGCGCATCTTCGCCTTGTTCACCGCGAGGAGCATCGCCGTCTCCTCGGTGACCTTCTTTTGCTCGTAGGCATCGCAGAGGCTTCCCTCGAAGGTGACCCAGCCGTCCGGCCTGGACTGCGTGATGATGTCGTGGAGGCTGCGCACGTCGTTTTCGCCGAGCTGCACGGCCTCGCGCGAGCGCAGGTTGCTGCCCATGATTTCCGGGATCATCACGCGGCCGCCGCCGATCTTCGGCGCGAGGCGCTGGCTCACGACCCAGCGGAGCGTCTCCGCGAGGCGCTCGCGCACCTGCGACTCCTCCTCCTTGCTGAACATGCCGAGCACGCGATTGATGGACTGCGCTGCGCTGATCGTGTGCAGCGTGGAGAAGACGGTGTGGCCGGTCTCGGCGGCGGTGAGTGCGATCTCCATCGTCTCGCGGTCGCGGATTTCTCCGACGAGGATCACCTTCGGCGCCTGCCGCAGCGCGGCGCGCAGGCCCATGGCAAAGCTCGAAAAATCCTTGCCCATCTCGCGCTGGCAGAATGTCGCCTGCTTGTGCGGGTGCATGAATTCCACGGGATCCTCCAGCGTGACGATGTGCATGGGGTGCTCCTCGTTGATGCCGTTCAGCATCGCCGCGAGCGTGGTCGTCTTGCCGCTGCCGGTCGCGCCGGTCACGAAGATGAGGCCGTTTTTTTCCGCGATGACTTTTTTGAAGACGGGCGCGAGTTTCAGATCCTCCATCGTCGGGATCTTCGTGTTCAGCTTGCGCAGCACCATCGCGAAGGTGCCGCGCTGCTTGAAGACATTCACGCGGAAGCGCGCGAGGCCCTCGACGAAATAGCTGCAGTCGCACGAGCCCGTATTGCGCAGATCGTCGAGCAGGCGCTGCCCCGTGCCGACGAGCGAGTGCGCGAGCCCCTCGGTGTGCTGCGCGGTGAATGCGGGTGAAAACTGCGTGCCCTCGACCGCGGTGAGTTTCCCGAAATTTTCCACCTGTGGCGGACGGCCCACCATGAAGAACAGATCGCTCACGCCCTCGCCCATCGCGAGCATCGTGCGCAGCAGATCGTCAATCGCGAGCGGGGGCACGGAAAAAACCGGTGCGCGCGGATCGCCGAGGCCGGACGCCGCGGGCGCGGGCGCAGGTGCGAATTGCGGGGCCGGCACGTGGCTGGCCGGGGCAGGGGCGGGAACTGTGGATGCTGCGGCGGGCGCAGGCGCAGGCATGACGCACGAGGGAGTCGCGGCTGGCTGCGTGTGGATTTGCGGCGCCGGTGCTGTGTGCTGCGCCGTGGGGGCTGGGTTTCCGTTTCGTGCGATGCCCGTGGGAGGGCCCATGAGCTTACCGTTGGTGTCGTAGAGTGGCATGATTGGCGTGGGCAGCGATTGCAGGTTCCGTGCCTCTGCGGAGCCGCCGGCGAAGAACGAATTTCTTTCCAACGCCATGTGCGCGGCACCCTTGCAATCCTGCTCAGAAAGTAATTGCCATCGGGACTTCGCCCGCTACTTTCCGCGCCCCATGCCAAGAGCCATCGCACGTCGCAAGACGAAAAAATCAGCTTCCAAGCGGTTCAAAGTGACCGCCACGGGGAAGATCATGCGCCGTAAGCCGGGCCTTCGCCATCTCGCATCGAGCAAGAGCTCGAAGCGCAAGCGCAAGCTCGGCAAAGACGGCCAGGTCCACAAGACCATGGTCCCTCGTATCAAAGAGCTCCTTCCGTTCGCGTAAGCGAGCGCGCGACCGCTTAGGCGGACGCAGCACACAGGTTCGGGCGCCTGTCCTTCCATCGCGGAGGACTCACCGGCAGGCGAGGCAGCCCGGCCATTCACCACAAACCCAAACAGCCAGCCGGGCAACATAAACCAAGACCATGCCAAGAGCCACTAACGCTCCCGCGTCGCGCGAGCGCCGCAAAAAAGTCCTCGACGCCGCGAAAGGATTCCGCGGACGCCGTTCCAAACTGTTCCGCTACGCGAAGAACGCCGTGATGAAAGCCCAGTACTGGGCGTTCCGCGACCGCAAGACGCGCAAGCGCATGTTTGGAAAACTCTGGAACCAGCGCATCAACGCCGCCGCACGCGCGAACGGTCTCACCTACAGCCGATTTATGGAGGGCATCAAGGCCGCCGGAATCACGCTCGACCGCAAGGTCATCTCCGGCCTCGCCTACGAGGACGAAGCTGCCTTCAAGGTGCTCGTTGAAAAAGCCAAAGCCGCACTCGCCAGCAAGCCGGGCGTGACGCTGCCGAAAGCTGCGTAAACAGAAACTCCAACCCTTTTCGCAAAACCCCGGATGCCCTCGTGGCGTCCGGGGTTTTTGCTTTTCAAAATGGCGTGCTGCGTGCGGGAGGAACGCAGGCCTTCCCGTCGCGCTCAGTTTCGGAGCAGGAAGTAGTCGTTCGTGCGCGAAATCTTGTCGCCGGCCTTCATCACGGAGAGCGGGCCGAGCATTTCCAGTTCGACGTATTTTTTCGGATTCGCGTTCGTATAGACCTCGGCGCTCGCGCCGCCGTCGGGATATTTTCCGAAGCGGACGCGCGGCGATAAAACGGCGCAAATTTCCTTAGGGCCAACCCAAGTGAGCGCGCCCGCAGCACAGGCCATCTTGTGCGCTGCTTTCGGATCACGGGTGATTTCGAGATGCTTGAATTTGGTTGCCCGCTGAAGCTGCGTCCACGGTTTGCCGGAGAGGATCGAGTAGCCGTCGGGAAACGCGGAATTTTTGGCGAACGGCACGGTGACATTCACCGGCTCCTTGAACTGCGTGATCACCCAGATGCCGATCTTCGACGGCTTGCCGAAGACGCGCTCGTACGTCGTGCCGATGCGGAGGCGGCTACCATCGAGTTCGACACGACGGATCGTGCGGATGCCGTAGTGCGGGTCCACCGGCGAGGTCAGCACCACGTCGCGGTCCGCGATGCGCGCAGAGACTGGCATGGAATCAAACGCCGCGGGCGGCATCCATTTCGTGCGGCCCGTGTATTTGCCCCAGTCCGCTTCCGGCGCAGGCCACGTCTTGTCGCCGCCGAAATTCACCCACTCCTTCCCGCTCACGTCGCCGTGCTTTCCGTCGAGCGAACGATCTTCCCAGAAGACATTTTCGCCATTGAGAAACCGGAAGCTCATCACGCGGCCAATCTCGGGAACCACGACGACCTCGGCGCTTTCGTTCCTCATCCGCAGCGCATCCTTCCAGCCGTGATACGTGATGCGCTCGACCGTCGTCGGCTTGCGCGGGACAACGGGATCAGGCGTGATGGCGATGGTATTGCTCCGCGACGGCAGCGCAGTCCTCACGCAAGGAGACTCGTCTCGCACGACAGTCGCCGGCTTTGCGGATGCGCCACGCACTCCCGCAGCGCAGCTTGAAATGAGCGAACCGGCCGCGACTGCTCCAGCCAGCGCGAACATTCGGACGAAGGGGGATTGCTGTTTCATTTTTGTTCGGGGGTGATTTTGCGATGCACCTTATCCGTCGCCGGATTGTTCTCGGCAAGCATCCCTCTCTCGCTGACCTCGCACATTTTTCCACCATGAAAACCGTCCCGCTTCTCCTCGCCGCGTTCACACTTTCTTCCGTCGCCATCGCGCAGGAAAATCGCAGGCCGAATGTGATCGTCATCGTCGCCGACGATCTCGGCTTTGCGGATGTCGGCTTCAACGGCTGCAAGGGCATCCCGACGCCGCACATTGATTCGCTCGCGCAGCGTGGCGTGCGCTGCGTGAACGGCTGCGTGTTGCATCCATTCTGCAAGAATCCGCGGCCCAAGACACGGAGCCTGGGCTTGATTTGCTCGCATTTGCGTCTTTTATGAGACTCATGCAAACAATGACGCCCACGAAAGCTCGCGCGAATCTTTCCGCACTTCTACAGCAGGCGCTTGATGGGAAAGAGATCGGAATCGTGTGCAATGGCCGGATCGTGGCGCTCCGCCCGGTCGAGGTCACGGCGACCGATTATGCCCGGATGGAATATGGCATCGTCGAAGCCGAGATTTCCACGATTGCCGCAAACCTTCATGCCAAAGCGAAGAAAGCCATCAAGACCGGGAAAGCCCGCACTTTCACCGGAGACATCGAGGACGCGATTAGAGGTTAAGCTCGATCCCGGTTTGCTTGCTGGCCTGCGTGATTTCACGAAGGCGGAGCGGAAAGCCATCGGCGAACTGATCGAGTCAGTGCGCGAGTCCTTTGGCAATCCTCATGCGCATCGCGGAACCGGCACGCGTGCCTTGGGGCGGGGCCTCTACGAATGCCGGCACGGGCTTTCCGTGCGCATGGTCTTCGCCGCCTACCATGGCCTGCTCTACTTCCACATGATCGGCGACCATGACGACGTTCAACGATTCCTCAAAGCCCATCATTGATGCTGGCAGCGCCGCGCATTTCCCCGCCATGAAAACCCTCCTGCTCCTCCTCACCGCGCTCGCACTTTCATCCGTCGCCTCGGCGGAAAATGTTCGGCGTCCTAATGTGATCGTCATCCTCGCCGACGATCTCGGCTTTGCGGATGTCGGGATCAATGGCTGCAAGGACATCCCGACGCCGCACATTGATTCGCTCGCGCAGCATGGCGTGCGCTGCGTGAACGGATACGTGTCGCATCCGTTCTGCAGCCCGACGCGCGCGGGGCTGCTCACGGGGCGCTATCAGCACCGCTTCGGCCACGAGAACAATCCCGCGTGGCTGCCGGACGATCCGGACATCGGCCTGCCGCTCGATCAAATCACGCTGCCGCAGATTTTGCAGAAGGCCGGCTACGTTACCGGCGCGATTGGAAAATGGCACCTCGGCGCGGAGCCGCGGTTTCATCCGAATGCGCGCGGCTTCACGGAATACTTCGGCTTCCTCGGCGGCGGGCACATGTATATTCCGGGCATGAAGGGCGGCGTGGAATACACGTTGCCCGTGCTGCGCAACCGCGAGCCGGTGGACGAAAAGGAATACATGACCGATGCGCTCTCGCGCGAGGCGGCGGCCTTCGTCGCGAAGCACGGCAAGGCGCAGCGGGCCTCGGAAAATACGGAGCCGTTTTTCCTCTACGTCGCGTTCAACGCCGTCCACACGCCGCTGCAGGCGACGGAAAAATACCTCGCGCG
>JBBRYC010000017.1:0-82154 GCA_038238025.1 Chthoniobacterales bacterium
GAGGATATGGGGAAATTCAACGAGCAGCTGACCAAAGCGGGGGCGCCGATAACACCCGACGGTGCAGCATATCGGTCTGCGTACGCAGACTTGGGAATGCGCGCGGTGAAAACAGGACACAATCATGAGACTCACGACCGTCGGGTGTCTGCGGCCAGTGGCCGCAGACGGCACGCGAGTCGCGTGCTCCACCCGAGAACCGCCCGCACGACTTGTCCTGGTCTGTCCGCCAAATGCTCGCACGGCCATGCACGAATCTTTTCGCCAGGAGACAGCAGTGCCCATCTCACTTCGCGCTCGCAGCGACCGTGCACGAGTCCGCACAGTGAACGCGATGCGCACGGTTGCCCGAGTCTTTGCCTACCTGCGCCGCCATCCCGGAATGGCGGCGGGGACGATGCTGTGCGCGATTCTCTCGACGCTGATGGTGACGGTTTTCCCGAAGGTCACGCAACTCGTCGTGAACGACATCCGCGACGGGCGCGGCGACCGGCTGTGGTGGCTCGTCGGCATCGGTGCGGCGGCGTTTTTTATACGCGATGCGTTCAATGCGCTGCGGATCAGCCTGAACAACACGTTCGAGCAGCGCGTGATTTTTGATCTGCGCAGCGATCTGTATTCTCACATCCAGCGGCTGCCGCTGCGGTGGTTCGATGATCGCGCGACGGGCGACATCATGACTCGTCTGCTCGAGGACGTGACCGCGGTGGAGCGCATGCTGATCGATGGGATCGAGCAGGGCGCGGTCGCCGTGCTGCAAATCATCGTCGTGGGCGCGATGCTGTTTTCCTATCATCCGAAGCTCGCATGGCTCGCGCTGATTCCGGTGCCGTTCCTCATCATCGGCGCACTCGCGTACACACTCACCGCGCCGAAGCGCTACCGCGTGCAGCGCAAGGCTGCGTCCGCGATGAACGCGCTGCTGCACGACAACCTCGCGGGCATCCGGCAGATCAAGACGTTCGTGCGAGAGGAGGAGGAGCACGCGCGGTTCAACGACGTGAGCGGGAAGTCGCGCGATGCGTCGCTGCGCATCATGCATGTGTGGGCGATTTACAATCCCTCGATGACATTCCTCGCGGCGGTCGGCTCCGTGCTCGTGCTCGGATTCGGCGGGCAGGAGGTCGTCGCGGGACGGCTGGGGTTCGGCGAATTCACGGCGTTTCTGCTGCTCGTGGGCTTTCTCTACGACCCGATCGGGAAATTGCATTCGCTGAATCAGCTCGTTCAATCGGGCCGCGCGGCGGGCGAGCGC
Source organism: Chthoniobacterales bacterium (assembly GCA_038238025.1). GTDB lineage: Bacteria > Verrucomicrobiota > Verrucomicrobiia > Chthoniobacterales > Chthoniobacteraceae > SXWH01. Next base: position 1,256 of record JBBRYC010000017.1, read on the forward strand.
ATCCTCGAAATCCTCGACGAGAAACCTGAGGCCGACGAGGCGGAGAATGCACTGGCGGTCAGCGTGCGAGGCGATGTGGAATTTGAGGACGTGAGCTTTTCCTACAGCGAGGATCTGCCGACGCTGCGGCATATTTCGCTGCGCGCAAAACCGGGCGAGACCGTCGCGCTAGTCGGCCCGACCGGCGCTGGCAAAACCACGCTCGTGAACCTCATCACGCGCTTCTACGAATACGACGACGGCGAGATTCGCATTGATGGCACGCCGCTGCGCGACCTTCCGCGTGCCGTGCTGCGCAGCGCGGTGGGCATGGTCACGCAGGAGAGTTTTCTTTTCAACGGCACCGTGCGCGACAACCTCCGCCTCGGCCTGCCGACGGCGAGCGACGAACGAATGTGGCAGGCGCTCGCGGATGCGAATGCGAAGGCGTTCATCGAGCGGATGCCGCAGGGCCTCGACACGATCGTCGGCGAGCGCGGCGTGAAACTGAGCGTCGGCGAAAAGCAGCGCGTCTCCATCGCGCGCGCATTGCTAAAAGATCCGCCGATCCTCGTGCTCGACGAGGCGACCGCAAGTGTGGACACGGAGACCGAGCGGCTCATCCAGCAGGCGCTGGATCGGCTCATGGAAAAGCGCACGAGCTTCGTGATCGCGCACCGGCTCTCGACGGTGCGGCACGCGGATCTGATCCTCGTGCTGGAGCGCGGACGCATCGTCGAGCGCGGCACGCATGACGATTTGCTCGCACTTGGCGGAGTGTATGCGCGGCTGTGCGCGGGAAGTTTTCTGGCGAAGAAAAAGTAGGCGAGGTTTTCCAACCTCGCGCACGACGATGGGCGCAGGCGGCGGGATGGCGCGGACCAGATGATCGGTGTGACCTCGGACGTCGCCCCCCACCGCCTCGCTACGCTCGCCCACGCGGAGTTGGAAAACCCCGCCTACTTTTCCGCGCGCCTCCGCTTGGGAGCACTCCCGAGGCCGGAACAGGCCCTCAAAAAAACCTTCGGGGAGCTGAGGATTGGGATTGACTGTTTGGGGCGTTTTGGGTGGATTTGGGCCGTTATGGGAACGCAGCCCAATGCCGAACCCTAACCACCACTAACACCCGATGACCGCTGCCGCGTCCCAACTGCCGATGTTCACCGGCGAGCATCCCCGCTCGCTGGACTCGGCCCTGCGCGTCAGCCTGCCAAAGGATTGGCGGAGCCTGCAGATCACGGAATTCTACCTGATCTCGGGCTCCGCCGAATCCTACATCAAAGCGATGCCGCGCGCGGATTACGAGAGCAAAGTCGCGGAAATCATGGGCGACAATTCGCTCACCCGCGAGGAACGGAACGCGCACCTGCGCAACCTCGGCTCGCAGTGCCAGAAGGTGATGCTGGACTCCTCCGGGCGGCTCACAGTCCCGGCGGATCTCTGCAAGGAAATCGAAGTGAGCGCGGACGAGCCGAGTGTGGTTTTCGCCGGCGCGATCACGGGCTTTGAAATCTGGCGGCCCGAGACGTTCAAGGACTGGAAGCGCAGGCAGACCTCGCCGAAGACGAAGGGCAAGGCGCACCTGGATGTGAAGAAATTCCTCGGCGTATGATTGATTATCTTTCCAGCGCTGAAATCGCATTTGAACCGGAGGAATTCGCCATGTCTGCCGATCCAAGCTCATCCGGTTACCATCGGCCCGTGCTGCTCGATGAATGCATCGCGATGCTTCAGCCTGCACCGGGAAAAATATTCTTTGAAGGAACGCTCGGCGGCGGCGGGCACACACGTGCGCTGCTCGAAGCGGGCGCGACCGTCATCGCGACCGATCAGGATCCCGCGGCAATCGCCGAGGCCGGCGAGAAGCTCGCGGGCTACGGCGCGCAGTTGATTTTGCGGCGCGCGAATTTCTCCGAAGTCAGCCGCATCCTCGCGGAGCTGGACATCGGCTCGCTCGACGGCGCGCTGTTCGATCTCGGCGTAAGTTCGCATCAGTTCGACACGCCGGTGCGCGGCTTTTCATTTCAGCACGACGGCGATCTCGACATGCGCATGGCGCCCGACGCGCCGCAGAGCGCGGCGGATCTCGTGAACACCGCGGGCGAGGAGGAACTCACGCGCATCTTCCGCGACTACGGCGATGAGCCCGCCGCGCGCCGCGTCGCAGCGCGCATCTTACGCGAGCGTGCGCGGATGCCGATCACGCGCACGCTTCAGTTCGCCGATCTCGTCGCGAGCGTGATCCCTCGCAAGGGCCGCACGCACCCGGCCACGCGAGTCTTCATGGCGCTGCGCATGGCGGTGAACCGCGAACTCGAAGTGCTCACCACGATGCTCGGCGAAGTCACGAAGCACCTCGCACCTGGCGGCCGGCTCGCCGTGATCAGCTTTCACAGCGGCGAGGATCGCATCGTCAAAAATTTCATGAAGGAGCGCGCCACCGAGTGGCTCGACCGCCCCGAGTGGCCCGCACCGCGGCGCAATCCCGCCCACATTTTCCGCCTGCTCACCACCCGCCCGCTCGTCGCCACCGCACACGAGCAAAAAGACAACCCGAGGGCGAGGTCGGCAAAACTCCGGGTTGCCGAACGCCTGCCCCAACAACCCCATGGCCGATAACCAACGCAAATACGCGCAAGCCGTCCCGATCGCATACATCTGCATCTTCGTGGCCGTTCTCATCTGCGCGGCCACATTTGGTATCCGAGTGCTGATGCTCAAGCAGCAGGTCAAGCAGGGCGGTGAGCACCTCGCGGCGTTGCGAAAGAAGATCAACGCGGCGAACATCAGCAACGAGTCGCTGCGCACGAAGAAGGAGCAGCTCACCTCGATCACCGCGCTGAAAAAGGCCATCGCGGACGGCGTCATCAAGCTCAAGCCGATCGAGGAGTCCTTCGTCGTGAATGTTCCCGCCACGCGCGTGGCAGTGACGAGTGCGATGCCGTCCACGGAGGAGGGCCGTTGAGATGTCCCTCAAGTCTCGCGCCTGCCTCGCCTGCTACGGCGTCGGCACCATTTTCACCGCACTCTCGGCGCGGCTGATCTTCCTCGCGGTCAACCAGCACGACAAGTACGCGAACATCGCGCACAAGAGCTACGTCTCGAAGGTCAGCATCCCGGCGCGGCGCGGCGAGATCCAGGATGTGAACGGCAATTCCCTCGCGCGGAATGAGCCGCTGAAAAATGTCATCCTCGACGGGTTTCTGCTCACGCGGCCGGGAAAGCACGCGAAGACTCCCGAGCAGATTGCCGACATCCTCGCGAAGCCGCTCGGACTCACGCCGGACGAGGTCATTTCGCGCATCAGCCCGGAGAAAAAATACGTGATCCTCAAAAAGAAGATCTCCGAGGACGTCGCGGCGGAACTCGACAAAGCGGTGCAGGCCGCAGGCATCAAGGGCGTCACCTTTGAGCAGAATTTCGAGCGCATCTACCCTGCGCACCAGATGCTCTGCCACGTCGTCGGCTTCTACGGCTACGAGGATGCAAGGCCGGAAAAATCCGACGCGACAATTGCCGAGCCTGCTGCCGAACAGCCCGGTGCCGAGAAGCCGAAGACTGAGAAACCGCAGGGCAGCTTCCGCGGCATCGAGGGCGTGGAGCGCTCGATGGAGACTTGGCTCGCAGGGCAGCCCGGCTGGCGCTATTTTGAAAAGGACGGACGCGGCAAGGAGTTGATGAACCTCACCGGCGAGGAGCGCGCGCCGCGCCACGGCGCGAATGTCCGCCTCACGGTGGACCTGAATCTCCAGCAGATCGTGGAGTCCGAACTCGAGGCCGCGTGCAAACGGCTGCGTCCGGTGAGGGCCACTGTGATCATGATGAAGCCCGACACGGGCGAAATCCTTGCGATGGCAAACCGGCCCACGTACGACCCGAACAACGCGAAGGATGCAAAGCCCGAGGAGCGCTTCAACAACGCGATCGCGGGAACCGTCGAGCCCGGTTCCACATTCAAAATGGTGACCTGCGCAGGCGCGCTCCACTTCCGCCTCGTCACGCCGAACACCTCGATTTTTTGCCACAATGGGAGCTGGCCGTACGGCGGCCTCGTGCTGCACGACCATCATCCTTATGGCATGCTGACCGTCTCGCAGATCATCGAGAAATCCTCGAACATCGGCGCAGCTCTGCTCGCTGTGCAGATTGGCCAGGAGCGCTACTACAATTGGGTGCGCAATTTCGGATTTGGCCAGCAGACAGGCATCGCACTTCCCGGCGAAGTCCGCGGCATTTTGCATCCGCGCGCAAAGTGGCAGCCGGTGTCCATCACGCGTGTCGCGATGGGCCACGAGGTCGCCGCCACGCCCTTGCAGATCATCACCGCCACGTGCGCGATCGCGAATGGTGGCAAGCTGATGATGCCGCAGCTCATCAAGGAAATCCGCAGCGAATCCGGCGCACCGGTTTCAGACTACAAGCCGACGGAAGTCCGCCGCGTGAGCAGCGACAAGACCGCAGGAGAAGTCCGGGACGCGCTGATCAAGGTCACTGGCAAGCAGGGCACCGCGAAGCTCGCCCACATCCCCGGCTACATCACCGCAGGCAAGACCGGCTCTGCGCAAAAACTCGTCGCTGATCCGAGAACCGGGAAGCTGAACTACTCGCACGAGAAGCACGTGACTTCGTTCGTCGGCTTCGTGCCCGCGGAGAAGCCCGCGTTCTGCCTGCTCGTCATCATTGATGAAGCGAAAGTGTCGGGACACGAGGACGTCGGCGGGCTCGTCGCCGCGCCCGTCTTCCGCGTCATCGCGGAGCGCTCGCTCGCCTACCTCGGCGTCGCGCCCGATCCCGTGCTGCTCCAGCAGGAAAAAAATCAAAACCTCATCCTCGCCAAAGCCGGGCGAAACTGAGCGATGAAACTCGAAATCCTCCTCAAAGCGATCCGGCCGGTAAAGGTGAGCGGTTCGCTGGACCGCGACATCACCGCGATCTGCTACGACTCGCGCAAAGTCGTGGAAGGCGCGCTCTTCGTCGCGCTGCCGGGGGAGAAGGCGGATGGCACGCAGTTCATTGACTCCGCGATCGATCGCGGCGCCGCAGCGATCGTGAGCGAGAAGCCCGGGCTGAGCACTCGCGCCACGGGCATCGAGGTGACGAATGCACGGCACGCGCTCGCCGATCTCGCCGCCGCATTTTTCCGCCAGCCGTCGCAGAAGCTGAAAGTCGTCGGCGTCACCGGCACGAATGGAAAGACCACGACGACTTTCCTCATCAAGCACATCCTCGACTCGGAATTCCTCCGCTGCGGCCTCATCGGCACCGTGCGCTACGTCGTCGGCGAACGCGAACTGCCCGCGACGCGCACGACACCGGAATCCGCCGACGTGCATGAGCTGCTCTGGCAGATGCGATCCGCGGGATGCAAGAGCTGCGCGATGGAAGTGAGCTCGCATGCGCTCGCGCTGGATCGCGTGCGCGGCGTGGAATTCGACGTGGGCGTGTTCACCAATCTCACGCAGGACCACCTCGATTTTCACCGCACGATGGAGGCCTACTTCGAGACGAAGGCCGGCCTCTTCTCGGGCATCCGCGATCAGCAGAAGAAAAAGGGACGCGCCATTTTCAACAGCGACGACCGCTTCGGCGCGCAGCTCGCCGATCGTTTTTCGCGCGACATGGAAGTGATCACCTACGGCGTGGGCCGCAGCGCGCAGTTCCTCGCGAGCGACGTGAAAATGGACTTCGGCGGTACGACCTACCAGCTTGAGGCGGTCGGCAAAAGCTACCTCGTCCGCATGCCGCTCATCGGCATGTTCAATGTTTACAACTCGCTCGCAGCGATCGCCACCGCGCATGCGCTCGGCGTGCATGTGCGGAATGCCGTGCAGTCGCTCGCCGCAGCGCCCGCCGTGCCAGGACGCCTGCAGGCGGTCGTGGCGCAGAAGCCGTTTCGCGTCTTCGTGGACTACGCACACTCCGACGATGCGCTCACAAACGTCCTGCGCACGCTGCGCGAGCTGAACCCCGCGCGGCTCATCGTCGTCTTCGGATGCGGCGGAAACCGCGACCGTGCAAAACGCCCGAAGATGGCCGCCGCCGTGGATGCGCTCGCCGACCACGCCATCGTGACGAGCGACAATCCGCGCAAGGAGGATCCCATCGCGATCATCGAGGACATCAAGCCGGGCTTCCGCAGGCTGCGCCCGGACTTTGTGCCGGATCGCAGGGAGGCGATCTTTCACGCCATCGCGATGGCGCAGCCGCGCGACATCATCCTCCTCGCGGGCAAGGGCCACGAGAGCTACCAGGAATTTGCGGACCACACGATTCCGTTCGACGACGTGGCGATCGCCGCGAGCGCACTCAGTTCGCGCTCGGAAATCGAGGCTCCCTCGCTGCGCCCGCGCAATCCGCGCGATCACTCGGAAGGACGCCCGCTGGACGCGGATGAGAGACGCCGCCGCAGGGAGGAACGCGACTCATGAACGCCACGCCGCTTTCCCAGATCGCGGCGTGGGCCGGCGGACGGCTCGTCGGCGGAAACCCCGCAGCGACGATCACCACAGTGTCCTCGGACTCGCGCGCACTGAAGCCCGGCGATCTTTTCATCGCGATCCGCGGCGAGAATTTCGACGGCCACAATTTTCTCGCCAACGCCGCGCGTCTCGGAGCCGCAGGCGCGATCGTCGGGCAGGAAGCGCCGGGCCTGCCGCCGTCGTTCGCGCTGATCGTCGTCGCCGACACTGTGCGTGGGCTCCAGTCGCTCGCGGGCGCGTATCGCACCGCGCTGCGGCTCACCTCGGTGTGCATCACGGGCAGCAATGGCAAGACCTCCACGAAGGATCTCTGCGCGGCCGTCCTCTCGCAGCGCTTCAGCGTCACGCGCACGGCGGGAAATCTGAACAACCACCTCGGCGTCCCATTTTCGATCCTCCGCGCGGACAGCACGCACGATGTCGGCGTGTTTGAAATCGGCATGAACCACGCGGGCGAGATCGCGCCGCTCGCCGCCATCGCGCGGCCGGACATGGCGATCATCACGAATGTCGGCGGCGCGCACATCGAGTTCCTCGGCACGCGCGAGGCCATCGCGCAGGAAAAGGGAACGCTCGCCGAGGCGGTCGGTGAAAAGGGCACCGTCATCCTGAATGCCGACGACGAGTTCACACCTTCCATCGCGAGCCGTACGCGCGCGCGCGTGATGACCGCCGGCCTGCTCGGCGGCGACGTGCGCGCAACCGATCTCGAACACCTTTCCACGGGAACCAGGTTCCGCCTCCACTCCACTGGGCAGTGTGTGGAGGCGGACCTGCCCGTGCCTGGCGAGCACATGGTGCGCAACGCACTCCTGGCCTGCGCCGCCGGAATCTCGCTCGGCCTGTCGCTCGATGAATGCGCCGCAGGGCTCCGCGCGCTGAATCTCACCGCTGGCCGCCTCACGCAGAAGACGATCGGCGGCATCCGCATCCTCGACGACACGTACAACGCAAATCCCGACAGCATGAGCGCCGCGCTCATCACGCTCGCGCGCATGCCTGGCGCGGGCCGGCGCATCGCCGTGCTCGGCGGCATGGGTGAACTGGGAAAAGAGAGCGAGCGCGGCCACCGCAGCGTCGGCGAAGTCGCGGGCCGCGAAAAAATTGGCTGCGTGATCACGGTCGGCGAAAGTGCGCGCTGGATCGCGGAGGCTGCGGAAAATTCCGGCGTGAGCGAAGTCATCCGCACCGCGGATGCCGATGATGCCGCCCGCACGCTGCGCGGCATCGCGCAGCCCGGCGACACGGTGCTCGTAAAGGCCAGCCGTTCCGCGCGGCTCGAGCGAATCGTGCAGGCGATGGAAGGGAGGAACTGCTGATGCTCTATTATCTCGACCGGCTTTCCGATCACACGGCGAACGAGTTTTTGAAGGCGTTGAACGTCTTCAAGTATGAAACCTTCCGCGCAGTCGGCGCGGCGCTCACCGCTTTCGTGCTCTCGCTCGCGCTCGGCAATTTCACGATCCGGAAACTCCTCTCGCTGAAACTCGGCCAGCCGATTCGCAGCAAGGAGGAAGTCCACAAGCTCGCCGAATTGCACGGCCAGAAGGCCGGCACGCCGACGATGGGCGGCATCCTGCTCGTCGGCACGACAGTCGCCTCCACGATCCTCTGGGCGCGGCCCGACAACTCATTCGTGTGGCTCGTGCTCGGCGCGATGATCGCCGCGGGCGCACTTGGATTTGCCGACGACTATCTCAAGGTCTCGAAGAAAAGTTCCGCCGGTGTGAGCGAGCGCACAAAAATCATCGTGCAGCTCCTCATCGCGGTCGGTGTCACGTGGTTTTTTCTCTCGCAGCCGCGACTCCAGCAGCAGGCGAGCGCGCTCTACGTGCCGTTTTACAAAAAGATGCTTGTGCCGAACATGGGGCTCGTCATCACGTTCCTCTTTTTTGCCTGCGTCATCCTCGGCACTTCGAATGCGGTGAACCTCACCGACGGCCTCGACGGCCTCGCCACCGGCTGCTCGCTCACGGTGACATTTACCTACGCGCTGCTCGCCTATGTGGCCGGAAACCACAAGATCGCCGACTATCTGCAGGTGCCATTTTACCCGATGGCTGGCGAACTCAGCGTCTTCTGCATGGCGCTCGCCGGCGCGTCGCTCGGCTTCCTGTGGTTCAACGCGCACCCGGCAAAAATGTTCATGGGCGACACCGGCTCGCTCGCGATCGGCGGCGCGATCGGCGTGGTCGCCATCTGCGTGAAGCAGGAATTGCTGCTGCTCATCGTCGGCTTTGTCTTCGTCGGCGAGGCGGCGTCGGTGCTCATCCAGCGGTTCTATTTCAAGTACACAAAGCGCAAGTTCGGCCAGGGCCGGCGCGTGTTCCGCATGGCACCACTGCACCATCACTTCGAGCTTTCCGGCTGGAAGGAAACCACGGTCGTCACCCGCTTTTGGATCATCTCATTCATCTGCGCCCTGCTCGGGCTCGCCACCCTGAAACTCCGGTGAAAATGCAGATCAAAGGCCAGCACATCGCAGTCCTCGGCGCAGGCGAGAGCGGCGGCGCGGCAGCGCGGCTCCTGATCGCGGAAGGCGCGTGCGTGACCGTGCTCGACAGCGGCGAGGCCGATGCGATGCGCGAAAAGATCACCGCGCTGCAAAAGGACGGCGCGGACGTGATCGCGGGCGCTGCGGCGGATTCCGACACTGGCGACTACGATCTCGCGGTGCTCAGCCCCGGCATAGACCCGGCCGCGGCGCTGGTGAAAAATTTCCGCGCGCGCGGCATCCCGATCACCGGCGAACTCGAACTCGCCTTTGTGCTCTGCGCGCGCCCAGTCATCGCGATCACCGGGACGAACGGGAAAACCACGACTACGCAGCTCATCGAAAAGATGCTCCTCGGCTGCGGCGTGAAGACCGTCGCGTGCGGCAACATCGGCCCGGCATTTTCCGCAAAAGTCTGCGAGGGCCGCGCGATGGATGTGATGACCGTCGAGGTCAGCAGCTTTCAGCTCGAGGAGATCAAAACATTCCGCCCGACCGTGGCCGTGTGGCTCGGCTTCGCGCCGGATCACCTCGATCGCTATCCGACACTCCAGTCGTATTTCGACGCGAAGGCGCGCATTTTTGAAAATCAGACCGCAGACGACTGGGCCGTGGTGAACCTGCGCAACCCGCTGCATAAGCTCCCGCCCCTGAAGGCACGCCGCATCACGTTCAGCGCCTACGAGCGCGGCGGAGACTTCGAGCTTCGCGACGGCGTGATCCATTTCGAGGGCAAGCCCGTACTGAAGATGGCCGACACGAACCTGCGCGGCTCGCACAACGCGGAGAACCTCATGGCCGCGCTCGCAGTCGGCCTTGCGCGCGGCCTCGATTTTGCGCAGATGCTCCCGCCGCTCCGCGCATACAGGGCGCTGCCACACCGCTGCGAACTCGTCCGCACGCTCGACGGCGTGGACTACGTGAACGACAGCAAGGCCACGAATCTCGACTCGCTCGAAAAGGCGCTCGCCGGCGAGACGCGCAAGGTCGTGCTCATCGCGGGCGGGAAGGACAAGGGCTTCGAGTTCGACAGCTTGACTGATCTCGTCGCGGAAAAATGCCGCTGCGCCGTGCTGCTCGGCGACATGGCGGAACGCATCGAGCGCCTCTGGTCTCCGCGCGTGCCGTGCATCAATGCCGGGCGCTCGCTGGAAAAGGCGCTGCGCACTGCGCACTCCGAGGCACACTCCGGCGACATCGTCCTCTTCAGCCCCGGCACGTCGTCATTCGACATGTTCCGCAACTACGCGGAGCGCGGGAACCAGTTTCGTCAGCTCGTCCAGTCACTCACTCCAAAGCAATCCCAGCCATGAAAAACCCAATGCAGAAACTCCGCCGCTTCTTCGTCCGCAGCCGGACGTTCAACGCCTCCGCCGCGCGGGCCACGACCCAGGTGCCGGCCGATGACGAGGGCGACGGTACACGGCTCTCCGGCGCGTTCATCGTCGTGCTCGTGCTCCACGTCATCGCAGTCGTGGGCGTGTTCGCCTTCGCGCGGATCAAGGAAAACCGGAAGGCAAATTCACCGCAGGGCAACACCACGCAGGCCACTGCGCCGAAGACTCCGCCTGCGAAACCACCGGCGGCAAAACCGCCCGCGGTGAAGCCGACCGCGCCTGCCGCCGCATCCATCATCGCGACGAATCCGACGGTCACACCGCACGCCACGCCGAAGCCCGCGAACACCGCGCAGGGCACTCCGGCCCCCGCCGAGAAGCCCGCGCAGACCACCGCGCAGAAGGCTTCGCCGACGCCGGCAAAGAAGGAGACGGCGAAAATCTACGTGGTGAAGAAAAACGAGACCGCGATGAAAATCGCGCGCGACCACGGCTGCTCCTACGAGGATCTGCTGAAGATGAACAACATCAAGGACCCGAAAAAAATCCAAATCGGCCAGGTGCTGAAACTCCCGGTGAAAAACGGCTGAGCAGTTCTCCGAAATGCAAAAGCGCTTCGTCGTCTTCAACGTCTTCCTCCTCGTGATCGCGGTCGCCGCGCTCATCACGGTCGGAGTCGTCATGCTCACGAGCACGGGCGCCTACGCGCAGGACAACAAGGGCGATCCCAACTACTACTTCTCGCGCCAGCTCATGTGGCTGTGCATCGGCGCCGCCGCGTGCGTGGTGGCCGCGCTCGTGGACTACCGCTGGATGGAGAAGCGCTGGTGGATCCTCTACGTGATCGCCGCGGCGCTGCTCGCGATCACGCTCGTCCCGCACATCGGCAAGAAGATCAACGGATCGCGCCGCTGGCTCGGCGTCGGCGGCTTCACCCTGCAGCCGTCGGAATTTGCCAAGCTCGCCGTGCTCGTCACGCTCGCGTGGTGGTACTCGCGGGAAAAAATGCAGCCGCGCGAATTCCTCCGCGGCTTCGTGTATCCGCTGGGGATCGTCCTCGTCCTCGTCGGCCTCATCGTGCCCGAGGTGGATCTCGGCACCTCGACGCTTCTGCTCTGCACGACGATGGTACTCATGTTTGTCGCCGGCGCGCGCGCACCATTCCTCGGCCTCTGCGCAGCCATGGTCGTCGGGGCGCTGGCGCTCGCGATCTGGCTCATGCCGCAGCGACTGGACCGGCTCATGGCATTTCTCCATCCCGACGATCCGCGGTATGCGAAGGAAGTTTACCAGCAGGCGCACGGCCTTCTCGCGTTCGGCTCCGGCGGCTTCTCCGGGCTCGGGCTCGGCAATGGCCGCGAGAAACATTCCTACCTGCCGTACGCGCACACGGACTTCATCCTCCCCGCGGCTGGCGAGGAACTCGGCCTCGTCTGCACGCTCGTCATCGTGCTCTGCTTCCTCATCGTGCTGGTGAGCGGCACGGTGATCGCACTGCGCGCGAGCGACCGCTTCGGACGACTGCTCGGCGTCGGGATCGTGATGCTCATCGCATTGCAGGCGGCGATGAACATCGGCGTGACCACGATGCTGCTGCCGAACAAGGGGCTGCCGCTGCCATTCATCAGCTACGGCGGATCGAGCCTCGCATTCTGCCTCGCGAGCATCGGCATCCTCGTGAGCATCTACCGCCGCGGCTTCGGTGAGAAGCCCGACCCCGATGGCGTGAGCTTCGAAGTCCGTCTGCGCGGGCGCAAGACGCCCCGCATTTGATCCATGAAAAACAAAGATCGCCGCACGCACCGCAAGCAACCCGTGAGTGACGCAGCCGCGCACGGACACCCCCCCGTGCAGCGCTGGATTCCCACGGCAGGCGGACTGCAGGGCGTGCCGTTTCAGTGTCCCGTCGCAAACGTGATCACCGTCAGCTCACCGCTCCGTCCGTCCCGCGCCACATGAAATTCGTCATCGCAGCAGGAGGCACAGGAGGCCATCTTTTCCCCGGCCTGGCAGTCGGGGAAATCCTGCTCGCGCGCGGACACGAGGTGATGCTGCTGATTTCGGAAAAGGAAATTGACGCGACTGCCACGCAGGGGCGGAAGGAATTCCGAATCGAGAAACTCGCGGGCATCGGGATGCCGAAACTTTTCTCACCGGCGATCTTCGGTTTTGCATTCCGGTTTTGGAAAGGGTTGCGCCGGTGCAAGGCGCTCTTCCGCGAGTGGCAGCCCGCGGCGGTGCTCGGCATGGGCGGGTTCACTTCCACCGCGCCGATCCTCGCGGGACGCTCGAGGAAAGTCCCCACATTCGTCCACGAGTCGAACGCAATCCCCGGACGCGCGAACAGGCTGAACGCGCGCTGCGTCACGAAGGTGTTGCTCGGCTTCGCGGAATGTGCGCGCCATTTTCCAAAGGCAAAATGCGAAGTGACCGGCACTCCGCTCCGCTCCGCGCTCACGGGCGCGGTGGACAAGACGGCGGCGCTCGCGGCATTTGGACTGAAGCCGGGACGCACGACGCTGCTCGTGATGGGCGGCAGCCAGGGAGCGCGCGGGATCAACTCCGCAATCGGCGGCGCGGCGGCGAAGCTGAAGGCGCTCTCATGGCAGATCATCCACCTCGCGGGCGCGCAGGACGAACATCGGATGCACGATGCCTACAAACGCGAAGGCGTGCCCGCAGCAGTCGCGGCATTTCATCACAAAATGGAGGAGGCATACGGCGCAGCAGACCTCGCCATCGCGCGCAGCGGCGCGGCGAGTCTCGCGGAGCTTTCACACTTCGGACTGCCCTCGATCCTCATCCCCTACCCGTTCGCCGCGGATGATCATCAGACGGCGAATGCAAAGATTTTTGAAAATGCGGGCGCAGGCGTGCTGATGAATGAGTCCGACGCGACGCCGGACGCGCTCGCGGAAAAAATCTCCGCGCTGATCACAGACCCCGCTCAACTCGCAGCGATGTCGCAAAAATGCCGCGCGCTCGCGCCGGATGGCGCTGCGGAGCGCGTCGCCGATGTCGTCCTGAATTCCTGCAAACCCAACCCGTGATCCAACCGATGAACCCATCCCAACGCATCGCACTCACTCTCGCACTTGTCCTCGCGACGGCGCCGTCTCTTCGTGCGGATTTCCTCGAGCTGAGAATCCGCGAGACCACCGCTGAGAATGTCTGGAACTGGGTCTTCGCCATCTTCGCGGTGATCGTATTTTTCACCCTGCGCGCATCGCGCAGCAAGGGAGGCCAGGGCCGCTGAACATGGACGGAGCACAGCTCGCGAAATTCCTCACCGGAGGCGCACACCGCATTCATCTGATCGGCGTCGCGGGCTCCGGCATGAGCGGAATCGCGGGACTGTGCCTCGCGCTCGGGCATCGCGTGAGCGGCAGCGACAAGGCAACGACCGAGGAGACTGCGCGACTGCAGACGCTCGGCCTCGACTTTTCGTCGCCCTCAAATCCCGAAAAAGTCCGCGACTCGGAGCTGGTGATTTTTTCCTCGGCGATCAAGCCCGCGCATCCCGACTACGAGTGCGCGACGAAACTCGGCGTCCCGATCGTGCGCCGTGCGGATGCGCTCGCGGCGATCATGCGGCAGAAAAAGGGGATCGTCGTCGCCGGGATGCACGGCAAGACGACGACGAGTTCGATGGGCGCGCACGTCCTGCGCGCGGCGGGGCTGCATCCGTCGCATTACGTCGGCGCGGAGATTCCAATCCTCGGCGTGAATGCGCTGTGGGATGCGGCGGGCGAATGGTTCGTCGCGGAAGCAGATGAGAGCGACGGCACGATCGTGAACTACCACCCGGAGCACGCGATCATCCTGAACATCGAGGAGGAGCACATGGATTTTTACGCGGACCTCGCGCACATCGGGCGCGTCTTCGCGCAACTGCTGCAGCAGACGGCAGGCAGCGTGTTTTATTGCGCGGATGACAAGCACGCGGCGCGCATCTGCCCGGCGCATCCGCGCGCGATTTCGTACGGCGCGGCGGCTGGCGCGGACTACCGCTTCGAGGACGTGCATCCGAAGGATTTCCAGACGCACTTCGTCGCCACGCGGCGCGGCGAGATGCTCGGCGCGGTGACGCTGAATGTCCCCGGCCGGCACAACGTGAGCAACGCGACGAGCGTGATCGCGCTCGCGACGGAACTCGGCGTGCCGTTTCAAAAAATCGCGGCGGCGCTCGAGTCCTTCCGCGGCGCGCGGCGGCGATTTGAGATCAAGCACCGCTCGGATCGCTTCATGATCGTGGACGACTACGGGCATCACCCGAGCGAAATCCGAGCGACGCTCGCGACCGCGCGCGGCACGGGGCGCAAGCGCATCCTCACGATGTTCCAGCCGCACCGCTTCACGCGCACACAGGCGCTGCGGGATGAATTTGGCCGCGCATTTGAGGACACCGACGTGCTCGTGCTGGCGGACATTTATCCCGCGAGCGAGACACCGATTCCCGGCGTGACCGGGCAGACGATCGCGGATGCCATCGCGGAGAAAACCGCGCAGGAGGGTGTGAGCTTTCAGCCGGATCGGAAGCGGATCGCATTCGACATCGGGCGCATGATGGAGCCGGGCGATCTCATCCTCTCGCTCGGCGCGGGCGACATCCACGAGCAGGGCAGCGTGCTCACGCGCGACGCGGCGGTGCTCGATGACATCCTGGACACGATGGGCCCCGGCATCGCGCGGCTCTACGAACCGCTCTCGAAACACACGACGATGCGCGTCGGCGGCCCGGCGCAATTTTGGGCGGAGCCGGAGACCGAGGAGGGCTTTGCGCAGCTCGTGCGTTTCACGACGGAGCGGAAGCTCCCGCTTTTCGTGATGGGCCGCGGATCGAATCTGCTCGTGCGCGACGGCGGCATCCGCGGCGTGGTCGCGCATCTTGCGCGCGGTGAATTCAAGAGGCTCAAAGTCCACGGCATGCACATCAGCGCGGGCGTGGGCGTGAAGCAGCGCGAGCTTGCGATTGCCGCGCGCGATGCGGGCATCGGCGGCTTCGAGTGGTTCGAGGGCATCCCGGGAAATGTCGGCGGCGCACTGCGGATGAATGCGGGTGCGATGGGCGGCGAGACTTTCCGGCAGGTCGTGAGCGTGCGCTTCGTGGATGCGAACGGCGAATTTCACACGCGCACGCCCGCCGAGCTGGAAGTGCGCTACCGCGACGTGCCCACGCTCGCAAACAACTACGCGGTGAGCGCGACATTCCGCGGCGAGCCGGCGGCGGCGGCGGACATCGCGGCGCGGCTCGACGAGAGCCAGCAGAAGCGGCGCACGAGCCAGCCGAAGGAATCGAGCGCGGGCTGCATTTTCAAAAATCCGGAAACTACGCCCGCGGGAAAACTGATTGATGAACTCGGGCTCAAGGGCACGCGTGTCGGCGGTGCGCGCGTGTCGGAGATTCATGGCAACTTCATCGTGAACGAGGGCGGCGCGACCGCGCGCGACGTGCTCGCGCTCATCGCGCAGATTCAGGAACGCGCGCGTGCGGAGCGAAAAATCGAATTGCACACGGAGGTTCAAATCGTTGGACAGGATGAGCCCGTTTATGTCTGAGCGCGTGTTCCGAAATTCACCGTCATTCCGCTTCCACTCTTATTCTTATTCTTATTCCTAATCTTAATCCCAACCGCTCCATGAAACCGCCGCGCACTCCGTTTGCAGAGTAAGAATAAGAATAAGAATACGATTAAGACTCCGCCCATTTCCATGCCGCTTGATCTCAAAAACATCCCAGTCGCCGTCCTCATGGGCGGGCCTGGTTCAGAACGCAAAGTCTCGCTGAAATCCGGCGAGGGTGTCGTGGACGCGCTGCGTTCGCTCGGAGCGATCGTCACGCCGGTGGATGTTACCGGCGCGGATTTCGCGGTGCCCGCGGGGACGCGCGTGGCGTTCAATGCCGTGCATGGCACGTTCGGCGAGGACGGGCAGATTCAGCGGATTCTCGAGGCGCGCGGAATCCCGTACACAGGCGAGGGCGTGCGCGGGTCGGAGTTGGCGATTGACAAGATTGCGTCGAAGAAACGCTTCGTGGAGCGCGGCGTGCCGACGGCGAAATCGGAAATCATCCGCGGCGGTGCGAGGCCGACGCTGCCGATGCCGCTCGTGATCAAGGCACCGCGCGAGGGCAGCAGCGTGGGCGTCTTCATCGTGAAGACGCAGACGGAGCTGGATGATACGCTCGCGCAGGCGTGGAAATTTGGCGACGAGCTGCTCGTGGAGGAATTCATCGCGGGCCGCGAACTGACGGTCGGCGTCGTGGGCGATCTCGCGCTGCCGGTGATCGAGATCCGCGCCAAGAAGGACTTCTACAATTTCGACAACAAGTACCCCTTCCTGAATCCGAATGCAGCGGGCGCGGATCACTTTTGCCCCGCGCCGCTCGACGCGAAGATCACGAAGGTCGTGCAGGGCACGGCTCTCGCGGCGCACCGTGCGCTTGGTCTTGAAATCTATTCGCGAGTGGACATTCTCCTCTCCGACGCAGGACTGCCCTTTGTGCTCGAGGTGAATACCATTCCCGGCATGACGCCGGTGTCGCTGCTGCCCGAAGCCGCGAGAGCAATGGGCATCAGCTACGCCGAACTTTGCCGCCGCATCATCGAGCTCTCGCTCGCCGCACGCCACACCGACCCATGAAACGCAAACGCCCCAGCAACCAGCGCCTGACCTCCGACCGCGACCGGCGGAAGAAGTATTTCGTGGACGGAGTGGTGAAGCGCGACACGAACGAGACGTGGGTCGCATTCTGCCGCTGGACGTGGCGGCTGGTGAAAGTGTGCGCGCTGCTCGCGCTGCTCGGCGGCGCGGGCTACGGCGCGACGGTGGGCTGGAAAAAGTTCTTCTGGCAGAACCCCGACTACGCGCTGCAGGACATCACATTTGCGACGGACGGCACGCTCACGCGCGATCAGGCGCGCGCGGTGGCGAAGGTGAAGCCGGGCGCGAACATTTACTCCTACAAAACCGCGGCGATCCGCGAGGCGCTGGCCGCGCTGCCGCAGGTCGAGACCGTGGAGGTGATGCGCTACCTGCCGAACCGGATCGAGATCACCGTGAAGGAGCGCAAGCCGACCGCGTGGCTCGCCGCTGCGCCAGGTGAAAAATCCGCGCCCGCGCCGAAGCCGACGCACCTGCTCGACGCGAGCGGCGTCGTCTTTCAGCCGCGCGTGATCCTGCCGGAATTCAAATCGCTGCCCGTCATCGCGGGCGTGCAGACTGAGGATCTCGAACCCGGAAAAAAAATCCGCAAAGCCGAGGTGCTCGCCGCGCTCGATCTGCTCAAGCGCACGCGCGACGGGGGCTCGCTGAAGGTGACGGCGGTGGATGTCTCGAAAGGCTGCTTCATCGTCGCGACCGATCAGAAGGGCGCGCAGGTCACGCTCGGGCTCGACGACATCACCGGGCAGATGGACCGACTCGCGGCAGTGCGCAACGAGGCGGCGCTCATCGGACAGGAAATCCAGACGATCAACCTGATCCCGATGCGGAACATTCCGGTGACTTTCATGCAGCCCGTGCCGGCGGAGACCGACGACGCGTCGGAGCTGGCTGCGATTCCGCGCGCGATTCCCGTGAAGGCGAAGACCGGCGCGGAGGCTTCATCTTCCACGAAGGGCAAACCGGCGCCCAAACGCAGCGAGCCCGCGAAGCCGAAGGACGACGGCGGCGGCATCCTCAAACGCTTCCGCAGCACCACCGCCTGATGGCCAAGGACCAGATAGTCGTCGGACTCGAAATCGGCACCTCGAAAGTGTGCGCAATCTCCGCGGAGCTGAAACGCGACGGGACGATCCAAATCCTCGGCGTCGGCGAGGCACCGTCGCGCGGCGTGCGCAAGGGCGAGATCGTGGACATCGAGACGTGCGGCAAGTGCATCCGCGAGGCGCTCGCGGACGCGGAGGAGAAGAGCGACGTGATGATCAAGAACGTCTATCTCGGCATCACCGGCGCGCACATCCAGAGCTACAACAACCGGTGCTCGTTCACGCTGCCGGAGGACCGCGCGAAGATTGACCGGGAAGACTTCGCACGCGTGCAGGAGGCCGCGCGCACGTCGCCGATCCCGGCGCAGAACATGTTCGTCCACACGATCCTCCAGCACTACTATGTGGACGGGCAGGACGGCATTTTGAACCCCGTGGGGATGCACGGACGCAAGCTGGAGGCGGACTTTCACATCGTGCATGGCGTGGCCACGCGCATCCGCAACAGCATCCAGTGCATGATCGATCTCGACATCGAGATCGAGGACATCGTCTTCACGCCGTACGCCGCCGCGCAGGCGGTGCTCGATGCGAACCAAAAAACCACGGGCGCGATCACGGTGGACATCGGCGGCGGCACGACGGGCTACATCGTGTACGCGGGCGGCGCGGTGAAGCAGAGCGGCGTGATCGGCATCGGCGGCGATCACATCACGAACGATCTCTCGCTCGGCCTGCGCATCCCGATGGGCAAGGCGGAGCGGCTGAAAATTGACGAGGGAAGCTGCGCGATCGGCGGCACGATCCCCGGCGAGGCCGTCGTGCTGAAGGACGAGCACGGATTCGCAGGCCGCGAGATCGAGCGTGAGATGCTGAACACGATCATCCACATGCGCGTGCGCGAGACCTTCGAGCTGCTCAAGCGCGAACTCGACAAGGGCCGCTACGCCGAATACGCGGGCGCCGGCATGGTGCTCACGGGAGGCAGCTCCGCGCTGCGCGGCATTCATGAAGTCGCGGAGGATATCTTCCAGATGCCCGTGCAGGTCTGCCGCGCGCAGAATATCGCCGGCGTCACGAGCGCCTTTGAAAACCCGCAGTACTCCACCGCCATCGGCCTCGTGAAATACGCGCAGGCCACGCTCGACGACGAGTCGGGCGGATGGCTCGACTGGTTCAAGAAGTGGTTCCGCTAATGCCATGATCACACTCCACCGCTCCACCGTCCCGGCAGCGCCGGTCATCAAAGTCATCGGCCTCGGCGGCGCAGGCGGCAGCGCGCTGGATCGCCTCGTGCTCGACGGCATCGAGGGCGTGACCGTCATCGCGCTGAACACCGACGTGCAGGCGCTGAACGGCGGCGTCGCGCCGCAGAAAATCCAGCTCGGCAAGACCGTGACGCGCGGCCTCGGCGCGGGCGGCGATCCCGAGATCGGCTACCAGGCCGCAGAGGAGGCGGCGGATGAGATCAAGGGCGCCGTCGAGGGAGCCGACATGATTTTCCTCTGCACCGGCCTCGGCGGCGGCACGGGCAGCGGCGCGGCACCGCTCATCGCGCACATGGCGCGCGGCTCGGGCGCGATGGTCGTCGTGTTTGCCACGATGCCCTTCAGCTTCGAGGGAAAAAGGCGGCGCACGCAGGCTGCCGAAAGCCTCGCGCAGCTCGAGGCGCAGGCGCACCTCGTGGTGTGCTTCGAGAACGATCGCCTCGGCGAGACCGCGCCGCACAAAGCCGGCGTGCAGGACGCATTCGTCGCCGCGGACCAGATGCTCTCGCACTCGATCCAGGCCATCGCGTCGCTCGTGCGGCGCGGCGGGATCATCGCGACGGGGCTCGACGAACTTTCCGCCGCGCTGCGCCGCTCGCAGCCGCGCTGCCTCTTCGGCTACGGCGAGAGCGACGGCGCGAACCGCGCACACGAGGCGCTCGCGCGCGCGCTGAAAAGCCCGCTGATGGACAAGGGCAAAATGCTCGCGGACTGCCACAGCGTCGTCATCCACCTCGCCGGCGGGCCGGACCTCACCGTGCAGGAAATCACGACGCTGATGGACGAGTTCAACAAGCACATCGGCGACGACACGCGGATTGATTTCGGCCTCGCGACGGATGCGAAGCTCGGGCGCAGGCTGTGCGTGACGATCATCAGCTCGACCGGAGCGCACGAGGCTGCTGCCGAACCTGCTCCGGCTCCCGTGCGCGTGCAGCGCACGCCGCCGCGCCAGGCGCCTGCGCCCGCACAGCCGCCGAAGCGCACAGCCGCCGCGCCCGTGCCGGTCGCAGCCAAGGCTCCCGAATTTGAACCCGAGGAAGACGCGGAGGAAATCCAGCCCGCGGCGAAGCACGAGCCGGCGCCCGTCGCAGCCGTGAAGACCTCACCTCCCGCGCAGACTTACCGCAAACCCGCGACGGAAAAAACCGCCGCCGCGAAGAAGGAGGAGAAGGCCGAGCAGATGACGCTCGAGCCGGCGAACCGCGGACGCTTCGAGAAGTCCGAACCTACGATCGTGGACGGGCAGGATCTCGACGTGCCGACTTTCCTGCGGAAAAATCTCAAGCTCAAGTAGCCGGCGACGGGAGGAGGCGGGCTGACTTTCCGAATGACGAATGACGAATGCAGAATGACGAAGCAGAGTCGTTCCTCGTCCAGAGTGCGGCGCACTTTCGTCATTCGTCATTCGTCATTCGTTCCTTTCCATCCATCCAACGCCGAGGAGAGAAATCAGCCCGCCTCCTGCCGTCAGCGCGGGGCGGCGGCCATGGCCCAGATTTCCTTCTCCTTGGCCTCGATGAGCGGGAGCCACTGCTCCATCTCCTCGGGGAACCAGCGCTTGTTTGGGTCGAGGTGGTCGCGGCTGCTCGGCTGGTTGGTGCGGTTGCCCGCGAGGAAGGCCCAGTTCTGCGGGCGCGTGTAGTGGAACCAGAGGCGGTTCTTGGCGCGGATGGCGGTTTCCAGCGCTTGAATTTGCGCCGCAGTCTTATCATCCCGCGGACTAGGCGACATAACCCAACCCAAGCCCCTGGCGATAACCGCATCCCGTCTCATGTGGTCCGGTTCACACACGCGTATTCCATCATACGTGATATACATTCGCGTATCGGGCGATGGCGGGCGCTCGCTGTCCACGATCAAGGCGCTGCATTTTCCAGCGACTGCACGGATGGCGTCGCGGTAGGCTAGGATCTGCGTGTTGCGAACGCTGAACTCAGGCAGTCTTTCCAACAAGGCGCGACCGGGAAAGTAGGGCGTGGGCTCGTTTTCCCGGCTCTTAAACATGTCGCCAGGCCAGAGAATCGTCCCTCCGGTTCCTGCTTTCCGCATCCGCTCCTTCTCCTCGTCGTCTCTTTTGATGATCCAGCGCGCATATTCTTTGTATGGAATCATGCGCGGCGGGAGCACGAGCGCGATGCGTCGCTTCGTCTCCACGGGAAGGCGATCACTTTCACACCCGTATCCGCCCAACGAGAACTTCACGATCTCGTGGCCTTTGAATTCAAAGACGTATTGCGAAGGTTTCGTGTGGAACTCCCCATCCAGCATAATGCGCCACTTCTTGTCGCCGCTCACGCGGGCGAGCAGCTTCTCATACGCCTCGGTGAAGGCGGCGACGCCATCCTTCCCCGCGAAGCTCTCCATCTTCCCAAACTGGAAGATGACGACCGTGGCGCCCATCTTGTCGAGCTGGGCTTCGAGTGTGGGGTAGTTCAAATCGCGCCGCTGCTCGAAGACGGTGTCCCCTTCCCACGCGAGACTGCGGAAGCGGATGCGGTCCTTCGGCTGCGCCTCCGTGACGAGCGTCTCCAGCCAGCCGTCCTCCGCGATCACGACCATGTCCTCCCTGCCGACGAGCGCGACGACGTCGTTCGGCTTCAGCCACGGCTCCGCGGCGGTGGCGGTGAGGCGGAGGACGAATGCGAGGAGGAGTGCGGGAAGGAATCGCATGACGCGCAGATGATGCACGGTGCGGGCACAGACAGAAAGCATTCTGAGCAACGCTTTTCATGCCTGTCCGGCTTATTGACCAAACTCCGTTCAGCCAGAGGCGGCTCCTGAAAATAGCCCAGCACTTCAGTGCTGGGCTCACCTCGCGAAAGACAGGCAAAGTCCCGGCAGGGACGGCAGAATCATCCGAACCATTCTTCCGTCCCGGCGGGACTTTGTTTCGTTCGAGCACGCTCTCCCAGCGCTGAATCGCTGGGCTATTTTCAGCCTGGCAGCACACCGGACTGGCACAGTTCCAGCCACGCACTTTCCGGCATACCCCGCATCCCCCTCTCCGCGGTGAAAAAAACAAAAACGGGAGCCCCGCTCTCGCAGGGCTCCCGTTGAAGTTGTCGCTGACCGTGCGGCCTTACACGCGCGGTTCGCGCACGCCTTCGGAGCGGGAGCCGGTGACCACGAGGCGGCGGCCCATGAAGTCCTTGTCGTGCAGCGTCTCCACGGCGCGGATGGCCTCGTCCACGGTGAGCATGGTCACGAAGCCGAAACCCTTCGAGCGCTCCGTGTCGCGGTGCGTGACGATCTCGGCGTTCTGCACTTTGCCGACGCCGTTGAAGAGGTTCATGAGGTCGCTCTCCGCGGCATCGTAGCTCAGGTTGCCGACGTAGAGGCGCGGCGAGGTGACCTCGATTTTTTCCGGCGGAGCGCTGCGGCGGCGGTCGCCTTCGCGACGTTCGGCCTGCGGACGGTCGTCATTTTTTCCGCGGCCCTGCTCAGGGCGCGAGGGCGAGGCGGCCTTCGCGGGCTTGCGGGAGAAAAGGCCGAGGAACTTCTGCCAGAGGGAGAGTTTCTTCGGCGCTTCGGCGTGGGAGTCGCGACGGGCATTCCGGTCGCGGGGATCGCGGCTTTCGTCGCGATATTGGGGGCGTCGGCGTCCGCCACCGCCACTGGGGCGGCGGCCACGGGGCCTTGAGTCGTTTGTATTCATTCGTTGCGTATGGATTTGAGGTTGCGTTGCCAAAGCCGGCGCACCTTCCCTCTCGGGAAATATCCGATCCCTCGCGGGACCGGCAGGCGGCGGCTTCACGGCGTGCGCAGGCGGCGAGACAGACAGCGACACTTTCCCAAACCCGACGCGACGCGGATGCGGCGAACTCTGCCACCGAAGACGCGGCCCGCTGAAGCGCACTCAGCAGATGGAACAGGAAACCGGTCATTCGGGTGTCGGAGAATTTGGGGAAATTGGCGCGGGCTGCTCGCCCGGCACACCGCCTGCCTTTTACTCCGCCGGCACGGCAGCCGCAAGGACGAATCTTCAGGGCAGGAGCAAAAACGCAGGGGAAACCGCCATCGCGGCTTTGCGCCTTGGCGCGGGAGAAAATGCAGCCTATCCCAGCAGGCTCTAAAATCCAAGACTCCCCGAAGAACCACCATGCCCACTTCCTATACCGCCGCGCAAATCGCCGAACAAGTCCAAGGGGAAGTCCTTGGCGATGCCACGACACAGCTTACCGGCCTCGCACCCGCGGATTCCGCGAAGGCCGGCGACCTCACATTTGCCGAGAAGGAAGCCCACTTCCTCGCCGCGGAGCAAAGCGCCGCCAGCGCCATCCTGGTCTCCGGCCCGTTCACCTCAGCCGCGAAAGTCCTCATCCGCGTGCGCAATCCGCGCGTGGCGTTTGCCAAGGTGCTCCCGCTCTTTTTTCCCGCCGGGCACCATCCCGCCGGGAAACATCCGAGCGCCGTCATCGCAGCCACCGCAGTCGTGCATGAAACGGCGCACATTGGGCCGCACTGCGTCGTCGGCGAGCGCGTTCACATCGGTGCGGGCTCCGTGCTCATGGGTGGGAACCATGTCGGCAATGACTCGCAGCTCGGCGATGATGTTAGTTTGTTTCCGAATGTCATCGTCTATGCCCGCACATCCATCGGCCATCGCGTCACCATCCATGCCGGCACGGTCATAGGTGGAGATGGCTATGGCTATGTCTTCGATGCTGGCATCCACCGCAAGATCCTTCAGGTCGGCAATGTCGTCATCCACGACGATGTCGAGATAGGTGCCAATGCCGCCATTGACCGCGCCGCATTAGGTTCCACAGTCATAGGCTCAGGGACTAAGATAGATAACCTCGTCCATGTCGCACATAATGTCACGATTGGCCGCCATTGCCTCATCATGGGGCAGTCCGGTTTTGCGGGTAGCACGAAGCTTGGGGACTACGCCGTCATCGCCTCGCAATCCGGCATCGGCGGCCACCTGAGCATCGGCAGCCAGGCCACCGTGGGCGCAAAGTCCGGTGTGATGCGGGATGTGCCGGACGGCGGCACGGTGCTGGGCATCCCAGCGATGCCGGACAAACAGGCGAAGCGCCAAATTATTGGCATAATGCAACTCCCCGAGACGACTAAACGCGTGCGTGAGTTGGAACGGCTGGTGAAGGAACTTGCCGACCGGTTGAATGCCACGCATCCGGCTGCTGGCGTCTAAGCCCTCCGCTCTCGACTGTCTCCGGCAGCAGTCCAGCCGGATGTCATCGCTCTAAACTAAGTGCGGACGGTGCGACATGCACACCGTCCGCACGAAAGATTAGTATTGGCTGCCTGCTTACTTGGCCGGCGGCATGAGCACAGTGTCAATCACGTGAATCACGCCATTGGTTGCCTTGACGTCGGCTTTCACAATCTTGGCATTGTTGACCATCACCCCTTTTTTCATGACTTTGATGTTGAGTTCCGCACCATTGGCAGTCTTCGCCATCATTGTCTTCACGTCGGAAGACATGACGGCCTTGCCCTCGATAACATGGTAGGCAAGAATCATGGCGAGCTTTTGCTTATTCTCCGGTTTCAGGAGATCTTCGACAGTGCCCTTCGGCAGTTTGGCGAAAGCTTCGTCGCTGGGAGCGAAGACCGTGAAGGGTCCCTTTTCTTTCAGCATGGAAGTCTTATCCGCTGCGTCGAGCGCGGCGGTAAGGGTCTTGAACATGCCCGTGGATTTGGCGGTATCAACGATATCGTCTGCGGCGAAGGAGGCAGCGACGAGGAGGCCGCAAGCGGCGGTGAATGCGAGGAATTTTTTCATGGCTTATTTAGTTGGTTTGTTTGTTTGGGTTTCTTGGTTGCCCGTGTTATTCGCGTGCGCCGCCAAGCTGGATGCGACTAAATTATCATTGCGCTGAATTTATTTTTTGACGTGCGCGGCCATTCACCTTTCCCCCGTTCTGCAAAAAACAAAGTGCGCGGGACACCGGAGGCATCCCGCGCACTGGAAAGTCCGCGCCAGGCTTTGGGGCGCGGCGATTGAAGCAGCTTACTTGTTCTTCTTTTTCTTCTTCTGCTTGCCACCGGCGGCGGCGATCTCCTCGTCGGAGAGGCTGCCGTCATTGTTCGTATCGAGGGCCTTCAGTTCGGGCTTGCCGGCTGCGAAGTCCTTCTTGAGGGCGTCCACTTCGGCGCCGTCAATCTTGCCATTGCCGTCCTTGTCGTAGGTGGCGAGGATGTCCGCGCCGCCCTGCTTGCCTTTCTTGCCGCCCTTGCCGGCCTGTGCGGGGAGGGTGAATGCAAGGCCGAGGGCCGCGATTGTGAGGATGCTGAGGATGCGTTTCATGATGTGTGAGGTCTTGTCGTGTTGTTTTGGGGAGCCGCGCTGCGACCCGTTCCACCCGCTCAATAGCGTCGACCCCTCCGAACGGGACACAAAAAGGCGGGCTTCATGAAAAAACATCAATCAGCGGCGCGATGGCGGGATATTTCCGACAAACCTGTTGACAGCGGCGGGAGCCGCTGAGATACGAAAATCGTTCCCACTCATTACGCCATGGCCGACGAAACTCCCACCCCCTCCGCAGACCCAAACGCAACCGACGAAGCCGACAAGAAGGATACCATCCGGATCACGCTTCCGCCGAAGGGCGAAACCCCTGTCGCCAAGCGCGAGACGGTGCGCGTGAATCTCTCCGAGACCGCCGGCATCTCGCCGAAAAAGGAAACCTCGAAAGTGTCCCTGCCCACTTCCGGACTCGCGACTCCGCCGCCGATCTCGCGGCCATCCGCGCCGCCGGTGCCGCCGCCACTTTCCAAGCCGATGAGCGGCCTGACTCCGCCGCCGAAGCCGCCGCCGCTCGTCAGCAAGCCGACCATCCCGCTCAAGCCCGGCCCGTCCGGCGTCGTCCCGCCGCCTGCGCCGGGAGCGTCCGGCATCGTCGCAAAGCCCGCTTCGCCGAAGAAGGAGACTGCCCGCATCAGCCTGCCGACCGACGCGCCGAAGAGTTCCGCGCCCGCGCTTCCGAAGGCCACGGTGAAAATGCAGCAGACGCAACCGCTGATGAAGACTCAGCCCCAGGCGAGCGGCATGCAGCAGGCGTCCTCGCCGTCAGGAATCAAAAAGTCCGTGAGCGCCGCCAGCGTCGCCCCGCAGATCTCCGCGTCGCCGGCAAAGTCGGACACGCTCGGCATCGTCCTCAGCATCCTCGCGTTTCTCGGCGCGACCGGCGCGGGCGTTTTCGCCTACATGGTTTACACGGCGGCGACATTGCCCGAGTGGGCGGCTCGGTAGCACCTCACATCTCATCTCATCATGGCCAGCCCGAACGTCATCACTCTCTCTGACTCGAATTTCGACGACCAGGTCGGGAAATCCACCCTGCCTGTGCTCGTGGATTTCTGGGCACCGTGGTGCGGGCCCTGCGTCCAGCTCTCGCCGGTGATTGATGAAATCGCCAACGAGCGGGTCGGCAAGGCGATCGTTGCGAAGGTAAACGTGGATGAGAGCCCCGCGCTCGCAGGAAAATTCCGCGTGAACTCGATTCCCGCGCTTCTTTTTTTCAAGGGTGGGCTCCCGGTCGCACAGCTCGTCGGCCGCCAGCCAAAGGCGGAAATCCTCTCGAAGCTCGACGGGCTCGCGTAAGGCGCGTGGAAAAGGCATCGGGCTTCAGCCCGAAGCAACGCGGCAGGCGGATGCACGAGTGGAGGCTCATGCCACTTTCAGGCTGGCGGATTCTGCCCGTGGAAAATCACGCCCCCGCCACGGCCGGCACAACGGGATTGCAGAGCGAACCCGCACACCGCGCGAGCTTCACCTCGAGGTCGCGCACGGCTGCCATCGAGGGCTCCAGCATTTTTTTCTGCGCCTCGGCAAACGCCTCGATCGGCTGGAAGACCTGCTCGAGTTCCGCATAAAAGCGCTTCACCGCGTGCCGCAGGTGATCCTCCACGGCGCGCACCATGGCCTCGCGCTTCTCGTTCATCTGCCGCCGGTATTCGGCGATGATTTTCCGCCGTTTCGCGAGCGCGACCACCGTGCCCGTGAGCGCACCCACTCCCGCGATGGTTCCGGTGATGTCGAGGATCGTCACCTTCGCCAGCGCCCCGGCCACGACCGCGCCGATCCCGCCCGCGGCGAACACGCTTGCCGGCACGCGCAGCCAGCTCGCCGTGTCGGCAAAGACGCGCTGCATCTGCCGCTGGAATTCCGCGCCCTGCGTGCGCTCGATCAGCGCGAGATCGATCCGGTTCAGCAGCTCGGTGCGCTGCTGCGCGAAGTCCGGGAGCAGCGGCAGATCGCGCGACGCGAACGTACGCTGCATCATCTCGTGCAACTGCCGCCACACGCTCTTCAGGTCCGCCTCGATGAGTTCCAGAGACTCGCGGACGATCTTCGTCAGCGTCTCGCGCTGGCGGTTTTCGAGTTCCGTCTGGAAAAAATTCTCCAGGCCGCGCTTGCCAAACATCAGTTTCACCGTGCCCGCAAAGGTCAGCTTTTCGCGCAGCAATGCCTCGCCCTGCGCCTGCGTGCGCTCGGACGCCTGCGCGATCGTCCACAGCATCCCGCCGACCTGCCGGAAGCTCTGCTCCCTGCGCTCCTCGAGCACGGCGCGCAGCTCGCGCAGCTTCACCAGGTCGCCCTCCACCACCGCGGCGGCGGACGTGACCTGTTTGCTGAAGTCCGCAAAAATCACCTGCGCGCTGCGGCACACGCTGCCGAGTTTTTCCGCGCGCGCCGAGCCGTCCGTCACGCTTGTCGCGATGTGTTTTTCCAGCGCATCGAATCCGCTCTCGTGCAGCAGCCGCGCACGCGTGTCCGGATCCGCCGCGTGCTTCGCCTCCCACGCCTGCTTCGCGGATACTGCAAAAATGGGGCAGCTCTCGCCGATTTTTTGCAGCATCGTCTGCCGCATGTGCGCGAGCACGGCATCCACCTCCGCGGGCGAACGCAAGTCGCGCTGCTGGAGCACGAACACCACTTTTTTCAGCCACTTCCGGTGCAGGTGCTGGAGGAATTGCCACGCCGTCGCGCCCCACGGGTTCACCGTGGAAAAAACAACCAGGCACAGATCCGCGAGCGGCAGGAACTGGCGCGTGATTTCCTCGTGCTCCGGCACGATCGTGTTCGTCCCCGGCGTGTCCACGATGTTGAAATCCGCGAGCACCGGCGACGCGCGGTGGCACTCGGTGAGCTGCGGCGAGACATGCACGTCGCGCTCCTCCTCCGCGTGCTTGAAGACGTAAATCTTGTCCGTCATCGGGAGCACATCCACCTTGCAGAATTCGCGTCCGAAGATCGCATTCAGCAGCGAGGATTTTCCCGCCTTCACCTCGCCCACGACGACAAAAAGGAATGGCTCGCGCAGGCTCGTGCCGAGGTCGTTCAGCGTGCGGATGGTCTCCTTCGGCGCGCGCAAATCGTGCGCGAGCGTGCTCAGCGAAAACAGCGCCGTGCCAAGGTCCGCGCGCGTCTGGAAGAAGGATTCGCCGAGCATCTGCTGCTACCGCGCCGCGCCGCCGCCGGGAGCCGCGGGCTTCTCGGGCGCGGGCGCGGGCGGCGGCTGCTTTTTCAAATCATCGGCCGCTGCCGGCGTTTTCGCTGTCGTCGTCGCGGGTTTCCCAGCCTGTCCCTTTTTTCCCGGCGCAGGCTCATGGTGCATCTTCAGCAGCTCGCTCACGGTCACAAATTTGAACCCCTTCGCGAGCAGCGCATCGAGCGTCGCGGGCATCGCGTCAATCGTCGTCTTGTGGATGTCGTGGCAAAGGATGATGGAGCCGCTTTTCGTCTCCTTCATGATGATGCTCTCGGTCTTCGCCGGCGTGCGGTGTTTCCAGTCGAGGCTGTCCACGTCCCAGAGGATGATTTTGTAATTCCACACCGCGTTCGCCCATGTGCGCTGCTTTGTGGTGAAGGCGCCGTACGGCGGGCGCATCAGCGTGGGCGTCACGCCGGTCGTCTGCTTGATCACATTGTGGGCGCGATCGAGCTCATCCTTCACCGCGGCCTCATTCATCTTCGAGAGCTGCGGATGGCTCCACGAATGGTTCGCGATCTCGTGGCCTTCCTCGATGATCTGCTTCGCGATCTCGGGGCTCTGCGCGACACACTGCCCGAGGCAGAAAAATGTCGCCTTGATGTTGCGCTCCTTCAGCATTTTCAGGACGCGCGGCGTCTGCGTCGGGTGCGGGCCATCGTCAAAGGTGAACGCGATGTACGGTCCCTCGACATGGCATTCGGTGAAAGTGATCCGCGCCGTGCCCTTCGCCGGTTCAGCGGAAGCGGCGGGCTGGACGTTGCCCGTTGCGGGTTCGGTCCCGGCCGGCTGATCCGCAGCACAGGCAGGGAGGCTGCACACGATGAGTGAGAGGAGAAATGAGCGGAGCATCGGTAGCGCCGATCAAACGTGAGCGTGGGCGATTCCGCAAGCCTGCAACTTCACACGGCGAAACCCAGGCGCACTTTCACCTCGTTGAATTCATCGCAGCCCGTGAACTCGACGCGCACACCGCCGTTCTCGTCGAGCACATCCACCCAGCCGAAGCAGCCAGCGCGCGGCTCCGGCAGATGCACGCCGTGGCTGTACGGCCCGCCCTTGCGGCTCGCGCCCTGGTCGAGCGGCGAGCCGTGCAGCACCGGAAGGCGCAGGCCATGCACACCGGTGTAGTCGCTGTTCGCGCCGTCGTCCGCGGCGAGCATGTGCGCGTCGCCGCAGAGGATGACGAGATTGCGGATTCCATTCTGCGCGATGAAGCCCGCGATCTCGCGCCGCTCGTCGGAATAGCCCGGCCATCCGTCGCTGTGATCCGGCGCGCCGATCCACGGCACGCTGCTCGCCCAGAAAACCACCGCGTGCGAACGTGACGCATCGGCCAGTTCGCGCTTGAACCACTCCTTCTGCGCTGCCCCGAGCATCGTCTTCGCAGCGCCGTCGCGCACATTTCTCGCCGAACGCTCGCTCCGCAGATCCGTCATGATGAACCGCGCACGGCCGATGCTGAACGCCTGGTAAATCGCAGCGTTCCCATCGCCCGCAGGCAGCGGGTAATGCGGCGCGTACTCGCGGTACACGCGCCTCGCAGCGGCGCGCGACGGAGTGCGCGCATCGGCGTCATTCGGGCCGAAGTCGTGATCGTCCCACATGGTTGCGAGCGGCACCGTGCGATAGAGCGCGCCCTGCGTCGTGGACGCGAGCACCGTGTCCCACGCCGCGCGGAAATACTGCGGATCATCGCGCGAAATATTTGCGTAATGAAGGTCGCCGAGGTGCAGGAAGAACGCCGGGTCGCGCTTTTGGATCGTCTCGAAAACCTGGTGCTCCGATCCCGTGCGCGCGCACGAGCCGAACGCGAATGAGAACGACGCGGCATTCCCCGGCGTCGGAAAAGTGCGCAGCATCGCGGGTGGGTAGCTCGACGGTCTGCCGTTCATCTCCAGCGTGCAGGAATATCGCGTGAGCGCCGCAAACCCGCGCAGGCGGAACGTGCGCACCGTGCCGGACTTTTCCGCGAGCGGCTCCGCGGGAAAACTGATCGCCTCCGCGCCCGGCGCGCGCACGAGCAGCCGCGCATCGGCCTGCGGCGGGAGCTTCGCCTTCACCACGCCGCTGTCGTGAGTGACCGCGCCGACCCACATCGTCGGGATGCCCGTCGGCTTCGCGGGCATCCGCATCTCCTCCGCGGCGAGGGAACGCAGCGCCGTCGCGCCGATCCCCGCCACGCCCAGCCGTGCGAAATCCCGGCGCGAGATCCGTTTCATCCGGCGGTGGATTCGGGGCTGCGGTCGCATTTCATCGCGGGAGAATCCGTGGCGGCTCCGGGCTCTGTCAAGCAAAGCACCGGTGCCGGCAGGGCAATCGCATCAAAACGGTGGTCATTCTGAGGCGGAGCGATGCCCGGCGGGCGCAGGCGGTGGGTATCGCGCAGCCGAAGAACCCCGTGAGTTTACGAGGATCGTCCGGGCAGGTTTTCCTGTCTGTTCACCGTCCAGCTTCTCTCGGGTTCCTTCACTCCGCGTCGGCCCGCCACCTTGCCACGCCGACGCTCCGTTCAGGATGACCGCGCTTTTTTGATGCGATTGCCCTGCCGGTGCCGGACGAATCGGACGCGCGGCGACAGCACCGCCCGTTTTTTTACCCGTCGCGTGTGGCGCGCTACGGCCTCGGCGCGGGTTTCAGGAGTTGCGGCGCACCGGGCGCCGCACCGGGTGCCAGGCCACCGCCGGCGCGTCCGGTGTTGAAGCCGCCGACCTGTTGCGCCCGGTTCTTCGCGATCGTCTCCTTCTGCTCGGGCGTCAGGAGGTCCTGCACCGCCTGGTAGTTCATGCGTTCGCGGCCTTCGCCGCCGCCGGCCTCGGCGATGACTGCCTTGATCTTCGTCTCCTGCTCGGGAGTCAGCGTCACGCCGCCCGTGAGCGATTTGAGCGCCTGCGCGACCTGCGCGTCCTTGCGCTTCGCCTTCTGCTCGGGAGTGAGCACGGCATCGAGTTCCTTCTGCGACTTGGCATAGATCTCCGAGCTTCCCGCGAACAACGCCTGGTTTTCCTTCTGCGCCTTCGCGATGGCTTCCTTGTCCTGGCTCTTGTAGGCATCCATCATTGCCTGCTGCGCGACCTTCAGCTTGTCGGCATTTTGTGTCCGAAATTCCTGTGTGGCCTTGTCGCGCGCCTCGATAATTTTCATCATCGTGTTCTGCTGGTCGGGCGTGAGCGGCACCACCTTGTTGATGCTCTCGATGTACCATTCGGACGCCGATTTTCCTCCGGCACGCCCGAGCGCCGCGCCGGGGTTCCCGCCGCTGTTGTTGATGATCACGCCGCCGCCAAACGCCTGACCCGACTGGGGGGCCAGCGGCTTGAGCTGCGCGCGCGTAGTCGTGGAGCTGATATCATCGGCGGCAAAAATGTTCACCGTGCAGAGGACGGCGGACGACAGGGTGAGGATGAAGATGTTTCGCATGGGAGGGATTGCGGGGTTGGGGTTACGTGGTTGCGTGTTTTACCACTTGCATCGGAGCGAAATGTTAGGCTGCGGAGCAGTCAAGCCGACTTTCGCCCGCAAGTCGGCGGTGCCGCCTGCATTCACAATCTGGGGCCGCGGCAGCACCCGGGTGGAAGATCGAAAACAAATCCACCACCGGCACGCGACGGCACAGCACCCATGCGCAGCCATTCACTCCGAATGCGGAGTGGTCGGGGCGACAGGATTTGAACCTGCGACCTCCTGGTCCCAAACCAGGCGCTCTACCAAGCTAAGCTACGCCCCGATGAACGCGGCCATTCATAGCCCCGCAGTTTTGAAACACAAGGGACTTCGGCGAACATCTCAAGGCTGACGCACAAAAATGACACGTCGTCCCGAGGATGAAAGGCTGTGCGCATGAAGGAAGGCGCCTCCGCCGGGCTCAACGCCCAACGCCCAACTTCCAAAGCAAGCAGCGCTTCGCATTCGGATTCTTCCGTTGGGCATTGGGCGTTGGGCGTTGGGGCGTGGGATGTCGGGCGTTGAAGTTCTCCCGGCGTCTGCATGCGTCAGCCCTGCCTTGTCCGACCGAGCGCACTGGCGATGTTTTCCATTGCCGAATGCGCGCTGAATTTTGACACTCCGGCATGAGCACAACTCCAAGCAGGGTGAGCAAAGACATCGAAATCACAGGGACTCTGAAGTTCAAGGGCGAGCTGATCTTCGACGGAAAATTCAATGGCAGCCTCGTGGAAGGCAGCGCGCTCGTGATCGGCGAAGGCGCGGAAGTGCGCAGCAAATCCCTCGTGCTCGACAATCTCACCAGCTCCGGGCTCGTGGACGGCGACGCGACGGTCTCGCAGCGCTGCCACCTCAAGGAAACCGCGCACCTCCAGGGCAGCCTGAAAACTTTCCGCCTCGCGATGGATGACGGCGCGACATTCGCGGGCGCGCTGGAAATCTCGAAGCCTGCGAATGTGATCGCACAGGCGCCGGTGAAGTAATGACGAATGTCGAATGACGAGTGCGATTCGTCATCCGTCATCCGTCATCCGCTCCGCCGCGAGCAGGATCCCCGCAGCCTTGTCTAGCGTCTCCTGCCATTCCGCCTCGGGCGAGCTGTCGGCGACGATGCCGGAGCCGACTTGAAAATGTGCCCCGCCTCCCTCGACGACGACGGTGCGGATGACGATGGAAAACTGGCTCTCGCCATTGAATCCGAACCAGCCAAGCGCGCCGGTGTAGAGGCCGCGCGGCGTCGGCTCCAGCTCGGCGATGATTTCGCGGGCGCGCTTTTTCGGAGCGCCGGTGATGCTGCCGCCGGGGAAGCACGCGCGGAATGCCGCGGCGTGATCCATGCCGTCGCGCAGGCGGCCCTCGACGGTGGACACGAGGTGGAAGACCTGCTCGTGGCGCTCGAGCTTCAGCAACTCGGGGACGGTCACACTGCCGAAGTCGCACACGATGCCGAGATCGTTGCGCTCGAGGTCGGTGATCATCACGAGTTCGGAGACCTCCTTTGCGGAAGTGATCAGGTCGAATGCGCTGCGCTCATCCGCGAGCGCGTCGGCGCGGCGCGGGCGCGTGCCCTTGATCGGCCGCGTGCGGATCGCGCGACCGCTCATTTTCAAAAACGACTCAGGCGATGCGGAGAGCACGGTGCTGCCGGCGAGGTCGAGGAAGGCGGCATTCGGCGCGGGCGAGTAGTGCCGCAGCGCCTCGTAAAATGCCCACGGCTCGCCGCTCCACGCGCTCTCGAAACGATGCGAGAGATTCACCTGATAGATGTCGCCCGCCGCGATGTAGTCCTGCGCGCGGCGGACCATCGCGAGGAATTTTTCGCGCGGCATCGTGCTGCGGAAATCGGGCCGCGCGCACCCCGCGTCGCGCGGCGCGGCGTGCAGTTTCGAAATGAGATCACCCACCGAATACCACTGCTGCTCGGCATGGCGGAACAGCAGCGCCTCGTCGTACAGGCCAAAGCAGAATGCGCCGTCGTAATCCACGCGGCCCGCGGCGAGGCCATGCGGAAGACCGTCATCGCTGCCGTGCTCGCTTTCCCGCGCGGCGAGCGCGGCGCGCAGCGTGTCCCAGTCGCGCTCGATGTGGCCGCGGAGAATCTCGCCCGGCGCGGCGGCGACAATCGAGAGCGCGTCCGCTTCGCCGTCGGATTTCGACGTGTCGAAAAACGCGAGCCCCGGCAGATGCCGCAGCCGCGCTGCGGCCTCAGCGGGCGTGAGGTCGAGCGCGATCGGCTTCGCTGCGCGATTTTTCGTGAGGACTGGCACGCACGGCATTTGGCCAGATGCGCGGGCTTTTCAAATGAAAACTCGCCGCGTAGTCTTTTCGCCGATGCGTCTCCTGAATTTTCCAGCCCTGTGCTTTGCGATCCTCGCGGCGCGCGCCGCATGTGCGGCAGACCCCGCGACCGCCGACAAGCCCGATGCGCTGCCGACCTTTCCCGGCACACCCGCGAAGACTCCCGCGAAGGACGAGGAAAAGCCGCTCCCGCTCGGCGACCCGCTTCCCCTGCCCTCGACGCCGCCCACACTTTTGCCAGACGAAATCCCGCCGCGCGCGCTGCGACCGGGAACCGCAAATCCGATCACGGGAGGCAAGCCCTCAGCGTCCACGAAGCCGAAGGTGACCGCCGAGGATATCGAACTGCGCATCCGCTACCGCAAGGCGCGCAACATCGCCGAGGCGAGCGAAAAGGTGCGCTCCGCATGGGAGTACACGCGCTACCCGAAGACGGACGAGGAGAAGCGCCAGGCGCTCCGGCGCTACTACGATCTGCTTTTCACGCAGATGATCGCCGTGGATCGAGGCATCGCACCGCTCGTGGAGAAAAGCCGCAAGACCGGGATCGCCACGCTCACGCAGACGCGCATCGCACCGACCGTGCCAAACGAATAGCCGCACGCGGCTGAGGCCCGCGCGCGCTACACCAGTTCCTCGATCACCTTCCCTCCCTCGGCGACGATCGGCCTCGGGCGGCCCTGCGGATCGATCCATGCCACGTCGGACTGCACTTTCACCTGCGCGCTGCAATCGCCGAAATCCCACGTCTCGCCGCCGTGATCGCGAAAGGTGCGGACCTTGAACGTGAGCGGATCACCCGGCTTGAGATGGCAGCCATTTCTACACCACAGACCATTTTCCTCGCCGCGCATCGGCAGCGCGCAGATGCTCCGCCGCCCAGGCTCACCGGTGAAATTCGCAGCCAAATTGACCGCATCTGAAATGAGTTCTGGAACGGCGGCATTTCCAATCCCCTCGAAGTCATCGAGCAGATCACCTGCCTGCTTTTCCTGAAGCGTCTCGACGATCTGCACACGCTGGAGGAGAACAAATCCCGCACGCTGAAAAAGCCGATGGAGCGCCGCGTATTTCCCCAGGGCAAGGATTCGCGCGGGCGCGCCTACGAAGACCTGCGCTGGTCGCGGTTCAAGCACTTTGCGCCCGCGGAAATGTTCACCGTCGTGAGCGATCACGTCTTCCCGTTCCTGCGCACGCTCGGTGGCGACGATTCCACCTACGCGCACCACATGAAGGACGCGCGCTTCACCATCCCGAAGCTCTCGCTGCTCGCGAAGGTCGTGGACATGATCGATCACGTCCCGATGGAGGACCGCGACACGAAGGGCGACCTCCACGAATACATGCTCGGGAAGATCGCCAGCGCCGGGCAGAACGGCCAGTTCCGCACCCCGCGCCACATCATCCAGCTCATGGTCGAGCTCACCGCATCGAAGGCTTGGAAATCCTGCCCTGCGCCATTCTCCCGTGAATGTGAAACTGGAGACGGAGATTCAGCAGGGCATGAAGGAGCTGGAGGGGAGGCGGCGGTGAAGGACGAATGACGAATGACGAATGGCGAATGACGAATGGCGAATGGCCGAAGGTGAAACTCGCCGACGTGGCGGAGCGGTGTCTCGGCAAGATGCTTGATGCGCAGAAGAACAAAGGCCGCTTGATGCCTTATCTCCGCAATCCAAACGTCCGCTGGTTTGACGTGGACACGTCCGATTTGCAATCAATGCCTTTCGAGGACCACGAGCACGAGCGTTACGGATTGAAGGCTGGAGACATCGTCATCTGCGAAGGCGGCGAATGCGGGGACTGCGGACACGCATGATTACTCGGAGGCTCAGACGCGGGATTATTTCATCGACCTGTTGCTGAAAGAAGCGGGATGGCCGCTGGATCAAGAACGCGATCGGGAATTCCCCGTGACGGGATGCCGAGTAGCACGGGCGTCCCGCCCGTGGGAGCCGGGGAACATGGGCAGGATGCCCATGCCACGGGCGAGGGCTTCGTGGACTACGTGATGTGGGGGGATGACGGCAGACCGCTCGCGATCAACGAGGCAAAGCGCACGAAGAAGAGCCCGCAGATCGGCCAGCAGCAGGCGAAGCTTTACGCGGATTGTCTGGAGAAGATGTTCGGGCGGCGTCCGGTGATTTTTTACAGCAACGGCTACGAGCACTGGATATGGGACGATGCCAGCTACCCGCCGCGGCAGGTGCAGGGCATTTACAAAAAGGGCGAACTGGAGTTGATGATTCAGCGGCGGGAGAGTCGTAGGAAGCTGGCGGACGCCGGGATCAACACGGAGATCGTGGAGCGGTATTACCAGACCCGCGCGATCCGCCGGATCGGCGAATCATTTGAAAAGGACCGCGACCGGAAAGCACTGGTGGTGATGGCGACCGGCGCGGGCATGACGCGCACGGTGATCGCGCTGTGCGACCTGCTGATGCGCTGCAATTGGGTGAAGCGCGTGCTTTTCCTCGCGGACCGGGTGGCCCTCGTGAAGCAAGCCGTCGGTGAGTTCAAAAAATATCTGCCGGATTCCGCGCCTGTGAATCTCGTGACCGAGAAAGTCAGGGATGGGCGGGTCTTCGTCTCCACGTATGCGATGATGATGGGGCTGATTGACGAGGCCAAGGACGGACAGCGGCTCTTCGGCGTGGGGCACTACGACCTGATCATCGTGGATGAGGCACCCCGCTCGGTTTACCAAAAGTATCGCGCGATTTTTGACTACTACGACTCCCTGCTCGTGGGACTCACGGCGACACCGAAGGACGAGATTGATTTCAATACCTACGGACTTTTCGATCTGGAGCGAGGCGTGCCGACCGACGCATACCCGCTCGAAGACGCGGTGAACGACAAATACCTCGTGCCGGCAAAGGCCGTCTCGGTGCCGCTGAAATTTCAGCGCGAGGGCATCAAATACGACGACCTGTCCGAGGATGAGAAAGAGGAGTGGGACGCGAAGGAATGGACCGAGGATGGCGACGTGCCGGATCGCGTGGAAGCCGAGGCGGTGAACAAGTGGCTCTTCAACAAGGACACCGTGGACAAGGTGCTGGAGCACCTGATGGCGCGCGGGCAGAAAGTGGCCGGCGGCGACCGGCTCGGA
This sequence comes from Chthoniobacterales bacterium, assembly GCA_038238025.1. Taxonomy (GTDB): domain Bacteria; phylum Verrucomicrobiota; class Verrucomicrobiia; order Chthoniobacterales; family Chthoniobacteraceae; genus SXWH01. The sequence continues at coordinate 38,846 of JBBRYC010000017.1, forward strand.
AAGACAATCATCTTCGCGAAGAACCAGGCTCACGCGGAGTTCATCGCAGAGCGGTTCGATGCGAACTACCCGCACTGCAAAGGCGCATTCGCGCGGGTGATTCACTGTGGATTGCCATACGCGCAAAGTTTGATCGACGACTTTTCCCAGCCGGCGAAAGCGCCACACATCGCGATCTCCGTGGACATGCTCGATACCGGGATCGACGTGCCGGAAGTGGTGAACCTCGTGTTCTTCAAGCTGGTCCGATCCAAGACGAAATTCTGGCAGATGATTGGACGCGGCACGCGGCTCTGTCCTGACCTGTTCGGGCCGGGGAAGGACAAGGAGTTCTTCTATGTCTTCGACTACTGCCAGAATTTGGAATTTTTCAGCCAGAACCCGGCGACGACAGGGGGCTCACTCGGAGCCTCAATCGGCAAACGGCTTTTCAACGCGAAGCGGGCTATGGCGTAAAATTCAGGATCTTTCCCCGCCGTCACCGCTCCACCGCCATCGCGATTCCCATCCCGCCGCCGATGCACAGGCTCGCGATGCCGCGCTTGAAGTTTTTGTCCTCCATGATGTGCAGCAGAGTCACGAGCACGCGCGTACCACTCGCGCCGATCGGGTGGCCGAGTGCGATCGCCCCTCCGCGCTGGTTGAGTTTTTCGATGTCCGCTCCGAGTTCTTTCACGCAGCCGAGCACCTGTGCGGCGAAGGCTTCGTTGATCTCGATGACGTCCACGTCTCCGAGTTTCCAACCTGTGATCTCGCACAGTCTGCGAATCGCGCCGACGGGCCCGAGCCCCATCACCGCCGGATCGCAGCCGACCGCAGCGGATGCGATGATCCGAGCGCGGGACGTGAGGCCGTGCGCACGCATCGCGTCGTCGCTCGCGAGCAGCACCATCGCCGCTCCGTCGTTGATGCCCGAGGCGTTGCCAGCGGTCACCGTGCCATCCTTGCGAAAGGCAGGCGTGAGTTTTGCAAGCGACTCGATCGTGGTGTCCGCACGCGGATGCTCGTCCTGCGCGATCGCTCCGTCGCGGCCAGTCACCGGCACGATCTCGCGGGAAAAATCCGCGCGGCTCGCGGCCACGCGACTCTGGCTGCGCGCAGCGAAGACGTCCTGCTCCGCGCGCGTGATGCCGTGCCTGTCCGCAATGCGCTCCGCGGTTTCGCCCATGCCGATTTTCAAAGTCGGATCGGTGAGGCCGTCCACGAGGATCGCGTCGAGCATCGCAGCATCGCCGAGCTTTTTTCCCCAGCGCAAATCGGTCGCGTAATGCGGCGCGCGGCTCATGGATTCCAATCCGCCCGCAAGCACGAGTTCGCTTTCACCGCTCATGATCGCAGCCGCGCCGAGCGCGACGGCCTTCAGCGAAGATCCGCACGCCATGTTCACAGTGAACGCGGGCACGTGCTGCGGAATGCCGAGCTTCAGCCCGCACTGCCGCGCGACATTCATGCCGCTGCCCGCCTGCAAGACCTGCCCGAGGATCACCTGCCCGATGTGCGCGCGCAGATTTTCCGAGATGACGACACCTGCGACGGCGCACGCGAGATCGGCTGCGCCGAGTGATTTCAGCCCGCCGCCGAAGCGGCCGATGGGCGAGCGTTTCGCCTCGATGATGTGGACGGTTTTCATAGCGGCATGGGTTCCAGCGGTTCGGAAATCGCGGGCGTGAATTGCATCTGCGCGAGCACCTGCATTTGCAAATCAACACCCGGCGCAATCTCGGTGAGCTGCAGTCCGCTGGGCGTGAGTTTGAAGACTGCGCGCTCGGTCACGTAGAGCACCTCCTGCCCTCGCGCCAGCGCGCTCGGCCCGTGAAAGCACACGTGCTGGATCGTGCGCACAAATTTCGGATGGCGGCCTTCCTTCACGATCGCGAGCCGCCCGTTCTCCATTGCCACTGCGAGTTCGCCTGCACGCAGCGTGAGGCAAAAGACGAGCCGCTTTGCACACTGCGCGATGTTCACAAAGCCGCCGACTCCGGCGAAGCGCCCGGCGAAACTCGCGACGTTCACGCTGCCCTCCGCGTCCACTTCCACCGCGCCGAGCACGGCGATGTCCAGCCCGCCGCCGTCGTAAAAATCAAACTGCGATGGCTGATCAATGATCGCCTCGGGAAAATGACTGCATCCGAAACTCAACCCCGAAGCCGGCACGCCGCCGGTCGGCCCGCTCTCGACGGTGAGCGTGAAATCCCCGAGCCGCCCGGTCTCCGCCGCGACCATTGCCACGCTCTCGGGCAGGCCGATGCCAAGGTTCACGATGTCGCCCTTGCGGATTTCCCGCAGCGCGCGCGCGCCGATGATTTTCCGCTCGGAGAAAGGCATTGCCGGCAGCGTGAATGCGCCGTCGCTCCGCTCGACAAAATCGCGCGTGAACGCCGTGCCGAAAGTCTGATCATGCTGCACGCCGCCGCTCTCGACGACGTAGTCCACGAGGATGCCCGGCACGCGCACGGCCTTCGGATCGGCGATATGATCCACGACGCGTTCCACCTGCGCGATGACGATGCCGCCGTGGTTCTTCGCGGCCTGCGCAATCGGCAGCACCTCGGAAATCAGGCCCTCCTTTTCCATCGTGAGATTGCCCCGCACATCCGCGTGCGTCGCGCGGATCAGCCCGACGTGAATCGGCACCGGCATGTAGCGCAGCCACGTTTGCCCATCGAGTTCGATGCGTTCCACGAGCGGTTCTCTCGTGCGTGCGTTCAGGCGCCCGCCGCTTTGCGCGGGGTCAATGAAAGTGTTCAGCCCGATCTGCGTGATCAGTCCGGGCCGCTTCGCCGCAATCTCGCGCAACAGCACGCTGAGCACACCCTGCGGAAAATTGTACGCCTCGATCGCATTCCCCAGCGCGAGCGCGCCGAGCTTCGGCGCGAGGTTCCAGTGGCCGCCGATCACGCGCCGCAGCAGGCCCGCGTGCGCGAGATGATTCAGCCCGCGCTCGGCGCGATCCCCCTGCCCCGCGCAGTAGTACAGCGTGAGATCGCGCGGCGTGCCACCTTTCAAAAATCGCCGCTCCAGCGCAGCGGTGAGCAGCTCGGGGTGCCCCGCGCCGACGAAGCCACCCACCGCCACCGTCGCGCCACTCGGGATGGCGGCGATGGCTTCATCGGCACTCGTGCGGATTGCGGGCGCGCGCATGGCTAGCCGCGCCAGCCTCCGTTGATCTCGATGGTCTGCCCAGTCACATACGACGCCAGCGGCGAGCACAGGAAGAGCACGACATTCGCGACCTCCTGCACCGTGCCGAAGCGCGCGAGCGGGATGTTCTTCATCATTTCCGCGCGCACATTTTCCGGGATCGTCGCGGCCATGCTCGTCTCGATCACGCCGGGCGCGATGGCGTTTGCTCGGATGTTTTTCCGCGCGGCCTCGCGGCTGAGCACACGCATCATCGCCTGCACGCCGGCCTTGGCGGACGCGTAATTTGCCTGGCCGAAAAAGCCCTGAATGGCGGCGATGCTGCCGAAGCTCACGACCGCGCCGTGCTCACGCATGATCTCCAGCGCGAATTTGCAGCAGTGGAAAACGCCCGAGAGATTCACGCCGATCACCGCGTCCCATTCGTCGAGGCTCATCTTCGCGATGGTGCGATCCTTGAGGATGGCGGCGTTATTGATCAGAAAATCGAGGCCGCCGTGCTTTGTCTTGATCGCACCCATCATCGCCTGCACCTGCTCCGCCTTCGAGACATCCGCCGCGATTACATCGGCGCTTCCGGCGCGCAGTGCGTTGAGTTCCGCCGCAATTTTCTGCGCATCCTCACCCGTGCTGCCGATGCCGGGATGATTCAGCACCACGCTCGCCCCCGCCGCGTGAAATGTGCGCGCAACCTGCGCGCCGATGCCCTGCGATGCGCCGGTGATGAGCGCGACTTTGCCGTTCAGATCGATGGTGATGTTCATGGTGCGGAGTCCGCAGTTCCTATCAGCACCGCCGCGATTGGGGAGTGTCTTTTCACGAAGCGCGCCGCACAGCCTTGCTTCGCGCGTGCGCGCCGCCGAGCATCGCGCACTTTTTCCCCGCCATGCCCGAACCCGCCTCCCCGCATTCCATCCGGCGCGTCGTCATCGCGAGCTTCATCGGCACGGCGATCGAGTGGTATGATTTTTTCCTCTACGGCACCGCCTCGGCGCTCGTGTTCAACGGGCTCTTCTTTCCGAATTTCGATCCCGTCACCGGCACGATGGCCGCGTTCGCGACGTATGCCGTGGGATTTTTTGCGCGCCCGCTTGGCGGCGTGATCTTCGGGCACTTCGGCGATCGCGTGGGGCGCAAATCCATGCTCGTCACCACGCTCATGATCATGGGCATCGCGACGTTTTGCGTCGGGCTGCTGCCCACGTACGGGCAGGTCGGCGTGCTCGCGCCGGTGCTGCTCGTCGCGCTGCGCTTCGTGCAGGGCCTCGGCGTCGGCGGCGAATGGGGCGGTGCTGTGCTCATGGTCGTGGAGCACGCGGACAAGAAGCGGCGCGGACTGTTCGCGAGCTGGGTGCAGGCGGGCGTGCCGGTGGGCCTGCTGCTCGCGACGGGAGTATTCGGCATCTTCTCGCGGCTGCCGAAACCGGCATTCCTCGCGTGGGGCTGGCGCGTGCCATTTCTGCTTGGCATCCTGCTCACGGGCATCGGTTTTTTCATCCGCATGCACGTGCTGGAGAGCCCGCTTTTTACGCAGGCCAAAAGCAAGCGGCCCGCGCCGAAGCTGCCGCTCCTCGAAGTCCTCCGCACCCATCGGCGCAACGTCCTGCTCACGATGGGCGCGCGTTTCGCGGAGAATGCATTCTTCTCCATCTTCACTGTCTGGGTGCTCACTTACGCGACGCAGCGGCTCGGCATGGAGTGGAGCACGGTGCTCAATGGCGTGCTGCTCGGTTCGGCTGCGCAGCTCGTCGCCATCCCGCTTTTCGGCGCGCTCTCGGATCGCGTGGGACGCAGGCCCGTGTACCTCGGTGGCGCGATCTTTCTCCTCGCGCTGGCGTTCCCATTTTTCTGGCTCGTGGACACGAAAAGCATCGCGCTCGTGTGGCTCGCGATCGTCATCGGCATGATCGGCCACGCCGCGATGTATGGCCCGCAGTCGGCGTTCTTTTCCGAACTCTTCGGCACGCGCACGCGCTACACCGGTGTCTCGCTCGGCTACCAGCTTGCCGCGCCATTCTCCGGCGGGCTCGCGCCCCTCATCGCATCCGCTCTGCTCGGCTGGTCGGGGGGAAAGCCGTGGCCCATCGCGCTGTATCTCATCGCAATGTCCATCGTGACGATCATCAGCGTGCTGCTGGCGGCGGAGACGAACCGCCAGGAATTGCGCTAGAGCGGTCTAAGTAGAACTGTAGCCGCACAGGCGAGGGACGGTCCTTGGACTGCGGTGGCAAGCACAGCGCGACACCGCCTTTCGTGGGGATTTCCGGCGAGCCACAGCGCTCGGAGGCAAATGGCATGTCCGTATGCCTTCCGTGCCTCCGAAGGCGGCGTGGCGCTGCGCTTCCCGCCGCAGTCCAAGGGGCATCCTCATTCCGCGCGGCTGCGGTTTTTCGTAAAGCGCCCTGGGAATCTGCCCTTTGGCCGCCGCATGAAAGGAGCGGGAGACTGTCAAGCCGCAGCGTCAAGACCGGTGAGCGTACCCGTGCTGCTGCCGAATTTTTCCGCACCGATGCCGAGGCGCTGGAGCATCGTCACGTAGAGATTTGAGAGCGGCGGCGGATCGTTCGGATCGAATGCGAGGTGCTGCCCGTGTTTGAAACCTCCGCCGGCGAGCAGCACGGGCAGGTTCTTCGTCGAGTGGTTCGCGGCGTTGCCGAGATTGCTGCTGAAAAAAACCATCGTGCGATCCAGCAGGCTCCCGCCCTGTTCCTCGGTCTTCTTCAGCTTGTCGAGGAAGTCGCGCACGGCCTTCATTTTTTCCAGCTCGACGAGGCGGAGCTGCGCGATCTTGTTCGGATCCTGGCCGTGGTGCGAGAGATCGTGATGCCCCATCGCCACCCCTTGAATCGGCGGCACCTGGCTCGTGCCGAGGAGCAGCATGGAGACGAGCCGCGTGGAGTCCGTCTGCAACGCGAGGTGCGTGAGGTCGAGCAGCAGCCGCGTCTTTCCGATGAGGTCGGCAGGAACCGTGTTGTTCTGCAGCGGCGGCACGGTGACTTTCGGCTTCGGCTTCCGCGACCATTCCTCGGCGACGACCATGCGCCGCTCAAGCTCGCGCACACTCGTGAAATACTCGTCCATCTTCTCGCGGTCGCGCGATCCGAGCTTCGTCTGGAGCGTGCTCGCCTGATCGCGCACCGTGTCGAGGATGCTCTGTCCGTCGCGCAGCCGCCGCGCCTGCGCCTGCACTTCGTCAGGCCGGCCATTGAGGAAAAGTCGCGCGAATACGCTTGCCGGAAATAGGTCCGGCGGCACGAGCGCCCCGCTGCGCGTCCACGAGAGGCCGAAGCCTTCCGCGGAGAGCGAGAGGCTCGGAAAGCGCGTCTGGTCTCCGATCTTTTCCGCGGCGAACTGATCGAGCGAGATGCTGTTGCGGAATCCCGCGCGCAATTCCGGGTGCCTCGCCGAAGTGAGGAAACTGAAGATCGAATCGTGAGTGGATCCGACACCCGGATGCGAGAGGCCGGAGATGACCGTGTAGTCGTTTCGAAATTCCTTCAGCGTCTCCAGATAGGGCGTGGGCGCGTAGTCGCGTCCGGCTTTCTCGGGAAAGAAGAACGGCGGGTGAATGCCGAGCGGCGCGCAGATCGCCACCATGCGGCGCGGCACCTGCGTGTTTCCTGCGGCGTAGCTGCGATGCTGGAAGGACTCCAGCACCGGCAGCGCGAGCGTGACTCCGACGGCGCGGAGGAAATGGCGGCGCGTCACCGTGGGCGAATTGTCGGTCAGTGGGTTCATATTCTCGCGGGGTTACTTTTTTCCGAACAGCTCACTCGCGATCACCTCGTGGATGAGTGTGCGAAAGCCGAAATTTTTTGCGCGGGCCTTCGCGACGATCTCCGTGATCTGCCGCTGGTCCGTGGCCTCGACTGCGCCGCCTGTCGCGTATACGATCAGTTTCGTGGTGAGCGCGCGGGAAAACTGATCCGTGTCGGCGAGCAGCAGTTTCTTGAACTCGTCGATGTTCGCAAACTTCCGCCCGTCGGGCAGCACGTCGGACGGATCGATCTTCCTGCCCTCGAAATACTGCATCTTCTTGCCGTCAATGGTCACCGGCTTGCCGTTGCCCGTGCTGCGGTAGTTTTCCCGCCAGCCGCCGATGACATCGAAGCTCTCCAGCGCAAATCCCGGCGGATCGATATTCGTGTGGCACGAGGCGCAGGACTCGGTCTGGCGGTGCTTCGCAAGCTGCTCGCGGATCGTGGTCGCGCCGCGGATGTCCGGCTCGATTGCGCCGACGTTTGGCGGCGGCGGTTTCGGCGGCGTGCCGAGGATGCGGTCGAGCACCCACGCGCCGCGCGTCACGGGCGAAGTGCTCGTGCCGTTTGCCGTGACCTTCAGCACGCTCGCCATGGTGAGCACGCCGCCGCGATGGCTGCCTGCGGGCAGCGACACTTTTTGGAAATCCCAGCCGCTCGCGTTGCCGATGCCGTAGTGCTTCGCGAGGCGTCCGTTCAGCATCGAGAAATCCGATGCGAGAAAATTCGTGATGCTGAGGTCGTGCCTGATCAGCTCCTCGAAAAACAGATGCGTCTCGCGCAGCATGGACGCCTTCAGCATGTCGTCGAACTCGGGGTAAAGCCGCGCGCCCGGCTCGGTGAAATCAATGTCCCTCATGCCGAGCCACTGCCCCGTGAAATTTTCCGTGAACGCCGCCGCCTTCGGATCCTTCAGCATGCGCTCCACCTGCGCGTGCAGAGTGGCGGCGTCGCCCAGTCCGCCCTTCTCCGCGAGCGCGAGCAGCTCGTCGTCCGGCATCGAGCTCCACAGAAAATACGAGAGACGACTCGCGAGCGCGGTGTTGTTCAGCTTCCCCGGTGTCTCGCGCAGGAATAAAAACTCGGGCGATGTCATGATCCCCGCGAGGCCCGCGCGGACGGCCTGCTCGAATGACGACTTCTCCTCCATACGCTTCGCCACGAGCGCGACGAACGGCTTCACCTCCGCATCCGTCACCGGCCTGCGGAATGCACGCCGCGCAAACGCCGTGAGGATGCGCGCGGCGTCCTTCGCCGGATCATCGGACACGACCTCCACGCGCGTGCTCTGGTTGAAAATCGGCGCGGACTTCTGCTTCAGATCGCCAAAGATGCGGCGGTGACTTTCCGGCGGCCACGTCTCGTTGAGCGGGCCTTCGATCTCCACCCAGTCCACTGCGACGCCGGGGCCGTCGTAACTCTCCGCCCCGATCTTGCTCACGCTTTGCGCGGACGGCAAATCATATGGCAGGATCGTGATCGAAGTCTTCGGCTCCATGTGATCGAAAAACTCGAACACCTTCGACTTCTCCGCAGGCGCGTCGAAGTAGCCGACGAGATGCGCCTTCGGCCCGCCCATGCCGCCGCCGCCGCTGTTCACGCTGAACGTCACCGGCTTCCCCGCATTCTGCACGCCCGACGCCGAGATGCTGAAACGGTAGCGCCCGCGATCCTTGATGTAGAACAGCGTCGCCGCCACCCACTTCGACGAGGAGAACATCACCACGCTCTTGTCCTCGCGCTTCCGGAAAACTTTCTCCGTCGAACTGCGCACCTGGTGCGCGTCGTGCAGCGTCACCTGCTTCGTCTCCGACTTCGGCGGCTGCGGCGTGTTCACGATCGCCTGATCCAGCGCGAGCTGCGCGGCCTCGATGTAGCGCTCCATGAGAAATGAAGACGTGTGCAGCGCGTCGCCGACATTGTCGAAGCCGTTCGCAGACGAGTCCTGCGGCAGCGCGTCCTTCAGCTTCACCTCCACGCCGAGCAGATCGCGCACCGTGTTTTCGTATTCGTTCCGGTTCAGCCGGCGCAGCACCACGCGGCCCTCGGTCTCTCGCAATTTCGCCTTCACCGCCGTGACCTGCGCGATGATCCAGTCGCACACCGCGCGCTGCTCCTGCGCGGGCGGACGCGGCTTCGCCTTCGGCGGCATCGCGCCAGTTTCAAGCTGCTCGAGGATCCGCTCCCACAACTCACGGTTCGCCTTCTCCGCAAAATTCGCCGTGAGATTGTCCAGCACCACATCGCCCTTCGGCTCGTCGCCGCTGTGGCACTTCACGCAGTGCTGCTCGAAAAAAGGGCGCATGTCCGCACCGGATGCGTCGGACCCGAATTGCGTGCCCGCAAGCGCGAGGACGAAAACGGCGGTTTGTCGGGGAGACATGATCGGGAAACTGCGACTCGCAAGCCTTGCTGTCTAACAGAGATTTTTTCGCGCCAGCCCCGACCTCACACTGCCGCGATCCAGTCGCGGAACATCTGCTCGTCGGCATTGCGCCCGCTGAGGACGAGCACCACATCGCCTTCGCCGTCGAGCGCGACCGTTCGACTCAGCACGGCTGCGATCGCGATCGCGCCGGACGGCTCGGTTCTCAGCCCGTGCTTTTCGTAAATCCACTTCATCGCCTGCTGCGTGACGCGATCCGGGATGGCCACCGATGCCGAGACGTGCCGCTGGAGGACCGGCCAGTTGTGCTCCCCGACATCGTACGAGCACAGGCCGTCGCAGATGCTCTTCGGCCGATCGAGGCGCACGCGTTGCCCCGCCGCCAGCGAGCGACGGAAATCATCCGCACCCTCCGGCTCCACGCCGATGATCCTCGCGTCGGGAAATCCATCCGCGATCGCAAGGGCATGACCGGCCATGATTCCGCCGCCGCTCACCTGGCAGAGGAAGTGCGAGACCTGCCGGCTCTGCCGCTGCAATTCCTCGACGATCTCGAGTCCGCCCACGCCGTTGCCGGCGATCACATGCGGGTCGTCGTACGGCGATGCCTGCACGGCCCCTTCCTTCTCCGCGATCTCGCGCGTGAGCCGGTCCCGCTCGCCGGTCTCGTGATCGCGCGCGATGTCGTACGTGCGGATCTCCGCGCCGAAGGATCGCGTGAGGTCGAACTTCAGCTTCGGCGCAGTGTCCGGCATCACGATGATCACGCGCTTCCCGTACCGCATTCCCGCGAACGAAATCCCCGATGCGAAATTTCCCGACGAATGCGCCGCGACCGGACGCTCGCCGATGCGCTGCAAATTCGCGGCCATCCAGTTCAGCGCGCCGAGCAGCTTGAAGGAGCCCACCGGCGTCCACCCGTAGTCCTTGATCCACACGCGCCGCTCCGCTGAAAGGCCAAGCTCCTTTTCCAGCGCATACGAGCGGATGAGCGGCGCTGGCGAGACATGCTGCGCGATCACCGCTCGTGCTTCCCTGACATCGCGAATCGTGACTGGTGTGATGGACATGTGGAGGGCGACTATGACTCGTCGTGGCGGCGATGAAATGCCGTGTGCGTGAACTCGCTCAGTCCGCAGCCGCGGTTTTCTTCGCTGCGTTTGCCTTGCCCTTCTTGCCTCCGCCTTCTTCGGGATACGGCTTCACATGCGCGCGCTCTGCCCATGTTTCCCATTTTGCGGCGAGTTCTTTCACCTTGTCGGGCTGCGCGACGGCGAGATCGTGCAGCTCGGTGCGATCCTTTTTCATGTCGTAGAGTTCCCACGCACCGTTGCGTCCGAAACGCACGAGCTTGTCGTCGCCGACGCGGACCGCGGCATTGCCTTCGTGCTCCCAGTAGATCGCATCGCGCTCGATGGGCTTGCCCGCAAACGCAGGCACGAGGCTGCGGCCTTCCATCGGCGTGATCGCATGACTCTTGAATTCCTTCGGGTACGTCGCACCGCCCACGTCCACACACGTCGCCATGATGTCAATGAGATGCGCGGGCGTCTGCACGAGTCTCCCCATCTCCTTGTCGCCCTGTCTCTCCGTCTTCACGCCCGCCGGCCAGTGCGCGATCAGCGGCGATGCGATGCCGCCCTCGTGATTGAAGTGCTTGAACCTGCGGAACGGCGTGTTCTCCACGAACGCCCAGCTCTCGCCGCAAAACCAGTCGCTCTTTCCCTGCGACGGATCGCCGACAGTCCTGCCGTTCGGCCCGGACTCCGCGTTGCCGCCGTTGTCGCTCATGAAAAGGATGAGCGTGTTTTCAAAAACGCCGCGCTGCTTCAGGCCCGCGACGAGATCGCCCACGGCCTTGTCCATGTGATTCACGACAGCCGCATACACGGCCATGATGTTATCGAAGCGATCCTGCTCCTCCGGCGGCACGTCGGCCCACGCCTTCACATCCTTCGGTCGCGGCGACTTTGCCCACGCGGGATCAACGATGCCGAGTTCCTTCTGCCTAGCGTAGCGCGCATCGCGGATCGCGCCCCAGCCCGCCTTGTATTTTCCGCGGAACTTCGCGATGTCCTCCGCCGGTGCCTGCAGCGAGAAGTGCGGCGCGTTGTGGCAAAGGTGGAGATAGAACGGCTTCTTCTCCGCGATCGCCTCGTCAATGAACTTCAGCCCGAACGTCGTCCACAGGTCGGTGGAATACCAATTCGCCGGCAGCCGTTTGTCGTCGTTCGCGATCTTCTCGCCATTCAGAAAAAGTTCCGCGCGCGGATGCGTCGGAAAATAAAAACCGCCCGCCGCCGCATTCAGGCTGCGATCAAAACCCCGCGTCCAAGGCGCGACGCCCGCCTGCTGGCCGACGTGCCACTTGCCCGACATCGCGGTGAAATAGCCCGCGGGCTTCAGCACTTCCGCGATGGTCACGCACGAGTCATTCAGATGCCCGCGATAGCCCGGCACGCCCTTGTCCTCCATCATGTGCCCCACGCCTGTCTGATGCGAATACAACCCCGTGAGCAGCGCCGCGCGCGTCGGGCAGCAGCGCGCCGTGTTGTAGAATTGCGTAAAGCGCACGCCATTCGCCGCGAGCGCGTCGAGATTCGGCGTCGGAATTTCCGAGCCGTAGCAGCCGATGTCAGAGAAGCCCATGTCATCCACGAGGATGACGATGATGTTCGGCTTCCCCGCGCCGCGACTCGCGCCGCAGAGGGCAAAAAGACATGCAGTGAAGATGGAGAGGATTTTCATGGGAGGGATTTTCGCCACGCGAGCGCGGCGTCGGTAAGGCGTTTGGTGATGTCGGGTTTTTCTGCGGCGAGATTGTGCGACTCGGTGCGGTCGGTGGCGAGATCGTAGAGTTCCGCACCGGAGCCGTCGGCGTTCACGAGGAGTTTCCAGTCGCCGTCGCGGATCGCGACGTTCGGACTGCGGTCGGATTCCGTTTTCGGTTTCAGATACGATGCGGTGCGACCGTATTCCCAAAACAGCGGATGCGTGCGCGCCGCCGATCCACCGAGCAGCGCCTTGCTCATGTCCTCGCCCTCGAATTTCGAATCACGGGGCAGTTCGACACCGGCAAGCGCGCAGAGCGTCGGAAAAAAATCCACGCTCGCGATCACACTCGTGTCGTTCACGCGGGCAGCGGGAATCTTCCCCGGCCAGCGCGCGATGAATGCCTCGCGCACACCGCCTTCGTAGAGGCTCCATTTTTGCCCGCGCAACCCCGCCGTCCGCGCGCGGCTCGCGGCGTCGTAAAGGGGGTTCGGGCCGTTGTCGCCGGTCAGCAGCACGATGGTATTCTGCGCGACGCCGAGGCGCTGCAACTCGTCGAGGAACTTTCCGAGGTCGCGATCGAAGCCGCGCAACGTGCGGCGGAATCCATCCATGCTCTGCGGATAACCGCCCTTTTTCACGCGCTCCGTCGGCATCAGTTCCGGATCCGCATCCTCAGGCCGCGGCACGTGCGCGTCGTGGACTTCGCTGAACCACAGGTTCACGTAAAACGGTTTCCCCGCCGCCTGCTGCCGTTTGATGAAGTCGAGCGTGCGCTCCATGAAAAGCCCCGTCGTCTTCCAGCGCGGCGTGCCAGCCGGCAGCGCCGGGCCCATGCCTTCGAGCGGCGTGGAATTCACGAGGCTCTCGTCGAATCCGTACGCACTCGGCAGCGGCGCATCGTCCACATCACGCCCGCCACCCATGTGCCATTTCCCAAAATGCCCCGTCGCGTAGCCCGCAGCCTTCAGCGTGCGGGCGAGCGATGGCGCGCGCGGATCGAGGAAGTTCACCTGATCATCCGCGCGATTTCCCGCGCGCTCGTGCAGGTAGCTGTTGATGCGCCAGCGCGACGGAAAATTCCCCGTCGTGAACGCCGTGCGCGACGGCGAGCAAATCGGCGACGCGACATAGAATTGCGTGAACCGCGTCCCCTCGCGCGCGAGCCGGTCCATGTTCGGAGTCGGCTCGCCCACACCGCCGAAGCATGCGGGATCGCCGAAACCCATGTCGTCCACGAGGAGGAAAAGCACATTGGGCTTTTCCGCGGCATCGGAGGAGGCGCAGAGAAATTGAAACGCGCAGGCGATAACGAGCAGGGCTTTCATGAGGCGGAACACCACTGGAAAAATCCGCATCGCACTCACTGCGCGACCTTCACATTCCGGAAGCCCGCGCTCTCGCCGAAGACGAGGAAATTTGCGGCGGTTTTCTTTTCGCCAAACGTGGCGTGAGTGGCTTTCGCGGTGGTCTCGTTCACCTGCACGGTGACCTCTCTGCCCTTGAATGTGATCCGCACGGGATACCACTGGCCAGCGTCGAGCTTGAGCGGCTTTCGCACGAGCTGCTCGACGGCGTCCTTGCTCCCGCCCTGCGAGGGGTTCTTCGCGATCTCCAGCGACGTGCGCGAGATGACGAAGCGGAAGCTGCCTTTCTTGTCGCCCCACTCGACGCGCAGCGAAGTGCGGTTCGCGCCCTTGAAGTTGATCTCGAAATCAATCGAGCCGTCGGTGATCGCGAGCGGCGTGCGCAATGTCGCAGCCTGCTCCCCCTTGCCCTGCTGCCCGCCCCACAGCCCGCCGTCCTTCGCCTGCCACTCGCCCTTCGATGTCGTCCACGGCTTCGCGGGCAATGCCGCGAGCGATTCATTCAAAACGCTCGTGCCAGTGATCGGTGCGAGCGATGCGACTTTTGTCACAGCGGGCTTCACGTCGGCGGGCGGGAGCTCGCGGCTAAAGCCGCCGTTGCGCTGGCGGTTCAGCAGCGCGGCGAGTTCCTTCACGATCTCGGGATGCTCGGCGCTCACGTCCTTCGTCTCAGCAGGATCGATCTGGGTGTTGTAGAGCTGCGCGCGATATTGATCCGCGTGGACCTTGCGCAGCGCCGGTTTGATTTCGTCCACCGGCACCCCCTCGATCCATTTCCACGGGCCTTGGCGAATCGCGAACACGCCGTCGGAACTGTGAACGATCATGTCGTCGCGAATCGGCTTCGACGGATCGCCGAGAATCGCGGGGAGAAAAGTGCGGCTGTCTTCCGCACCCTTCGTCACCGCTGGCAATTCCTCGCCGACGATCGCTGCCGTCGTCGCGAGGATGTCCGCGAGGCTGATCATTTCTTTGCACACCGTGCCCGCCGGCGCGTGACCGGGCCAGCGCACGAGGAAGGGCACCTTGAAGCCACCTTCCCAAATGTGATGCTTGCCGCCGCGCAGATCGCCATTCACACGCAGGCCGGCCTTGAATGCCGCGGTCTGGAGCAGCTTGTCATTCTCGGGCTTGAACACGCCTCCGTTGTCGCTGGAAAAAATCACGAGCGTCTCCTTTGCGACGCCCATCTTGTCGAGCGTGTCGAGGACGCGCCCCACGCTGCGATCGAGTTCGTGGATCCAATCGCCGTAAAGTCCCGCTGCGCTCTTGCCAGCGAGATCCCTGTCGGGCGTCACGGGATTGTGCACCGCGACGGGCGTGAAATAGAGGAAGAACGGCTTGTCCTTCGGCTGCTGTTGCATCCACGTCGTCGCCTTGTCGGTGAGCACCTTCATCACGCGCTCGTTCTTCCGGCGCGGTGCGTCGAGATCGAGAATCTTGCCTGCGCCGCGACCACCTTCCGTGTCCTCCGGATCGTAAGTCGTCTTGAAATCATCCGAGTCCGGCACGGGCCCGGCGATTTTCATCCCGGCGGGAATTTTCCCTCCGCGCAGCCCGTACACGAATCGGTTCTCCACGAAAACGCCCGTGAGATCGCCGTGATTGCTCGGCACGCCGAAGTGATAGTCGAACCCGATGTCGAGCGGCCCCGGGGAAAGCTCCGCCGAATAGTCCGGACGCCACTTCGGCGAGTCGTCCGCCGTGCCGTATCCGAGGTGCCATTTGCCGACCGACGCCGTCGCATAGCCGTGCTTCTTCAGCAGCGACGCCATGTTCAGCCGCGTCGTCTCGATGTGCAGCGGCGCGAATGTGCTCAGCACTTCGTGCTTCAGCGAAGTGCGCCAGCAATAGCGTCCCGTGATGAGCGAATAGCGCGTCGGCGAACACACGGACGAAGTCGTGTTCGCATCCGTGAACCGCCGCCCTTCCGTGGCGATGCGATCAATATTCGGCGTCTTCACCAGCGCGGGATTCGCGCCGTAGCAGCCTGCGCTGCCGTACCCGTAGTCGTCGCTGAGGATGACGACGATGTTCGGAGTTTCCGCCGCGCGTGCCGCAGCGGTGATTGCAAGCAGGTAGATGGATGAGAAGACGATGGTGAGACGGTTCATGGTTTTTTCGAGCCAGTGATTTCAGCGAGAAAACTGAAAAAGGCGCGCTTGCGTGCGGAGCTGATGCCCCAGTTCACGGGCGGTGACTGATAACCCTCCTCCATCGCCTCGCCTTTGCGCCGATAATCGAACCAGCCCCACGAGACGTGCTCGCTGACTGCCATCGCGAAATTATTCGCTGGCTGTTCAAAATTCTCGTGGTCGTCCTCGTTGATCAAAATCGGCATTGGCTTGAACGTCGGCACCGCACGCGTCTTGCGGATCAAATCACGGATCTGCTCCGGCTCCTTCGCACCGTTGCCGTGGATGAGCGCGAAGTCTGAAACCGCGATCACATTCGCCGACGGAACGACACGCCCGCCGAACGACGTTCCTGCGAGCAGCGTGTGTCCGTCCGCGGCTGTCATTTTGCGCACGCGCTCGATCAGTTCCGAGACGCGATCGGGGCGCAGGATTGGCGGTTTGTAATTCGGGTTCGACTCGTTGTTGATTTCCACGAGCACATTGCGCCAGCCGCCATCGAGCAGCCAGCGCGTCGCCTCGTCCGTCGCGCGGATCACCGCATCGTCGCCGGAAAATCGCGGCGACTGGCCGAAATAAAAACACCCGAGGATGACTACCATGCCGTGCTCGTCCGCCGCATCGAGCACACGCTTCATCCGCGCCGCAAAATCCGGGCGCAGCGAACCGTCCTCATTGAAGCCGCCCGTGATCCACGGCTGCTGGCGCGAGTAGCCTTCCGGCGAACCGCCCTGAAAATTCACGGTGACGGCGAGCAGCCCGTGCGCCCTCCACTCCGGCATCGCCCCGATGAACTCGCGCACATTGCGCTCCGCGTCCCACTTCCGCGAATCCGCATACGCCCAGCGCTGCGCCGTCTCGGGATTCCGATCATCAAAGGTCGCCTGCACCATGCGTGAATTCATCAGCAGTCCTTCGATGCGATGCCCATTCCACACACGGCCCGCGTAGGTCGGCTTGCCATTGATGTGAAAATCCTCACCGACGATGCTGACGTTCGTTTTCCCCGGCGGCCCGGCAAATGCCGGGCTTGATGCGAGAGACATCGCGAGGATGAGTGAAAGTGCGAGGCGGGCGGGGTTCATTTTGGAGGACTTCAATTTGAGTAAGTGGGAACTCTTTCTCTTTGTCTTGCTCGTGCTCTTGCTCTCAAGAGCCGGGGCAAAGAGAGCAGGAGCAACAGCAGCAGGATGACTGAAGATTTCAAACTGAGCCACCGCGCTAATGCTGGACGGGCTTTGTTTCACCCGACCATCGGGCCGTGACCTTGGTTTTTCCGCCGTGCAGTTCAATGGCGGCGATCTCCGAGATCACCTTTCCGGGAAATGCGAGGCGCACGTGGATGATGCTGCCCTTCGCCGGCAGTTCCACTTTCAGATCCTGCCACTCAGCCGTCGCGACGATCTTGAACGAGACGTTCTGACCTTCGGCAAAATCCTTCTGTTCCGTCGTGCGCCAGGAGAATTCGCCCGTGCCGCCTTCGGCACAGCGCAGGCGCAGCGTCGCGCTCACCGGACCGGCGAGATCAAGATTGTTGCGCGTGATGAATAGCCTCGCGCCTTTCGTGTCCGGCTCAATGTGCAACGCGCCGTCGCGCACGGTGAGCGTGCAGTTGCGAGCCAGCCAGCCTTGCGTGGCATCGGCTGCGCCGCTCGCAGGCTGGGCTCCAGATTTCCGGGGACGCTTGGTGGCAGCCGCACCCGCCAGATTCACATGCGCGTCGTAAAACATCTGGTCCTGATCGACGATGTCGCGCGGCAGTCCGGGAGGCGGCAGCGTGGCATTCCAAGCCATGAGACGCTTCTCCAAATCTGCCGCGACCTCGGGAAACTTCGTGATCAGATTCATCGTCTCCGCCTGGCCCTCCGGCGCATCCATGTCGAAGAGGTAACGCTCGTCCCTCCCAAGCAGGATGAGCTTCCAATGTTCCGCGCGGATCGCCGCCTGCGAACGCCAGCGCCAGAACAGCGCGTCGTGCGGAACCCCCGTCTTTTCGCCTAGCAGAAAAGGCATGAGATTCACCCCATCCAAAGTGGCTTCGGCTTTAGCCGAATTCTCTGGAGCTGAAGCTCCAGCCACATTCACGGCCGTCGCCGCGACATCGAGCGCGATGACCGGGTGCTGATAAATCTGGCCCGCCGGAATTTTTCCCGGCCACGCCGCGAGGAAAGGCGTGCGAATGCCGCCGTCGGTGAGCATGCCCTTCTCGCCGGTGAGCGGGAGATTCAGCGAGCCATTCCACGCGCCTTCCTTCAGCGGCGCGCCATTGTCCCCGATGAAAAAGATGAGCGTGTTTTTTTCATTCCCCTGCTCGCGAAGTTTCGCGCGGATTTTTCCGATGCCCTCATCCATCGCGGCGATCATCGCGAGTGCCTGACGCCGCTCTTTCGGCAGGTGCGGTGGCGTCTTGGAAAACCACGGCTCGGGCGACTCCAGCGGCACATGCGGCGTGAAGTAGGCGAGGTAGAGGAAGAACGGATCGCGCGCATGACGCTCGATGAACGACAGCGCGGCATCCGTCTGCCACACGCAGCGGAAGCGTTTGTCCGTGAGCGTCTGCGGCGCGTTCGCGAGCTTGTTGCCGTGCAGATCGTGTGACGCGATGAAGCTGTTCATCTGCCCGGTGAAGTATTCGTCGAAGCCCTGCCCGAGCGGGAGAAAAGCGCGCGCGCCTTTTTCCGTGTTCGCCTTTTCCTCCCTGCCAGCGCCTTTGCCTGGCGGCGGCTCCAGATGCCACTTGCCGACCTGACACGAAACATACCCCGCCGGCTTCAGTCGTTCCGCGATGGTCAGTTCCGCCAGCGGCAGCGGCCCCTTGTTGTTATCCTCCACGCCGAAGCGCTGCTGGTAGCGCCCCGTCATCACGCCCGCTCGCGATGGCACGCACTGCGGCGCGCTCACATAGCCGCGCACGAAGCGCACCCCATCCTTCGCGAGCGCATCGAGATTCGGCGTGCGGATGTTCTTGTCCACGCCCTGCGCACCGAGGTCGGCAAAGCCGTGATCGTCGCTGTAGATGAGGATGATGTTGGGGCGAGTGGCAGCGAATGACGCCGGTCCAATGGCCAGTGACAAGAGACTGACGAACAGCCGGAGAAGTTTTTTCATCGGGGAGTTATTGCGGGTAATCCATACGCTCACAAGCAACCGCGTTAGTCGTCCGCCTTCTTTGCATTCTTCCCTTTTGCGCGGCCCTTCCCTGCGTGCCGCTCGTCCTGAGGCAGCAGCGCTCCGCCGCGGGCTTTCATTTCCTTGTCGCACAAGGCACGCATTTCCCGGAGCGCGGCGCTGGCGGAGGGTTGGTTGGCCAGGTTGCTCAGTTCATCGCGGTCCGTCTTCAGGTCATAGAGAAACTCATAGGGCGGCTTTTGATCGAAGTAGCGCGCATAGACGTAACGCTCACCGCGAATGCCCTCCCAGGTCAAATTCGGCTCCAGGTCCAGATGCTCACAAAAGAAGTGGTCGCGCCAGTCGGCCACCGCGTCCCCACGGACGAACGGCGCGAGGCTGCGGCCTTCGTATTGCGCCGGCTTGGGAATGCCCGCCCAGTCCACAAAGGTGGCCGCAAGATCGACATTCAACGCCATCTCCTTCAGCACGCGGCCCTGCCCCGACGCCGGAACGCGCGGATCGTAAATGACCATCGGCACGCGCAGTGATTCCTCGAAGTGCGACCACTTGCCCTGAAATCCGCGGTCGCCGAGATAGTAGCCATTGTCCGACGAATAGACGACGATCGTGTTATCCGCCAGCCCCGCCGTCTCCAGCGCGGCCAGCACGCGGGCCACCGACTTGTCTATGCCGCTGATCATGCGGTAATAGGCACGCACATTAGTTTGGAACTTCTCCGGTGTGTCATAACCCCAGAAGAACCGCGACCGGTTAATCGAGGTTTTCAGAAAGCGCGGATGCGCATCATAGATTGACATGCTGTCCAGACGCGGTGGCGGGATCGGGATGTCCTCATACATTCCGTCCGTGGACTGCGGCCAGGGATGCTGACCGATGCCCGGACGCTTGTCCTTGTCCTCGGCGTGGGCCGCGTTGAACCATAGGTTCATGCAGAAAAGCATGTCCTTGGGCTGCGACTCGATGAAGGCAACTGCCCGGTCTCCGATGATGTCCGTTTCATGGCGTTTACTACCGTCCGGCATCGTCTTGAAATACGGATTCCGTGTGATTTCCTCGAACTCGTCGTATTGTCGCTCCGGGTCAAAACCCGGCGGCGCTTTCATGTGCCACTTGCCAAAATGCGCCGTGCGATAACCGGCGTGGCGGAGCAACACCGGAAACATGTTTTGCAGAGAGTCCGGCTTCACCGTCGGCACACTATCCCGGATTGCATGGGACCGAGCCCATTGCCCGGTCAGCACGACCGCGCGGCTCACCCAGCATACCGGGGTGGTCACAAAGGCGTTCTCAAACCGCACGCCCTTCGCGGCGAGCCGGTCAATGGTCGGCGTCTTGACAATCGGATGCCCGGCGCAGCCCAGCGTGTCGAAGCGTTGATCATCGGTGAATAGGAACAGGATATTCGGACGCGGCTCGGCGGAGATGGTCGAGTGAGCAATAACCAAGAACGAAACGATGGCGGCAAGTTTGAGTAAGTGTTTCATGGTTATTTTTTCAGCTTGCCCTTCTTGCCTTTCCCTTGCGCGGGTTTCGCCGCGGCCTGCTGCTTGAGTTGCTCCAGTTCTGCCGCGCTGAGCTGGCGGCCTTCGGCATGGGCTTTGGCGAGTGCGAGCGAGAAGCCTTCGTTGTCCACGTCTTCATGCGCACCGGGGCCGATCTTGCCATCCGCCTTGTAAATCGCCGCATACTCCGGTTCGCGTTCGCCTCCGGAAGTGCGCAGGCGCACGTCCTCGCGCTGAAAGAACGCCCTTTGCAATCCGAGCAGCTCGCTGAGCTTTTCTGGCTTCGACTCCGCGAGATCGCGCGTCTCCGTGCGATCATTAGTCAAGTCATAGAGCTGCCACGGCTGGCCGTAGCCTGTCACAATTTTCCAACCGCGGTCAATCAACGCCATGTTGTTGAAGAGCGAGAAATGCAGCGTGCGCTCGGGCTGCTTCTCACCGCTCTTTAAGATGGAGGCAAACGAGCGCCCCGGCAGTGGCGGATGCTTCTTGCCGCCAAAGTCCGCCGGATAGCTGCCGCCGCTCACATCAATGAGCGTCGGCAAAATGTCCGCGATTTGGCAGGGCTGGTCCACATACTCCTTGCGCGGCGCAATCGCCGCCGGCCAACTCGCGATGAACGGCGTGGTCACGCCGCCGCCGTGCTGCGTGCGCTTGTAAAACTTGAACGGCGTATTGGAAACATTCGCCCACGCCACGCCGACATTCCATGTGGTGCCCCCCGTGCCGAACTGGCCCCTGCGGATGCGATCGTTCGGACTTGCCCCATTATCGTCGAGGAAAATGACCAGCGTGTTGTCGCGAATCTTCAAGTCATCAAGCGTCTGCAGCACACGCCCCACGCCCAGGTCCACATTGTCCACCATCGCCGCATAAGTCGCCATGCGCAGATCCTCGAAGTCCTTCGCCTTGGCATCGAGTGAATCCCACGCGGGAACGTTCGCAGGGCGCTCGGGAAAATTCCATCCCGCCCCGGCCAGGCCGAGCGCCTTTTGTTTCTCGAAGCGCTCCTTGCGGATCACGTCCCACCCCTTGAGATACTTCCCGCGATACTTGGCGACGTCCGCTGCCGGCGCTTCGATCGGCGCGTGCGGCGCATTGTAGGCAAGATACATGAAGAACGGCTGCTCGGGATGCGCCTGCTTTTCCTCGCGGATGAAACGCGTGGCGTAGTCGGTGAGCGCTGTGGTGGCGTAAAAGTCCTTCTTTGGCACTGGCCACGACTTGCCATCGAGCGTGAACGAATCGTCGCCAAGAAACGAATCCGTCCCGCCGCCCATAAAGCCGAAGTGCCGGTCAAACCCGCGCTTAAACGGCACCCCATCGCAATGCCATTTCCCGATCATCATCGTGCGATAGCCCGCCGTATGCATAACCTCGCCAAAGTTCGGGCTGTCCTTGCGGATGGCGACATTCGCATCGTGCGTCCACCACTGATGCCCTGTGACCAGCGCCGCCCGGCTCGGCTCGCACTTCCCGCAGTTATAAAACTGTGAGAACTTCACACCCCCCGCCGCGAGCTTGTCGAGGTTCGGCGTTTGGATCTCACCGCCATAACAACCAATGTCGGAATAGCCCATGTCATCGGTCATGATGACGATGATGTTGGGCTTGGACACTTCGGCGGAAGCCGCCGAGAAGGTGATGGTGACTGATGAAACGAGAGCGGCGAGTGTGACGATGTTTTTCATGGTGATGATGTTCATTGGTTGAAGGTGCCAATTAGTGCGAGCCGCTAGCCTTGCGATTCTTGCCGCCTGGCGCTGGAACCCAATGCTGCGGCAGTGATGCAGCTAGTCTTTCCTTCACCGGCTTCATCGCGGGATTGCTTGATAAGTTCACATATTCGCGCGGGTCGTTTTGATGATCGTAGAGCTCTTCGGCTCCGTCGGCGTAGCGGTTGAAGTGGTAACGCGCATCGGTGGCGGCGGCACTGCCGATGGCGTGCGAGGTCACGACGATGTGCGGCCACTCATGATCGGGATCTTTCAGCAACGGCGCGAGGCTGCGGCCAGCCAGCTTTTGCGGCACTTTTTGATAGAGTGCGCAGAGTTCGTTCAGCGTCGGATAGATGTCCATCAGGCTAACAGGCGCGGCGCACGAACGCCCCGCCGTCGCCATGCCCGGCACGCTGATGAGAAACGGCACGCGCGATGACTGGGTCCACAACGCCCGTTTGTGCATCTTTTCCTTTTCGCCGATGTGGTAGCCGTGGTCG
Organism: Chthoniobacterales bacterium; assembly: GCA_038238025.1. Taxonomy (GTDB): domain Bacteria; phylum Verrucomicrobiota; class Verrucomicrobiia; order Chthoniobacterales; family Chthoniobacteraceae; genus SXWH01. Next base: position 61,257 of record JBBRYC010000017.1, read on the forward strand.
GACCACAACACGACGATGGTGTTCTTCGCGAACGGGCTGGCATCCAGCGCGTCCAGTAGCTGGCCCACCACCCAATCGCAGAAGCTGATGCTCGCCAGATAAGCCTGCATGACTTCCTTGCATCCGTTTTTCGCTTTGCGGACGTTGGCGAAATGTTCCAAATCCGACTTACTCAGGAACGTGGTCTTCACCGTGGCCGGGATGTCGGAGTAATCGTTATCCGGCGTTTTCGGGAGAACGATGGAGTCGAGCGGATGCAGGTCGAAGAACTGCTGGGGCACCACGAATGACAAATGGGGTTTACTAATGCCATGCACCATGAAAAACGGCTTGTCATGCTTTTGGGCGAGCCAGCCCTGGGTGTTCTTGAGGATAGCCACATCCGGCATGGACGCCATGCCATCCGGTGCAGGCCCGATGGCAAAAATGCCTGGACCCATCACCTTGTTTCCCCTCTGCAATATCGGTCCGTGATCGCTGAACGGCATTCTTCTCTCCGTCCACATGGCCGCCATCCGATCCTCCGGCCACCAGTTGGCCGGGCCAGCGTGATAGTATTTCCCGGTCAGATAAGTGTCGTAACCGTGGCGCTTGAATTGTTCTTCCATCGAGACTGCCGCCAACGCGGGTGCCGACTTCATGATCAGGTCGCTCAATTGATAAACACCCGTCTGGTGCGGCGCCATGCCTGTGCAGACCGCCGTGCGCGAAGGATTGCACAATGGCGCGGCGCAATACGCGCGCGTGAAGTTGACCGACCGTTTCGCCAGTCGGTCGAAATTCGGCGTCTTGATGCCGGGATGATTCTGAAGGATCGAGACGTAGTCGTTCAGATCGTCCACGGCGATCATGAGGACATTCGGACGCGACTCAGCAGCGGCGAATTCGTGGAGCGCAAACAGCGCGGAGAAAAGAATGTGGATGGCTTTCACAGAATCGAATTGTCAGTTGTTTGGTGCAGGTCGATCACTCGTGTCCCGCCTTTGCTTTGCAGCCTCTGCGTTTGAGGGCTGTTCCTGGAGCGTAGTCCGGGTTGGGTTTGGCGGAAATCGACGGGGTTACGGATTTCTGCCAGTTCGTTCGCCGCACTGGAACGCTTGAGTTCGTCGCGATTAAAAAACTGCGTCTGGGGCACCGGCTCCGCCAAGGCGATTTGTTGCATCAGGAGCAGTGCCCCCAGCAATTGGAATGGTTTCATCACAATGTCTGTTTTACCTTGAGATGCAGGACCAGCGGGGCCGCACCCCAATTGGCCGGCGGGGTCAGTTCGGCGGGGCCGTTCTCGAAATTGCCGGCGTCGCTGCGCTGGCCCGTGAACGGATTAGACCATTCGCCGATCAACTTCGACTTGGCGTTGGCGATGTTCAGCGTGAACGGCCGCGCTGACTTTTGGAATACGACATATTCGCGGCCTGGCTGAGCCAGACAATATCCGCTGCTGGCCAGCTTGTCGGACGGATCGAGTTTCCAATACTCCGTCGCGCGCCAGAAATCGCCAAAGTGCTTCATGTAGTTGTAGCCCTTGGGCACGTCGAGCGGGCGCACCACATCCCACGCCGTGTAAGTGTAATAGTAAGCAGTGTAGCCGCCGGCCATCGCGATGTCCCAGAGCGTGGCGGCCGTGGCCTCGGGCGTCATCGCCTTGCCATAGGTCTTGTCCTTCTCGCCGCCCAGGCCGCATTCGTAATCGGATTCGACATTCGCCACCGGCCAGGCGCGGCGTTCGCGCTGGGCGAGAATCGTGCCGTGGTTGCTCCCAGTGTGGTTGCCATTTCTGCCCTTCTCGTTTCCGTCGTTTCCGTGATGCTGGTCGGTGCGGAAATCCGTCAGCGCATCATACGCGCCTCTGTCGTTCGCCACGTCGTCGTCATGCACGGTCATCAGGTGATGGTAAGGATCATTCTCGCGCAGCCATTTCAGCCAGCCCTGTTTGTAAGCCAGATTTTTTTCGTTATGCGCCTCTTTGGAAAAATCCCAGATGAGATTCGGATACGCCGCGTAGCGCGCCACGAGCCAGCGGAAAAATAGCTTCTCCTCCGCGCTGCCGGTCGCGGGCCAGTTCACCGCCTTGTTATAGACCTTGATGAACATATGCGCTTGCAAACCCCGCTCCTGGAGCGCGCTCATCACACGGTCGTAATGCTGCCAATAGGCTAGGTTCATCCGCGAATGATCCGGCGCGGTGTTGCTGCCCGCCCACGGAAACAACGTCGGCGGGCCGTAATCATCCGGACCAGTTTTGCCTTTGCGCCAGTTGGTGTCGTGGGCGTAGCTGTTCAGAATAACGTAATTAAAACCATAACGAGCGATCAGATCGAGCGTCTGGTTCACCATAGGCACGCCGGGCTGGTCCATGTCCAGTGCCCACAGCCAGTCGTATTCGTAGGCCTGCATGAAGAAACGCGCGCCGTCATCGAAGACAAAGTGATGCGGATGCGCCGGGTCCACGCGCAGTCCGCCGTGGATTTTTGGGTTGCCATTCGGCACGCAAGTGAACGTGGCGGTCTGGCCGTTCAACTCCGGCAGATCGGACTTGGTTGCGAGCGACCATTGGCCCTCGGCGGTAGGTGCGAGGCGAATTTTCCAAGTGCCGTCGCCATCAAAAAAACCGGGCAGCGTGAACGCCTTGCCATCCGGGCCAGTCACGGTGGCCGCAACGGCGACCGTGAAAGGATTTTCCGTTTTGGCCGTGGTGGTGAAACTGAAGTCGTGCGGCTGCCAGCGCGGCACGGCGACAGTCTCGGCGGCTTCAAGACTGGCCAGCGGTGCGAGCAGAAGTGTGGTGAGGAGTGCCAGTGTGTATTTCACAATTATACGAGTTGGGCGGTCACTAGTCGTCCGACGACTTTCCTTTTTTCTTTCCTTTGGGCGCGGTGCCGGGAGCGTATTTCGGATTGCGATCGGTGGGAATGGGTGCCTTTGCCTCCTTCTGCCAAGCCAGCAGGTCGTTCAGCAGTTCATCACGTTTGGCAGTGTTGGTGTTCGCGAGGTCGTGGCGTTCGCCGATGTCGTCTTTCAGGTTGTAGAGTTCGACCGCGTGATTAGTGGCCAGCTTTTCGCGCCCGCCATCGAGAACCCATTCCTCGTAGTAGAGATGCAGTTTCCAATCGCCCTCGTGGATGACGCTCACTGGCCGCGAACGGAAACCAGCCTTGGTATCAATCTCGCGCCCGCGGGTCGTCGCATTATCGAGATAGCCTGGAAAATGCCAGAAGATGGCTTTGCGCTGCAACGTGCCCTTCTCTTCCAACAAGGGCAGAATGCTCTCGCCGTCGAGCACTTTGCCTTTGGGCACGGCGGCCCCGGCGGCGGCGAGAAACGTGGGATACAAATCCTGACTGATCACCGGCACATCACACGTCGTGCCCGGTTTGATTTTCCCCGGCCAAATCGCGAAGAACGGTTCGCGGATACCGCCTTCGTAATAGCTGCCCTTGTTCCCGCGCAACGGTTCCTGCGAGGACGAACTGATGCCGCCGTTGTCGCTGGTGAAAATGACCAGCGTGTTCTCGGCCAGGCCGAGATCGGCGATCTTCTTCATGAGGATGCCAACGCCGTCATCAAGGTCGGCGAGGCAGGCCGCATAGGACGGATCGTCGTGCTGCCGGCCGCGTGGCTTGGCCTTGAACTTAGCCATCGTGGCGGGCAATGACTGGTGGCCGACGTGGATCGCATAGTGCGGCAGATACACGAAGAAGGGACGCTCCTTGTTCTTTTCCATGAACTGACCGGCAGCCTTAGTAAGGGAATAGATGCCCTTCGGATTACCCGGCTCGTTCTTCTTCCACCCGCCCTGGGATTCGAATACAGTGTCGAAGCCTTGCTGTCCGGGGGGCACACCGGGCTTGCGGTTATCGAGATGCCATTTGCCGAAGATGCCGGTGGCATAGCCGGCGGCTTTCAGCCCTTCGGCCATCGTAACGTTCTCACTCGCGAGGCCGCTCAACGTAGGCACCGGCACGAGCCTCATCTCTTCCTCGGGGCCGCGATGCGAGGAGCCGTTGGCAAACAACATGTGGCGCGGCGTGTATTGCCCGGACATCAGACAGGCGCGGCTGCCCTGGCAGTTCCCCACCGGAGCGTAGGCTGCGGAGAAGACCATGCCTTGCTTCGACAGCCGGTCAATGTTCGGCGTCTCATAGTAATCCGTGCCCTGATAACCCACGTCCTTCCAGCCAAGGTCATCGGCTAAGATAAGGACGATGTTGGGCTTGCGAGAGGACGCTGAAGCAACTTCGGCGGCACGAGCCAGAGGGGCGAGTAACAGGCAGATGGCGAGGAAACAGATCTCCATAGGATGTTTCATTGGGCGTCATCCAACAGGCTTTGCAGCGGTTGGTTCTTTTTTTGATTCTTCTTCCCCTTGCCTGGCACTTTGTCGCCTTTTCCCTTTGGCGCGTCGTAGTGCGGTGAAGGCGTGTGCTGCGCCGCCATGATGTCTTCCAGTTTCTTGACCTGGTCAGGATGCTCAATTGCGACATCCCTTTTCTCTGAGGGATCATTTTTCAAGTCATAGAGTTCCAACTTGGCCTCGGTGCCCACGCGGTAGCCCTTCCAGTCGCCGGAGCGGGCGGCTTGCTGGAAATGCGGCTCGTAGATTTCAAAATAGAGGGCCTCATGCCGGTTGGCTTGCGCCTGCCCGGTCAGGGTCGGCAGGATGGAAATGCCATCCGTGTCTTTCGGTGCCGGCTTGCCAATCAGATCGGCGGCAGTGGCCAGGAAATCCACATGCGAAGTCAGCAGGGCGCTGGTGGTGCCTGGTTGGATCTTACCGGGCCAGCTCGCGATGAAAGGCGCGCGGGTGCCACCTTCGTAAAGCAGACGCTTGTAGCCGCGCAAGCCGCCGGTGCTGCCGAGTTGTTTGATGAATTGCTCGTTGGCACCGTTGTCCGAGCTGAAGATCACCAGCGTGTTCTTTTCCAAACCGAGGTCTTTCAATTTCTGGACAACGCGACCCACATCTTTGTCAATCAAGGCCACCATTGCCGCATAGTTTTTGTCCACTTCGGACCAAGACGCCTTCTCATATGGCGCATTCGATGGGATGACATGAGTGGCGTGGGGCGGTGTCCATGGGGCATAGCAAAAGAACGGACGGTCCTTGTTCTGTTCAATGAACTTCAGCGTTTCATCGGCGATGTGCGTGTGGGAATAGCCCTCCCAGGTGTTCTTGGCACCACTCATGGGAACATTCACGCTGTTGCGCACCAGATGGTCGGTATAATAATTGTGTGCGTGAACCTGATCGTAGTAGCCAAAGAACACATCGAAGCCTTGCTTTTCCGGCACGCCGGTGGTGCCTGGATTTCCCAGCCCCCATTTGCCGAAACCACCGGTGGCATACCCGGCATCGTGCAGCAGGCGCGCGACGGTCGGTTGTTCGACGGGCAAAGACAGAAGCCCGTCTTTGCTCATGTTGGCGCGGCGCAGGCAGTGCCCTGTATGCTGCCCGGTCATTAACACGCAGCGCGTCGGCGCGCAGACGGCGCTGCCGCTGTAGGCTTGGGTGAACTTCATGCCTTCGGCGGCCAGGCGGTCAATGTTGGGCGTGGTTCCGTATTTGCAGCCGTAAGCGGAGAAGTCGCCGATGCCCGCATCGTCGGCGAGAATGAAAACGATGTTGGGCCGCTTGGCGTCCGCAGCACGTGCGGAAGCGACAATGATGGACAAAAATATGCAGAGAAATGTTTTCATTTGGTGGTTCTACGCGGGATCTGGCTGGGATGAATGTCGGCGTCCTTCGTGAAGGACCGCCATTCGGCAAACTCCTTGCGCAGCCGGGCGAGCGCTTCGGCGTGCGCGGAATCGTTGATGAGATTTTTCACGCCCCATGGGTCGGCATCGAGATCGTATAGTTCCTCCTTCGGCGCATCACCCATGCAGAGCTGGCGCAGGAGTTCATACGGCAGAGGTTGCTTGTCCTTCTGCCGGATGGCATCGTCGTGGAGGTCAATGGCATATTGCGGGCCGGGGTTGCCGTATTCGCCATTTCCGCTGCCGATGAAGAGTGCCTTGTCCTCCGGGCCTTTGAAGGTGTCCTGGATGAGGTTGCCGATATAATAATAGCGACCGTCGCAGACCGCGCGCGCCGCGGTGGTGTTTCCCTTGTTGCCGGGCGCAGACATGAAGCTGTTATTGGTCTCCGTCATGATCGTCGTTCGGTCGGGCAGCGCGTCCTCTTTTCCGGAAAGAATGGGCCAGAGCGATTTGCCGTGACAGACGGGTTGGGGCGAGACGCCGAAGGCTTCCAGAAATGTGGGATTGAAATCCATTTGCGAGACCGGGGCAGTTAACGTGCGCCCAGTCTTGATGCCCGGCCCTTTGATATAACACGGCACCTGCGTGCCCGCCGGATAGACGCTCGTCTTTCCGCGTTGACAGCCAATGCCGTGGTCGGCCGTAAAAACCACGATGGTGCGCGATGCCTGGCCGGAGTCGTCGAGCGTCTTCAGCATCTTGCCGACAAACTCATCAATGTTGCGGATGCACGAGTAATACTGCGCGAGGTCCACGCGCGAGGCGGGCGCATCCGGCAGCCACGGCAGCATCTGAATGGCGGCGGGGTCCACATCCTTCGGCGCAGAATTGCGGTCCTTGGGATTCGTGAGTTTGCCCTGGACGTGCTTCCACCAAGGCGCGTGCGTGTCGCCGGGATTGCACCAGAAGAGCCACGGCTGGTCGCCCGCACCTTTGATGACGCTCGCAAGGTCGGCATCGTCAACGAAAACATCATACGGGAAATTCCGCGCCGGCTGCTGATGAAGCTTGCCGGACAGCGCGCAATAGACGCCGTTCGCCTTCAGCATTTGAATCATGTTCGGAATGTCCTCGTGCATCCCGCCAGCGGCGAGGTTGGTGGGGTCATTCTCCTTGGTGAGCGGATTCGGCAAGGGAATCCATTTCTCCGGGTTGCCGAACTTCACGCTGTTGTTATGCACATTGCGCCAGATGCCATTCGCGTGCGGCAGCAGCCCGCTGTAAATCGCCGACTTGCTCGGGGAGCACACGCTCTGTCCGCAAAAGGCGCGCGTGAAGTTCACGCTCTCCTTTGCCAGCCTGTCGAGATTTGGCGTGTTCAGCCCGGCGATTCGCGCGTTCGGTTCGCGGGCACCGCGTTCGCCGGTGATGTAGCTCATGTCCTCAGCGTAGATGAAGAGGATGTTCGGCCGCTGCTCCGCGGCAAATGCCGAATGGTAAATCGCGAACGACGATATGAGGAGAGCCAGGGTGAATTTCATTGAGACAATAGGTGGGATGTTGAATTACTTCGCGCCATTCCACTCGGCCGTTTGCAGTGCTTTCAGACGGCTCACTTCGTCAGGTCGCTCTGCCGCGAGATCCTTCTTCTCCAGCGGGTCGGACTTGAGATCGAACAGTTCGAGGGTCTTCGGAGCAGACGTGAATGCCTTGTCCGGGCTGACTGTGCCGGGGATGAGGAGCTTGGACCAACCGTTGATGATGACTTGGGTCACGAGGCTCTTCGATGGATGACCAAGGTCAGCAATGTCGTGAGTGTAGGCTTCGACACAGATGGATTTCCGCGCGGTCATCGCGGTGTGATTGAGCAGATCGAGTCCCGTCAATTCGGCGGGCACTTTCAGGCCGCACAACGTCAGCACGGTAGGAACAAAGTCTATGATGGACGCCAGCGTCTCGTCATCACGCAGTGGCTTCACTTTGCCGGGCCAGCGGACAAACATCGGCGTGCGAATGCCCATCTCATAAGGTGAGAGCTTGGCGCGGTTGCCTTGCTCTGCGTCCCAGCCGTTGTCGGCCATGTAGATGATCACCGTGTTATCGGCGAGATGCTTCTGGTTCAGGTAGTCGTCGAGTTCGCCGCACGTCTTGTCGAACCACTCGCACATCGCGTAATACTGCTCCGCTTTCTTACTCAGTCCCTTGCCCTCATAGTGTGCCATATACTCCTGCGGCGGATTGTGCGGTTGATGCGGCATCATCGGCGCATACCAAACAAAGAACGGCTTCTTCTCGGACTGCGCCTTATCCATAAAGTCGAAGATCGGTTTCATCGTCTTCCTGCCGATGTCCAGTCCGTCCCCACCGTGACGGCCCTCCTTATTTGTCATGCCGGAGGTGAATCCCACTTCCTCCGCGGTGACATTCCAGAGCTTGCCGGTTTGATAGGTGAAGTATCCCGCCTCAGTGAGAGCCTTCGGCAGAATCATCGAATTGCTCAGCAGCTTGTGAGAAAGCGGCGAACGCCCCGCTTCCCCGGCGTCCTTCGCGGCAGCCGCGGCGGATTTGCTCAAATCATTGCCGGTGATGCCATGCGCATGAGGCAACTTGCCGGTGAGCAGACAGGCCAGCGACGGCGAGCACACCGGCATGACATAGCCACGGGTATAAAGAAGACTCTGCGACGCCATCCGATCAATGTTCGGCGTCCGCACAACCTTGTGTCCCATGAATCCATAGTCGGTGAAGCCCTGGTCATCTGAGAGGATGAGGATGACGTTGGGCCGCGTGGCGTCCGCCGCACAGGCTGAACCGGCGACGATGAGGGTAATGAAGAGGGTGAGGAGTTTTTTCATGAGGAGGAGTTGCCGCGTGTGTGCTGGCTTGTTTTCAGGGTTAGCGCGCTTTGCGGTCGCGATCGGCCCGTTCGCGGGTGGAATACGTGCCGGGGCGCTGTGGCTCATGCGCCGACTTCGCCAGCGTTTGCAATTTTGAAAGAATCTCCGGGTTGGCCGCCACCACGTCCTTTGATTGAGACGGATCACGGGCCATGTTGTAGAGTTCCCAGTTTTTCCTCCCCGTATTCACCGCGCACCAGTCGCCCTGGCGGATCGTCACCCACTTGCCCTTTTCCCAATAGAGGTAATCGTGCTGCGCCTGCGGCCGCCCCGCTGCCTGCTCGCCAATCAATTCAGGCAGAAAAGAAATGCCGTCCACGCCCGGCGGCACTTTTGCACCGGCCGCCTCGGCGATGGTCGGCAGCACGTCGGGAAAATAGCCCAGGAAATCGCTCGTGCGGCCGGGCGCGACCTTCCCCGGCCAGCTCACCGCGAACGACACGCGGAACGCGCCCTCGTAGGGTTGGCCCTTGTCGCCGCGAAATTCGATGCTCCCATCCGGCGACCTGTTGCCGCTGAACACGCCGCGCGGGTGATCCTTGTCGGCGAAACGATCCTTGCCGCCGTTGTCGCCACTCAAAAAGACAATCGTGTTTTTCTCGATGCCCCGTTCCTTGAGCAGATCGAGAATCTCACCAATTTCGCGATCCGTCATCGTGACCATGGCCGCGTAGAGCCGCGCTTCCTTCGACCAGGGTTTGTCCTTGTAAATCGCCCACGCCGGATCGCTTTCCGGGATGGTGCAAGGACCGTGCGGCGGCGTGTAGGGCAGATGGGCGAAGAACGGCCCCTTGCCGGCGTGTTCGCGGAGAAACTTCATCGCGGCATCGTGAATGACATATTGCGAATAGGTCTGGCCATGCGTGCCGCCCTGGTTGCCGGCGAGCGGCACTTCCTCGCTATTGCGGATGAGGTAGGGCGGATAATAGCTGTGGGCATGGGCCTGATCGTAGTAGCCGAGAAAAATATCGTAGCCGTGCTTCTCCGGCACGCCGGTCGAGTCGCGCCCGCCGATGCCCCATTTGCCGAATCCGCCCACGGCGTAGCCTAGCGGCTTGAGGACATCGCCAATGGTCTTTTCATCCGCGCGAATGGCGTTGTCGCCAGAGTTTTCGCGGACGGAACCATGGCCGCTGTGTTTGCCCGTGAGCAACGCGCCGCGGGCCGGGGCGCAATTCGGCCCGTCGCTGAGGACATTCTTCATGATGATGCCACTGGCGGCGAGCCGGTCCATGTTGGGCGTCTGTAATTCCTTGCCGCCCATGAAGCCTGGCTCGAAGTAAGCCAGCTCGTCGGACATGATATAGATGATGTTGGGTTTTGACGTATCGGCTCCCATCGCAACCGAGGCCGCGGCTAGGGCAAGTGCAAAGATTAGCTTTTTCATGGCATCAAATTGGGTGGGCTTAGATGGCGAATCGTTCTTGGTGCCATCTGGATTACTCATCGTCAGTCAGTTTCTTGCCACTCTTTCCCGTGTCCTTGAAATGCTCAGGATTGGCGGGATTTGCGGTCAATTCATGGAGGCGGGCCAGCATGGCTTGCACCCGCTCCGGCTGGGCGGCGGCCTGATTGTGTTGTTCGCTGATATCGCCGACCACGTTGTATAGCTCGATGAGGTCGCCCTTCACCATCACTCCCGCTTCTGACTTCGACTTCTTCTTCTCCCTTTTCGTATCGGACGGATTGACGAGAAGTTTCCAATCACCGATGCGGATGGCGGCTTGGCCCGCCTGTGAACCCATCAGCAAGATATCCTTGTGCGGCGATTTGGCACCTGCCGTGAGCACTGGCCAGATGTCCAGACCATCCACTGGCAGCTTTTGAGCGACCGAACTACCGACGAGTTTCAGCAGAGTCGGATACCAGTCCACTAAGTTCAAAGGCTCGTTGTTCGTGACCCCGGCGGGGATTTTTCCGGGCCAGTTTACGAAACTGCAAAGGCGCATCCCACCTTCGTAAATCTGCGCCTTGCCGCCGCGCAAGGGTGTATTGCGGGACACGCCATCCCAGCTCGGCCCGCCGTTGTCGCTGGAGAAAATGATGATGGTATTTTCCAGGATACCCTTCGCCTTCAGCCCCGCCACGACCTGCCCGACGACCCGATCCAGCGCCGCCGTCATGCCAGCCAGATCCTTGAGCCGCCCCTTGAGATTGCCATACGGGGCCAGGTCTTCCTTCGGTGACAGCCACGGAGTATGCACAGCATGGGACGCAAAGTAGAGAAACAGCGGCTTGTCCGCCGGCTGCTCATTGATTAGCCGGCAGGCTTCCTTGGCAATGAGATCCGAGTCATAACCCTCGTCCGCGGATGGTTTGTCGTCGCGATACCAATCCTTCTTTTTCTTGCCCGGCTGTCCGTGAAGCGTGAAGGAATTGATGCTGCCCGTCCTATGTCCATATTGGTGATCAAAGCCACGCTGCAGCGGTAGTTCTTTCGGGTCTTCGCCAAGATGCCATTTACCGCAAATGGCCGTGGTGTAGCCGGACGCGCGCAGGCTGTCGGCCAGCGTTTGTTCGTTCAGCGGCAGCGGCCAGTTGAAACTTTTCTGATCGCCGACGGTTCGGTAAACGCCAGTATGCGTCGGGTAACGTCCCGTCAACAAAGTGGCGCGCGAGGGGGAGCAAACCGGCTGGCCATACATCGCCGTCAGGATCGTCCCGCCCTTCGCGAGCTGATCAAGATTTGGCGTACGGAAGTCCTTGGTGCCATTGAATCCGACATCGAAGTAGCCCATGTCATCCGCCAGGATATAGACGATATTGGGTTTCGTGGACGCAGCCGCGGCGGCAACCGCGGAAGACGATCCCGCAACGAGGCTGGAGATGGCAAGGTGGAGAAATAATTTCATTGGTTTGGTCTTCTCTGATTTGGTTGCGATCAGGTTATTCATCTTTGGCGCTGGCTTTGATGTCCCCCCAAATTGACGGCTTGTTCTGCCTGTTCCATTGGTCGAATAGCGACTTGAGTCGGGCGGTGGTATCGAGCTTGGTCGAGGCGAGATCCTTTTTCTCCGGCACATCGCTCTCGAGATCGAATAACTCAGGCGGGCCCTTGCGGTCGCGGTTAAATACAAGTTTCGTGTCGCCATCGCGGATCGCCCAGCCGCTGCCAAACGTGAAATACAGCGCCCCGTGCGGGCGACCGGGATCCTTTCTGGTGAGGAAGGGAATCAGGTTTACGCCGTCGAGGGTCTTCTCCGTGGGCATGGGAATGCCCGCCATCGCCAGCACGGTCGCGTAGAGATCAAGCGAGATCACGGGTTTGTCGTATTTGACGGCGGCGGGCAGGCCCCTGGGCCAGCGCATGAGGAATGGCACGCGCACCCCGCCCTCATAGACATCGTGCTTGAAACCGCGCAGGGGTCGGTTGTCGTGTTGCTCCTGGCCGCCGTTGTCGGAGAGGAAAACGACCAGCGTATTGTCGGCGAGGTGATGGCGGTCGAGCACGTCGAGCACTTTGCCCACGTTGCGGTCGAGCGCGATGGTCATGGCTGCGATCTGGGTGGCCACTTTTTTGCCAGGACCGACTTTTGCCAAATCTTCCGGCAATGCGTCCTTCGGGCTATGGGTCGCGTTGAACGCCAGATAGAGAAAGAACGGCTGGTCCTTGTAGCGGTTAATGTAGTCAACCGCCCGGTCCCCGAATTCATCGGTGAGGTAGGTGAACTTTTCCGGGCCGGCGATTTTGCGGTCGAGCATGAGCGCGGTCTGAAATGGCGGGTTCTTGTCCGGGAAATAGCTGCGAGCGCCGTTGAGGAATCCGTAGAAGTCATCGAATCCGCGTTCCAAGGGCCGAAACTTCGGGTCCCAGCCGAGGTGCCATTTGCCGATGGCGATGCTGCGATAGCCCGCGGGCTTGAGCGCGACCGGGAGCATCTTTTCGTCGAGGGGCACGCCCATGATCTCGAGTTTCTTGAACGGCAGGTTGCCCAGAAAGCCGAACCGCTGCTGATAGCGCCCGGTCAATAACCCAGCCCGCGACGGACTGCACACCGCTGAGGTAACGTAACCGTTCGTCAGCGTCACGCCGCCCTTGGCCAGCGAATCAATCCGCGGCGTGGGCGTCTTGCCGCCGAGGTAGGAGAATTCGTTGTAGCCGCAGTCGTCGCCCACGATGAAAATGATGCTGGGCTTTTGCTTCGGCGCATCGGCGGCTTGCAGGGCGACGAACTGCGCGAGCAAAAGTGCGAGCGCAAGATGGAGCGCTGTATTTGAATGACTGATGCGAGCGTTCATTGGGCTTCTTCTACTTTCTTCTTCTTGATTTTGGGTTTGGCATCTGCGGGTGACCACTCGGGGGACTTTGGGTTGGGCACGACCAGCCGAGACTTGTCGTTGTAGTGCTCCATCTCGGTCTGAAGTTTTTTCATCAACTCGGCGACCTTGGGCGCGGACTCGGGCTTGGTGGCGAGGTCGTTCATCTCGTGCGGGTCGGCTTGCAGGTCGAAGAGTTGTGTTTTGTCGATGTAAGGATAGCGGATGATCAAGTCGCACTTCGCGAGCCCGAACCAATCTGTCGTGGTGCGGATCGCAGCACTCGCGGCCTCGGCCTCCGCTCCGCTAGTTCTGCCGCGACGCAGGACTTCGTCGAAAAGGTTCGTGATGATCCCGTTCGCGCGCGTGACATCCGCATGAACTTCCGCGCATGTGCCGGGAAACCATGCGTCCACCACGGGCTTCTTGAACGACTTCCCCCTTGAAAACGTGCGATTGCTGGGAGGTTGCGTTTCAGGGTTAGTGGGCATGAGGTGCCAAAAATGGGGCCGTTATTACTCCTTGTTTGTGTTTGTCTTGGCGCAATAGCCCCGGTTCCCGGTCCCGCCGGCTTCGCATCCGACGGGTCGGGGGATTCGTGGTAATTCATGGTCGAACTTTCAGATCGATCGCGTGCTGCAGCGCTGCTTCGTCACGCTCTCCGGCAAGGAACGCAGCGACCACAGCCGCGACGGCGTCCGGTTGTTCGGGCAACATGGCGTGGCTCGCGTGCGGCAGGCTCACGACGCGCACGCGCGCGCCCGCTTCAGTGCGCAGCATCTCGCCGTTGGCCGGCGGCGCGATCGGATCTTCCGTCGCCTGCACCACCAGCATGTCGACGCCGCCTGCGCTCCACCAGTTGGAGACATCAGTCGCCTGTGAGGCCGCGGCCTGCTGGCGCGCCGCTTCCGGATGCCAGCCAGAGAGCCACATGCTCGCATCCTTGCCGCGCGCGAAGAAGACGTGCTGCAGCGCCGCTAGGCGCACCGCGTCCGTTGCCGTGCCTTGCGACGCGGAGAGCTCCAAACTCTTGCGCACACCCTCCGGCATCGCCACGCGTCCGCCGGCTGCGAGTGTGATCAGCGAGCGCACCTTCTTTGGATGGCGGGCAGCAAGCTGGCGGGCGACGCGCTGGCCGAAGGCGTGACCGATCACATCCACCGGTCCGTCGCAAACACCGTCGATCGCCGCCCCCGCGTCGTCGGCAAGATCGGCAAGCGTCTTCGGTGCCGGCCCGACCGAGGCACCGATATTGCGCGGCTCAGCCAGAATCACCATGCGCCCCTCGCGCGCCAGGCGCTGCGCCAGATCATCGAAATCGGCAACGCTGCGGCCGAGCGATGGGATCATGAGCACCGGCGCACCGGTGCCCACCGTTCGCACTGCGATCTTCGCCTCGCCGCTGGCGATGACGACACCCTCGGGTGCGGCGCGTCGCGTCGCCGCCTTCGGCTCATCTGTGCACGCACTGAGCACTGCGGCGACCACAAGAGCAGCCCCAGCGTTCACGCGCCGCCTCCGAGCGCCGCGGAGCTTAGTGGCGTATTGGCGCGCCTCGTCCTCGGAAAGCTTGGCGTCCTTGTTCGCGTCGGCATCGGGGTAGGTCTTGCAGAGTTGTTGACGGCGGGCTTCGGGCGATTTCTTTCCTGCGGCAAGGAGCGAGGGCAGCGACGCGCAGACCGCGAGGCCCCTGCTGAAGGCGAGGACAAGGCGATGTATCATGGGCTGTCGGGGGTTCACTGGTAGGAAACAGTTAGGAAATCGCTGAAACAGGGCCTTCCTCAAAACTTCCCGCGCAGCAGACCGGTGAGGGTCTTATAGCCATCGGCGTTGAAGTGCGTGCCGTCCTCGACGAAGAGTTCCGCGCGGTGCTGGCCCTTGGCATCCAGAAAGGCCGGGAACAGGTCGATAAACTCCACGTTCTTTTCCGTGCGCACCAATTCAGGAATCAGGGCACTCAAGGAGCGGATGAGTTTGAATCCTTCGGGCATGGTGCTGGCGTTCCGCGTTGGCGGTATCCCGATGCAAAAGATGCGTGTCTCGGGCAGGGCAGCGTGGACCTTGGTGATGAAGGCGCGGGTCGCATCGCGGATTTCTTCGGGGGTTTCGCCTTTTTTGAGGTCGTTGCCGCCGACGTTGAGGATGATGGCCTTGGGCGCGTAGGGCCGCACGAGGCGGTCGGTGTAATACAGCACGTCGGTCAGTTTCGCGCCGCCGAAACCGCGGTTGATCACCTTATGTTGCGGAAAATAATCGCTGACATCCGTCCAACGCCGCGCATTCGATCCGCCGAGGAGAAGGACGCCGCCCTTGGGCGGAGGCGTGGCGGCATCGGTGGCTTCGAATTGTTTGATCGTTGCCTCCCAATGCGCGGCTCCGGCTTTGGTGGGCGCGGGGTCATCTTTGCTGGGCGCGGAGGCACCTTTGGAGGGTTTGCCGATTTTCATCTTCGCGGCGTATGCATTCGCCTCCTCGACCGTCAGCTTGCCGTCCTTGTTCGCGTCGGCATCGGGGTAGCGACGCAGCAATCTTTCGAGATTCTGCGGATTATCCGCCACCTGCGCGTGCGACGACGCGATCCCGAAGCAAAGAACAGCCGCCACGACGAACGGCAGCGCCAGGCAGCGAGACACACGGACAAGAGATCGCTTTTCAGACGGCTCGGGCATGCGTCCGCTAAGACCAAACCGAAAACCGACGTCACTCATCGTTGTTATCTTTGTTATGTTATTTTTCATGGTAGATTCCTTTTGTTGATTGGAGGTTGTTTTTGAGAAGCTGCGTGGTCGGATGACCGTTTTAGCAATGCGTTTGCCATAACGTCCTTTACTTCGTTTCACGCTTCTTGCTAAATAGCCAGTCCCACACGTCCGCGGTCTTGTCACATCGGTCTGACGCATACTTTGTGACGCCAGTGTTTGCCGTCGTGTCGCCGGCATAACTGAACGCTATCGCCCCCACGCCGTGTCCTATGTTCGCCACCTCCGTGAATTTCACCTTGGCTCCGATCGCCTTCATCCGCTCGAAGGTCGCGTAGCCTAAGCCGACCTGGGATGTCTTGTCCTTTGCGCCTTGAAACGACCAGATCGGCACGTCCTTTATCGCGTTGGCGTCGAACCACGGTGCCAGCCAGCCAGCCGAGGAGATCGCGGCGGCGAAACGGTTCGGCTGCTCGGCCACTGACGCCCATGTGCCGAATCCGCCCCCCGAGTGGCCCAGAACGTAAACGCGATCCGTGTCGATCGGAAACTCCTTCGCCAACGCATCGAGCAGCAGGAACACGCGGTCAAGATTGGCACCTTCGGGATCCTGCAAGCGTTTTTTATGACCCGAGATGGTATCTTGCCAGTCCTTGGACATTTTCGCGATGTTCTCATCCGTATAATGGACGTCACTGGCCGGTGTCCGCCAAAACCCGAACGTCTGCGGCACCACCACAAAACAGGGGTGCTTGCGACGCAACTCTTCCTCCGCCAGCACGATGTTCTGTTCCCTCAGGTTCCGCACGTTGTCATCGCCGATTCCGGCCGCGCCGTGCAGCGAGAGAATCATCGGATACTTCTTGCCGGGATTCTCCGCCAGATCGATCGGCTTGAGCAGGCGGTATTTCACGCCCTTGAACTCGCGGGCCTCATATAGATCGAGCACCTCGGCGCTGACCCCCTCCGCCTTGCGCTCTTTGCCTTTCCTGGCCTTTACGGCGGGATGGGTGACGGCTGCCTGCTGCGCTTCCGATTTGGTATTTTCTCCCGGCTGCGCCGCAAGAAGGGCTGCGGTGCAGAGGCTGATCAGAGCTCCTAACAGAGTGGGCTTTACATAGAGGGATATCATGATGGTGATTGGTTGGATGGTGTGGGGTGGAGTTCGGCTGGCGGCGCTCGCGCGCCGCCAATCATTCATAGCGCCTCGATCAACGTTTCGGGAGCAGGCCAATCCTCTATCAGGATTTCCATTTCTCTGACCCTGTTCTTGGTGAGGTTCGAATGCACGCCACTTTCGATGAGAGGCCTGATCTTGCTGCGGCCATAAAAGGACGTCCTAAACTCCACTTCCTTTTCACGGTAGCTGATAAACCGCTTCTTCGAGGCTTCAAATTGAACTTTCTCTTCGGCGTCAAGTTTCAGGGCGACCTTTTTCTCCACCTCCGCCAGCTTTTTATCCCAGTATTCCGAAATCTTTCCGGACGCGATATTCATATCGCTCTGCGGCCAGGCTTTATTGAGCGCCTCTTCCAAGCGTTGCAGTTCAGCATCAGGCTTCGGTTCAGCGGCTAATGCATGGGTAGTAAAGGAAAGCGCGATTGCAGCCGCTGCCAGGTTGGATAGGATAAGTTGTTGTGTCTTTTTACGATAATTAGTGTTCATGATGGTAGAGATGGTAGAGATGGACGATTAGTTGTGTTTTTCTAACGATATCTAAACGACGACTGCGTAGGAATTCTTTCAAAGAAAATCAGGGATTTCACGAAAAACATTAGAAATGCGTCAGGAGATTTAGAAGTGTATTTGAGCGGCTTCACTTTTTGAGCCAGCCGAGTTCGATGAGGAAACTGTCGGCTTCGGCGAGGGTCTTTGCGGTAGCCTCGCCACGATTGAAGAAGCCGTGGCCCTCACCTTCGTAGCCGACCAGTTTGCACGGCCTGCCTGCCGCCTTCATCACACTCTCGAACGCGACGACGGAAGCGTAGGGAACCGTGGTGTCCGCCTTGCCATGAAGGATCAGCGTCGGCGGCGTGTGCGGGCCGATGTGATGCGCCGGCGAGATCACCTGCGGCTCCACGCCAAATCGTTCGACGCTGAGATCAGCCTTGGACCCTGTGGGTTGCCAGCCCTCGATGGGAGCGAGCGTGCAAGCGGGATTGAAAAGGATCATGGCGTTGGGACGTTCGTCGCTGCCGAACCCGCTGATCGTGCCGGTGGCAGCGGCGAGGTGACCGCCCGCGGAACCTCCCGATGCGGCGATCTTGTTCGGATCAATGCCAAGACGCTCGGCGTTTTCCCTGACCCATGCGATGGCGGCCTTGGCGTCTTTGACGCATTCCACCACTTGCACACCTTGCCGGGACTTCACGCGATAGTCGGCGGTGATGGCGATCATGCCACGCTTGGCGAAATACCGTGCCTGCTCCTCGAACTGAGCCGGTGAGCCCCCATGCCAACCACCGCCGAAGAAGAACACAATCGCGGGCTTCTTCGTCTTGGCATCCGACTCCCCGAAGATCCAAAGCTTTAGTTCGGTGGAGTCGACCTTTCGGTAAGTCTCGACGCGGGCGTCCTTGAATGTGGGTGGATAGGTAGAATAGGGAGACTTAGCGAACAGCGGGGCTGCGAGGAGGCAAAGAAAGAGAACGATGTGGGATTTCATAGGATGTAGGTGGGTTGGGTTTGAAAAGCTGCCGTTGTGATTACTGAAACTGCTTTGTGGACGCTACGCGGCCCTAGCAGCCTGTTGAAAAACTTCAAAATCCGAGGTCATCCTGAGCGGAGCGCCGCGGTGGGCGAAGGCGGCGCGGCGCGGAGTCGAAGGATCCCGCGGAATTACGAACAGTCTCCAAAGCAAGTGTTCATCAGGCTTTGAGCGCACATCGCATCTGTATCTCACGGGATCCTTCGACTGCGCTGCGCCCGCGTTTCCGCCTCCGCTCCGCTCAGGATGACTCTGCTTTGAGAGGCTTTTCAACAGGCTGCTAGGAGAATTGCTGCTGGGAAATTGTGCCAGCTTTTCGGTTGGCATCATTTGCCTTTGCGTTTTCCCTTCTTGTCCGGTGCGCCGGGTTCGGCACCGTCGCTGTCGGAGCCGTTGTCTTTTCCGCCGGGTGCGATGTTGAGCTTGTTCCATTCATCCCATTTCGCCTGAAGTTCCTTCACCTTCTCGGGCATCGCTGCGGACAGGTCTTTGTCTTCGTGGATGTCATCTGCCAGATTGTAGAGCTTCGGAGCGGTGACTTTGGCGTTACCACCGCGGCTGCCAGCATTGGAGTCGGCTCCACTGTCGTAGCGGACGAGTTTCCAATCGCCCGCGCGGATGGCCATCTGCTCGCCGAAACGCCAGTAGAGCGCGTCGTGCGGGGCAGTGGAAAGACCGCCGTTCAGGAACGGCAACAGGTTCACGCCTTCGAGTTTTTTCTCCGTCTTCACTTCCGTGCCGGCGACCGCGAGTGCAGTGGCGGTGATGTCCAGTTGAATCACAGGCTTTTCAAATACGCCGGGCTTGATATGCCCGGGCCAGGAGACGACGAACGGCACGCGCACGCCGCCTTCGAGCGTGGTGCGCTTGCTGCCACGTAACGGTTCGTTGCGCGAGCCATTCACGGTCACGCCCACCATCGTGGGGCCGCCGTTGTCGCTGATGAAAGTGACGAGCGTGTTTTGTTCCAGCCCCAGTTCGGTGATTTTCTGCCGCACTTTGCCAATAGATTCGTCCATCGCGAGCATCATCGCGTCGTAGGTGCGGCGCTGTTTGTCGGCGATGTTTGGGAACTTCGCCAGCCGGTCATCGGTGGCGTGCATGGGTGTGTGGACGGCGTTGAAGGCGAGATAGAGAAACCACGGATGATCTTTGTTATTCTCGATGAAGGACACGGCCTCGCGCCCGAAGGCGTCGGTCGTATAGTCGAGTTCCTTCACTGGCTCGGTGCCGCGCAAGATGCCAGCTTTGGAAAAGTAACTGTGCGCGCCGCCGAGGAAGCCAAAAAAATCCTGGAAGCCGCGCTGCTGCGGTTGCATTGCGGGCTTATCGCCGAGATGCCATTTACCGACCATGCCGGTGTGATAGCCCGCCGCCTTGAGCCTGTCGGGCAAGGTGGTCTCTGTGAGCGGCAGACCGCCGCCAGCACCGCCAGAATTGAACTCGTGCCCGAAGCGCGTCTGATAGCGTCCAGTCAATAAGCCCGCGCGTGTGGGCGAACAATACGGTCCGCTCACGTAGCCATTCGTGAACCGCACACCGGAAGCCGCCAGCGCGTCGAGGTTGGGTGTCGGAATATCCTTCACACCGTGGAAGCCCACGTCGCCATAACCCATGTCGTCGCCGACAATGACGAGGATGTTGGGTTTCGAGGGCTCGGCATGGAGCGGAAACGTGAGTGCGAGTAAGGCAAAGAGGAGGGAGGCGATGAGTCGCTGGTGTTTCATTTCTTGTTTTTGATTTTCGGCTTGGCGTCTGCGGGTGACCACTCGGGGGACTTAGTATTGGGCACGACCAGCCGAGACTTGTCGTTGTAGTGCTCCATCTCGGTCTGAAGTTTTTCCATCAACTCGGCGACCTTGGGCTTGGACTCGGGCTTGGCGGCAAGGTCGTTCATCTCATGCGGGTCGGCTTGCAGGTCGAAGAGTTGTGTTTTGTCGATGTAAGGATAGCGGATGAGCTTCCAGCGATCATCGCGCACGGAACGCTGGCAATTCCGATAGCCGGTGTAGAGGAGGTCGCGCACCTTTGGCTGCTTACCCGTTAGGATGGGCGCAAGACTCTTGGCATCGAGCCCGGGCGGGATGGGGATGCCAGCCAATTCGCACATCGTGGGATAGACATCGAACAAGTAGGCGAATGATTGGGTATCGCCTTTCTTAATGCCCGGCCCGGCGAAGATGAGCGGGACGTGCATGCCGCCGAACTCATAGAGGTTTTGTTTGCCGAGCAGGCCGTGTTCGCCAAGCGAAAGGCCGTTGTCTCCGGCGACGATGAAGATGGTGTTGTCAAACTGTCCGGCGGCTTTCAAAGCGTCGATGACCCGCCCGCATTGCGCGTCCCAGAAGCTGGTCGAAGCATAATAACGCGCAAGCTTGCCAGTGACGTTTTCCTTGGTGCGCGGCCACGGCAGGGTCATTTCGTCTCGGACGCTCATCTCGCCGTTGTCGAATGGATGCAACGGCAGGAAATTGATCGGCAGCGGGATTTTTTCCGGCTGATACATCTTGTAAAACACATCCGTGGCATACTGATTGTCGTGCGGTTCATGCGGTGCCATGTAGAGGAACATCGGCTTTTTACCCGCCTTCTCCTGGATGAACTTGATGAGGTTGTCAGCGTTGCCATCGGCATTGCCTCC